>NZ_LN869529.1:1564500-2281024 GCF_001244995.1 Intestinimonas massiliensis (ex Afouda et al. 2020)
GTTCTTCCGGCGGCACCCCCGGGCCTTTACCGTCCGCTTGCCGCCCTCCCGGGTGAGGACGGTCAGGATCTTGTCGGCCTCTTTATAGCTGGTCTCCCGCAGGACCAGGCCCTGTGTCGTAATGTGCATGGTTCCACCTGCCCGCTATGTACGGCCGCGGGGCCGGGCAGTCCGGCTTACGCCGAATGCTCCTCCCGCGCCGTCTGTTCCTCCGCCTCCCACAGGAAGCGGCAGAGGGTATATGCCTCCGGCAAGCCGGTCTTCAGAAACAGATCCCACATGGTCTCAGCATCCATGGCTCTGGCCCCCTTTGTTCTTAGGGTGCCTGTCCGCGGATGGATTATGAGCGGTAAAATTTAATCGTCCCGATAGCCCACATTGTGGATAAAATTCAAATTATCCCGCCAGTTTTCTTTGACCTTTACCCAGGTCTCCAGATAGACCCTGGCCCCCATAAAGGCCTCCATGTCCTGCCGGGCCAGGGAGGAGATCTTCTTCAGCATGGCGCCGTTTTTGCCGATGATAATGCCCTTGTGGCTGGTCTTTTCGCAGTAGATGGTGGCGTCCACGTCGATGATTTCGTTGTCCCGCTCGGAAAATCGGGTGATCTCCACGGCGGTGCCATGAGGGATCTCCTGATCCAGGCAGAGCAGCAGCTTCTCCCGCAAAATCTCCGCCATGACCTGGCGCTCGGGCTGGTCGGTAACCATGCCCTCGGGGAAGAGCTGCGGCCCCTCCGGCAAAAAACCGGCCAGCACGGTGAGCAGGTCCTCCACCCCCTCCCCGTTTTTGGCGGAGATAGGCACGATGGCCTGAAAATCATGGGCGGCCTGATAGGCCCGCATGACGGCCAGCAGGTCCTCCTTTTTCACGGTGTCAATCTTATTGATGACCAGCACGGCGGGGACCCCCAGCGCCCGGATGCGGCCGATGAGCTCCTCCTCCGGCCCGCCCACGTTGGCGATGGGCTCCACCAGAAGCATCACCGCGTCCACGTCGGCCACGCTCTGCTTCACCACTCCCACCATGTAGTCGCCCAGCTTGGTCCGGGCCTTGTGGAGGCCGGGGGTGTCGATGAACACGAACTGGCTGTCCCCCCGGTTGAGGACGGCGCAGATGCGGTTGCGGGTGGTCTGGGGCTTATTGGTGACGATGGCAATCTTCTCCCCCACCAGGGCGTTGGTCAGGGTGGACTTTCCCACGTTGGGCCGCCCCACGATGGTGATCATGCCGGATCTCTTGATGTTCATAATTTATCCTCTATTCTCTCGTAATGCCTAACTGGTTCAGGATGGCTTCCTCCCGCGCCCGCATCCGGGCTTTCTGCGGGCCGTCGTCCATGTGGTCGTAGCCCAGCAGGTGGAGCACCGAGTGGACGGCCAGATAAGCCAGCTCCCGTTTGGTGCCGTGGCCGTATTCCTCCCCCTGAGCTCTGGCCCGCTCCATGGAGACCACCATATCCCCCAGCGGGAGCAGCCCGGTCTCCGGGTCGATTTCGGCCCCCTCCGCCGGGGGCTGCCCCGGGGTGAACTCGAACATGGGGAAGCTCAGCACGTCGGTGGGGGCGTCCACCCCCCGCTGCTCCAGATTGATCTGGTGGATGCCCTCGTCGTCGGTAAGGAGCACATCCACCTCACAGGGCACCGCCACGCCCTCCGCCGCCAGGGCGGCGGAGATGGTCTCCCGCAGCAGTCCGGCCCAGAGCTCGTCCCGCTCCAGCTCAGACTCGATGAGAATCTCATGTTCCATATCTCTCACGTCCTTACCCTCTGATAGGCCCGCCCGGCCTGGTAAAACAGCACCGCATAGTACACCGCCCCGCCGAAATAGAGCAGCAGGGCCGCCTGGGCAAAGGAGTAGGCCACCATGCGGAACACGCAGACGCACACGCTGCCAATGGCCATAATGTTCCAGCCGGTCAGCAGGTTCCGGGCCTTCAGGTCCGCGCCGTGGCTCGCCTGGAGCTCCGACAGGCCCTGGACCAGCCAGCGGGTAGCCGCCAACTGCAGCATCAGGGTGACCACCATCAGCAGCAGACCGACGACGTCAAACGCCCCGGTGAAAAAGCTCCGCACCCATATCAGGGCCGAGGCCCCGGCCATAGCCAGGGTCAGGGGCCGCACCCGGGTAAAGGTGGGGCACTCCACCTCCCCCATGCCGGCCCAGAAGAGCAGATAGCCCACGAAGCCCGGCGTCACGCTGACGCTTCCGATGTTATAGTCGATGAACAGGAACAGCAGTCCCACAAACAGTTTGCGCATATCCGTCCCGCCTTATTTCTTTTTCGGCATCCTGCGCCGGTTCTCGTCGTCCTCATAGGCCTTGATGATCCGCTGCACGATGACGTGCCGGACTACATCGGCCTCATTCAGGCGGCAGATGGCGATGTCCTCCACTCCGTTGAGCACCCGCATGGCCTCCTTTAGGCCGGAGACCTTGTCGGCGGGCAGGTCGATCTGGGTCACGTCGCCGGTGATGACGATCTTGGAGCCGAAGCCCAGCCGGGTGAGGAACATCTTCATCTGCTCCCGGGAGGTGTTCTGGGCCTCATCCAGGATGATAAAGGAGTCGTCCAGGGTCCGGCCGCGCATGTAGGCCAGAGGGGCCACCTCGATGTTGCCCCGCTCCAGGTATTTGGCGTAGTTTTCGGTGCCCAGCATGTCGAACAGGGCGTCGTACAGCGGCCGCAGATAGGGGTCCACCTTGGACTGGAGGTCGCCGGGCAGAAAGCCCAGCCGCTCCCCCGCCTCCACCGCCGGGCGGGTGAGAATGATGCGGTTGACCTGCCCGCCGCGGAAGGCCGCCACCGCCGCCGCCACCGCCAGATAGGTCTTGCCGGTGCCCGCAGGACCGATGCCCAGGGTGACGGTGTTTTTCCGGATGGCCTCTACGTACCGCTTCTGCCCGATGGTCTTGGCCTTGATGGGCTTGCCCTTGGCGGTGACGCACAGCGCGTCCCCCGCCAGCTCACCGATCTTGTCGGCGTTGCCCGAGCGGACGAGCTGGAGGATATAGCGGACGTTCTGCTCGTTGATCTGCTCCCCCCGGGAGGAGTAGGTCAGCAGGCCGTTGATGGCCTGGACGGCGGCCAGCACGTCCTCCCCCTCGCCGGAGACCTTCAGCTCCCCGTCCCGGCTCACCACCGCCACGGAGAGCTCCCGCTCGATGATGCGGATGTTCTCGTCGAAGGAGCCGAACAGGTTGACGGCCTCCTCCATGCGCTCGATACTGATGGTCTGTTCTGTCAAAAAGCCTCGCTCCTTATTGAATGGCGGCCGTGCCGCCCCCTTGTCCTATGTGCCCGCGCCAGGCAGGATGTGCCCTACCTGGCCCTCGAATTCCACTACCCGGCCGATCTGCTCCCGACACTCCGCCAGCAGCGTGACGACCAGGATGCCGTTTTCCTCCCGGACGGTAAAGTCCGTGCGCAGGACCTCGCCGTCCTCGCCCACCAGCCCGTCCAGCCGCTCCAGGAGCCGCTCCTCCAGCAGAGTGCGGGCGGCCTCGGCGTCCAGAGCCACCGGCTCGGTGGCATAGCCCCGATAGCGCTCGACCCGGAGGACCAGGGGCATCACCCGGCCGCCGGGAAGGGTCAGACTATGGGATGAGGTTATTTTATCATACTTGTCCAGGGAAATGCCACTATTTCCATAAAAATTGAGCCGCCGGTCCAGAATGCCCAGCGAATAGCGGGTGACCTCCTCCCCGGTGTAGCGCTTCACCTGGGCCTCCAGGGGGATTCGTGCCTCCAGGGTCCGCCAGGTGCGGGCCCACACGTTGCCCATGGCGTGGGTGATGCGGGTGCCCAGATCGGTATCGGCGTACTGGGGCTCGGGGACGTCGATGACGCCGGAGATGAGGATCTCCCCGGCCAGCACCGTGTCCCCCTCCTGAAACAGGGGCTGACCCTCCAGCACCTCCATATGGGTGATGATGCCGGTGGCCGCCGACACCACGTGGGAGGGCACCGTGCGGTCCACGATGTCCGGCTTGGGCACCTTTTCCCGGACGATGACCTCCGCCCGGGTGCCGTGGAGATTGACCGCCATCCAGCTCAGCGCGGGAATGCGGAGGAGGGCCTCCTGGCTGACCACCTTTTCATCGATGGACGGGCCGTAGGCGCCCACCCGCACCCCCTGGCGGTTGAGCTCGGAGAGGATGACGGCGGTGGACACGGCGCGGTTGCCGGTGACCTCGATGGTCAGGATGAACCGGGACAGCACGCACACCGCCGCCACCGCCAGAGCCAGCCCGGCCAGGAAGGCGTACCGCCTGCGGAATTTGGCCAGGAAAAAGGGAACTCCAACCCGGCGGGCGGCCTTGGCCTCGCACATTACCTTCTCCGCCAGGGTCCGGGCCTTTTTGGCGTCCTTTCGGGCGAAGCACAGCCGCAGCGTGTGGTCGTCCAGCCACTCCAGGCCCCAGAAGGGCACCGCGTTTTGGGCGCACAGGTTGAGGAACCGCTCGGGGAAAGCCCCCGTCACGGTGTAGAGGACGCTGCCCCGGAAAAAGTTGATGATCTTCTGCATGGCCGCCCTCCTATGCCAAATCGACCCCGGTGATGTCCCCGGTGATCAGCAGCTCCACCGCGTTCATGGCCCGCAGCTCCAGATTGGTCCCCCGGACCTTGACGATGAGCTTGCCGCCGCTGATGTGAATCTCATCGCTGCCGTAGGCCAGGATGCCCCTGTGATTTTCCATGCGGAGCTGCCGGTCTCCCAGCAGCTCCACCCGGGGCAGGCCCGCCACCACGTCGCCGGGCAGGTCGAACACCTCCGCCGTCTTTTCCAAAATACTCTCTTTGCGCGGTTTTTTCTCCATAGCGAGTCCTCCTGTCTGGTGATGTGTATGCAAAAGGGCCGGTCTCCTTGCCTGTCCAGCGGCAAAAGAGACCGGCCCCTCTTCTTTTTTCCTAGGGCTTTTGCAGTGCGCAGCCCTTCAGCCGCGCCCGCTTTTCCTTCCAGTCCGGCATCAGCCGGTCCATCACGGCGTAAAACCCCGGGCCGTGGTTGGGGTGGAGGAAGTGGACCAGCTCATGGAGGGTCACATAGTCCATCAGCTCCTCCGGCAGGGCGGCCAGGGCGGTGTTGAGTACGATCTTTCCCCGGGTCCAGTGACAGCTCCCCCACCGGCTGGTCATATACCGCGCCTGGAGGGCAGGGCGCGTCACCCCCAGAGGCTCCACCAGAGGCAGCACCCGGTCCAGAGCCCGGGTCAAGCTCTGCAAGGCCTCCTCCCGGTCCGGAGGCGGGATGGGCGCCCCTCTCTGGGCGAGCCGCTCCCGCCCCCGGCCGATCCAGGCCGCCCGGCTGCGCACGAAGGCGTCCGCCGCCGCATAGGGCACCCGGCGGTTTACCGACACCCGCACCGTCCCGTCGCCCTCCAGGCGCAGGTTCATATTCTTCACCGACTTCACCGTCAGAGTATAGGTGATGGGCCCTTGAGGCGTGTCCACCGTCCGTTGTGTCTCTACCACCGATTCTCCACCTTTTCCGCAGAGCCCATCAGGTCCCTCACCCGGAGGGGCGTACCGTCGTCCAGCACCACGGTGCCGTTGAACCGGCCGAAGATCTGATGCTGCTCCGACCGGAGCGGCCCCGCGCCCGCACAGGCCGAGCGGTCCAGCACCGGGGTCATGGAGAGGGCGCACCGTTCTCCCGTAAAGGTCCAGGGGGCCATCCGGTCCCAGGGCAGGCGGAACGCCACGTCAGACAGCTTATGGACCCTTCCGTCATAAAAGACCGCGTTCTCCGTGGCTGCCGAGGTGTCTCCGAAGCCGCAGCCCAGGTTGAAGCCAAAGGGCACGCCGTCCAGCCGGCCCGAGGCCGAGGCCCAGTACCAGGTATTGTGCCAGGTCCACACCCCCCGGCCCCAGTCCAGGGTGCCGAAGGCGGTCTCCGGCTCGAAGCGCCGCACCTGCTCCCCCAGACGCACCGTCCCCTGGGCCCGCAGGCCGTTGATCTTCTGGTTGTAATGAAAGTGCCCCGGCTTGCCGAAGGGAGTGCAGATGACCATGGACTCCGGCGGCGCTTCGGTGAGGATCACATGGGCGTCCAGGGTCTGGTCCTCCCGGAACCGCTCCATGTGGGCGGTGAGTGTACGGTTCTGCCCGTCGTTGTGGAACAGCAGGGCATAGCCCCGGCCGGACACCGCCGCATTCCCCCTCTGGGAGGTCCCGGGCAGGCCGGTGGCGCCCATGGGCAGCAGCCGCACAGGGCTTCGGGTCACCTGCCCGCCCTCCTGAAAGTCCAGCAGGGAGATGGAAGCCACGCCCAGGCAGGAGCTGTCCGCGATGGTCAGGGCCAGGGCGAAGCCATCCCCCATGACCAGATAGTAGTCCCACTCCTTGCGCCGGGCGGGGCCGCCCTTCACCCGGGAGCGGTCGTAGACGGGCAGGGGCCGCCGAGCCCACCCCGGCTCGGTCAGGTTTCCCCTGGGCCCGCATCCTAACGCTCTGCCGTGATTATACCACAAGCCCGCCACCGTGCATAGGACATCCCCGCCGGCGCATACCCTTTCCATTATGGAGGTGACGCGTGTATGTCCAAGCTGCTCTCCCGTCAGGGCGTGCGGGATTTCTGCCTGGGGCTGGCCCTGCTGCTGGCCACCCTGGCCCTCATGTTCTGGCCCAAGGACTCCATGGCGGCGGCCCGGGACGGGCTGACCCTGTGCTACAACGTCATCATCCCCTCCCTGTTTCCCTTCTTCGTCCTCTCTGCCCTGGTGGTGGACCTGGGGCTGGCCGGGCATCTGGGCCGGGCGCTGGAGGGGATCATGCGCCCGCTGTTCAACGTGCCGGGGGCCTGCGCCCCCGCCCTGGCCCTGGGCTTTGTGGGGGGATACCCGGTGGGGGCCCGAACCGCTTTACAGCTCTACCAGAAGGGCATGTGCACCAAGACCGAGGCCGAGCGGCTGCTCGCCTTCTGCAACAATTCCGGCCCCGCCTTTATTCTGGGCGTGGTGGGGGCTGGGGTCTTTGCCAGCAGCAAGGTGGGCGTGCTGCTCTACTTGGCCCATGCCGCGGCCTCGGTGTGCGTGGGACTGGTATTTCGCTTTTACAAGGCGGGCAAACGCCGGGGCGAGCCCCGCCGGGTCGGGCCCCGCTTTGAGGCCGCGCGCTTCACCGCCGCCTTCACCGGGGCCATCCGGGACTCCTTCCTCTCCACCCTGAATATCTGCGCCTTTGTCGTGTTCTTCACCGTGGTCATCAGGCTGTTTTTTCTCTCCGGCGTGCTGCCGGGGCTGGCCGGGCTCCTGGGGCGGCTGCTGGGACCGCTGGGGTTTTCCCGGGCCTGGGCGGAGCGGCTGCTCACCGGCTTTTTCGAAATTTCCTCCGGCGTCTGGACCCTGTCCGGAGAGGGGGACATGGCGGGACGCATGTCTATGGCCGCCTTTATGCTGGGATGGGCGGGGCTGTCCGTTCACTGCCAGGTTCTGTCCTTCCTGGGCGGCAGCGGTCTGTCGGCGCGGACCTATATCCTGGGAAAAATGCTCCACGGCGGCCTGTCCGCCCTGTTTGTGGGGCTGCTCGCCCGCCTGTTTCCCCTGGAAGCCCCCGTGTCCTCCTACCTGGCCGACCAGGTGGAGAGCCTCTCCGCCTTAGACTTCTCCACCGCCCTTACCATCTCCACCGTATGCGCCTGGGTGCTGTGGCTGCTGTTCTTCACCGCCGCCCTGGCCGCGGTGCGAAAAACCAGTAGAAAAAGGCGGAAAGCTGTGCTATGATGGTAGACAGCAAAGGAAAGGCTGGAGGCGCGGCACATGTTGTTCGAAAAAAAGATGGACCCCAGATGCTCCTACTGTTCCCGGAGCGCCAGACTGGATGACGAGACCGTCATGTGCATCAAAAAGGGGGTAGTGCCCGCCGGGTACCACTGCCGCGGCTTCCAATACGACCCGCTCAAGCGGGTGCCGCCCCGTCCGGCGGCCCCGGACTTTTCCCGGCTCAAGGACGAGGACTTCTCCTTATAGGCATGAGAAACGGGAGGCGCGTCAATTTTGACGCGCCTCCCGTTTTACTGCAGTTTCCACTCCCACTCAGTCGTCCCAATCGTCGTCATCATCGTCGTCGTGGTCGTGATGGTCATCGTCATCCCAGTCGTCATCATACCAGTCGTCCAGATCATCCACCCGGTCGTCCACCTTGTCGAGCTGCTTGTTCAGGTCCCGGTACTCGCTGCCGGTCAGCTTGCCGGCCTTATAGTCCCGTTCAATGGCATCCTCCAGGGCGTCGATCTCGTCGTCCAGAGCGTCTAGCTTCCGCTCGATGGCCCTCCATGCCTGCTTGTTGTTGTGCTCTCCCTTGGCGGGCTTGTAGTTCTCCACGTCCTTCTGGCGCTGGTCCGCCTTGGCGTCCAGGGCCTCGATCTGCTTCACATAGCTGTCGTAGGCGCCGGAGCCCTCCGGCTTGGAGGTATCGTCATCCTTACCGTCGTAGTCCACGGTCTTGTCGGCCAGGTCGTCCCAGGCATCCTTCATCCGGACGTCCAGCGCGTTGATACGGCCGTTGAGGGCGTTGTACTGCCGGTTGGTCAGGCTCTCATCCCGCAGGTGGGCGTTCAGGCTCTTATACTCGGCGCTGATGTCCTTGGACAGCAGGCTCAGATCCACCGCCATATCCTTGTACTGCTTCAGCCGGCCGCTGTCGGTTTCGGCGGGCTTCAGATCCTTGATCTCGGCCTCTACAGCCTTCACCCGCTCGGTCAGCTCGTCGATGGCCCTGGCGTGGGTCTCCTCCACGGTCAGCTTGCCGGTCTCGTCGCCGATGGTCTTGCTGCGCAGCAGATCCAGGGCGTCCTTCAGCCGGTTATCCAGCTTGTCAATGCGGGTGGTCAGAACGTTGAATTCGTCGGTCTCCAGCTTGCCGTCCATGTGCTGGGCGTTGACCCGTTGGGCGTAGGTGTGCAGGTCGTCCCGGATGTTGTCGATGGTCTCGCTGTGCAGATCGTACTGGTCCTTCCGTCCGGCGTAGGTGGAGGCGGCCTTCAATTCGGCCACGGTGTCCTCGGCCTCTTCCGTGCGCTCGGTGAGTTTCTCCAGGGTCAGGTCCTCCGGCTTGGTGTCGGTCTTGGTGTAGAGGCTGACGGTCTGAGTCTTGCTGTTCCACTCCACCTCCAGGTCCATGGCGTTGCCCAGGGCCCGGATGGGAAGATAGGTGGTGCCGTCGTAGGTGATGGGGTAGACGACGTCGCCGTTTTTGTCCAGCAGGGTCTGCTTCTCTCCGTCCACCTGGACGGTGATGTCGGGACGCAGGTCGGCGGTGATATGCTGGACGGTGGCGGCGCCCGCCGCGCCCAGCAGAACGCCGGTCAGCAGCAGACCTACGATGGGAGCGCGAAAATGCTTCATAAGAATCCTTCCTTTCCGAAATGGGGCACGTTTGCGCCGTTTGGTCGGTTTTGGCGTTTTGCCCTTTCATCCAGTTAACGCACCGGCCCCGGCTTTTATCGCAGGAAGAGAAAAAATCTTTGAGAACTTTTTCAGGCTCCTGAAATCGCGCGGGGAGGAGGCGCCCCGTCGGCGCCTCCTCCCCGCGTGTCATACAGCCGGCGGACTCAGTCCACCAGCTTATCCAGCTCCTTGATATGCTCCGTCTCGTTGGAGGTCTTGTGCTTGGCCTGCCTGGCGTACTGGTTCACCGCCGTCTTGGACCGCAGGATGGGCTGCATGGTGCCCGCACCCGCCACGCACCCACCGGGGCAGGCCATGCCCTCCAGCAGGTAGCCGGGGTATTTGCCCGCCACGGCCCCCGTCATCAGCTTCCGGCACTCCTGCAGCCCCTCGGCGCTGGCCACCTGGATATCCCGTTCGGGGAATCGCTCCCGGATCACGTTCACCACCGCCTGGGCCACGCCGCCGGAGACGGCAAAGTTCCGCCCGTCGGCCGAGGCGTCGTTGACGCCGTCCGGGTCCTCCTGGATGGTGGCCAGGTCCAGGTGCTTGGCGTCGAAAATGCCGGCCATCTCCTCAAAAGTGAGAACAAAGTCCACCTCGCTGCGGACACTTTTGCGCATGGCCTCCAGCTTTTTGGCGGCGCAGGGCCCGATAAAGACCACCTTGCCGTGGGGGTGATCCTTCTTGATGAGCCGGGCGGTCAGGGTCATGGGGGTCAGGGCCATGGATACGCACCTGGCGTAGTCGGGGAAGAGCTTTTTGGCCATGACCGACCAGGCCGGGCAGCAGGAGGTGGCCATGAAGGGAAGGGACTCGGGCACCTCCCGGATGAAGTCCTCGGCCTCCTGGGTGGCGCACAGGTCGGCGCCGATGGCCACCTCGAAGATGTCGGCAAAGCCCAACTGCTTCATGGCGGCGCGGAGCTTGCCCGGAGTCACCTTGGGCCCGAACTGGCCCACAAAGGCGGGGGCTACCGCGGCATAGACCCGCTCGCCCGACTGAATGGCCCGGATGACCTGGAAAATCTGGGACTTGTCGGCGATGGCGCCGAAGGGGCAATTCACCAGGCACATCCCGCAGGAGACACACTTTTCATAGTCGATATCGGCCTTGCCATTGACGTCGGAGTGAATGGCATTCATGCCGCAGGCCGCGGCGCAGGGCCGCTCCTGCTTGATGATGGCGTGATAGGCGCACACATCCACGCAGCGGCCGCATTTGATGCACTTGTCCTGGTCGATGACCGACCGGCCGTTATAGCGGTCCAGCCGGATGGCATCCTTGGGGCAGACCTCCACACAGGGGTGAGCCAGGCAGCCCTGGCAGCCCTCGGTCACCAGCACCTGCTTCTCCTTGCAGCCGTTGCAGGCGAACTTGATCACATTGATGAGAGGCGGAGTGTAGTAGGTCTCATCCTGGTCCGCCGCCTCGATGTTGTCCGACAGGGGGGCGTGCTCGGCGGCGCTGCGGTAGGGCAGGCCCATGGCCAGCCGCAGGCGCTCGCCCACGATGGCGCGCTCCAGGAACACGTCGTTGCGGAAGTTGCCCACCTCGCCCGGAATGATCTTATAAGGGAGTGCCTCAATCCTCTTGTCCACCGGCCACTCGGTATGGTACGCCATCCGGGCCACTTCCCGGAAGATCCGATGCCGAATCTCCTGGATACGGGTCTCTACGCCTCGCATTGTACTGTCCCCTTTACGTTGTGTCGTTTCCGGCAGGAGCCTCATCCCCCGGTTCCCTCTCAGGATACCTTAATCGCCCTCGCCTGTAAAGCGTCAACTTGCGCAAAAATTTCAAGAGTGCCGTTCCGCCTGAAGCAACAGCACGCGAAGAGCAGGGCGCACCCCGCGGCACACCCTGCCCCATGGCCTGTTCTTATTCCCGGCCCATGCGCCGGGCCATCTCCTTCACGGCGAAGGTGATGACATCGCCGGCGTAGGTGCCGGCGCCGAAGCCGGCGTCAAAGCCCAGCTCCTTGGCCAGCGCATGGGTGATGCGGGCGCCGCCGCAGCAGACGATCATCTTGTCCCGCACGCCTTCGGCCTCGCACAGCTCGACGAGCTCGGTGAGGTTCTTTACATGCACGTCCTTCTGGGTGACGGTCTGGGACACCAGCAGCACGTCGGCGTGGAGCTCCCGGGCCTTGCGGATGAACTCGTCGTTGGGCACCTGGGAGCCCAGGTTGTAGGCCTCCACCATCTCGTAGCGCTCCAGGCCGTAATGCCCGGCAAAGCCCTTGCGGTTCATGATGGCGTCGATGCCCACGGTGTGGGCGTCGGTGCCGGTGGAGGCGCCCACCACCACTACCTTGCGGCCGATGTGCTCCCGAATGTACTCGTTGGTCTCCTCCATGTCCATGGCCTCGTCGGCCACCGTCATGACCTCGATCTCGTTGTAGTTGACGCTGTGGGTGGTGGCCCCGTAGACCACATAGAAGGTGAAATTCTCATCCAGCTTCTGGCGCAGGGCCACGTTGGGGTCGGGGATGCCCATCTTCTGGGCCAGTTGGACCGCCGCCGCCGCCCCTTTGTCGTCGTCCTTCACCGGCAGGGTGAAGGACATCTGTACCTTGGCGTCGTTCATGGTATCGCCGTAAGGGCGCAGCTTGGTGAGGTCCAGTGTGGTGTCCAGGTCCTTGTCCCTGATCTGATACAGTCCGGAGCTCATTGATCCATTCCCCCTTTCATCATGGGTTCCAGGAAGGGATTCCGATAGCCGGGGGCCTTCTGGAATACGCCCTCCAGCCCCTTGCCGCCGTCCCGGGGCCGCTTGATGTCGGCGAAGATGCCCTTCTCCAGGGTCTCGAAGATGCCCAGCCGCTCGATCTCGGAGAGCAGGTCGGCCGCCTTGTGCAGCACCTGGTCGGCCCGCTGCTGCATAATGCCGCCCTCCTTAAACACGATCTCGCCGCCCAGGTCCTTCATAGTATTGAAAATATACTGGGCGTTCTGGATGGCCAGGAAGCGGTCGGACAGGAAGGGGGTGTGGATGGCCTCGGTCATCATGCCCAGCAGGTGGATCTTCTGGTTGGTGAGGATGGTGACCATGTTGAACAGAGCGTCCTGGACATGGCCCCGGAAGATGTTGCCCGTCATGAACTTGGTGGGGGGCATATACTTCAGGGGGGCCTCCGGGAAGATCTCCCGGGCCATCTCAGCCTGGGCCAGCTCGTAGAGGAAGCCGTTTTCTACGGCGGGGTCGATCTCAAAGGCGTGGCCCAGACCCATCTGGGACTTGGGCAGGCCGGCCCGCAGGGCGAACTGCTCGTTGAGGAGCTGAGAGGCCAGCACGGTGTGGGCCTCCTCCACCGCATCGGCGGTGGTGAGATAATTGTCCTCGCCGGTGTTGATGACCACGCCGGCGTAAGCGTTGATGGCGCGGGAGAAGTTCTGGTCCACCAGGGTGCGCTGCATGTTGATGTCTCGGAACAGGATGCCATACAGGGCGTCGTTGAGCATCACGTCCAGGCCCTCGAAGGCGCCCATGGCGGCGATCTCGGGCATGCACAGGCCGGAGCAGTAGTTGCACACCCGGATGTAGCGGCCCATCTCGGCCCCCACCTGGTCCATGGCCTGGCGCATCAGGCGGAAGTTCTCCTGAGTGGCGTAGGTGCCGCCGAAGCCCTCGGTGGTGGCCCCATAGGGGACGTAGTCCAGCAGAGACTGGCCGGTGGTGCGGATGACGGCGATGACGTCGGCGCCCTGCCGGGCGGCGGCGGTCGCCTGGGTGATGTCCTCATAGATGTTACCGGTGGCCACGATCAGATAGATCCAGGGCCCCTGCTTGTCGCCGTGCTCGGCCAGGAAGTCCTCCCGGCGCTTCCGGCGGGCGGCGATCTTCGCCATGGCCTCCCGGACCACCGGGTCCAGGACCGCCTCGATCTCGGCGCCGCTGTGGGCGGGCAGCGCCGTCAGGTCCAGTTCGCCGGCGGAGACCGCCTCGGCAATTTCCTGGGGCGTCTTGCCGGTGGCCAGCATGGCGTTGCCCACCCAGAAGGCCGCGCCTTGGGGCAGGGCGCTCTTGCCGGTGAGATGCTCCACCACCACGTTGGGCAGGGGCACCTCGAACTCGTTGACCCCGTCGATGCCCAGCAGGCGACACACCGTCCGCTCCACCGCCACGGTGGTGTGGCGGTCGATGAACCGCTGGGTGTCGTCGGCCACCTTGGACGCGTGGGCCCGCGCCTCCTCTACCAGTTCAAAATTCAGGTTCAGTTTTGATTCCAAGGGGTTCCACCTCGTTTCTCTCGTTTCAAGGGAAGGGGACGGGAGCCGCGGCCCCCGCCCCGTTGCTGTCAATGCTGCTCGCGCTTATGCCGCTCCAGGTTGGCGGGCTCCATGGACATCATGTGCCCCTGCTCCAGCGCCGCCACGCCCATCAAGTCCACCTTCCGCTTGCCCGTGCAGACCTCGCAGTGGCAGGTCTCCTCATAGTGCTCGGGCTCGGTGTAGGTGGTGATGACGCCCTCATAGTTGCGCAGGATGACCTTGTGGGGGGCCTGGGAGATGACATAGTTGGGCATCACGGGGGTCTTGCCGCCGCCGCCGGGGGCGTCCACCACAAAGGTGGGCACGCAGAAGCCGGAGGTGTGGCCCCGCAGGGCCTCGATGATCTCGATCCCCTTGGACACCGGGGTGCGGAAGTGCTCCAGGCCCATGCTCAGGTCGCACTGATAGATGTAGTAGGGGCGCACCCGGATCTTCACCAGCTCGTTGACCAGCTTCTTCATCACGTGGACGCAGTCATTGACTCCGGCCAGCAGCACGGACTGGTTGCCCAGAGGAATGCCGGCGTCGGCCAGCCGGGCGCAGGCGGCGGCGGACTCGGCGGTGATCTCGTTGGGATGGTTGAAGTGGGTGTTGAGCCAGATGGGGTGGTACTTCTTCAGCATATCGCACAGCGCGGGGGTGATGCGCTGGGGCAGTACCACCGGGGTGCGGGAGCCGATGCGGACGATCTCCACGTGGGGAATGGCCCGCAGCTCTTTGATGATGTACTCCAGCCGCTCGTCGGAGACCAGCAGAGCGTCGCCGCCGGAGAGCAGCACGTCCCGGACCTCGGGGTGATGGCGGATGTAGTCGATGGCCACGTCGACCTGATCCACCGGCAGGCCGGCGTCGTGCTGGCCGGCGAAGCGGCGGCGGGTACAGTGGCGGCAGTACATGGAGCACTGATCGGTGATGAGCAGCAGCACCCGGTCGGGGTAGCGATGGGTCAGGCCGGGGGCCGGAGAGTCGGCGTCCTCATGGAGGGGGTCCAGCAGGTCGGCCTTGGACTGGTGGAGCTCCGCGGCGGTGGGGACCGCCTGACGGCGGACGGGGTCATAGGGGTCGTCAGGGTCGATGAGGGAGAGGTAGTAGGGGGTGATGGCCATGCGCAGGGTGCCCAGGCAGGCCTTGACGCCCTCTTCCTCCTCGGGGGTCAGGCTGATGTACTTTTTCAGGTCCTCCAGGGTCTCGATCCGGTTGGCCACCTGCCAGTGCCAGTCGTTCCAATCCTCATCAGAGACCTGGGGGAACAGCGCTTTGCGTCTGGATTCGTTCATTCGGTCGCACCGCCTTTCAGAATTCGCGCCTCGGGTAACCGCGGCGGCAGGAAAGAGGGAAGGAACGCCCCGGCGTGTCCCCGCGGACGCCGCCGGTAACGCGCCTTCCCTTGGGTATTATACGTATTTCTCCTCAAACAGCTTGCGCAGCTTGGGATTCTCCCGCAGGACGTTCAGGGTGATGTCGGCATGGTCCTTGGTGTAGCCGTTGCCCACGATCATGGTCACGTCCTTGCCGATGCCCTCGGCCCCCAGGGCCGCCTTGGTGAAGGAGGTGGCCATGGAGAAAAAGTACACCAGGCCGTCGTCCCGGACGGGCAGGATGGCGGACATCTCGCAGCTCTCGATGTTGACGCAGCAGATGGAGATGTCATACTCCTTGCCGCCGTTGACGGCCAGGGCGGCCTCCATGACCTCCACGGGCTTGGTGGCGTCGGCCAGCACGATGTCGGTGTAGACGCCCAGCTCCTTCAAAGCGGGGATCTGCTTCGGGTTGCGGACCACGCCGACCACCTTGCCGTTGGGCCCCACCTTCTTCATAGCCTCGTAGCCACACAGCACGCCGGACTTGCCGTTGGCCCCCAGGATCAGGACGCTGTCGCCCTCCTTGGGCAGCTTGCGGGCCTGGGCGGGAGCGCCGGCCACGTCCAGGGCGGCCAGGGCCAGAGGCTCGGGCATGTCGTCGGGCAGCTTGGCGTAGATGCCGCTTTCAAACAGGATGGCCTGGGCTTCCACATCCACCCGGTCGATGTCCTGATGGACGGCCAGGATCTTATGGATCTTCAAGGGCGTCAGGGACAGGGACACCAGGGAGGCGATGCGGTCGCCCTCCTTCAGGTCAATCTTGCCCTTCAGGTCGTCGCCGATCTTGGCCACGGTGCCCATGAACATGCCGCCGGAGCCGGTGACCGGATTCTGCTGCTTGCCGCGCTCGGCCACGATGGACAGGATCATCTCGCCGATCTTCTGGTCGTCATGGCCGCACACGTCGGCGATCTGGGTGAAGGAGGCGGAGTCCACGTTCAGGGCGGTGACGTTGCAGAGGATCTCGTTGGAGTAGATCTCATCCATGTTGTTGTCGATCTTGTACGCAGCCTGGGTCAGCACGCCTTTGGGTTCGATGACGCGGTGAGTGCCGTACTTATTGCCCTTTTTCTGCATATGTTTTGACCTCCTGTAGATTGAGATTCGGGGACCGGGTATGTGGATTTGGGAATGGTTGTGGGTTGGTTTGGGTTTGGAATTGGGAATGTGGGAATTGGGTTGGGAATGGTTTGGTTTTGGTGCGTTTGGTTTGGGAATCGGAAACGCGGCGGGCGGCGGGTCCCCGTGCAGCTCCCGGCCGCGTTTGGGAACACGGGTTACTTCAGACTGAGAATCCTGCGGGCCTCGTCCGGGGTGGCGATCTCCCGGCCCAGCAGCTTGGCCAGCTCCACCACACGGGCCACCAGCTCGCCGTTGGACTTGGCCAGCACGCCTCTGGACAGGGTCAGCTCGTCCTCGAAGCCCACCCGGACGTTGCCGCCCATGGCGATGGCGGCGGCGGCCATGGTAAAGGCGTGGCGGCCGATGCCGGTGACCGTCCAGGTGGAGCCGGCGGGGATCTGACTGACCAGATAGCACAGGTTGGGTACGGTGGCGGGGGTACAGCCGCCCACGCCCAGCACAAAGTTGAACTGCATGGGTTCGCCGGGCGCCTGCCCCTTCCGGGCCAGGGTCAGAGCGGTGTCCAGATGGCCGATCTCAAAGCATTCGTACTCTGGCTTGATGTGATTTTCCAGCATCCGCTTGCCAAAGGCCCGCAGAGTGGGCATGTCGTTTTGGAATACATCGTCGCCGAAGTTGCAGGTGCCGCAGTCCAGCGTGGCCATCTCGGGCATCAGCTCGGTGGGCTGGAGGCGCTCCTCCGGCGTCATCCCCACGGCGCCGCCGGTGGAGGGGATCAGAATCACACCGGGACAAGCCGCCTGAATGGCGTCCATCACGACCCGGAAGCGCTCCCGGTCCTGGGTGGGGGTGCCGTCGTCCCAGCGGACGTGCACGTGGATAACCGCTGCCCCGGCGTCATAGGCGCTCTTGGCCTCCCGCACCATCTCTTCCAGCGTGTAGGGAACGGCGGGGTTCTGCTCCTTGGTGACCTCCGCGCCGCAGATGGCGGCGGTGATAATCAGCTTTTCCATAGGGTAAACCTCCTTTTCATCGGGCTTGCTTGCGGTGTTCAGCGGGCGATGCGCTGTTTGTCCTTGGGCACCACGCAGGTGCCGGAGGCGCGGCAGACCACGACAGGCTCGGCCAGCTTGTCGGCGGCGGAGTCGCTGATGTCGGGCCGGGGCACGGCCACCTTGCGGGCCTCGAAGACCATCTTGCGGGAGGTGTTGCCCATGTGGGTGATCTCGCCCACCGCCTCGATGAAATCGCCGGCGTAGACGGGCGCCAGAAACTCCACGTTGTCGTAGGCGCAGAACAGGCCCTCGTCGCCGTCACTGATGATGAGCAATTCAGTGGCCACGTCGCCGAACAGATGGAGCATGTGGGCCCCGTCCACCAGATTGCCGCCGTAGTGAGCGTCCTCCGCCCCCATACGGACCCGGATCATGGATGTCATTTTTTCCATCGTCAATACCCCCTAAAAAATTTTCCATACGGTTCCCCAAAAAACATCAAGCGCCGCCCGTCCTGCCCCGAAAGGGAGCAAAACGAACAGCGCTCCATGCAAACAACAAAACGCTATTTATGCCTGACGGTCACCCGACAGAACATAAATAGCGCTTCATGTTTCCATGACAATCCGTGCGCACTGGGCCCACGTCTCAGGAGAGGCTCGGGACAGCTCCCCCCTCCTTCGGCGGCGGTCCCATTCCCAGCGCGCATCGGGCCTGACCGCCCTTTGCATCGCGCCGGTACCTGAACTGCCGCGCCTCTATTCACACAATATTTTGTTATACCACTCTAATAATATAGGCACTTTAACTAAATATTATTATAGCACCGGCCGTCAGTTTGTCAACTATTTTCTTCAAAGATTTTCATCCATTCTTCGTCCAGATCCAGCAGGCGGCACACCCGCAGGGCGTCCCGGGGACAGGGCGCACCGGGCGGCGCGGCCAGCAGGCGGTAATCCATAAGCCGGGACAGCCGGTCCAGCGGGGCCTCCCCCGCCCGGAAGGCGGCGGTATCCAGGGCGGCAAGACCTGCCACCTGGTAATGCCGCCGGGCGGCATCGGACACGCCGTCGTAATGGGTGGTCATCATGGCCACGCAGTTGAGCCCGCCCAGATATTCCACCAGCGCCCGGGCCAGGGCCGCCCCCTCCCGGGGATTGGTGCCCCGGGCGAACTCGTCCAGCGCCACAAAGAAGAACTTCCCCTTCTCCCGCCGCAGCAGGTCCCCCAGCGCGGCCACCTCGGCCCCGAAGGAGCTGAGGCCCTGCTCCACCGACTGCCGGTCGGTGCAGATAAGGCTCACCGAATCGAACAGGGGAGCGGTCATTTCCCGGGCAAAGACAAAAAAGCCGGTCTGGAGCAGCAGCAGGTTCAGGGTGACGCTCTTGAGGGAGACGCTCTTGCCCCCCATGTTGGCCCCTGTGATGACAGTGGTCCCCTTCTCCAGTGTGATGGACACCGGAATAAAGGCCCCGCCCCGCTCCTTCAGGTGGTCGGCCACCTCGGGATGGACCATGTCGAACGCCTCTACCTCCGGCACGGCGGACAGCCGGGGCCGGACGCAGCCGAACCGCCGGGCCAGCCGGGCCTTGGCCAGCGTCAGGTCCAGGCGGCCGATGGCGTCCATGGCGGCAAAAAAGCCTGCTTTCTCCCGCAGCAGGGCGGCCGTCAGCCGCCGCCGGGCGGCCAGCTCCGCCTTGTCCTCCTCCAGCACCAGCTCCCGCCGCCGGGCCAGCAGGGCTTCCCGGGCCTCCCCCTCCGCGCTCCGCAGCTCCCGCTCCACCTGAAGCTTATCCGCCCGGATGCGCTCCAGGGCCGGGTCAAAGGCGTTCTCCACCGAGAAGGGGGGCAGCCGCCGCCCGCTGGGGTCCAGCAGGTCCAGCAGCCCCGTCATGGGGCGCAGCTCCAGCCCCTCCAGCCGCGGGAAGCGGCCGTACTCCTCCGCCAGGCGTTCCAGATAGAGCAGGAAGTGTTTGACCTCGAAGAGCTCCACCTCGTCCATGGGGGAATTGGAGGGGCGCTGGAAGGAGTTTTTGATGTCGTGGAACTCCGACAGCAGATGGACGACGTTCTCCACCGCCGGCGCACCCTGCTCCATCCACGCCAGCAAAGCGTCCACCCGGCCCAGCTCCGCCTCCAGCGCCCCCTCCTCGCCGGGCCCGTACCAGCGGGGGGTCCGGGCCAGAGCGCGGCCGAAGGGAGAAGCCGGCTCCAGCCGGGCCATGACCCAGAGGTAGCCGGTATCCTCCTTGAGTTGTTGATCGAGCTTTACCATGTCATACCTCCCTCACGTCCACCACCGGGACCTCTACCGCCGCCCGCAGGGCGGACAGGAGCTCCTCCCGGTCCAGGTGCTTGCCGTAGGCCGACCAGGGGTTGGCGCACACGGCGGCGATGGTCAGCCGCCGCGCCGCTTGCAGAGACCCGCCGCCCCGGAAAAAGGCGGCGGTGCTGCTCCGGTCCGCCAGAAAATGAGTGGCGTCTGGAGCGGCCACCACCGTGGGAGCCCCCCGCCGGGCCAGGGTGCGGAGCATGGGACTGGTGACGCCTCCCGCCACCCAGAGCACGCACTTCTCCCGGGGCAGCGCCCCCCACAGGGGCTGGCCGCTATCCTCCCGCTCCAGGGGCAGCCGCTCTCCCTCCGGCGTAAAGAGGGCAAAGCGCTCCTGTTCCGCCGCCAGAGCCGCCCGGAGGCCGGGTTCCTCCGGCTCCGGCGCGGCGAACAGGGCGCAGGTGTGGGCCGTCTCGGCGGCGATGACCGCCGCCCCGCCGTCCATGGAGGCGCCTACGCACAGAATGGCACAGCCGCCCGGTTCCGCCCCCGCCAGGGATTTCCGCCCGGCGGCTCCATCGATCAGCACCCGGTCGGCTCCCAGCTCCCGGAAGGTCCCGGCCAGGGGGGCCAGTTGCGCCACCGCCGAGGGGCCCGCCAGTTGGATGTATCCGTCGGACAGGGCGCGGAACACCGCCACCGGGCCCAATGGGGTCATCACGCCAGTAACCCGGTCCACCTCCACCGTAGCGTCGCATAGGGGCAGCAGCCCACGGGCCGTGGCGAACAGCGTACCCGCCGGGACCCAGATCTCCGGCTTTTCCGTCCCCGTCACCACGTCGGTCCGCTCCCCATCCCGACCCACCGAAGTCATGGCCAGGGTCTCCCCCTCCAGCTCCCGGATGAGCCGACACAGCGCGGTGGTCTTACCGGCATTCTTGCACAAACCGATGACAGTCACCGGCGAGGCGTCCCCCACCAGGGGGGCCAGCAGCGGCTTCACGGCCCTCTCCCCTTCCCGCATTGCAGATTCCATAGCGCCATTATAGGGGCTCAGCCTGGGAAATGTCAATGGGGCGGCCGGCTGAACCGGCCCGCCCCATTGACGCGCTTGCCCGGAAAAATTTCAGCTTTCCTTCAAGATTTCCCCGGCAATCCGGTCGGCCATCCGGCCCACCCGTTCGAAATCCACATAGGGGTTGTAGAGGGCCTCCAGCTCGTCGTGCATGGCCTTGGCCTGGGCCAGAGAGTCCACCGCCTCCTCCGTCAGGGCGGCGGACACCTTCCGCGAAAAGCGCAGCCGCGCCCTGTTCCGGCGCACCGCCTCGGCGTCCGCCATGGCGTCCAGCCGGATGCGGCGGTAGGGCCGCTTTTCGTAGGGCAGGGCCGGAGAGCTGGTCACGAAGGCCAGCGACAGCCCCGGGAGGAGCAGATGCTCCAGCCGGTCGGGGGCCATGGGGGAGACGCAGGCCACCGCGTCGTGGCCCGCCGCCACCGCCCCGGAGAGCAGGTGGGTCAGCATCACATGGGCCAGCCCGTAACTGTCCGCCAGCTCGTAAACCCGTTTACATAACTTATCCACTGTATCAAATTCCGCCAGAAGCCCCCGGTGCGTTACCGCCGAGAGGAACCGCTGCTTCACCTGCCCGGCGCCCTCCCCCGTCTTTTTGATTTCCCGGGACAGGATGCCCTTGCTCCGCTTGGCAATCTTGGCCTCTACCTGCGGCGAAATCACGATGGATCGCACATCCTCCGCGATCTCCTCCGCCGCGCCCAGGCAGCGGTAGGCCCGCTGGTAGCACGCCGGATAACCGCCCATGCAGGACAGGATTTCCGCGCGCACATCCCCCAGGGCTTTTTTATCATAACAGTCTCCAATGTTAACATAAGATTCAACTACCCCGGGGTATTTAGGCTCCACCACATGGGCCTCGGCAACCGAAGGACACTTGTTAAAATTTCCAGGTAATCCGAATCTCCTGGCGTCCGGTGGCCGGGTCCCGCTCGCCAATCTCGATCTTTTCCACCAGAGCGACCACCAGCTCCCGAGGCACGGTCTCCAACTGCAGCAGCTCCCGCATCCGGTCCATAATGCTGGCCTGGTCCACCGGGTATGTCCGTTTGTTCAGCTCCTCACCGTTTTGAGCCAGCCGACGCTCCAGGCGCCCTTTTTCCATCTGAAGGTCCCGGTTTAGCTCCACAAACTGCCCCTCGCTGAGTACGCCAGAGATTTTATCCAGGTACAGATTTTTTAACGCCTGGCTCCGCTTTTCCAGTTGGGCTTTCAGCGCTTTCTGCTCCTGCTCCAGAGCCTCTCTGCGGGTGTCCCGCGGCGGAGGCACATTCAGTTCCTCCAGCGGACAGCAGCTTTGAACATAGTGGCGGATGCGTTCGGAAACCTGCTCGATCAGTTGATCCAGACGGATGGAGTGCCGGGTGCAGCGCTTCTCCCTTCCACTGTCTGCATACAGCTTGCAGCGGAGGTAGGACACCCTGGGCCGCCCCTGCTGACAGTTGGTGGTCTTGCTCATGGTGCTGCCGCAGTCCATGCACTTCACCAGCCCGGACAGCAGGTGGGCTTCTCCGGTACCGTCGGCCTTGGAGCGCAGCTTCAGGCTTCTCTGTACTGCGCGGAAGGTCTCCCGGTCAATGATGGCCTCATGGGTCCCCTCTACCCGATACCACTGATCTTCGGGAACCGGGAGCATCGTCTTGGATTTGTAGCTCGCCTTTTTCCGTCGGCCCTGGAGCATCACCCCTGTGTACATCTCGTTGTGGAGCATCCTCCAGATGGTGGTCTTGTTCCAGAGGCCATACTGGTTGGAGCCCGGGGGACCAGCGGTCCACCCCCGCTCCAGCTTATACCGGGCCGGGTTCGGGATGCCCCGGTCGTTGAGCATCCGGGCGATCTCCTGTTTCCCGCGGCCCTCCAGGGACCACTGGAAGATCTGACGCACCACTTGAGCGGCCTGCGCTTCCACAATCAGATGATTGTGGTCTTTCGGGTCCTTCTGATAGCCGTAGATGGGGAACGCTCCGATATACTGCCCCTGCCGCCGCTTCAGGTCAAAGACCATGC
This sequence comes from Intestinimonas massiliensis (ex Afouda et al. 2020), assembly GCF_001244995.1. Classification (NCBI taxonomy): domain Bacteria; kingdom Bacillati; phylum Bacillota; class Clostridia; order Eubacteriales; genus Intestinimonas; species Intestinimonas massiliensis (ex Afouda et al. 2020). The sequence goes on from NZ_LN869529.1 coordinate 1,586,955, forward strand.
GGATGTTTTCCGACAGGTCCTCCAGATACCACTCGTTCACCAGGCCGTTGATCTGCCGGGCCTTTTTGGTGCCCTTCACCTCCGTGTCAACGTTGTCCGCCACCGCAATAAAGCGGACGCCCCAGATGGGGAACAGGCCATGGATGTACTTTTCCACCAACTCCATATCCCGGGTGAACCGGGATTGGCTCTTGCAGAGGAGAATTTGGAACTTTTTCTCCCTGGCCGCCCCAATCATCCGGTTGAAGTCGGGCCGCAGGCTGTCGGCCCCGGAATAATCCTCGTCGCAGTAGATGTGGTAGATATCCCAGCCACGCTCCACAGCGTAGCTCACCAGCAGAGATTTTTGATTTTGGATACTCTCGGACTCTGTTTTGTATTTGTCCTCATCCTCTTTGCTCAATCGTGCATAAATGGCGCAGAGAATGTGCAGCCCTCCCCTCTAAAGGCGCAGCTACGCCCCTCCCCCCGGCACGCAGAGCTGCCGCCCAGCCGAAAATCATTTAAGTCCCCCCGCCGTTCAAACGTGGCGCCGGGCTCATTTGCAGAGTTCTTTTGTGAGCCAGGCCACCACCGCCCGGCGGACCGCTTTCCCGTCTGGTTCTTTGGGGGACAGGAGCTTCTCCGTTAGGATAATTGTGGATTTCCGCATAAAATCGCCTCCGGTTCAGGATATGCTTACCGGGGCGGCGGATATGAAACAGAAGCGTCCGCTACTTTGGCGGATAAAGTCGAATTGATCGGCGCGCTGATCGGTATGAGAACTGTGTGAGGCCCGGGCTGACCGAAGTCAGTCCGGGCCTCACACCGTTGTTGGGCTTATACAAACATCAGGGAGAGGGAGGGAATATACGTTAGAATCATCAGCAGTACGATGGACACCAGGAAGAAGGGCACAATCCACTTGAACATGCTCTCCATCTTGATCTTAGCCACAGCCGCACCGACAAACAGGTTGCATCCATAAGGCGGAGTGCACAGGCCAAAGGCCAGATTGACCGCCATGACAACGGCAAAGTGGATGGGATTGATGCCGAAGGTCTGAAGCGTAGGCAGCAGCATGGGGGCCATAATGATAATGGCGGGTACCGTGTCCAAGAAGCAACCAATGACCAGCAGGATCGCATTGATGACCAACAGAACGACGGCGGGGTTGTCGGACACGTTGGACAGGAAGGTGGTGATGGCCTGGGGCACCTGCTCGAAGGTCATAAAGGTGGAAAACACGGTGGAGTAACCCAGCAGGAAGGAAGTTGCCCCGTTGAGCACCGCAGCGCCCACCAGAGTCTCGTAGAGGGACTTCCAGTCCATATCCTTGTAGACAAAGATGGAGACGATGACCGAATAGACCACGGAGACGGCGGCGGCCTCTGTGGGGGTAAAAATGCCGGAGTAGATGCCGCCCAGAATAATGACTGGGGACAGCAGAGCCCAGAACCCGTCCTTGGTGGCCTTGCCCAGCCGCTTCAGTCGGGCCACAAGGGCCTCCTTAAGGGGCTTTTTCTCGTCGGAGCGGACAGGCAGGTCGGTACCTGTGCGCTTGCAGATGATGATATTGACCACCAGGAAGGTCAGACCGATGATGATACCGGGGAGGATACCCGCCTTGAACAGATCCGGCACCGAGGTTTTGGTGGTGGCGCCATAGAGGACAAAGGACAGGGAGGGCGGGATGATGGGGCCCACGGTGCCGCCGAAGCACACCAGAGTGGCGGCATAGGAGGGATCGTAGCCCCGCTTTTTCATCTCAGGGATCATCATGCCGCCGATGGCGGCGGTGGTGGCCATGCCGGAGCCGGACAGGGCGCCGAAAAACATACACGCCAGCATGGATACGCAGCCCAGGGCTCCGGTGAGAAAATCGACCAGAGCCGAGGCAAATTCCACGATCCGCTTGGCGATGCCTCCGGTGGAGATCACCGACCCGGCCAGCATGAAGAACGGGATGGCCATGACGGTAAAGGAGAAGATGCCGGAATAGCAGTACTGGGCGTTGACCACCATGTTCAGATCCGAGCAGTAGAACATAGCGACCATGGTGGCGCCGCCGATGGCAAAGCCCACGGGCACACCGATCATCAGCAAGAGCACCAGGAGCACCAGCAGGACAATCAAAGCGGTATTCACTGCGCCTCGCCTCCTTCCGATTCCTCCGGACGTCCCTTCGCCAAGAAGACGACGGAATCCTTGATGCTGGCCAGGCAGCGGATGGTCATCAGGGTACAGCCCACCACCACCGCCAGGTAGCCCCAGGAGGTGCTGATTTTGATGCCGGCATAGGGAGAGGTCCACTGGCTGATGACCAGGGACACACCGTAGTACAGCGTGACGACACAGATGGCGATCACGACGAGGTCGGACAGGATGTTGAAAACCTGGGCCGCCCGGAAGGGCAGGTGGTCGGTGAGCATGGTGATCTTGATGTGCTCCCCCTTCCGCTGTGCAATGCTGATGCCAAGCCAGGAGATCCAGACGAAGAGGAACTTGCCCAGCTCCTCGGACCAGTACAGGGAATTGCCGGTCTTGCGCATAATCACCTGCACAAAAATAATGAGCACCATCGCCGAGAACATGGCCACCAGGACCACTTCCTCCACGCGGTTGAGCACATCAACGATGCGATTGGTCTTTTTCATAGTCAGCCAGGATGTATTCTAAAAATACATCGCGCCCTCCTTTTCTCACTTTTTAAGCGGCGGACCGACTGGAGGAGCCGGTCCGCCCTGAGGCAGTTTGGGATCTTTTCCGGGGACTTACTGGGGCACGGTGGCCAGCCAGAGATCCATCATCTCGTCGCCGACCTTCGCGCGCCACTTGTCGTATACGGGCTGGACAGCCGCCTTGAAGGCGGCGACCTCTTCGTCGGTCAGCTCTTCCACGGTGGCGCCCTCGTCCTTGAAGCGCTGGATATAATCCATCTCGTTGGCGCGCTCCTCGTCACGCTGCTGCTTGCAGGCCAGCGTGACGGCCTCCTGGATCAGAGCCTGGTCCTCGGCGGACAGGGACTTGAACCAGTCCAGCGAGCAGATGATGGGGAACGGGGAGCTGGCGTGGTTGGTCAGGGTGATGTAGGGAGCGATCTCATGCAGGGAGAAGTCGTTGAACACGCCCAGGGAGTGGTCCAGAGCCTCGATGGTACCGGTGGACAGAGAGGTAATGACCTCGCCCCAGGACATCGGCGTGGGGGCGGCGCCCATGGCGTTCCACATCTCAATGTTCAGCTCGTCCTGGGCGATACGGATCTTCTGGCCGTGGAGGTCGTCGGAGTTGTGGTAGCAGCCGGTGCGGCTGATAACCTGACGCATGCCGTTGTAGTACATGCCCAGGCAGTAGTAGCCCGCGTCAGCGATGGTCTCGTTGAACAGCTCCAGACCGCCGTTTTCGAAGGTGCCCTTCTCCCAGTCTTCATAGGTGGGGTACAGGAAGGGCAGGTCCACACAACTGGACGCCGCGCCGGTGACGGAACTCACCACGGAGGACAGGTCAAACTCCATCGTCAGGGTGCCCAGCTTGACGCCGGCGACCATGTCGGGGGAATCGCCCAGTTGTCCGTCGGGATAGACCTCCACCTTGAAGCGGCCAGGCGCCTTTTCCTCCAGGTATTCGCCGATCCACACGCTCCAGACGTGGGTAGACCGGGTGGACGAGTCGGTATGGCCGATTTTGATCACGATGGGGTCAGACGTGGTTTCCGACCCGCCGGACTGGCTGCTGGAGGGGGCGGGAGAGCTGCCGCCGGAGGTGCTGGGACGACTGCAGGAGGACAGCAGAGTGAAGCAAAGTGCTGCGCTCAGTGCGAGGGCAATCCATTTTTTCATTTTCATCGTATTCTCCTCTCATTCGTTCACATGGTGGATGTATTTTCTGTTCCCAGCGGTCCCCTGACCGCAAAACAGACCTCATTTGCGCAGGCCCAGAATGCCGCGGGCCTCGGCGGGAGTGGCCACGGGCCGGCCCAGGAGGGCGGCCAGATCCGCCACCTTTTTCACCAACTCGCCGTTGCTCTTAGCCAGGACCCCCTTGGACAGATAGAGGTTGTCCTCGAAGCCCACCCGGACGTTGCCGCCCATGGCGATGGCCGGGGCGGCCAGCTCAAAGGCGGCTCTGCCGATGCCCGTGGCGGTCCAGGTGGAGCCGGCGGGGATGGACCGGACCAGCCAGTCCAGGTTCCCGGCGGTAGCCGGAGTGCAGCCCGCCACACCCAGCACAAAGTTGAACTGCATGGGCGCGCCGGGTACCAGGCCCTTGTTTGCCAGCTTCAGGATGGTGTCTACATGCCCCATCTCAAAGCACTCGTATTCCGGCTTGATCTGGTTTTCCAGCATCCGCTTGCCAAAGGCCCGCAGGATGGGGAGGTCATTGACAAATACGTCGTCCCCGAAGTTGCAGGTGCCGCAGTCCAGCGTGGCCATCTCGGGCATCAGCTCGGTGGGCTGGAGCCGCTCCTCCGGCGTCATCCCCACGGCGCCGCCGGTGGAGGGGATCAGGATCACACCGGGACAAGCCGCCTGAATGGCGTCCATCACGACCCGGAAGCGCTCCCGGTCCTGGGTGGGGGTGCCGTCGTCCCAGCGGACGTGCACGTGGATAACCGCCGCGCCGGCGTCATAGGCGCTCTTGGCCTCCCGCACCATCTCTTCCAGCGTGTAGGGAACGGCGGGGTTCTGCTCCTTGGTGACCTCCGCGCCGCAGATGGCGGCGGGGATAATCAGCTTTTCCGTTTTAATCGACTCCTTTTGAAACAACTGACGCTTATCTGCAATACCGCTCGGTGAAATAACGGCGCAGCTTCTCCTCCCGACGGACGATGTCAAAGGCGATCTCCGCATGGCCGGGGTAGTAGCCGTTGCCGATCAGCATCGGCACATGCTTTTCCACTCCCTCGGCGCCCAGCGAGGCTTTGACAAAGTCGGTGCTCATGCTGAAAAAGTAGATCATGCCGTTGTCGTCCGTGACCAGGATGGTGGAGAGCTCCGTGTCCGACACGCTGACGGTGCTGACCGTGAAATCGGATAATTTCCCATTCAATGCGCGGGTATATGCCTCGTAGGTTTCCAGGGGCTTCTGACCGTTGACCTGGAGCACCACATCGGCGATGCCAAGGCCGCGCACCACCTCGCACTGCTCGGCGGAATACTCCAGACACACGACCTTCCCCGTGGGAGACACGCGCTTCTTGGCCTCCGCCAGGCACAGAAGCCCCGCCTTGCCCGCACCCATGACGACCACGGTATCGCCCGCCTTGGCATGAATGGCGACCTGTGCGGGCGCCCCCGCCACATCCATCAGCGCAAGACTGAGCTTATCTCCCAGGTCCTCCGGCAGCTTGGTGTAGATCCCGGTCTCAAACAGCACCGCGTCCGCCTTGCAGTAGACCTGTTCTGTGTCGACGTCGATGTCGGTGATTTCATAGATTTTCAGGGGCGTCAGGGACAGGGAAACCAATGTGGCGATTTTGTCGCCCACCTTTACGCCGGCACTTTCTTTCAAATCGGCGCCGATTTCTTTGACCCGTCCGATGAGAATTCCACCGGATTTGCTCACCGGGTCCTGGAACTTGCCGCGCTCTTCGACAATCTCCAGAATGGCAGCGGCGATTTTTGTCTTGTCGCCGCCGCACTCGCGCTTGATGCGGCCAAAGGCGGTGGCGGTGGGTTGAAGAGCAATGACGTCGATCAAGATCTCGTTGGTGCAGATCGCGGGATCATTGTTGATTTTCTCTGCAGCCTGAGGCAGCAGGCCGGTGGGAAAAATAACGCGGTGACTACCGTATTTATCCCCTCTCATGGAACAATCCTCCTTGACATAGAGCTCGTATTTCAGGAAATCCTGTGCCCTTTTATTTTGCAAGCTGTATGCCAATTTTGTTTTCAAAGGAAACTTTCACAGAAAAACCATCCGTCAGAGGGGCGCATCTGCGCGAGGCGGTGGGGGCGGGCTTTGTACGACGGGTACTCCGGCCCAGTTAAAGTCGAGAGGGTGGAGAATTTTTGCTGCAAAATATGCTCTTTGCAAACTTTGGATTCCACAATTCTTCCAAAAAGCGATCCAAAAATAAATCAATGATTTAAATTTGTATCGGTTTTTGATTCATATTTGTATCACTCCTGCGTCGAGTCGCTGCTGATTCCATAGAATTTCAGCTTGCGGACCACCGACGGCTGGCTGATGCCGAGCAGGCTGGCAATTTTGCGGGTGGAGCCGTATTTCTCTTTATACACCCTGAGGATCGACTCCTCGTGCCGTGCCAAGATTTCCTTGAGGGACCCACGCTCGACGGGCTCGGAAGGCCGGGGAAGATCCGGCCCCTGTTCCGCCGGATTCGGTCCGCTGCTCTGGTCGCAGGACATGGCGGTCAGCACATCCCGGACCTCGATGATCTGATAGTCGGCGGTAATCATCAGCCGCTGGATCAGATTCTGAAGCTCGCGGATGTTTCCCCGAAACGGCTGATTTTCCAGGAACTCCAGGGTCTTCACGCTCAGGACCTTATTGAGCGCGAACTCCCGGTTGTACCGCTCTACAAAGTGCTTTGCCAACGGGCCGATGTCCATGCGGCGCTGGCGAAGGGGGGGCACCGTGATGGGATAGACATTGAGCCGATAATAGAGGTCCTCACGGAAGGTGCCCTGGCGCACCATGGCGGACAAATCCCGATTGGTGGCCGCGATGATGCGGACGTCCACCTTGATGGGGGCCACCCCGCCCACCCGTACGATCTCTTTTTCCTGTATGACCCGCAGCAGCTTGGCCTGAAAAGACAGAGGCAGCTCGCCCACCTCGTCCAAAAACAGCGTCCCACTCTGGGCCGCCTCCCATAATCCAATTTTGCCTTTTGCATTTGCGCCGGTAAAGGAGCCCTTTTCATAGCCGAACAGCTCGGATTCCAGAAGATTCTCCGGGATGGCGGCGCAGTTGATTTTAATCATGGGAAAGGTTTTTCGCTCGCTGTTTTGGTGGATGATGCGGGCGATAATCTCCTTGCCGACGCCGGATTCACCGTAGATCATCACATTGGAGGTATAGCGGGACACCTTCAGCGCTTGCCGCAGAGTGGCTTTGGACTGGCTGCTGCGGAAGATATAGCCGTTGGCGTTTGCAACGTGGGTATCGTCCCTTGTTTCGCTGTGCTCCTCATGCTCCACGAGCACATGGTGCCGCCGTGCCTCGCCAAATTGCTGCTGGATCGCCTTTTGCATCTGTGGGAAGCGGCGCAGCAGGCCCAGGGTATACTCGGCATGCCCCTCCATAAATCCGGCATAGGGGATGATGTGTACCTGTTTGCCGATCCCCTCTGCCGTCAGCCCGGTGAACTTATAGTCGCACCCAAGGGTGGCAAAGTAAAGAATGCCCCGGGGCTTGACCGCCACCAGAGCGGCAATCTCCGTGTTGACTGAATTGATACAGTTGATGACCACGTCAAACTGCTGGGCGACCGCACTTTCCCGGCCGGAGCAGAAGCCTTCGATGTCTGTGGCGTCCAGCGCCAGCACCTCGTCGTATACACCGTACCGCTCTAACATCTGCCGGTGATTTTCGTTTCGGACAATGCCCACCAGCCGGCCGCTGGATTTCATCTTATCGCGGGCGGCATAGCCGCAGAGCAAGCCGCTCCGCCCACCGGCGCCCAGGACCAGAACGGACTGCCCCGGCTCCACGATCCTGTGGGTACACGCGGACACGCCGGCCTCATCCATGGCGGAGATGACCACCTGCAGAGGGATATCTGGGGGGCGCTTCACCACCGGAGAACTGGCGTACAGGATGGCGCGCCCCTCCACCGTCAACTGGGCACACGCATAGTCTACACATAAAATCCGGTCGAGCTTCAGAGGGGTGATCGATAGGGACGCCAGGGAAATAATCTCGTCACCGGGAGCCAAGCCATACAAATTGGGGTATTCTGAGCCCATTTGGGCCACCTTGCCGTAGAGCATCCCACCCGTGTTGGTGACTGGATTATGGAGCTTGCCCCGCTCCTGAATGATCTCCATGACCCGCTGGCACAGCAGGGTGTCGTTGTCACCGGTCTCATCCCAAATCTCGTTGAAGCTGACCAGGTTGATGCTGACGATCTTGACGTCGATCAGCAATTCATCCGGGCGCAGCTCGGTGGTGTTGTCGATTCTCCATGCCTGCTGGGGCAGGGAGTGGGCAGGTTCCATGGAACGACCAATGCCGAAGGTATCCATCATCGTTTTTCTCCTCCAAGCGCGTATCTCTCTTGTTTCCGGCCATTCTCTATTGTATTCTATTTGTGTACAGCTTCAAGCGGCAATTTGCCTGCCCGTTTTTTTATTATGGCAGGAGCCCGGCGTATTGCTTCCGCCGGGCCCCCTTGTACGTGCTACTTTCTCTTGCAGGCAGCCGGTACCACACAGGTGCCGCTGGCGCGGCACACCAGCAGCGGCTCGTCCAGCACATCGGCTGCGGAGGCGCTGACCTCCGGGCGGGCCGTGATGACCTTGTAGGCGGTAAAGACCATCTTGCGCGAGGTATTTCCTACAGAAGTGATCTCGCCCCTGGCCTCGATGTAATCCCCGGCGTAAACAGGGGCCATGAACTCCACGTTGTCATAGGCGCAGAACAGGCCCTCGTCGCCGTCGCAGCGTATGAGCAGCTCCGTGGCCACGTCCCCAAACAGGTGGAGCATGTGGGCGCCGTCCACCAGGTTCCCGCCGTAGTGGGCGTCCTTTGCCGACATTCTCACACGCAGCTCAGAGGTGATCTTTTCCATAATAAACGTCTCCTTTCATTTTACGGGGACACATTCTGTCCCCCTCCTAAATTAACAGCAAATTTCATGCCAGGATCCAAGCCAAAGAACCGAAACACAAATGGAATCGGCGCCATCCAATTATAAAGTTGGCATAACGTTTGCAATTATACAGGGGCGACCCAAAATCAAAAAAAGAAAGCAGGCGAAGATCATGCCGCGTGAAGTCATGCGCAACATCTACCGCATCCCCGTCCCTCTGCCCAACAACCCCCTTCGTGAGCTCAACTGCTATCTGATCCGCGGGAAGGACCGCAGCCTGCTGATCGACACGGGCTTCCGGCAGGAGACCTGCCGCCGGGCGCTCTTCGACGGGCTGCAGGAGCTGAACGTGCGCATGGAGGATACCGATATTTTTTTGACCCACCTCCACTCGGACCACACCGGCCTGCTGCCGGAGGTGGCCTCCGCGTCCAGCCGTGTCTTCATCGACGACCTGGACCGGGACTGGATCGTGGGGAGCACGCGTTTTGAACTGGAGCGTCAGGAAGACGCGCGCTTCGCTATGGCCGGCATCCCGCCGGAGATGCTCCGGATTGCCTCGCAGACGCACCCAGGCCGGTGTTTTGCGCCTGACCCGAGCTTTGATCGCTATACCCGCCTGTCGGCGGGGGCTGTGCTGGAGGTGGGGGGCTATCGCCTGGAGGTCCTCCGCACGCCGGGCCACACGCCCAGCCACCTGTGCCTGTGGATGGCGGAGCAGCAGGTCATGTTTACCGGCGACCATGTGCTGTTCGACATCACCCCCAACATCACCCGCTGGCCCAATCTGGAAAATGCCCTGGGCTGTTACCTGCGCAGTCTGAAGCAGGTGCGGGAGTATGACGTAAAAACGGCCTTGCCCGCCCACCGGGCCACCGGAGATTTCCATGCCCGTGTGGACGCGCTGCTGCGGCACCATGCATACCGGCTGGAGGAGTGCCTCAAGGTGGTCCGGGAGGAGCCGGGGTTGCTCCCCTTCGAAATCGCGGGACGGATGACCTGGCGCATCCGGGCCAAAAATTGGGAGGACTTCCCCATCCCCCAAAAATGGTTTGCCGTGGGGGAGTGCCTCTCCCACCTGGACCTGCTCCGGCTGGAAGGGCAGGTGCGGGAGGAGCTGGCGGACGGCAGGTTGTATTACTATCCGAACTGAACCCAACAAAAAAGAGGAAGGGAGCGCGTATTACAAATGGCGTGGATGGAGACAGCGGACTTGTGGGTCCGGCCGTCGCAGGAGGCGGATCTGGAGCTGTTTTACCAATGGGAGCGCAGGCCGGAGGTAACGCAATTCTTCAGCATTGCCGATGGACAAAGCCGGGCGGAGGTGGAGGCGATCTATCGCAGAGACGCGGCCGACCCGGGCCGGCGTCAGTACACCATCCTGCTCAAGCCCGAGGGGCGGCCCATCGGGCGGATCGTGCTGGCGGACCGGATCGAGGGCTGGAAGGTAGAGATCTTCCGGATCTATATCGCGGATACCGCCTTGCGGGGCAAGGGCTACGGAAAGCAGGCCATGCAGGCGATCCTGAAGCAGTGCTTCGAGGCATGGGGCATGGAGCGGGTCTATCTGGACCATTATACCGGCAATCCGGCCGCGGAGTTATATCGGTCGCTGGGGTTTCAGTACGAGGGGGTCCTGCGAAGGAACTGCCGGAAAAACGGGAAACTTTACGACGTGCACCTGATGTCCATGCTGAGGGAGGAGTATCAGCAGGCCCGCCAGAACCGGTGACGCCGGTCCGCACCCGGTCCATCCGCCCGCGCGGAACCGAAGCCTGGTCGCCGGACTTTGTCGGAGCGCCCGATCCGGTCCGTCTCCGCGGAGAAGCGCCGGGGGGCCTTGGGCGGGCGGTGCCGCTGTGCATTGTCGGTAATATTCAAATGCTTGTCCCAGTAAAAGGTCCTATTGCTGCTCTCTCATGGGGGGCGGTGCCATCCACGATGGCGGTCTTTTTCTCCGGCAGGAGGATGGCGTCCAGGGAGTCGGGGTCGCCGGAGCAGCGGATGTACTCCACCTGGAGCCCCCGCTCCTCGGCGGCGGCGGCCACCCGCTTCATCAAGGTGGATTTTCCGCAGCCGGGGCCGCCCTTCAGGATGAAAACGGCGTCTGCCTCCGCCGGGTCGATGAGCTGATCGTACAAGGAATAAAATCCCGCAGGGGAATTCGCACCTAAAAAATATCGGACCTGTGGTTCCGTTGACATGGGCTTACCCTCCTAACTATTCTCTACTTCAGGGTATGCCGTCCGCCGTGCCCCGGTGCCGTGCCTGCGCCCGTTTTTTTACCCGTTCCGGCCATTGTTTTTCCCCTTTCCCGTCAAAAGGGCCCCGCGCCTTCCGCAGGAGGCGCGGGGCCCTTTTCGCCGCTTCAGCGGGCTTCGGTCAGCGAGCGGTCCAGCAGGAAGGACAGCAGACGCTCTTCCGGCAGCGGTCTGGCATAGTAATAGCCCTGGAGCCAGTCGGCGTCATACCGCCGGAGGCCCTCCGCCTGGGCCGCCGTCTCCACGCCTTCCACCACCACCCGCTGCCCCATTTTGTGGAACAGCTCCAACAGCGTATGCACCAGCATATCCGCCCGCCTGTCCTCCGGGAAGGCAACCAGCAGGCTCTGGTCCAGCTTGATACACTCGAAGGGCAGGTCCAGTACGCTGGAGAGGTTGGAATAACCGGTCCCGAAGTCGTCCAGATAAAAGCGCACACCCTTGGCGGACAGCTCGCCCATGACCTTTCGCATCCGCTCCAGGTCCTGAAGCAGCACCCGCTCGGTGATCTCGATCTTCAGCCGCTCCGGTGAAACGCCGTGACGGGCCAGGCAGCCGGTCACCCGCCCGGTCAGGTCCGGGTCCATAAACTGCTGCATAGACAGGTTGATGGAGACCGTCTCCAGCCCGGCGGCCTGCCCGCCGCCCAGCAGACGGCATACCTCCTCCAGCACGATCCAGCTCAACTCGTCGATGAGTCCCGTCTCTTCGGCCAGCGGGATGAATACCGAGGGAGGCACCGCCCGCCCCTGAAAATCCTCCAGGCGGAGCAGGGCCTCCGCCGAGGAGAAGGCGCCGGTCCCACAGCGGTACACCGGCTGATACCAGACCCGGAAGCGCCGCTCCCGAATGGAACGGCGGATCAGCTCCAGCAGCTCTTTCCGCCGCTCTAGCGCTTCCCAAACCGCTTCCCCGCACTCCACCGTCTCCTCCGGCCCCTGCTTGGCCAGGCGAAGCCCGTGTTCCAGCAGCTCCAGCACCTGGGCCTCCGTCCAGGCCTGCCCCCGGCAGACCAGGTCGGTCAGCCGGGCCGGAATCAGCGTCTCTGCGTCTCCCAGCGTCCAGGTTCGCTGGAACCGCCGCTGCACCGTCTCCAGGCTGCTGCGCCCCTTCTCCTGACTTTCCCACGGCAGGAGAAGGGCAAACTCCACGTTGCCAAAGCGGAAGGCCCGGCCCTCCGGCTCCATATGGTCCAGCCAGCGGGCAATCTCATAGAGGAAGGCGTCGCCCGCGGCGTGGCCGAAGCGCTGGTTGACATTGACAAAGTGGTGCAGGGAGAGCAGGATCACCTGAAACCGCTGCCGCCCCGCCAGACGCAGAGAAATCTCCTGATAAAAGCTGTTTCGATTGCCGATCCCCGTCAGGCCGTCCTGCTCCACGCTGCTGCACTGGAAGCCGAGAAACAGGATGAGATCGGCCATGGCAATGATGGTGCCGTTGAGCAGCAGCTCGGGATAGAGGAGCTGAAAGAGCATCAGCAGCAGTGCCACCGGGGGCAGGGTCCGCATGACCCGCACCATGTCCCGGCTGACACAGGGCTGGTTTTTAAAATAGCACAGCAGCAGCAGCGCCAGTTCTGCGGCCATGATGCCGTAGCCCAGCCGGTTGAGAGGACCTCTCTGGTAGTTCCCCATCGCATCGAAGGAGAACATGACCCCGCTGCCCAGGTTCCACAGCACCACCGCCAGATCGATCAGCGTCAATGCGCTCACCCACCGCCGGGCCCGGCGCAGGCAGCCCTTGTCGTACACATGCTCCAAGATGAGGCAGAACAGGTATAGGGCCGTCATGGAGCACATGAGAACACTGATCAGGAAATAGGCGCTGTTCAGCATCAGGTTGACCCACAGCGGCACCCGGGCCGCGTTCTGGATGGTCACCACACACAGCGTATTGAGAATCACGGAGCTCAGGGAGAGCCACAGACACAGGCCGTACATCCTCCGCCGCGCCGTCACCGCCCACCTTCGCTCATAAAAGTAGAGCAGCAGAATCATCAGAAGGATACATGCAAAAAACTCCGCCGACAGAGACCACTTCATACCGGAGACCACCCCCCTTCGGCTACGGCAGCCGTCAATTGTATCTTCATTTTATCACATTTTCTCAAAAAACGTAAATATTGTATCCAAAAAATGTTACAAACATCTATCTCCCTCCCCTCCGGCCTCACCGGACCGCACCCCGGCTGTTGCTATTTGTCCTCGGTTCGGTTACAATATGATTATATGCCACCGCTGCTCCGGCGGAAGCACTTTATTGGAAAGAGGTGACGGCGTTTGAGCTTTCTCTCCCCCGGTTATCTGCTCTTTTTTCCGGCCACGGTGCTGCTCTACTTCCTGCTGCCCCGGCCCTGTAAAAACCTGTGGCTGCTGGCGGCAAGCTGGTTTTTCTATCTCTGCGCCGGGCCGGACTGCTTCGCCTTCCTCCTGTGCGCCACGCTGGTCACCTATACCGGAGCCCGGCTGCTGGAGCGCCGGGATGGAGCGAGCCGGAAAGCCCTGCTGACGCTGCTGCTGACACTTTTGTTCGGGACGCTCTTCCTCTTCAAGTACCTGGACTTTGCCTTCTCTCTGGCGGAGCGGGTGCTGGACGCGGCGGGCCTCTCCTTCTCCTCCCCCGCCCTGGATCTGATCCTCCCCGCCGGGATCTCCTTCTACCTTTTCATGGCGGCGGGCTACCTTATCGATGTGTACCGGGGCGACCGGGCCGCAGAACACAGCTTCCTTCTCTGCGCCCTGTTCCTCTCCTTCTTCCCCCATGTCATCTCCGGCCCCATCGCCCGGGCGGGCGGGCTGATCCCCCAGTTCCGTGAGGTCCACCGGTTCGACTATGACAAATTTCGGGCCGGGCTGCTGCGCTTTCTGTGGGGCGCATTCAAAAAGCTGTGCATCGCCGACCGGCTGGCCGTGCTGGTGAACGCCGTGTTCGCCGCCCCCGGGGACTTCGGCTGGCTCCAGGTCATCGCCGCCGCCTGCGCCTTCTCCGTTCAGATCTACTGCGACTTCTCCGCCTACTCCGACATGGCCCTGGGCTCGGCGGAGGCCATGGGCTTTCATCTGATGGAAAACTTCCGCACGCCCTACTTCTCCCGCTCCATTGCCGAATTCTGGCGGCGGTGGCACATCTCCCTGTCCGCCTGGTTCCGCGACTACCTGTACATCCCCCTGGGCGGCAGCCGCCGGGGAAGGACCCGCAAATACCTCAACATCCTCCTCGTGTTCGCCGTCAGCGGCCTGTGGCACGGCGCCGCCCTCACCTTCGTGGTCTGGGGCCTGCTCAACGGTATCTATCAGGTGGCCGGCGGTCTCACCGCCAGGCTGCGGGCCCGGTGCCGCCAGTCGCTCCGGATGCGGGAGGACCGCCCCCTCACCGTCCTGTGGCAGATGGCGGTCACCTTCGTCCTGGCCACCCTGGCCTGGGTCTTTTTCAAGGCGGGCTCCCTCTCCGGGGCTCTGTCCGTGCTGCGGGCCATGCTCCCCGCCGGCCCCGCGCTGGTCCATCCGGTACTGGCCTCTATGGGGCTGGACCGCCGCGAATTCCTGGCCGCCGCCCTGGCCGGCCTGGCCCTGCTGGCGGTGGACCTGCTTTCCCTCCGCGGAAGCGTCCGCGCCCGGGTCCTGGCTCTCCCCCGCCCTCTGCGGTGGCTCGTCGCCCTGATCCTGCTGCTCTGCGTGTTCCTTTTCGGGGTATATGGCACCGGATACGATCCCCAAGACTTCATCTATTTCAAGTTTTAGGGGGAACGGCCATGAAAAAAAGCAAAGAACTTCTGTTCGCCGCCGCCTTCGTGCTGACGGCCGCGCTGCTGCTGGGGCTGTGCGGGGCCGCTCTGCGGCCGGTCCGGGTGGACTACGGCGCAGTGTGGGAGCCCTATCTGGCCGAACCTAAGGACAGCTTGGACTACCTCTACCTGGGCAGCTCCTACGCCTACTGCGACGTCAATCCAAGCCTCATCTATGACGCTACCGGCCTGACCGGCTACGTGCTGGCCGGCCCGGAGCAGACTCTGTCCACCACCTACTGGTACCTCAGAGAGGCCCTCAAAACCCAGACGCCGCAGGTGGTGCTCATCGAGGCCTCCGCCCTCCACTTTGAGCGCTACCAAAACTACAGCCAGATCAATGTGGGCTATATGCCCTTTTCCACCAACAAGCTCCACGCCATTTTTGAGGCCGCGGAGCCCGAGCTGCGTACCGGCCTGCTCTTTGACCTGTACTTCTACCACAGCCGCTGGAAAGAGCTCACCGTGCAGAGCGCCCTGTGGGCCCTGGCCCCCAAAGGGGCCGACCAGCTCAAGGGCTACACCGCCGTGGAGGGGGTGTTCGAGCAGATCGCCGACGGCCCCTTCCAGCGAGAGGTGAAGCCGGACGCCGTCTACCGGCAGAATCTGGCCGACCTGGGTCGGATTCTGGCCCTGTGCGAGGAGTACGGCGCTCTGCCTGTGGTGGTCTTCCACCCCACCTACAGCCAGCTCCCCGCGCAGGAATACGAGCGCATCCGCTCCGATGTGGCCGCCCTGGACCCCAGGGCCAAATACTTCGACTGGAGTAGTCAGATCACCTCCATCGGCCTGGACCCGACGCTCCATTTCTTTGACCCCGGCCACCTGAACCGAGCGGGAGCCGACCTTTTTTCCCCTTGGGTGGGAATCTTTCTGACCAACGAGCTGGAGGTCTTCCCCCGAGCCCAGACGGAGGAGAACGCCGCCGCCTGGCGCGCCTCCGCCGAGCACTGGCTCCAGGCCGTCCCCTCAGAGCAGGAATAGCGTCAGAAGGACGCCCGGTTATGCACCGGGCGTCCTTCTTCTATGCAAAATCGGTATAACGGCGGCGGGCCGCCTATGATATGATAGAAAAAACGGAGGGATGGCCATGATCAACCAAGCACGCGTGACACAGACCTTTTTGGACTACGTCCAGATCGACAGCGAGACCCACTTTGAGCGGGAGATGACCGCCCGGCTGGTGGCCGATCTGGAGGCGCTGGGCCTTCCGGTGACCACCGACGAGGCTGGAAAGGCCGCCGGCTCGGACGGAGCCAATGTCTACTGCCACCTGGAGGGGGACCCCAACAGTGACTGCATCCTCTTCAGCGCCCATATGGACACCGTCACTCCCGGCAAGGGGGTCCGGCCTCAGATCCGGGACGGCTATATCTACAGCGACGGCACCACCATCCTGGGGGCCGACGACAAGTCCGGCATCGCCGCCATACTGGAGGCGCTGCGCACGCTGCTGGAGAGCGGCGTCCCCCACCGCCCCATGGACATCCTCTTCACCATCCGGGAGGAGGGCGGCCTCAACGGCTCGGCCAACGTGGACTACGGCCGCCTGAAGGCCAAATACGGCGTGGTGCTGGACGCCAGCAACGACGTGGGTAAGATCGTCTCCAGCGCGCCCGGTCAGATTCGCATTTACGCCGACATCTATGGGCGGAAGGCCCATGCCGGCTCCGACCCGGAGAAGGGGGTCAGCGCCATCCAGGCCGCCGCCGTGGCGGTGAGCCGGATGCGGCTCCAGCGCATTGACGAGGAGACCACCGCCAACATCGGCACGCTCTCCTGCGTGGGGGAGACCAACGTGGTCCAGGACCACGTCACCTTTGCCGCCGAGACCCGCAGCAAAAGCCCGGAGAAGCGGAAGGCCCAGGCCGCCCACATGGTGGCCTGCCTGCAGGAGGCCTGCGACGCCCTCGGGGCCCGGCTGGAGTACCGACTGCACCATAGCTATCAGAGCTACGGCTTCCCGGACGACCACCCCCATGTCCGGCGGCTGATGGACGCCTGCCGCCGGGCCGGCGTCGAACCCTGGACCACCTACACGGGCGGCGGCACCGACGGCAACAACTTTAATGCCCATGGCATCGAGACCGTGGTACTGGCCTGTGGCATGGAGCACGAGCACACCACCCAAGAGCGCATCGCCATCCGGAACCTGGCCGATGCCTCTCAGGTGGTCTATCAGCTCATGCTGCCGGACGCCTGACCCATCCAGACAATCAGACACGTCGCTCCGGACCAGCCGGAACAGCGCGTCTTTCCTTTTCTCACAGCCAGTCGGCCACCACGTCTCCCACCGCGGCGGGCCCCACCGTGTTGCGCGTCAGCAGCTCCATCAGTCCGTCGATACGGGAAATGCTGACCGTGACGTTGGGGATGACGGCGCTGTCGCCCCCCTGTTCCGCCACCTTGACCCCATAGCTCTCACAGGAAAAATGCTCCGCTACCTCCATCTCTCCGATTACAACATAGTAATCAAAGCAGTGGGAGACGCCATCCTCTCCCCGGACCGTTCGGCGCTCTACAAACAGCTCCCTCATCTTGTGTTTTTCCTCCTTCTTTTAACATCTTGCTTACATTATATGGTGGTATATACGGAAAGTATCGCAAAAAATGTCGAGCAAAAGGAATATTTTGGAACTTGCCATTGTGCCGCACCCCTGGTATGATGATGGCAGATTCTGCGGTGCTCCTGCGCCGCATCGGAGGTGAACACATGCGTCATTGGCTGCGAAAACGGGTGGCGCTGCACGACTGGCCTCTGTTCCTTCTGACCCGCGGGCTGTGTATGACCACCATCTTTTTGCTGGCCGCCCTGCTGCTGCGTCTGTGGACCGGGCCGGCGGACCCCTGGCTGCTGAACTGGTATGCCGACTATGTGCAGGCGATGGCGGCCGTGCTGCTGGGGACTTCCCTGATCGGCCCGCTCCTGCTGGAGGACGTACTGCGGCGATATACATAAAAAAACGGGGACCGGACAGTTGTCCGGTCCCCGTTTTTGTTTCCAGAGGGAAAGTCTTTTACTTGCTGTAATCGAAGAAGCCCTTGCCGGTCTTGCGGCCCAGGGTGCCGGCGCGGACCATCTTGCGCAGCAGCAGGGAGGCGCGGTACTTGGGATCGTGGGTCTCGTTGTACAGCACGTCCATGATGGCCAGGCAGACGTCCAGACCGATCAGGTCGCCCAGAGCCAGGGGGCCCATGGGATGGTTGGCGCCCAGCTTCATGGCGGTGTCGATGCCCTCCGCGGAAGCCACACCGGTGTACAGCAGGTCGGCGGCCTCGTTGATCATGGGGATCAGGATCTTGTTGACCACAAAGCCGGGGGCCTCGTTGACCTCCACGGGCTCCTTGCCGATCTCCACGGACAGGTCGGCCACGGCCTTGTAGGTCTCGTCGGAGGTGTGAGCGCCCCGGATGACCTCCACCAGCTTCATCACGGTGGCGGGGTTGAAGAAGTGCATGCCGATGAACTTGTCCGGGCGCTTGGTGGCCGCGGCAATGGCGGTGATGGAGATGGAGGAGGTGTTGGTGGCCAGGATGGTCTCCGGCTTGCAGATCTTGTCCAGCTCCGCAAAGATGCTCTTCTTGATGTCCAGGTTCTCAATGGCGGCTTCCACCACCAGGTCGGCGTCCGCGGCCATGTTCAGGTCGGTGGTGAAGGTCATGTGGGCCAGGATGTCGGCCTTCTTCGCCTCGTCCATCTTGCCCTTGGACACCAGCTTATCCAGGCCCTTGTTCAGACGGCCCTCGGAAGCCTTGATGATATCGTCGTTGATGTCGCGGACCACTACATCAAAGCCCTTCTTGGCAAAAACCTGCGCGATGTCCAGGCCCATGGTGCCGCCGCCGATGACAACAATCTTTTTCATGTTCTTTTCCTCCTATTATGTATGTGTATGGAACGGGTTCGCGATTCTTTTCCGGCCGTGCTTACCGATTCTTGAAGTTCTTCTCCTTGCGCTTCTCCAGGAACGCGCCCATGCCCTCGTCCTTGTCCTCAGTACCGCAGCACACGCCGAAGGCCTCCGCCTCGAAGGCGCAGCCGGTGTAGATGTCCGTCTGCATGCCCTTGCGGATGCAGCGCTTGGACTCCTTCACCGCGATCTGTGCGTTGGCGCAGATGGCGTTGGCCAGCTCCAGGGCCTTGGGCATCAGCTCGTCGGCGGGGTACACCTCGCTGACCAGACCGATCGCCTTGGCCTCTTCCGCCCCGATGACCTTGGCCGTCAGAATCAGCTCCATGGCTTTGGAGATCCCCACGATGCGGGGCAGACGCTGGGTGCCCGCGAAGCCGGGGGTGATGCCCAGGCCCACTTCGGGCTGGCCGAACTTGGCCTTCTCGCTGGCCAGCCGGATGTCGCAGGCCATGGAGATCTCGCACCCGCCGCCCAGCGCGAAGCCGTTCACCGCCGCGATGACGGGCTTGGACAGGTTTTCCAGCTTCAGGAACACATTGCCGCCGTGGATGCCGAAGTTCCGGCCGTCGATGGAAGAGAACTGCTTCATCTCTCCGATGTCCGCGCCTGCCACAAAGCTGCGGCCCGCGCCCGTGAGGATGACCACATAGATTTCCTCGTTGGCTTCCACCTGGTCCAGAGCTGCGTCCAGATCGCTCAGCACCTGGCTGTTCAGGGCATTCAGAGCCTCCTGACGGTCAATCGTCAGAATCCCCACGTGCCCCTGCTGCTCTAATTTCACGAATCCCATACTTTGCTGCCTCCTTATTGCGATTCTCCGTTTTTAAGCGGAGTGGTGCTGGGGTATCCCCTCCCCACACCGCTCTTAGTATAGCTGTTTTCCCTGGCATACGCAAGAGGGAAACATGAAAAATCTGTGTTCTATCTATGAATTTTGCGGGATTTTACCCACATTCCTCCCATTCAAACGTGCGAAATGACCGATTTTCCGCAGAAAGGCATAACTCGGTACCAAAGCGAAATATTGGTAGTACCACTAAATTGGTGCTACCTGTTCCGCCTCTCAGAACGGGTCCGCGGCAGGCGGCACAGCGCCTTGGTCACCCCATCAGCCTGCCCAGCCATTCGGCCAGAGGCAGGTATGCCAGCGGCAGGAAGATCGCGGGCAGCATATTGCCCACCTTGATCTTTCCCTGGCCCAGACCCAGCATGTTGATGGCGATGCCCATGATGATGGTGCCGCCCACGGCGCTCATCTCGGTGATGACCGCCGGGGCCAGATAAGGCCCCACCCACCCGGCCAGCAGGGTCAGTCCCCCCTGGTAGAGGATCAGCGGTACCACGGAAAACGCGGTACCCACACCGAAGGTGGCGGCATAGGTGATGGAGGTCACCCCGTCGATGACCCCCTTGGACACCAGAACGGTGTAGTCCCCGTTGAGTCCGGCGTTGAGGGAACCCGTGATGGCCATCGCCCCCACACAGAACAGGACGGAGGCATTCATAAATCCCTCCGTAAAGCGGCTGCTGCCGCCTGCCTTCATCAGCCTGCGCTGGAGCGCGCCCCCCACGGAGTCCAGCCGGTCCTCGATGCGGAGGGCCTCCCCCAGGATGGTACCCACCACCATGCAAACGATGACGCACAGGGCGTTCTGTGTGCCTACGGCGGAGGAAACCCCGATGCCCAGCACACACAGACCCAGCGCGTGGGTGACGATGCTGGAAAAGCGCGGGGGGATGAAATTTTTGAACAGCAGTCCGATGAGGCTCCCCAGCAGGATGAGCCCCGCATTGATGAACGTGGCGGGCATGGCGCGCTTCCTTCTCTCTCTGCACCCTTGCGGAGGTGGATTTACAGGGCTCTATGATACCACGTTTTCCCTGCCGTTGTAAAGCGTTAAAGTTGTCCCGCCACATGTTCATTGACCCCCTTGAATATACTCTGCCAGGAAGGGGGCGCTTTTTTGAAACTGAGCCGCACATCCATGCTTTACGGTACGCTGCTGTTGACGGCCACCGGACTTTTTTCCCAGCTTCTGGGTTTTATTTACCGTATCCTCCTCTCCCGCCTCATCGGTGCGGAGGTCATGGGCCTCTACCAGCTCGTTATGCCGGTCTATTCGGTGCTGCTGTCCGTAACCGCCGTGGGCCTGACGGCGGCGGTGTCCAGCCTCACCTCGGAATACCAGGCTCTGGGCAACCTCCGGGCCGCCGGACAGGTGCTCCGGCGGTGTCTGGCCGCCCTGTTCCTCCTGCTGGTCCTGCCCTGTCTGGCGGTGGTGCTGTTCTCCGACGCCATCTCCGTCTATCTGCTGGGCGACGCCCGGACCCGACTGGGGCTGGTGCTTCTTCTGCCCTGCCTTCTCCTCACCGGGGTGGAAAACCTCCACAAGCACGCCTTCTACGGCTCGGGCCTGATCCGTCCTCCCGCATGCACGGAGATGCTGGAGCAGTTGGTGCGCACCGTGGCGGTGCTGGGGCTGCTGGTGCTCTTTCTCCCCCAGAGCCCCGAGCGGACCGTGGGGCTCATTGTGGCGGGCATGGTGATCTGCGAGGTCTTTTCCTCCTGCACCCTCACGCTCCTCCACCGGCGGTATACCCGCCGCCTGCCCCCGGACCGGGGCCGCGGCGAGTCCGGCCGGGTCCTGGACCGCCGCATCCTTCACATCGCCGTACCCATCGGCCTGACCGCCCTGCTGGGCAACCTGATGGGTTCGGTGTGCGCCATCCTCATTCCTCAGCGGCTGGTGGCCGGCGGGATGGAGGTCTCCGCCGCCATCTCCGCTTTCGGGGTCATGTTCGGCATGTCCCTGCCCCTGCTGAACCTGCCCACCGCCTTCATCGCCGCGCTGGGCCTGGTGCTGGTGCCCAAGCTGGCCGAGAGTGCCGCCCTGGGCCGGAGATCCGAGGTCCATCGCCGGGTCTCCAAGGCCATGCTGGGCACCTCGGTGCTCATGCTGCCCGCCATGGCCTTTCTGGTGGTGCTGGGGCCCACCTTGGGCGCCGTCCTGTTCCGCGAGAGCTCCGTGGGAAACTACCTGGCTCCCCTGTCGGTGGGGGTGGTGCTCTCCTGCTATCAGTCGGTGCTCTCCTGCTCCCTCAACGGCGTGGGCCGCCAGCCCGCCGCCGCCCGCAACGCCCTCATCAGCGGCGCGGTGGAGCTGGTCATCGTCTTTCTCACCGTGGGCATCCCGGGCGTGGGGCTGCGGGGCTATGTGTGGGCCTTTCTCATCAGCGCCCTGGTTGGGGTCGTGCTGGGCGCCGTCTCCCTCCGCCGGGCCACCGGCCTCCGGCTCCAGATCTTCCTCTGGATCACCGCCCCCGGCCTAGCCGCCCTGCTCATGGGCCTGTGCATCAATCTGCTCTTCCGGGTGCTGCTGGACCAGGGCTGCGACGGCCTGCCCGCCGCCCTGGTCTGTCTGGCCTTCGGCGCCGTGCTCTATCTGTCCGCCCTCTATGCCCAGGGCCTTCCCGTTTCCCAGCTCTTCCGCCTGCGCCGCTCCTGAAAAAATGCCGGGCTTTTGTCCGCTGCGGGGTCAAATGTGGTATACTACCCCTTGAAAAGGAGTGATCCCCATGAAAGCACTGATCACCGGTGCCAGCTCCGGCATTGGCCGGGACATGGCCCGCGGCCTGGCCCGGCGGGGCTATGATCTGATTCTGGTGGCCCGGCGCACCGAGCGGCTGGAGGAGCTGGGCCGTACCCTTCCCGTGCAGGTCCAGACCATCTCCCTGGATCTGGCACAAAAGGGCAATTGCAGGGCTCTGTATGAGCAGGTGAAGGACCAGGACCTCGACATTCTGATCAACAACGCAGGTAGGGGGCTCTTCGGCCCCTTTGATGAGACCGACCTGGAGGAGGAGCTGGCGATGCTGGATATCAACATCCGGTGTACCCACATCCTCACCAAGCTGTTTCTGCCCGACTTCAAGCGCCGGAACAAGGGCCACATCCTGAACGTGGCCTCCTCGGCGGCCTTTCTGCCCGGCCCCCTGCTCTCCTCCTATTACGCCTCCAAGGCCTATGTCCTCCGGCTGTCCGAGGCTATCTCCGAGGAACTCCGCCGGGCTGGCAGTCAGGTGAAGATCAGCGTCCTCTGCCCCGGCCCCGTCCGCACGGAGTTCAACGACGTGGCCGGCGTGCGCTTCAGCATCCGCGGCCTGCCCAGCCCCTCTGTGGCGGAATACGCCATCGACCGGATGCTTCGGGGCCGGCTGGTCATCGTCCCCGGCCTGGACATGAAGCTGGCCCATCTGGGGGCTCATCTGGCCCCGGACCAGCTTCTGCTGCGGATCTGCTGGCACATGCAGAAGCGTAAGCAGGGCTGAATCGACGCAAGGGGGCGCGGCCATCCGACCGCGCCCCCTTGCGTTCTCCTTTACCGCAAAAGCTCCTTCAATTTTGGTTCAAACTGAACCCCTTCAATCAGGGGTGTCTCGGCGGCCAGTGTGCTGGAGGCGCAGGACTGCACGAACTCCACCGCCCGGTTGGTGGCGATGGGGAGCTGCTCTCCCCGCAGGATGGAGCCCAGCACCACCGAGGCGAAGAGATCTCCCGTACCGGAAAACTGCCCCTTTTCCTGCCGGGCCACGGCAAAGCGGATTTTTCCGGTGCGGCAGTCCAGGCAGGCCGCCCCCACCGTGCCAGGCGCGAAGCTCACGCCGGTGATCACCACCGAGCGCCGACCGTCCAGCGACAGCCGGGCCAGCCAGCTCTCCATGCCCACCTGAGTGGTGGGCACGTTGGCGTAGTCCTCCTCCAGCAGGATGGCGGCCTCCGTGGCGTTGGGGGTGATGAGGTCGGCCTGCGCCGCGAGTTCCCCCATAAGCCGGCACATTTCCGGGGTGTAAGTACGGTAGACCTTGCCGTGGTCCCCCATAACGGGGTCCACCAGCACCAGCGTATCCTCCCGGCGGAAGTCGTGGATAAACTGGCGCAGGACGGAGATCTGCCGGGCAGAGCCCAAAAAGCCGCTGTAGATGGCGTCAAAATCCATGCCCAGCTCCCGCCAGTGCCGCGTGCCCTGCTCCATCTCCGGCGTCAGATCCAGAAACGAGGCGCTCTTCGCCGCCGGGAAGGCCGTATGGGCGGACAGCACTGCGGTGGGCAGGGGGCAGCACTGGATGCCCATGACGGATAGGACAGGCAGTATCACAGACAGCGAGCACCGGCCCAGTCCGGACAAGTCATGGACCGCTGCTACCCGTGGCGTTCGGTTCATAGGTGTTCCTCCCGACTGCGGCCTGCCGCGGTGCGGCGGGCCGCTATCATTGCTTGGTGGTGCCATTATACCAACTTCTGGCCCGTTGTGCAATTGACTTTTTTGACGGCAAATGCTAAAATAAAATTTATTGAGTGCATCCCGGTCTTTTCTGTCCCGAGCGGTTGTCTTGCTCCGTGCCGTTGTCGGCCGCTCATCCATGCGGGCATGATGGAATTGGTAGACATGCGAGATTTAGGTTCTCGTGCAGTGATGCGTTGGGGTTCGAGTCCCCATGCCCGCACCAAACATTGACGGGATCTTGTCAAAAATGACAGGCTCCCGTCAATGTTTTATTTTGTTAGAAGCGGGCCCTATCTGTGCAAGCAAGGCGGGCATAGTTCCCGATAGGGGAGCCAGCAGGCAGCGGACAAATAAAGCAAATTCCTTTTCTGTGACGAATCTCCTGCTTTTATAGCAAAAACAGACCACTTTAACCCGAAATTCAAAGTATTTTCGCGCTTGCAGGCCACACAAATCTTTGCTAAAATACCATTGTAGTAAAGGGTGAATCGTCTGTTGTTGACCGATATTTCCAAAAGGAGAAAACGGAGATTATTAATATATGGAAACTATTAAAAATAAGTATTTCCCAAGGGCGGTTGCGGTTGCGCTGGCACTTGCCCTTCTCACCGCCGGATGCGCTGGTCCGGAAACGGTTCCTGACGCGGAGATGAGTCCCTCCCAAATCGCCGCGCAGGAAGCGGAGCGCACGCAGGCGGAAAAGGAGCGGCTTTCCATGCAGAAAGCCGCCGCGGAAGAATTGGAAGGATACCGCTGGCCCCGGGAATCCGTCTGGAAAACGATTATGGGGGAAGAGATGGAGTTTATCCTTTACCATGGGAACGGGTGGACAATTCATGTGCCTGCCGCCTGGGAGGAGACCAATGCCGGAACGTGGGACGCGCCTTCCCATTGCGCCAGTTTTTCCGTCAGCAAGCAGTTCTTGGGGGTGAATAACCCCAAATGGTTTCGTGCGCAGCAGGGCGCATGGAAATACGAGACAAATTATGAGCCGCCTTTCGACTACTATTACGATGACGACGGAGGCTATACGCCTCCCGCCGGCAGCGCCGACTACATCTACTTTTTCGCCCCGGACGGTGAGAACCAAAGTTATGAGTTTACGCTTCAAACGGTGGTGGGCGAGACCAGCGAAGAAGAAAAGTGCCTTCAAGAAGCCATGCTCCTCAGTTTTCGCCTGGACGAAAGCTCTCATGTTTTGAACGCGGAGGCTTACACGCCGGGAAGGACGGAATGGGACGCCGCCGTGGCGGGGCTGATGGCGGAGACACAGCAGCTTTGGTTCTCCTGGTATCACGACGGGACGTACATAGAGCCTGACGGGAAGGGGGATCCGGACTACGTCTCCTATGTCATGGCGCTGGAGGATTATTGCCCGGAGGAGTTTACAGAGACGTTTTTCGGGGAAAAGCCGGAGGGGGCGGAGACATTGGAGGGAGATCCGATTACCCTTTGCCTGCCTGAAATGGGAATATGGCTGTACTTCTACAACAATTCTCCTTGGGTCCATATTTACCACGCCGGCGAGGAGTATTGGGCAAGATTCTGCCACAAGGACGATCCGGACAAGCTGATTTTCGACACGGTCCACGCCTGGCTGGAAGCGGAAAGCATGTGGGCGACCAGTCCGGCAGAGGCTTCGGAAAGCGGCGCTTGACAGCATGCGGCAGAGGGTTCCCCGCAAAGCGCCACCGTGGTGTCATACGGCTTGATATAGGGTGTGGTGGTGTTTGCTGTTTCGCTGTACCTGCAAGCAAGGTTGTCCGCCGCAGGGACGCCCCCTGATCTCTCGTTTTCTGACAGTATACGGCCACGGCCCCAGCTCCGCACCCGAGTCCAAACCAGATACGCTGCGCAGGGCTTTTCTCCTACATCTTTTTCGGCAAACATAGGCAAACCAATATAATCCGAACTTGCTTCCTATAGGATATAGGAGACGGGTTCGGATTATCTGTTTTCTTTGACCGTTATGAGAACACCTATTTCCCCAATGGAGTGAAGCGCAAGCCCGCCACCAGGCCAAGAGGGCCACGGAAAAAGAAGAAAACCATATAAACGCAAAAAAGGCAGGGCGTCATCCGAATGTGGTGACACCCCGCCTTTGCTATGTCCTTATTCTGTTTTGGCCTCCTGCTTCTCCGCTTCCCTTTGTTTCTTCCATTCAGCAAACTCCCGCTGGCCTTCCTCACTCTCATAAAAAGCGAGCATGTCCGGCAAGATGCAGCGGGCTATCGCCTCAATCTAGTGCTGGGGAATGTCGGTGCTGGTGTTGGTAATGATCTTTTTTCTTCTACCCAAATGTACCTCCGTGTTTCTCAAAGATGGCTTACAGTTCGATTGCGGTATTCGTAGAGATAGCTGCATCTGCTGTGGCCGTTTCTATTGTTTGCACTTCTGACGGGAAAACATCTGCCGTGGTGTCAGCGGAACTGGCGGTAAAAATCCCGGTCAGAAAAATGGCACACAAGATTATGCCAAGCAATACTCCGTTCAAAATGGGTTCCTCCTTTGTGGTGAAATGGATGTGTTGCTTACGATTGTCAGCATAACTCGAGGGACTGAACCATCTCTGAAACACTAACGCCAAGTTTTGTGAACGGTTTGTAAAACTTTCTTTTTCAGAGATGTTTCAGCCAACGGATGTACTATAATGTCGATAAAATACATCTTCTGACAAGCAAGGAGCATCCAAATGAAGATATTGATTATAGAAGACGATAAGTTGTTGGCCGAAGCCTTGCAGACTTTGTTGGAAATCAAAGGCTTTGATGTGGAAGTGGTCTATGATGGCGAGGACGGCACGGAATACGCCGAAACCGGCATTTACGACTTACTCATCATGGATGTGATGATGCCCAAACTCAATGGGTATCAGGTTGCAAGGCAGGTGCGTCATCGCCGTGTCACAACGCCTATCCTGATGCTGACCGCCAAAAGTGAAACGCAGGATCGTATTGAAGGATTAAACGCCGGAGCGGACTATTACCTAACCAAGCCTTTTGACAACATGGAGCTGCTGGCCTGCATCAATGCCCTCCTGCGCCGCAAAGGAGATCAGGTGGACATGCTCCGATACGGAAATACCACGCTGGATCTGACTGGATATATGCTCAGTACAGAGAAAAACAGTATCCGCCTTTCCAAGAAGGAATTTGATGTGATGCGCCGCCTGATGCAGTTCCAAAGCCGCAGCATCCGCAAGGACGTATTGCTGACACAGGTGTGGGGATATGAGTCCAACGCCACAGAAAACAATGTAGAGGCCTATGTGGGATTCCTGCGAAAGAAACTGAAAAGCATTGGCTCGAATTTGAAGATCGAGTCCATCCGGTTGTTGGGGTATCATCTGGAGGTGACGGAGACATGATTAAACGGCTGCGCATCAAATTCGTCTGTATCAATATGACCATCGTGACTATTATGCTCTGTGTGATTTTTGGCCTCGTTCTCCACTTTACCAGCGTTAGCATGGAAAAAGAGAGTATTGAAATGATGCAGTCCGTGGCGCTTGATCCGCTTCAACTC
The DNA here is from genome assembly GCF_001244995.1 of Intestinimonas massiliensis (ex Afouda et al. 2020). Classification (NCBI taxonomy): domain Bacteria; kingdom Bacillati; phylum Bacillota; class Clostridia; order Eubacteriales; genus Intestinimonas; species Intestinimonas massiliensis (ex Afouda et al. 2020). The sequence continues at coordinate 1,614,482 of NZ_LN869529.1, forward strand.
GGCATTCCCGGCAAAGGCGCTTCCGGTGTTCGGCTACCATATTTCGCGCTCCAGCTTGGCCCCGGCGGAGAGTTGCTGGCCTCCGGCGGCGGATATTACGATCTGACTGACCGGGCCTTGCTGAATGAACTGATCTCCCTGTCCTCTGTGCAGAAAACCGGAGTATTGTCCGACTATGGTCTGCGCTATGTCCGGGTGGTAACACCCACCATGCAGTGCATTGTGTTTGCGGATATGTCCAGCGAAATCAACACAATCAACAATCTGTTGCAAAATTGCCTGCTTATCGGCGCAGCCAGCTTTATCATCTTTTTGATGATCAGCATCCTGCTGGCACGTTGGGCGGTGAAGCCAGTGGCGGTGGCATGGGAGCAGCAGCGTCAGTTCGTGGCCAACGCATCCCATGAACTGAAAACACCTCTAACCGTGATCCTCAGCAACGCTCAGATGCTGGCAGAAAACGTCGAAGATCTGGAACTGCGGAAACGAATGACAGCAAGTATTTTGACGGTTTCGCAGCAGATGAAAGATCTGGTCACCAAGCTGCTCAACTCTGCGCAGGTGGATCAGGGTATCGGCGCCATGCAGTTTTCTGCCGTTGATCTAAGCCATACGGTTACCAATGCTCTCCTGCCCTTTGCTCCTATTTTCTATGAGCAGGGGATGGAACTGGACAGCGTGGTTCAGGATGACATTTGGGTTCAGGGAAGCCAACCGCATCTGATTCAAGTTGTGAATATTCTACTGGACAACGCACAGAAATACGGCGTCGAACACGGCCATACTCGCGTGACACTGCGGCAGCAAGGTAAAAAGAGCTGTCTGCTGACAGTGGCAAACGAGGGCAAGGCCTTGTCCGGCCAAGAACTGAAAAACATTTTCAAGCGGTTCTACCGGGCCGACGCCGCCCGGGAACGGACGGGCAGCTACGGCCTGGGCCTCTCCATAGCAGAGGGTATCGTACAGGCCCACCGGGGCAAGATCTGGGCGGAGAGCAAAGATGGCGTCAATACTTTCTTGATTCAATTGCCAACTACATCAGTAAAACCATAAAAAGTGGGAGCGGGCTGAATGAGTGCAGTCCGCATCCACTTTTTGTTTCGGGCCAATGAAAATTTCAGAGATGGCTCAGTTTCGGATGTTACAATGAATTAATCAGTGCTTCGTCTGACTTTCAAACGAGAAATTACTCGGACAGCAAATCAGCATGAAGGAGGTCCATTATGATATCAGTTGAACACTTGACAAAATGTTATGGTGATTTCACGGCTGTGGACGACCTATCTTTTGAGATCGGAGAGGGCCACGTCTATGGCTTCCTGGGCCCCAATGGCGCAGGTAAGTCCACCACCATGAACATCATGACAGGCTGCCTGTCGGCAACGGCGGGCCATGTGCGGATTGATGGATACGACATCTTCGATGAACCGGACAAGGCCAAGAAGCTGATCGGCTATCTGCCGGAGCATCCCCCGCTGTATATGAATGAGACGCCCTTGGAGTATCTCACCTTTGTGGGTGAGGCCAAGGGGCTGCGGGGCGAGGAGCTGAACCGGCAGATCGACACGGTCATCGGTCTGACCAAGATCGAACATATGAAGCACCGCCGTATCTCCGCCCTCTCCAAGGGGTACCAACAGCGCGTGGGCATCGCCCAGGCGCTGTTGGGTAATCCCAAGGTCATTATTCTGGACGAGCCCACCGTAGGCCTCGACCCCATTCAAATCATTGAGATCCGTGACCTTATCAAGGAGCTGGGCAAGACCCATACCGTTATCTTCAGTTCCCACATTCTCTCCGAGGTGCAGGCCATCTGTGACCAGATCCTGATGATCGCTCATGGCAAGCTGGTAGCCTTTGATGACCCGCAGAAGCTGGAAAAGACGCTGCTCTCGTCCAACGAGATCACCTTAACCACTGATGCGACAGAGGATGAACTGCGCGAGATCCTCAGCAGCGTGGACCATATCACCGAGGTAACCACGGGAATCGTGGAGGAAAAGTGGACGGTCGCCCGTATTAAGACCGACCACAACAACATTTACGATCTGTCCCGTGATGTGTTTCTGGCCTTTACGAAGAGCAAAAATGTGATCTTGGAGATGAGCCTGAAAAAGGGTACACTGGAGGACATTTTCATTGAGCTGTCCGAGGTGGAGCCTGATACGCAGGTTGCCACTCATGATGAGGCACACGAAAGCGAGGTGGAGGAAGTATGATTGCAGTATTGAAACACGAGTTGCGGACCTACTTTCGCTCCCTGACCGCCTATGTGTTCGGCGCCTTTTTGCTGCTTTTCATCGGCATCGGTTCCGTTCTCTATAACCTGCAGGCGGCAGTCAGTAACTTCGAGTTCGTTCTGGGCTTTAGCTGTCTGGTTTTCGTGGTCATTGTCCCCATTCTGACCATGCGTGTCATTGCGGAAGAACGTAAGCAAAAAACCGACCAACTGCTCTACTCTCTGCCCATCACTACCACGCAAGTAGTTCTGGGCAAGTATCTGGCCCTGCTGGTCGTGTATCTGATCCCGCTGGCCATCATTAGCCTGTACCCTCTGATCTTCTCCCAGTACGGCGATGTGTACCTGTTGACCGCCTACGGCTCTATTCTGGCCTTTTTCATTCTGGGGGCGGCACTCATCGCTCTGGGCGTGTTCATCTCCTCTCTGACGGAGAATCAGGGATTTGCCGCCGGAATCGGCATTGCAGTGATCCTGCTGAACTATTACAGTGTCAGCCTGTCTCAATCCGTATCTTCCACCGCCTTCGGCAGCTTGGTTGCCCTTGCGGCTCTGATCGTTGCCCTGGGCTTTATCATCAAGCATCTGACTAAAAACAATCCAATGGTATGGACAATCTGCATTGCCCTGTACGCTGCTATGCTGATCGCCTATTGGGTGGACCACACCAAATTTGAAGGGCTGCTGCCCATCATCATGACCACCCTTTCCCTCTTTGAGCGGTTCTATGTATTTGTAAACGGCGTCTTTGACGTGACGGGTATTGTATATTACCTGACCATTATTGTCTTCTTCCTGTTCCTGTCCGTCCAGTCCCTGGAGAAACGGAGGTACAATTGATGAATAAACTGAAAAACCTCCTATCCTCCGGAAACAGCGAGCGAAACCGTCAAGCAACGAAAGGCGGCTCGTACTCTCTGGCTGTCACCGCCGTAGTGCTGGCCATCCTGGTAGTCGTCAATATCTTTGTGTCCGCCCTTCCCACCCATCTGACCAGATACGATATCAGTTCCTCTCAGCTCTATTCCATTACCAGCAATACCAAGGCGGTGGTCAACGCCCTGGAGCAGGATGTGAGCATCTATTGGATCGTCCAGTCCGGCGCAGAGGATCCGGTCATCGAAAATCTGCTGGACAAATACCAGAGCCTGTCCGACCACATTGCAGTGGTGAAAAAGAATCCAGACGTGTATCCCGCCTTTGCCGAGCAGTACACCGATGAGGTGGTCCAGAACAACAGCCTGGTCGTAGAGTGCGGTGACAAGCATCGCTATATCGGCATTGATGACATCTATCTGGGTGAAATCAACATTTACTCCGGCACCTACAATGCCTCTGACTTCGACGGTGAAGGCGCTATTACTTCCGCCATTGACTATGTGACCAGCGAGGAATACCCCCAGGTCTATATTCTGGAGGGTCATGGTGAGGCGGAGCTGCCCGCGTCTTTTGCCGAGCAGATTGAAAAGGAAAACATGGAGACCAACACATTGTCCCTGCTGACGGTAGATGAGATCCCCGAGGAGGCCGACTGTATCGTGATCTATGCCCCTGAAAGCGATCTCTCCGTGGAAGAAAAAGACATGCTGGCTGACTATGTGGCAGGCGGCGGCAAACTGCTGGTGATGGCAGGCGCTGTGAAGGAAGGGATTCTGGAAAACCTGTACAGCCTGCTGGGTGATTATGGCGTTACCGCCAATGAGGGCATCGTAGTGGATAATGACCGGAAACACTATGCGTTCGGCGTCCCTTATGTGTTGATGCCTGATATGGCCAGTAGCCACATCACCGATCCTCTGATCGAAGAAAACTATTACGCTATCATGCCCATTTCCCTGGGCCTGACCGTGGATGGAAGCACCAGTAAGGGAACTGTTACGCAACTGCTTACGACCTCGTACAATTCTTTCAGCAAATCTTTCAGCAAACTGGCCGGAGATAGCTTTTCCACCTATGAGCGGGAGGAGGGTGACATTGAAGGTCCCTTCTCCGTGGCCGTTTCCATTGATGATAACAGCGGTGGCCAGATTCACTGGTTCACCTCGGACGAATTTCTGAACGAAAGGTATAATGCCTATTCCTCCGGTGCCAACATGGACATGGCTATAAACGCCCTGTCAGACCTGATCGGCGAGAGCGAGGCCATGGCCATCCGCAGCAAATCCCTCAATTACAACTATCTGACCATCAGCGATTCCACCTCCTCCTTGCTGAAGGTCCTGATGATCGGTGTGTTCCCGCTGACCTATCTGGGTGTGGGCATCTGCGTCATTCTAAATCGAAAGAAGGTGCAACATGAAACGGTCTAAACGGCTTTACGCGATGCTGGGCATTCTGGTGGTTGCCTGCATCGCCACCTTTGCGGTGACCCAGACAAAAGAAGAAAGGGAACAGATCAAAGCCACCGGCGAGATCGTGCTGCAAGTTTCCAGCGATGATGTCCAATCCCTGAGTTGGGAGTACGGAGAGACCTCTTTGGCCTTCCATAAGGACGAGACCTGGCTCTATGATGAAGATGAGGCATTCCCGGTGGATGAGAACACCATCTACGAAATGCTGGAGCAATTCGAATCTTTTGGCGTGTCCTTCGTCATTGAACAAGTCACCGATTACAGCATGTACGGTCTGGACGATCCTGTGTGCACCATCCATTTTGCCACGGAGGATCAGTCCTATGAGATTGAATTGGGCGATTTTAGCAACATGGACGAGGAACGCTATGTTTCCATCGGGGACGGCAACGTGTATCTGGCAAAAGTTGACCCGCTGGATCAGTTTGATGCCACGCTGAAGGACATGATCAAGCATGACGAAGACCTGGCCTATGACCAGGTGACCCAGATCAAGTTTGAGGGTGCGGAAAACTACACCATCTTTTATGAAGAGGAAAGCGCCGCCACCTATTGTGCGGACGATGTTTACTTCACCGAGAAGGACGGGGAAATTCTGCCCCTTGACACCGTTCGGGTCGATAACTGGCTGGAATCCCTTACCACCCTTAATCCTACCGATTATGTGACTTACCATGTCACGGAGGAGGAACTGGAGTCCTACAATCTGGTCGAGCCTGAATTGACCGTCACGGTGGACTACACCAACGAGGATGAGGGTGGAAAGGAGAGCTCCGATACCTTTGTGCTGTCCATCAGCCGCAACCCCGAAGAACTGGCTGCCGCTGAGGAGGCCAAGGCGAATGGCGAAGAAGCAGAGGATGTCACCGCCTATGTCCGTATCGGTGAGTCTCAAATCGTTTATAAGGTCTCCGAGTACAACAGCAACCGCCTGAGAGCCGTTTCCTACAACGAGCTGCGCCACCGCGAGGTTCTGCCTGCTGACTTTGAGGACATCTACCAGATCGACGTTACTCTGGAGGGTTCTGACTACACCATCGCCGTGGACGGCGAGAAGGATGATGAGCGCATCTGGAAGTATCAGGAGGATGAGGTTGCGATCGACGCCCTCCAGGATGCTCTGGAAACTCTGGATGCGGAATATTCCAGTGACTTCCTCTCCGACGACCCCACTGGGAAAGAGGAGATCCGCCTGACTGTCCATCTGGACAACGAGAATCACCCCAAGGTGGACATTGAACTGTATCGCCATGACGGCGAGGACTGCCTTGCCGTGGTGGACGGCGAGACCTTCGCATTAGTACCTCGCAGTGATGTGGTAGATCTGATCGAAGCAGTCAATGCTATCGTTCTGAACTAAGAACCTGTATTCACAAAAGGCGAGTCAGGCAGTAAGGTTTCCATCCTTTTCGACCATACACCGCTTCTACGGCGGGCCCGTCTGAGCGGGCTGTGGGAGAAGACCCTGCGGCATCTGGTGAAAATATCCCGGGAGCGAGCCGGGCGTAAAGCGGAGCCGAGCGATGCGCTCCTTGATTCCCTGAACGTCAAAGTGACCGGTGTGGCAAAGGAACGCGGGATAGACGGTGGAAAAAGCGAAGGGCAGGAAGCGGCACATCCTCAGCCGCTTGTGAATACAGGTTCCAAACTAAGGCATCACCGCACAATTCCCCACACACGTCTTGGCGGCCAATTTGCCCCACAAATGCGTTGCAATACCTTGCAATACACAAAGTATTCCTGCGGTTTTGCGCCTTTTTGAGGCACAAATTCTCGCGCCAATCCGCACGCGTTGAATTATGCGGTAATACCCTAACAAAAAATCCACGAGCGATCCGTTTGATCACTCGTGGATTTTTGTTTGTCCCGTACCAGCGTTATACCCATGGTTCACAAATGGTACCTATGAGAAGTAACACTACGGTTACAGGGGTTTTTTCTATGGCGTTGCCAGCAGTTGGAAGTGGTTTTTGTGGAACGCCAGAATCCCCTCATCCCGCATCCGACACAGCTCGGCGGAAAGGCCGCTCCGTTCCACCGAGAGGTAGTCGGCCAGTTGCTGCCGGGAATAGGGAATGTCAAATTCCGCATCGCCGCACCGCTGCGCCTCCGCCGACAGATAGGACAGCAGCTTTTCCCGGGTGGTGCGCTGCCCCATGTGGGTGAGCTTCTCCGTAAAGCGCAGGTTCTTTCCGGCCAGGTCAGAGAGCAGGTTGCGGATCATACGGCTGTGGTGGGCGCAGGTGGTGGGACACATGGTCAGGATGCGCCGGACGTTCAGGAAGAGCACGGTGCAGGGAGCCTCGGCTGCCACTGCGATGTTGAGCACCGCGCCGGGCGAACAGGCAAAGGCCTCGGCAAACAACTGCCCCGGTCCGATGCGCGCCATAATGTTGCGGCTCCCCCAAAAGCTCTCCTGGGTCACCAGAGCGCCGCCGGCCAGGAGCAGCCCGACGGACTCCACCGTATCGCCCACCCGGAGCAGATACGCCCCCTTGGGATAGCGCTCCACCCGGGCGTCCAGGCACCCGAGAATGGCCCGGATCTCCTCCTCCTCCATCCCGGCAAAGAGGGGCGAGGTCCTCATAATCGGTAAAAAGAGCTCCAAAAAATCATCTCCGTTGAAAAATCAACCGACTGGTTGCAATTAATATACTATAATACAGCCAGAAACACAAGAGATCGGATTTCAATCCCTCTGCATCCCAAGATTAAAGGAGTGTATTTCAATGGCAAATGAAATGTTTTGCTTCCAGTGTGAACAGACGGCCGGGTGCGCAGGCTGTACCGGCCGGGCAGGCGTCTGCGGCAAGACCGCTGCCGTCGCCAACGCCCAGGATGACCTCACCCGGGCACTGATCGGCCTGTCCCTGGACCTGGCCGGCCAGACTCCCAGCGACGAGCAGCGGCGCGTTATGCTGGAAGGCCTGTTTACCACCGTGACCAATGTCAGCTTCGACGGGGTGAGCGTAGCGGCCCTGACCAGCCGGGTCAACGCCCTGCGCACCGGGGCCTCCGGGACGGACTGCGCCGCCTCCGGCGAGCCCCTGCGGCTGTGGACGGAGGATGAGGACGTCCGCTCCCTCAAATCCCTCATCCTCTTCGGACTGCGCGGTATGGCGGCCTACGCCTACCATGCGCGGATGCTGGGCTACCTGGACGAGCAGGTGGACGCCTTCTTTTTTGAGGGCCTGCGGGCCGTGGGCGACCGGGAGGCCGGCATGGAGGAGTTGCTGCCCGTGGTCATGAAGGTGGGAGAGATCAACCTGAAGTGCATGGCCCTGCTGGACCGGGCCAACACCGGGAGCTACGGCGTCCCCACGCCCACCACGGTGCCTCTGACCGTGGAGAAGGGCCCCTTTATCGTGGTGACCGGCCACGATCTGAAGGACCTGGAGCTGCTTTTGGAGCAGACACGGGACAAAGGGATCCATGTCTATACCCACGGCGAGATGCTGCCCGCTCACGCCTACCCGAGGCTGCACGCTTACCCCCATCTGAAGGGCAACTTCGGCACCGCGTGGCAGAACCAGCAGAAGGAATTTGCTGACCTGCCCGCCCCCATCCTGTTTACCACCAACTGCCTGATGCCCCCCAAGCCCAGCTACGCCGACCGGGTCTTTACCACGGAGGTGGTGGCCTTCCCCGATGTCGTCCATATCGGGGAGGACAAGGACTTCACTCCGGTCATCGAAAAGGCGCTGGCCCTGGGCGGTTATCCCACGGACCAGGTGTTTACCGGCATCAACGGCGGCACCCAGGTGGTCACCGGCTTCAGCCACGGCGCGATCCTCTCTCTGGCCGACCAGGTGGTGGAGGCCGTGAAAAGCGGCGCCATCCGGCACTTTTTCCTGGTAGCGGGCTGCGACGGGGCCAAGCCCGGGCGCAACTACTACACCGACTTCGTCCGCCAGACGCCCCCCGACACGGTGGTGCTGACCCTGGCCTGCGGCAAATACCGCTTCAACGATCTGGACCTGGGCTCCATCGGCGGGTTGCCCCGCCTCATGGACATGGGCCAGTGCAACGACGCCTACGGCGCCATTCAGGTAGCGGTGGCCCTGGCCGACGCCTTTGGCTGCGGCGTCAACGACCTGCCGCTGTCCTACGTGCTCTCCTGGTATGAGCAGAAGGCTGTCTGTATCCTGCTGACCCTGCTGCACCTGGGCATCCGCAACATCCGCCTAGGCCCCTCCCTCCCCGCCTTCCTCTCTCCCAACGTGCTCAACTACCTGGTGGAGCAGTTCGGTATCGCCCCCATCACCACGCCGGAGGCCGACCTGAACACCCTGCTGAGCTGACCTTTGCACATACATCCGTCCATCAAAAGAGGGCGGCCTCATCGGAGGCCGCCCTCTTCTTCCGTTTGACCGCACGAAAATTTTTCCAAAAGTAGTTGACAGTTAAATTCCCCTATGTTAATATGAAAACAGGAAAAATAATGATTCTTATTATTAATTATCTGTAAACCCCGGTCTCTCCTCCGCCTGCACCTGTCCTTCCCTTCCACCCATCTTATATCAAAGGAGGCAATCACATGTTTTTCAAGACCACAGACGCGCATGAGGCCCTGCGGGCCAAGGTCCGGCAGTTTGCGGAAAACGAGGTCAAGCCCATCGCTTTCCTGCTGGACCAGCAGAACGAGTTCCCGGATGAGGCCGTGAAGAAGCTGGCCGAGCTGGGGCTCATGGGCATCCCCTACCCCAAGGAATACGGCGGAGCCGGCCTGGACGTGCTGAGCTACGCCATCGCCGTGGAGGAGCTTTCCCGGGTGGACGGCGGCACCGGCGTCATTCTGTCCGCCCACGTGTCCCTGGGTTCCTGGCCCATCTTTGCCTACGGCACCGAGGAGCAGAAGCAGAAATACCTGGTGCCCTTGGTCAAGGGCGAGAAGATCGGCGCCTTTGGCCTCACCGAGCCCAACGCCGGCTCCGACGCCGGCGGCACCGAGACCACCGCCGTCCTCAAGGGGGATCACTACGTCCTCAACGGCGGCAAGATCTTCATCACCAACGCCCCCAAGGCGGACACCTATGTGGTTTTTGCCGTCACCACGCCGGACATCGGCACCCGGGGCATCTCGGCCTTCATCGTGGAAAAGGGCTGGAAGGGCTTCGAATTCGGCGACCACTACGACAAGATGGGCATCCGCTCCTCCTCCACCGCCGAGCTCATCTTCAACGACGTGAAGGTACCCCGAGAGAACCTGCTGGGCAAGGAGGGGGACGGCTTCAAGATCGCCATGTCCACCCTGGACGGCGGCCGCATCGGCATCGCCTCCCAGGCGCTGGGGATCGCACAGGGCGCCTATGAAAACGCCCTGGAGTACGCCCGGGAGCGCATCCAGTTTGGCAAGCCCGTGGGTTTCCAGCAGGCCATCTCCTTCAAGCTGGCCGACATGGCCACCAAGCTGCGCTGCGCCCGGATGCTGGTCTACTCCGCCGCCGAGCTGAAGGAACACCATGAGAGCTACGCCATGGAGGCCGCCATGGCCAAGATGTACGCCTCCGACATCGCCTTGGAGGTCACCAACGACGCCATGCAGATTTACGGCGGCGCGGGCTTCATGAAGGGAATGGACGTGGAGCGGGCCTACCGCGACGCCAAGATCACCACCATCTACGAGGGCACCAACGAGATCCAGCGGGTGGTCATCGCCTCCCATATCCTGGGCAAGCCCCCCAAGAGCGAGGGCGGCTCCTCCAGCCGCCCCAAGAAGCCCGCCCCCGTCACCGGGGTGCGCAAGAAGCTGATCCTCCGGGACGGCACCCCCGCCGAGCAGGTGGCCGCTCTGGTGGAGCACCTGAAAAAGGACGGCCACGACTTTGCCGTGGGCATCCCCCTGGACACCCCCATCCCTCAGGCGGAGCGGGTGGTCTCCGCGGGCAAGGGCATCGGCGAGAAGAAGAACATGAAGCTTGTTGAGGCCCTGGCCAAGGCCGCCGGCGCCGCAGTGGGCTCCTCCCGCCCGGTGGCCGAGACCCTCAAATACGTCCCCCTGGACCGCTATGTGGGCATGTCCGGCCAGAAATTTACCGGGAACCTCTACATCGCCTGCGGCATCTCCGGTGCCATCCAGCACCTGAAGGGCATCCGGGACGCCTCCACCATCGTGGCTGTCAACAAGAACGCCGGCGCCCCCATCTTCAAGAACTGCGACTACGGCATCGTGGGGGATGTGAACGAAATCCTGCCGCTGCTCACCGCCGCGCTGGACTGCGGCGAGAAGCAGCCCGCGCCCCCCATGGTCAAGATGAAGCGGCCCCAGCCCCCCAAGCCCGAGCCCATCGGCAAGCGGTACGTCTGTGGCGGCTGCGGCTATGAGTACATCCCCGAGCTGGGCGACGAGGACGCCGAGATCGCCCCCGGCACCCTGTTCGAAAAGCTGCCCGAGGACTGGGTCTGTCCCGAGTGCGCCGAGGGCAAAGATCAGTTCATCGAAGCGTAACGTCTGGAAGGAGGAAGAATTATGCATTGCGTGAGAACCGTCACCGACCACCTCTACTGGGTGGGCGCCAACGACCATCGTCTCCACCTGTTTGAGAACATCCACCCCATTCCCCGGGGAGTCTCCTACAACGCCTACCTCCTGCTGGATGAGAAGAGCGTCCTCTTCGACACGGTGGACTGGTCCGCCTGCCGCCAGCTCCTGGAGAACATCGCCTATCTGCTGGACGGCAAGCCCCTGGACTATTTGGTCATCAACCACATGGAGCCCGACCACGGCGCCTCCATCGAGGAGATCCTCCTGCGCTATCCCCAGGTGAAGATCATCTCCACCGAAAAGGCCTTCCTGCTCATGCGGCAGTTCGGCTTCCATGTGGACGGCCACGAGTGCATCGAGGTGAAGGAGGGCGACACCTACACCTTCGGCGCTCACACCGTCACCTTTGTGGCCGCTCCCATGGTCCACTGGCCCGAAGCCATGGTCACCTTTGACGTGACCAACGGCGCCCTCTTCTCCGCCGACGCCTTCGGTTCCTTCATTGCTCTGGACGGCAAGCTCTTTGCCGACGAGGTCAACTTTGACCGGGACTGGATCGACGAGGCGAGAAGGTATCTCACCAACATCGTGGGCAAGTACGGCCCCCACATCCAGCTTCTGCTGAAAAAGGCCGGCGGCATCCTGGACCAGATCAAATTTATCTGTCCCCTCCATGGCCCTGTGTGGCGAAAGGATTTTCTGTACTTCATCGACAAGTACGACAAGTGGAGCCGCTATGAGCCCGAGGTCCAGGGCGTAATGCTGGCCTACGCCTCTATGTACGGCAACACCGAGGCCGCCGCCCAGGCCCTGGCCGCCAAGCTGTGCGAGCGCGGCGTCACCGACGTGGCCCTGTACGACGTATCCAACACCCATGTGTCCTACCTCATCTCCGAGGCCTTCAAATACAGCCACATCGTCCTGGCTTCGGTGACCTACAATCTGGGCATCTATCCCGTCATGCACAACCTGCTGATGGACATGAAGGCCCTGAACCTGCAAAACCGCACCTTTGCCCTCATTGAAAACGGCTCCTGGGCCTGCAAGTCCGGCGACCTGATGCAGAAGTTCATCGACGAGGAGCTGAAGAACATGACCGTCCTCAACGAACGGCTCACTCTGGCCTCTTCTCTCCACGAGAGCAAGGCCGCCGAGCTGGACGCCCTGGCCGACGCCATCGTGGAGTCCATGAAATAACCCCTTTCATGTCGCTCCATTCCACAAAGCGGAAGGGGCCGGATGCACACGCATCCGGCCCCTTCCATTGTCCCCACTCAGCCCAGCAGGCCGGTGAGCTCCTCATATTCCTCCCGGGTCAGCTTGTCCGCGGCGAAGAAGACATCCAGCTTCTCCCCCAGGCCCTGGGTCTGGCCCCGTTCCATGAGGCGCTTTAACGTCCGATACAGCATCTCTCGTCCTCCCCTCTTCTCTTATTCTGCCGTAAGCCCCAGCTCCAGCAGCGTCAGCCGGTACTCGTGGTCCACCAGCAGGGCGTCGGCGTCCTCCTGCGGCGTGGGCGCATCCAGCTCCTCCGGCCGCCGGACGGCCGTGAGGGCGGTCAGAACGCCGTCCTCCAGCGTCAGCTCACAGGAGCCGCCGCAGGCGAACGCCTGCTCCGCCAGGTGCTCGGGCACCTCTGCCCACCCCTCTCCCATCCAGTTGGATGTGCGGTGAGACTGCCGCTCTACCGGATGGACGCCGTTGACCGGCTCCAGCTTGATGATGGTCATCGTTCTCCCCTCCCGCCCCTGCCGGGCCGGACGGAGGAATGGGACGGACACGTACACCTCCGGTCCAAAAGAAGCAACAAAGGGCCCGCCGGACGGCGGGCCCTTTGCGTTTGGAAAGAGAGAGAGGAGGAGTGAGAGGTGTAATTGAATGTATATATGAACACAGCACACTGTGTTGCATCCGGCTTTGCGCTTCTGTTCTGTTGTGATTACAGGATACCACACCCGCCGGGGAAAAGATTGGATAGACTTTGAACGAGTTGTAAAAAACCTGTGAATAAAATGGCTGATGCAAAAACGCCCGCCGGCTTGCCGGCGGGCATCCATCAGATTTTTTCCGCGATCTGCTTCAGACAGCGGGTGAGGGTAGCGGCTTCCTCCCGGGAGAAGTCCCGCAGCACCTCCTCGTTCAGCTCCTGGATGATCTGCAGCACCGGCTCTTCCAGCGCGGCGCCCATGGGGGTGATGACCACCTGCACGCAGCGGCGGTCATTGGGGTCCACCACCCGGTCAATCAGCCCCTTCTTCTGCATCCGGTCCAGCACACCGGAGATCGTGGAGGTCTCTAATCCGAGGATCTGCGCCATCTCCTTGGGGTTCACGGCCTCCTTGCGCCAAAGGCAGTTGAGCACACCATACTGACCCGGCGTGATGCCGTAGGGCGCCAGCTTGGAGGACAAAAGCTGAAACACCTGATGCTGCGCCGTTGTCAGCAAATAATTGATACACTCTCTGATATCCATGCAATACCGCCTTCCAACGCTCGGCTCCGGTCCGGACCACCCGTGCCGGCCTCTCTCCTGATCCATGTGTAAACGATAAAAGCGGCGCCCGGTCCCCGCAGGCCCTGCAGGCCGGCGGGCATAGGCCCGTCGGCACGGTGCGGGCCGATGGCTGAATCGGTGATTGTCTCCCTGTCCGGTGCCGCGCTCTGGTCTTTGGGGGAAAAGTGGCGGCCGGAGTCAGGCCCGGGCTTGGGCAGCCACAAGTCGTCCTCTCACAAAATATTTTTGCACGAGAACTTCTCTAGGGTATAATACCCTTTCTTCCCCTTTTTGTCAATCGCAAACACCGGAAAAAATGTTCTGCCCCTCCCGCGGCGCGGGCGTTCCGACAACAGGGACTGCGGCCTTCTGGAGGGCGGCAAAGTAGTCGCAGATGAACTCCCGGAGCTTGTTGGAGGCATAGGATTGGTAGCACTCCTTGCGGTGAATGACGGCAATTTCCCAGGGAAGACTCTGTTCAAGCGAAAGCACGGCCAATTCATCGGTGCGGTATCTCTGAATCACAGGGCCCGGCATGACTGCCACGCAGTCGCTGGAGGCCAGCAGTTCCGCTGTGAAGTGCGGCATCAAACTTTTATAGGCTACATGTGGATAGAAATTATGTTCTTCGCACAAATGGATGAATTGGTCATGCAGCGTGGCTGTGTCACCAAATGTAATAAACCGCTCTTCTTTTAGTTCCCGAATATGGACCTGGCCGCAGCCGGCCAGCCGGTGTCCCTTGCCCACCATCAGCCGGACCTGATCCCGTACCACCACCGTGGTCTCGAATTGGGAGGAATGCTCGACAGGCAGCATAACCATTCCCAAATCCGCCTGGTTGGACAGTACGGCTTTTACGACTAGCTTAGAGCCCTCCTCCACAATATTAATGTCAATACCGGGAAATTTATTTCGAAACTGCGCCAGCAGCGGAGCAAAATACATATCCAGCAGCACCCCCGGCGTGCTCAGGCGTACCTCGCCGCTGCGAACCGATCTGACATCGTCAATGGTCCGGTATAAATCATTGTAGCGCAATAGCAGGTCCTGGGCCTGAAGGTAGAACGCCTCCCCCACGTCAGTCAGCCGGAAGCTCTTGCTAGTCCGCTCAATCAGCTTAGCATCCAGCTCCTCTTCCAATTGTTTGATCACCCGGGTCAGCATGGGCTGGGTAATATAAAGCTGCTCTGCGGCCCGAGTAAAGCTCTTGTTTCGGGCAATTTCCACGAAATACCTTAGATGATGAATTTCCACGGAAAACCTCCTATCGTAACCGAACCAACGTGCTTCTTCCCCTAAAATGTATTGTATAAGAAAAGCTTTCACTTGACGAGCAACAAAACGACCAAAATTATTTTGCATTTTTTTGAGCTTTATCCAAAACCATAACCTGGATGCATCGTCCCATACACCTCAGTAATAATTATGTGATTTATGCACAATTATTTTTGAATGCTTTTTGTATTTTTGTATTATCTATTATTTTCAGTTATGGACTGCCATACAAAAGGGCATTTTACAAAATTACGCTTTCCCGTGTATGCTTTAACCGTCAATCTCCCCCTCAGGTTTCTTCCAATATCGAAACGCACCTAGGCAAAACCCAGGAGAAAGGATGATGCACATGGTAAAAACGATGACGGCCACCGAAGCAGTCCATACTTATATGAAAGACGGCCATACTTTGGCCTTTGCGGGGTTCGTTGGCGCCGTACACGCAGAGGAGATCAGTAAGGCCATTCAGGAATCCTACCTCAGCAGCGGACACCCCAAGGACCTGACCCTTCTCTACGCGGCTGGTCAAGGCGACGGCAAGGAGCGGCAGCTCAATCACCTGGGGGAGGAGGGTCTCGTCACAAAGGTAATCGGCGGTCATTGGGGACTTCAGCCCCGGCTTCAGAAGCTTGCGTTGGAAAATAAATTGGCCGCCTACAACCTTCCGCAAGGCGTTATTTCTCAAATGTTCCGGGATATCGCCGCCGGTAAGCCCGGCGTAATCACGCATGTTGGCCTCAAGACATTTGTAGACCCCCGGCTGGAGGGCGGCAAGCTGAATGACAAAGCCCGTGAGGCTGGCGACATCGTAGAGGTCGTGCACCTCCGCGGCGAAGAAAAGTTATTTTATCACTCTCACCCCATTGACGTGGCCGTCATCCGTGCCACCTATGCCGATACGAAGGGCAACTGCACCCTTCAGCGAGAGGGCGTAATCGGTGAGGCGCTGTCCATCGCGCAGGCTGCCAAGAACTCCGGCGGCAAGGTCATCGTCCAGGTGGAGCAAGTGGTGGATTACGGCAGTATTGACACCCGTCTCATTAAGATTCCCGGTATCTATGTCGACGCCATCGTAGTAGCCGCAGCCGAAAACCACATGCAGACCAATGGCTCGTTCTATAACCCGGCCTACAGCGGGGAAATCCGTGTACCCGTTGATTCACTGCCGCCCCTGCCCATGGGTGAGCGCAAGATCATCGCCCGCCGGGCCGCCATGGAGCTGGTCCCCCACGCCGTGACCAATCTGGGCATCGGAATGCCGGAAGGCGTGGCGGCGGTGGCCGCCGAGGAGGGGCTGGAGGGCATGGTCCTCACCACCGAGGCCGGAACCATCGGGGGCATTCCCGCTGGGGGCGGAGACTTCGGCGTCACCACCAATCCTGACTGCGTGCTAGATGAACCCTATCAATTTGATTTCTACGACGGAGGCGGCCTGGACGTGGCCTTCCTGGGTCTGGCCCAAATGGACGCGCAGGGCAATGTCAACGTCAGCAAATTCGGCCCCAAAATTGCCGGATGCGGCGGCTTTATCAATATCACGCAAAACGCCAAAAAGGTTGTCTACTGCGGCACCTTCACGGCCGGCGGCCTGAAGGTGGGTGTGGAGGACGGCAGGCTGCTCATTCATCAGGAGGGCAAGGTAAAGAAGCTGATCCCTGCTGTGGAGCAGATCACCTTTTCCGGCCAGTACGCCGTAGAGAAGGGCCAGCCGGTACTTTACATCACCGAGCGGGCGGTCTTTGAACTGACCTGGGAGGGCGTGGTGCTCAAGGAAATCGCCCCCGGCGTGGACCTGCGGCGGGACATCCTGGAGCAGATGGATTTTGAGCCCATTGTAAATTATGTGGAGCTCATGGACGAGCGTATCTTCCGGGATGCGCCCATGGGGCTGACCTTCTAAACTGGCAAACCGGAGAGAGTACCCGCGTAGCCGCCAGGGGGCCTGCGCGGGAATAAAGAAATAGGAGGAACGTACTTATGGCATTATCTCTGTTTGGTATTATTTTGGGCTTGGTCCTGCTGATGTTCCTGGCCTATAAGGGCTGTTCCATCATCTGGGTCGCCCCTGTCTGCGCCGTGGTGGTGGCCGTTCTGGGCGGTTACAGCATTCTGGACGCCTATATCGGCGACTATATGGCCGGCATGGCCAACTATGTGCTTCAGTGGTTCCCCGCCTTCTTCCTGGGCGCGGTCTACGGCAAGCTGATGGACATGACCGGCTCCGCCCGGAGCCTGGCCGACGCCATTGTACGGCTCATCGGGCCCAAGTTCGCCGTGGCCGCCGTTGTCATTCCCTGCCTGCTGATGACCTATGGCGGCATCTCTCTGTTCGTGGTGGTCTTTGTTATCTATCCCATGGGCTACGCCATCTATCGGGCCGCCGATCTGCCCCGCACCCTGCTGCCCGGCGCCATCGCTACCGGCGCCTTCGGCATCACCATGACCGCCGTCCCCGGTACGCCCCAGATTCAGAACATGATCCCCACTACTTACTACGGCACCACCCCCATGGCCGCTCCGCTGATGTCCATCGTGGCCTGCATCGTGATGTTCGTTCCCGCCTACATATATCTGGAGTGGCGGGTCCGCCAGTGCCGGAAGAAGGGGCTCCACTTTACGCCCGACCCCAAGCACGTGGAGGTGGACCACAGCGCCAAGAACCTGCCCTCCTGGCACTGGCTGGCCGGTATCGTTCCTCTGATCGTCGTGGTCCTCATGCTCAACCTGTTCCCCAAGCTTCTGCTGAACGCCACCGGCATTAATCTGGCCTCCAACTATTCCATCGTGATCGCCCTGGTCTGCGGCATCATCATTTGTTGCCTGATGAACCTGAATCAGGTCAAAACGCTCATTCCCGCCATCAATGATGGCGCCAACGGCTCCATGGGCGCCATCATGAACACCGCCTGCGCCGTGGGCTTCGGCTCTGTGGTCAAGGTCATGTCGGGCTTTGAACTGCTCAAAAACGCCATGCTGAATATGCCCGGCTCCATTCTCTTTTCCGAGGCCGTGGCTGTCAACGTGCTGGCCGGCGCCACCGGCTCCGCCTCCGGCGGCATGTCCATCGCTCTGGAGGCCCTGGCCCCCCGCTATCTGGAGATCGCCCATTCCATCGGCCTAAACCCGGAGCTTCTGCACCGCATCGCTTCCATCTCCTCCGGCGGTCTGGACACCCTGCCCCACAACGGCGCGGTCCTGACCCTGCTGGCCGTGTCCAACTGCACCCACAAGGAATCCTATATCGACATCTGCGTCACCACCTGTATTATCCCGGTAATCGCCTCCCTGCTGCTGGCCCTGGTCTGGGGCGTGTTCCTGTAAGCCCGTCCGGGACCATAAAGTTCCCCCTTGCTTGGCTGGGCGGACCAACTCCCCGGTCCGCCCGCCACATATCAATGTATCTTCTCTTTTTATACAAGCTCTCCCTTTTCCCATATTCCCTTTTCCCACACAACTCAATAAGAAAGGAGGTTTTCTATGACCATTCATGAGTTGAGGGTCGGTGAGAGCGCCAGCCGCTCCAAGACCATCACTGAGACCGATGTCTACCTCTTCGCCGGCATCACCGGCGACCTGAACCCCGCCCACGTCAACGAGCAGACTGCCAGCCTGACTCCCTTCGGCGGCCGCATCGCCCATGGCATTTTGTCCGCCGGACTGATTTCCGCCGTTCTGGGCATGCAGTTCCCCGGCCCCGGCACCATCTACCTGGGCCAGGAGCTGAAGTTCACCAAGCCCGTCCGTTTTGGCGACACTGTCACCGCCACCTGCACGGTGTCCGAACTTCTCCCCGAAAAGAACATCGCCAAGCTGGATACTATTTGCACCAACCAGCGGGGCGAGGTCGTAGTCAAGGGCATGGCCACCGTCATGCCGCCCAAAGATTGATTTCCCCTCCGCAAATGAGCCATCCGGGCGAGACCTTCTCAGGTCCCGCCCGGATGGCTCATTTATTCCCGCCGTCTCAGCCGTTAAAAATGCCGCCCCTTATATCATAAAAAAGGCGTCCGGGCCGCCAGCGGCCGGACGTCCTTTTTCCATTCTGTCGTCACACCGTAAGTACGTTGACCCCCGCCCTCTCCAGCATATGCTGGTCGGCCGGCTTGATGTCGGTGTCGGTAATGAGGGTATGCAGGTGGTCCAGGGGGAACACCGACGCTACCGCGCTGCCGCCGATCTTGTCGGAGGTGGTCAGCACGATCATCTTGCCGGCCGATTCGGACATGGAGCGCACCACCTCCGCCCGGAACAGGTTGATGGTGGACACGCCCTTCTCTTCGCTGATGGCATCGGCGCCGATGAAACACTTGTCCACCGAGAACTGGCTCAGGCCCAGCTTGGTGAGCGGCCCCACATTGGCCTCGGCGTCGTGCTGGAAGGAGCCGCCCAGCAGCACCACATCCAGCGAGGAGCAGGCCCGCACGAAGTTGCACAGGAACACGGAGTTGGTAATGATGGTGATGCCCCGCTTGGTGGCCAGCTCCCGGGCCAGCAGGGAGCAGGTGGAGCCCGTCTCGATGATGATGGTCTCCCCGTCGCTGACCAGACCGGCCGCCCGCTGGACGATGCGCTGCTTTTTCTCATAATTGTTCCACATGCGGGTGGAGGTATCATAGCCGTTGTCCACCGCCACCGCCCCGCCGTGGGTCCGCTTCAGGACGCCCTGGTCCTCCAGCTTTTTCAGATCCTGCCGCACCGTCACCAGGGAGACGCCAAATTCCGCGGTGAGCTCGCTGACGCTGACCTTCTCCTGGCTCTGAAGCAGGGAGATGATCCGCAATTGTCTCTCATTAAACACTTTGAATGCCTCCAAGCTGTCGTTACGCGCTGATCGGATTTTCGTTGCAAAGCTGTTCTTTATATAATAGCCTATTTTTCCGAAAAGTGCAAGAAGGAATCTGAGCAAGTTCAAGAACCCCCTCCTTTTCCGGCAGAAAGAAGGCACTTGCGCCCGCCGCGCCCTTGTACTATACTAATAACACTGCATTTTTACCCACGATCGACATGAAAGGGTGATCCTGTTGGAACAATCGCGCATCCGTGAGCTGGAGGTCCTGGCGGCCAGGGCCAGGCTTCTGGCGGTTGACATGGTGCACACGGCCAATTCCGGCCACATCGGCGGCTCGCTGTCCGCCATGGACCTGCTGACCGTGCTGTACTTCCACACCATGCGGGTGGACCCCGCCCATCCCCACGACCCCGACCGGGACCGTTTTGTCCTGTCCAAAGGCCACTGCACCCCCGCCCTGTACCCCATTCTCTCCCTGCGGGGCTTCTTCCCCCAGGAGGAGCTGAAGCTCTTCCGTTCCATCGAAGGCCACCTGTCCGGCCACGCCGAGATGCGTCACGTCAAGGGCGTGGACATGTCCACCGGCTCGCTGGGCCAGGGGCTGTCCGCCGCCGTGGGCATGGCCCTGGCGGGCAGGCTGGACGGCCGGGACTACCGGGTCTATGCCCTGCTGGGCGACGGCGAGCTGGCCGAGGGCCAGGTGTGGGAGGCCGCCATGTCTGCGGCCAAGTACAAGCTGGACAACCTGTGCGCCTTCGTGGATCTGAACGGTCTGCAGATCGACGGTAAGACCGCCGACGTGATGCCCACCGCTCCGGTGGACAAAAAGTTTGAGGCCTTCAACTGGAACGTGCTGACGGTGGACGGCCACGACTGCGCCGCCGTGGCCGACGCGCTGGAGCAGGCCAAGGCCGCCCAGGGCAGGCCCACCGTCATCCTGGCCCGCACCGTGAAGGGTAAGGGCGTCTCCTTTATGGAGAACAACGCCGGCTGGCACGGCAAGGCTCCCAACGATGAGCAGTACGAGCAGGCCATAGCCGAGCTGAGGGCCGCTCTGGCCCAACTGGAGGTGAACTGACATGGCAGAGAAGATCGCAACGAGAGCCGCCTACGGCGAGGCCCTGGCCGCCCTGGGGGAGCACTATCCCCAGTTGGTGGTGCTGGACGCCGACCTGTCCGGCTCCACCATGAGTAAGAAGTTCGCCGATAAGTACCCGGAGCGCTTTTTCAACATGGGCATTGCCGAGGCCAACATGACCACCGTGGCCGCCGGCCTGTCCACCTGCGGCAAGAAGGTGTTCACCAATACCTTTGCCATGTTCGCCGCCGGCCGGGCCTTTGAACAGGTCCGCAACTCCATCGCCTATCCCCACCTGAATGTGACGGTGGTGGGCTCCCACGGCGGCCTGTCCGTAGGCGAGGACGGAGCCACCCACCAGTGCTGCGAGGACTACGCCCTCATGCGCAGCCTGCCCGGGATGCTGGTGCTCTCCCCCTGCGACGCTCCCGAGATGCGCCGGGCCGTCCAGGCCCTGCTGGACTACGAGGGTCCCGCCTACCTGCGCCTGGGCCGCCTGGCGGTGGAGTCGGTTACCGACGGAGCGCCCGGCTACCGCTTCGAGCTGGGCAAGGGCGCCGTGCTGCGGGACGGCGGCGACGTCACCGTCATCGCCGCCGGTATGATGGTCCAGATGGCCCTGAAGGCAGCCGAGGCCCTCCAGGCCGAGGGCGTGTCGGTCCGAGTGGTGGATATGCACACCATCAAGCCCCTGGATGAGGCGCTGGTGCTGCGCTGCGCCCGGGAGACCGGCTGCATCGTCACCACCGAGGAGCACAACATCATCGGCGGCCTGGGCGAGGCGGTGGCCGCCTGTGTGTCCGCCGGCTGCCCCGTACCCGTGGTGCGCCACGGCGTGGAGGACGTGTTCGGCCGCTCCGGCAAGGCCGAGCGGGTGCTGGAGCACTTCGGCCTGAGCCCGGAGGGCATCGCCGCCAAGGTCCGCCAGGCCCTGGAGCTCAAAAAATAAAAAATCATGTGCGGCAGGCAAATGCCATCCCTGCATTTGAAACCTGAGAGGCAGTCACAGCATGCAGCAGACTTTACAGCGCGTTGGATTCCTGGCGCTGTCGGCCATCCTTCTCGCGTGGGTGATACAGGCCGGACCCACGGACCGGTCTTCTTCGCCAGTTGCGGATCGGGTCGCGCCCGTAGAATATGCTCAGGGCAAAGGACTGAGTCCGGTCCCCTCCCAAACGGCAGGCCAGGACGCCCCGATTGTGTCCTGGGCGGACGCATCCTTGTGGTATTCCATGGAGGATGGACTGCGCCGGGGCGACGTCTTATCCTCCTATGGCTTTGACGGCGCGGCGCCCTGCTTCCTCTACTGCAATGCCGCACAGCAGACGCAGTTGGAGCTCTATTTTGATGGAGAGACCGGGACAGGTTGCGGTTTCCGCTATGACTGGGACGGGCAGGCAGAACAGCCACAAATCTATGGGTTTGGCTTCCATATGGTGGAGACCTCCTCCGAATGGGACGTATGGGGAAATACCGAACCCTATTCCATGCAATCCGTCTGGGGGACGGATGGATCGGCATTTGTCTCCCATTATCAGGAATCTATGACCTATGCCAGTAGCGGCAAGCCGGAGTGGTCCAATCCACCGGCGTGTCGGAGGGAATTCCTCCGGAGCAGGTCCCGGTAGACGTCCTGACGATCACATTTGCCTATCGGGAGGACGACAGCCCCCAGCCTGCCTATTGTCTCGTTCTGGACTGCGGCCTGGGTCTCTGCCTGCCGACAATGATTTCCTATTCCATTTAAAATCTGTATTTATATGACAGAGAGGTACCGTATGGTCTATCTGGAATCCCCCTCCACCGATCCCTATTTTAACCTGGCGCTGGAGCAGTACGTCTTCGACTGCCTGCCCCGGGACCGGGAATATTTCATGCTCTGGCAGAACGACAACACCATCGTGGTGGGCAAGCACCAGAACACGGCCGAGGAGATCAACGCCGACTTCGTCCGGACGCACGGCATCCGGGTGGTCCGGCGGCTGTCCGGCGGCGGCGCGGTGTACCACGATCTGGGCAACCTGAACTTCACCTTCGTCATGGACGCCGGGGCCGACAGCGCTCTGGATCTGCATCTGTTCTGCCGGCCGGTGGCCCGCGCCCTGCAAAAGCTGGGGGTGGACGCCCAGGTCAACGGCCGCAACGACATCACCATCGACGGCCAGAAGTTCTCCGGCAACGCCCAGTACCGCAAACAGGGCCGCATCATGCACCACGGCACCCTGATGTTCGACTCCGACCTCTCCGTGGTGGCCCAAGCCCTGCAGGTCTCCCAGGACAAGATCGAGTCCAAGGGGATTCCTTCGGTGCGCAGCCGGGTCACCACCATCCGTCCCTATCTCCGGCAGGACGTGTCCCTGGAGCAGTTCAAAGCCCTGCTGCTGGAGGCCATGTTCGAAGGGACGCCCATGGAGCCCTATTCGCTCACCACACAGGACCTGGCCGCCGTCCAGGCGCTGCGGGACAGCCGCTACGCCACCTGGGAGTGGAACTACGGCGCCTCCCCCAAGTGGTCGGTGCGTAAGCGCCGCCGGGTGGAGGGCGTGGGCGTCATCGAGGTCTTTCTGGTGGTGGAGCAGGGGCGCATTGCCGCCGCCGACTTCCGCGGCGATTACTTCTCCGCCGAGGATTCCGGCCCCCTGTCCGCCCGGCTGATGGGCCTGCCTCTGGAGCCCTCCGCCCTGACCGACGCCCTGCGGGACGTGCCGGTGGACCGGTATTTCACCGGCCTGACCGCCGAAGCCCTGGTCTGTATCCTGACCCAATGACCCCTAGACCGGCCCCGGCCGCCCCTTTGGGGCGGCCGGGCTCTTTTTTCGATTTCTCTCCCTCAAATAGTTGCGTATTCACCTATTTGTGCTATACTATTGAGTATTGAATCATCCTCATCCGTTGGGAGTGACACCGTTGTCCATCTTTCATCCGGCCGAAGACAAATTTACCCAGATGACCCAGACCCCCATCCCCAACCTGGTGGCCACGCTGGCTGTCCCCACCATCATCAGCATGCTGGTCACCTCGGTCTACAACATGGCCGATACCTACTTCGTAGGGCAGATCGGTACCAGCGCCACCGCCGCCGTAGGCGTGGCCCTCCCCCTGATGGCCGTCATCCAGGCCATCGGCTTCACCTTCGGCCAGGGCTCGGGCAACACCGTCTCCCGCCTGCTGGGCCAGCAGAAGCGGGAGGAGGCCGAGTCCATGATCTCGGTGGCCTTCTTTTCCGCTTTCCTCTGCGGGCTCGTCCTGGGTGTGCTGGGCACCGTACTCATCGAACCCATGGTGCACTTTCTGGGCGCCACCGACACCAGCGCCCCCTATACCATCGACTATGTCCACTTTATCCTCATCGGCGCGCCCTTCATGGTGTCCTCTCTGGTGCTGAACAACCAGTTTCGCTTCCAGGGCAACGCCGTGTTCGGCATGGTGGGCATCTTCTCCGGCGCCATCGTCAACATCGTGCTGGACCCCATCTTCATCTTCGCGCTGGATCTGGGCACTGGAGGGGCGGCCCTGGCCACCATTCTAAGCCAGTTTCTCAGCTTCTGCCTGCTGGTGGGCGGCACCTTCCGGGGCACCAACATCCCCCTGTCCTTCCGGCAGTTCCGCCCCTCGCTGGACAAGTATCGCATCATCCTCGCCAACGGCCTGCCTTCTTTCTGGCGGCAGGCATTGGCCAGCCTGGCCACTATTCTGCTCAACGTGGCGGGGCGCAACTGCGGCGGCGATACCGTAGTAGCCGCCATGAGCATCGTCTCCCGGGTCACCATGTTCGCCGGCTCGGGCATCATCGGCTTTGGCCAGGGCTACCAGCCGGTGTGCGGCTTTAACTACGGCGCCGGGCTGTACGGCCGGGTACGGGAAGCCTTCCGCTTTTTCTTCCGGGTGGCTCTCATCGCCGCCCTGGCCCTGTCCATCCTGGGCTTCCTCTTCGCCCCCCAGGTGGTGGCCCTCTTCCGCCGGGACGACCCGGAGGTCATATGCATCGGCGCGCTGGCCCTCCGGCTCCAGTGCATCACCTTTCCCCTCATGTCCTGGCTCTTTCCCGCCAGCATGACCCTGCAAACCATCGGCCGCTCCTTCAAGGCCACGGTACTGGCCATGTGCCGCCAGGGGCTCACCTTTGTGCCCCTGATCCTGGTCCTGCCCTATCTGTGGGGGGTATTCGGCATCCAGGCCAGCCAGCCGCTGGCTGACATTCTCACCTTCGCTGTGGCCCTGCCCATGGGTCTGGGCGTCCTGCGGGAGCTCCGGCTGGCGCAGGAAGGAGCCGAGGCCCAGGGGACCGCCTGAATCCTCCGCAAAATTGGAACGGGGCCGCGATAAAACCGCAGCCCCGTTCGTTATCCATACAAAGGGAAGGACTTCCCTTCTCTCCCGGCTCTGTGATATAATGACTGCAAAGCAGTCATTATATCACAGAGCCGGGAGGAGGTGCCGCCGACGTGTTCCTGCTGATGTCCATGGAGGAGCTGGCCCGTGCCCAACGGCCGGAGGGCCGGCTGGAGGAGCGCCTGCTGCCCCTGGTCGGCCAGGGGGATTCGGAGGCCTTCGAGGTCCTGTACCGCTCCACGGAGAAGGCCGTCTATGCCCTGGCCCTCTCCATTTTGAGGAACCCCCACGACGCGGAGGACATCGTCCAGGAGACCTATCTCAAGGTGCGGGCAGCCGCCCACCTGTATGTTCCCCAGGGCAAGCCCCTGGCCTGGCTGTTCACCATCACCAAGAATCTTTGCCGGGACCTGCTGCGCGGTCAGAGCCGGACAGAGGCCGCCCCAGATGGGGCGGAGGATGATCTGCGCTTCTCCTACGTCTCCGACCCCACCGACCGGCTGGTGCTGGAGACCGCCCTCAAAGCGCTGGGCGAGGAAGAGCGGCAGGTGGTGCTGCTTCACGCCGCCTCCGGCCTGAAGCACCGGGAGATCGCCCGGGACCTGGGTCTTCCCCTGTCCACCGTCCTGTCCCGGTACAGCAGAGCCCTGAAAAAGCTGCAGCGCTATCTGACGGAGGAGGGGGTGCACCTGTGAGCCGCAAGAAATTGGAACATGCCCTGTGCCGCGCGGTGGAGGACCTGCCCCGACCCGGCCTGGACGCCGTCTCCGGCCCTCCCGTGGTCCGGATGGAGGTCCATGACTACATCACCCGTCCGGCCTCCCCCGACCCCCGCCTGCGGCGCCGGCGCCTGGCCTCCCTGGCCGCCGCGGTCTGCCTGCTGGCGGTCATCGCCGGAGCGGCGGTATGGACGCAGTTTTTCCAAATCTACTCCACCGTGGAGCTGTCCGTCAACCCCCACTTCTCCATCCGCCTCAACCGCCGGGACCAGGTCCGGGCGGTGGACGGCGTCAACGGCGACGCTCAGGCGCTGCTGGAGGGGCGCTCCTACCGGGGCTGGACCTTGGAGGCCACGGTGAACTCCCTGATGGATGAGCTGGCCCTCAAGGGCTACCTCACCTCCCCCCAGGACCAGGTGGACGTGCTGGCGGCCAGTAAGGCCCTCCCCCACGCCCAGAAGCTGCGGGAAGAGGTCGAGGCTCTGGTGGCGGCGAAGCTCTCCGGTCTGGATGCCCCGGAGCCGGAGCCCGCTCCCAGCCCGGAGCCCACCCCCTCCGTCACGGCCACGCCCTCTCCCACGCCCAGCCCGAGCGTGGGAGACACACCTGCGCCCGCTGTCCCCGTCTCCCCCGCTGTCTCGCCCAGCCCCAGTCCGGCGGTCTCGCCCGCGCCCGTCCCTACGCCTACGCCTGCGCCCACGCCTACGCCCGCGCCCATCCAGCCCCAGCCGCTGACGGAAGCCGACGTGGAGTCCATGGTCCGGGCCCTCTTTCCCGGCGGCAAGATCCAGAAGATCAAGCTGGATGAGGACGACGGCGTCTCCTATTATGAAGTGATGCTGAAGGACGGCAAGGAAAAGATCGACCTGGAGATCGACGCCTATACCGGCGAAGTGCTGGATCTGGATTACGACGACTGAAAACCGCCTCCGCGTCCTGAGACGCGGAGGCGGTTTTCCGTTCAGTCCCTCAGCTCCAGGCAGACCGGGCAGTGGTCGCTGCCGTACACGTCGGAGAGGATGGAGGCCCCGGCGACGCGGTCCCGCAGCCGGTCGGACACCAGGAAATAGTCGATGCGCCACCCGGCGTTGTTCTCCCGGGCGTGGAAGCGGTAGCTCCACCAGGAATAGGCCCCCGCAGCGTCAGGGTACAGCCAGCGGAAGGTGTCGGTAAACCCGGCGGAGAGCAGCTCGGTCATCTTGGCGCGCTCCTCGTCGGAGAAGCCGGCGTTGCCCCGGTTGGTCTTGGGGTTTTTCAGGTCGATCTCCTGGTGGGCCACATTCATGTCCCCGCAGACCACCACCGGCTTTCTGCCGTCCAGACTCTTGAGATAGGACCGGAAGGCGTCCTCCCACGCCATGCGGTAGGGCAGACGGGCCAGTCCATCCTGGGCGTTGGGGGTATAGACGGTGACCAGATAGAACTCCGGGTACTCCAGGGTGATGCACCGGCCCTCCCCCACGTGGTCGGAATCCCCGATGTCGTAGGTCGCACACAGGGGCTCCCGCCGGGTGAAAATGGCGGTGCCGGAGTAGCCCTTCTTCTCCGCCGAGTTCCAGTACTGCAGGTAGCCGGGGGTGTCGATGTCGGCCTGACCGGGCTGCATCTTGGTCTCCTGCAGGCACAGCGCGTCGCAGTCCGCGGCGGTAAAAAAGTCGAAAAATCCCTTTTTGACGCAGGCCCGCAGGCCGTTGACGTTCCAGGATATGAGCTTCATGCGAAAACCTCCTGTTTCAATGGGATATAGGGACATTCTACAGGATGCCTACGCAAAAGGGAAGCCCCTATTTCAAGTTGTAGTATTGGCACAGCCGGACCGCCGCGTCCAGGGCATCGGCGGGCTCCACCCACAGGTCGGGGAGGAAGCCCGCCCCGTCGATGTTCTCCAGGCTCTCGCAGAAGGACAGGCCCGTGCCGAAGTAGACCCGCAGGCCGGTGTTGGGCAGGTAGAAGTTACAGTTGTTGGGGGTCAGGGAACAGCCCAGGGTGGGGCCCCCAATAAACAGGACATCCCCCGCCGCGCGGAAGAATTCCACCGCCGTCTCCCCCGAGGAGGCCGTCCCCTTGTCGGTGAGGACCAGAACGACGCTGTCCGTCTGGGCCCACCGGCTCTCCAGATCAGCCGTCTGCCAGGTCCCGATTCGATCCGCCGGGTAGCCCTCCGGCATCAGCCTGTTGGAAAGCTGAGACACCCGGTGGGCGAAGGCCCGCCGGGGTGCGGCGGGCTGCCCCGCCCAGCCCTCGAACCAGTCCATGATCCAGATGTCGCTCCCCCCGCCGTTGGCCCTCAGGTCAAAGAGGAAGAGGGACTCATCCGCGTAGTCGCCGCCGCAGGAGGCGAAGCGCTCCAACTGTTCCTCCTGCGGCGGCCGCCCCTTCCGGGCGTACATCTGCCGGGAGGTCAGCACCGGAATTCCCTCCGCCTCTGTCTCAGTGAATACGTCCAACCCGTCCCAGGGGGTCTCCCCCGCCCGCACCCAGTCCAGCTCGTAATCTCCCTGTCGCTCCGGCAGGTCGGTTCCGTCGTGGCTCAGGGCGGCGAACCAGTGGACGATGGCGCCGTCCGGGCCGATGGTGGGCTTGACGTAGGCCGGGTCCAACCCCTCCGTGTCGGAAAAATAGAGGCCGGGCACGTAGTACATGTACTGGGCGTGGCCGTCCCGCATGGCGGTGGAACCCAGGGTAAAGTGCCCGTCCACCAGCACCGGAGCGAGATGCCGGACCAACACCTTCTCCAAGTCCCGGGAGAGCAGGTAGCGCTCCCCCTCCAGGTCGGAGCGCACCGCGTCCTTGAGGGGCAGGAACACCTCGTCCCCGCCAAAGTATGTGTAGGCCCCATAGGTGGTACGCAGCAGGGTGAAGAGAGTCTCCACGTCCTCCTCCATCCCCGCCCGGCTCAGGGGCGGCAGGGCTTCCGGCGGCGCGGTCAGCCGGTCCATCTCCTCCGGGGTAAAGGTATCGTTCTGGTCCCGGAAGTCCGCCGTCCACGGACTCAGATCCAGGTCGGGGCCATCCTCCAGCACCGCCCGGCGGGCGGCGTTGGCCTCCTCCAAAAAGGCGGAGAAGTCCACGCCCGCTAGCGTCTGGGTCCCCACGGGGGCGGAGGTCGCTGGGGGCGGGGCCTCCGCCTCCGTGGCGGGGCCGGGGGCGCAGCCCGTCAGCAGCAGCAGAGCCGCCCACAGGGCCGCCAGCCATTTTCTCCGCTTCACAGCAATTCTCCCTCCAGACAGTCCTCCCCGACGCCGGTGATCCGGACCTGCCGGACCCGGTTGTGCAGGCCGGCGCCCTGCGCCCGCACCTGCACATAGTTGGGGGCGTGCCCCCGCCAGAGGCCCTCCTTCTCCTCCTCAAAAAGGACGGGCAGGGCCTGTCCCACCCAGGACGCCAGATAGGCCCGCTCCAGACGTGTGGCCAGCGCCGCCGCCCGGCGGGCCCGCTCCTCCTTCACGCCCCTGGGCACCTGGCCCGGCAGGTCCGCCGCCGGGGTGCCGGTGCGCCGGGAGTAAGGGAAGATGTGCATGGCAGTGAAGGCGCACCGCTCCACGAAGGTCAGGGTCTGGGCAAACTCCTCCTCGGTCTCCCCGGGGAAGCCCACGATGAGATCGGTGGTAAGACCGGGGGCCTGAAAGTATCCTCTCAGTAATTCCACGCTCTCAAAATACCGGGCGGTGTCGTACTTTCGATTCATCCGCCTCAGAGTGGCGTCGCAGCCGGACTGCATGGACAGGTGGAAGTGGGGGCACAGGTTGTCCAAGGCGGCGCACCGGCGGCTGAAGTCCTCCGTCACGGTCCGGGGCTCCAGGGAGCCCAGCCGCACCCGGCAGCCCGGCGCAGCGGCGCACACCGCCTCGACGAGGTCCATGGGCCCGGGCCCCCCGGGCAGGTCCCGGCCCCAGGAGGACAGCTCGATGCCGGTGAGCACCAGCTCCCGGTAGCCCTCCTCTGCCAGCCGTCTGGCCTCGGCCGCCGCCCTCTCCAGGGGCAGAGAGCGCACCGGTCCCCGGGCGTAGGGGATGATGCAGTAGGAGCAGAAGTTGGTGCAGCCGTCCTCCACCTTGAGCATGGCCCGGGTGCGGCCCTCCAGACCGCCGGCGGCGAGGGGCTCAAAGGTCCGGTGGGCCATGATGTTGTCCACGGTGACCTGGGGGGCCGGGCGATTGGGGGCGGCCTTGGCGGCGGAGAGCCGCTCCAGATCGTCCAGAAACTGCATCCGCTCCGCCGTCCCGGCGATCAGATCCACCCCCAGGGCCTCCACCGCCCCGGGGGCGGTCTGGGCGTAGCAGCCGCAGACGGCCACCACCGCGCCGGGGGCGCGTTTCCGGGCCTGACGGATGGCCTGGCGGGACTTTTTATCGCTCACCGCCGTGACGGTGCAGGTGTTGATGATATAGGCGTCCGCCGGGCCCTCAAAGGGGACCAGCGCGTGCCCCCGGGCCCGGAGGGCGTTTTCCAGGGCGGCGGTCTCGTACTGATTGACCTTGCAGCCCAGGGTGTGTATGGCGACTTGCATGGCGATACCTCACAAATGGCATGGATTTCGGTTTGCTTTATGGGCAAAATGGCTGAATTTACAATGGGGCGGGGGTTCTTCGTTGAATTCCAACCCGGTTTGTACTAGAATGATGCTACCTCATTCTAACATAACCGGGGAGGAAAAGACAATGACCAGCTTTGCCGTTCAGCTTACCTCTGTCGCAGATATCAAGGAATTTGTCGATGCGGCCAACCGCCTGGATTGCGATGTGGATGTGATCTGCGGCCGCTATCTGGTGGACGGCAAGTCCATCATGGGCCTGTTCTCCATCGACCTGTCCGCCCCCATCCGGGTGGAGGTCCACGGCACCGACGCCCAGGGGGAGTCCTTTCGCAGGGCCGTCGGCCGGTTCGTGGAGCAATAGGGATGCCCTATCATTTCTTTGCTCTCATCTCCCGGATGCGCTACATCGGCCGCTGGGGCCTGATGCGCAACACCTTCCGTGAGAACATCCAGGAGCACTCCCACATGGTGGCGGTGCTGGCCCACGCCCTGGCGGTGATCCGCCGGGAGGTCTACGGCGGGGAGATTGACCCCGGCCAGGCCGCTGTGCTGGCTCTCTACCACGACGCGCCGGAAATCCTCACCGGCGATCTGCCCACGCCGGTGAAGTACTTCAACCCGGAGATCCGGGACGCCTACAAGGCGGTAGAGGCGGTCTCGGCCCGCAGGCTGCTGGCCCTGCTGCCCCCGGAGCTGCAGCAGGTCTATGCCCCGCTGCTGGGTGAGGACGCCGGCGGCGAGCTCCACGCCATCGTCAAGGCCGCCGACAAGCTGTCGGCCTACATCAAGTGCGTGGAGGAGCTCAAGGCCGGCAACCACGAGTTCAAGCAGGCAGCGGAGCAGACCCTGGAGGCCCTGAAGGACTCCCCGCTGCCCGAGGTGGGCTATTTCATGGAGCACTTCCTGCCCGGGTTTAGCCTCACCCTGGACGAGCTTCAATAGCGAAGTGCGCTGACCGCCCCCGTGCCACAAGAAACGAAAGGATCTGATCGTATGCGAGCCATCGTCACCGTCATCGGCAAGGACCAGGTGGGCATCATCGCCTCGGTATGCGCCCTGCTGGCCGAACACAACGTCAATGTGCTGGACATCAGCCAAACTATCTTGCAGGACTACTTCACCATGATCATGCTGGTGGACGCTGCCCACACCGACCTGCCCTTTGCCGAGCTGGTCACCGCGCTGGAGTCCGCGGGCAGAGAGCGGGACCTGGTCATCCACGCCCAGCGTGAGGATATCTTCAACGCCATGCACCGCATTTAAGGGGGCTGTGTTATGATCAACACCAACGACATCCTCTCCACCATCGACATGATCGACCAGCAACACTTGGACATCCGCACCATTACCATGGGCATCTCCCTGCTGGACTGCGCCGACCCCTACCCCAAGGCCGCCTGCCGGAAGATCTATGAAAAGATCTGCCGTAAGGCAGAAAAGCTGGTGGTCACCGGCGAGGCCATCGAGAGGGAGTTCGGCATTCCCATCGTCAACAAGCGCATCTCCGTCACCCCCATGGCGCTGGTGGCCGCCTCCTCGGAGACCGAGGACTACGTCCCCTTCGCCGTGGCCATGGACGAGGCGGCCAAGGCCTGCGGCGTCAACTTCATCGGCGGCTTCTCCGCCTTGGTGCAGAAGGGCTTCACCGCCGCCGACCGGAAGCTCATCGCCGCCATCCCCGAGGCGCTGGCCGTCACCGAGTACGTCTGCTCCTCGGTGAACGTGGGCTCCACGAGGGCGGGCATCAACATGGACGCGGTGAGGCAGATGGGCGAGACCGTCAAGGCCGCCGCCCAGCGCACCCGGGACCGGGGCGGCTTCGGCTGCGCCAAGCTGGTGGTGTTTTGCAACGCGGTGGAGGACAACCCCTTTATGGCCGGCGCCTTTCATGGCACCGGCGAGGGGGAGTGCGTCATCAATGTGGGGGTCTCCGGCCCCGGCGTGGTGTACCACGCCCTCCAGGCCGTCAAGGGCAGGCCCTTCGACGTGGTGGCTGAAACAGTGAAAAAGACCGCCTTCCGCATCACCCGCATGGGGCAGCTTGTGGCTCAGGAGGCCTCCCGCCGCCTGGACGTACCCTTCGGCATCGTGGACCTGTCCCTGGCCCCCACCCCCGCCGTGGGCGATTCGGTGGCCCGCATCCTGGAGGAGATGGGCCTGGAGGTCTGCGGCACCCACGGCACCACCGCCGCGCTGGCCCTGCTCAACGACGCGGTCAAAAAGGGCGGCGTCATGGCTTCCTCCCACGTGGGCGGCCTGTCCGGCGCCTTCATCCCCGTGAGCGAGGACGAGGGCATGATCGCGGCCGCCGCCTCCGGCGCCCTGCACCTGGATAAGCTGGAGGCCATGACCTGCGTGTGCTCGGTGGGTCTGGACATGATCGCCGTCCCCGGCGTCACCAGCGCCGAGACCATCGCCGCCATCATCGCCGACGAGGCCGCCATCGGCATGGTCAACTCCAAGACCACCGCCGTACGCATCATCCCCGCCCCCGGCATGCACGTGGGTGACACGGTGGAGTTCGGCGGACTGTTGGGCTCGGCCCCGGTCATGCCCGTGCATCCCTTCGGCAGCGAGGCGTTCATCCGCCGCGGCGGACGCATCCCGGCCCCCATGCAGAGTCTGAAAAATTAGGGCCCTTCAAGGCGCCGCCCACCGGCGGCGCCTTTTTCTCCGGGGCCTCGCACCAATTTCCACTAGGAAATTCGCCCTTTATCGTGTATACTAGCAGCATGGACAAGTAATATAAGGAGGTTCGACATATGTTAAAACTGGACCTTTCCAACGCCCAGGGCTTTCTGCCCCAGGACTGGCTGGACCGCCGCCTGCCCGCACTGGAGCAGGCCCACCGTCAGGTGCTGGAGGGCAACGGCCCCGGCGGAGATTTTACCGGCTGGGTCACGCTTCCCAGGGACTACGATTCAGCCGAACTGGTTAGGATAAAGGCGGCGGCAGAGAAGATCCGTTCCGACTCCGACGTGCTGGTGGTCATCGGCATCGGCGGGTCCTACCTGGGGGCCCGGGCGGTCATTGAGCTCACGAGCTCCGCCGACCGCCGTCTGGTCCGGGGCCGGCCGGAGATCTTCTTTGCCGGCAACGGCCTATCCTCCGACGAGCTGGCCGGCATCATCGACTACCTGGACGGCAAGGACTTCTCGGTAAACGTCATCTCCAAGTCGGGCACCACCACCGAGCCGGCCGTGGCCTTCCGTATCTTTAAGGCCCTGCTGGAGGAGAAATACGGCAAGGCGGGGGCCCGTGGGCGCATCTACGCCACCACCGACGCCCGCAGGGGAGCTCTGAAGGGTCTGGCCGACGCCGAGGGCTACGAGGAATTCGTGGTGCCCGATGCGGTGGGCGGGCGCTACTCCGTCCTCACCGCCGTGGGGCTGCTGCCCATCGCCGCCGCAGGCATCGACGTGGACCGGCTGCTCTCCGGCGCCCGGGAGTTGATGGAGGCTCTGGCAGTCCCCGGCCGGGACAACCTGGCCTGGCAGTATGCCGCCGCCCGCAACGCCCTGTATGACGCCGGCAAGGCGGTGGAGCTGCTGGTGGGCTACGAGCCCTCCTTCCGCTTTTTTGCCGAGTGGTGGAAGCAGCTCTACGGGGAGAGCGAGGGCAAGGAGCACAAGGGTCTCTTCCCCGCCAGCGTGGAATTCACCGCCGACCTGCACTCCATGGGCCAGTATATCCAGCAGGGCCAGCGCATCCTGTTGGAGACGGTGGTGCGCTTCTCCCGCAGCCGCCGGAGCGTCGCCATCCCCCACGACCCGGACAACGTGGACGGGCTCAACTTCCTGTCGGGCAAGAGCCTGGATTTTGTGGCCGAGCAGGCCATGCGCGGCACCCTGCTGGCTCACGTGGACGGCGGCGTGCCCAACCTGGTGCTGGAGGCCGGGGGCCGGGACGAGGCCAGCATTGGCGCGCTCATTTACTTCTTTGAGTTCGCCTGCGGCGTATCCGGCTATCTGCTGGGGGTCAACCCCTTCGACCAGCCCGGTGTGGAGGCTTACAAGAAGAACATGTTTGCTCTTCTGGGCAAGCCTGGATACGAGGCGCTGCGGGCCGAGCTGGAGCAGCGGCTGTGACATCGGAAGGTTCCTCATGAACTTTCCGTGAATTTGCGCAAATTGGTTGCAATCCCATTGTGGAAATGGTAACATAGTGACAAGGAAATCGCCCCGCGGTTTTCACAGGCCGGGAGAGCCCGGCGTACAAAGTAAGGAGTGATTTATGATGCTTCGAGTGATCATGGGGGTCAAGGGTACCGGTAAGACCAAGCAGATGATCGATCTCATCAATACGGCTGCCAAGGATGCCAGCGGAAATGTGGTGTGCATTGAACGTGGCCCCAAAATGATGTATGACATCCACTATAAGATCCGCCTAGTGAACTCCGGCGAGTTTGCCATGCACAATTACGATTTTCTGAAGGGCTTCATCAGCGGCCTGTACGCGGGAAATTACGATATCACCCACATCTTTATCGACAGCCTGACCAAAATCATCCCCAGCGACGCCAGCGACCGTCAGGTGGAGGACTTCCTCAACTGGCTGGCCAAGTTCGGTGAGGA
Source organism: Intestinimonas massiliensis (ex Afouda et al. 2020) (assembly GCF_001244995.1). Lineage (NCBI taxonomy): Bacteria > Bacillati > Bacillota > Clostridia > Eubacteriales > Intestinimonas > Intestinimonas massiliensis (ex Afouda et al. 2020). The sequence continues at coordinate 1,649,357 of NZ_LN869529.1, forward strand.
CAACAACATCAAGTTCGTGGTCACCATCAGCGCCGACGCCTCTCTGGCTACCGAGGGCGTGAAGCAGTATTTCTAAATCGCCGTGCCGAAGCCGGGCTCCGTTACAACGGGGCCCGGCTCTCAGTCTGTCGAAAAGCCCGGATTCTCGAGTTGAGAATCCGGGCTTTTCGACAGACTGAGAGCCGGAAAGTGAGCCTTCCCGGCCCAAAAGTGACGTTGGCAGACCGCTTGGCGGACACCATATCCGTTTTCTCCTTCTATAAACACCTCATACCGGCAAATAGCACCGATAGCACCTGTATAACACCAAATATCAGCGTTCTTCCATTGACAGGCGAACTTTTTTCTTGTAATATTATAAAAATGGCGTAATATCCCAGCGCTGTCCGCACACATCCCCTTCAGCAGCTGGTAGAAAGGGGAACCCTTGAGTGAGAGCTAGACCCACCATCAAAGACATTGCCGCGGAAGTCGGCGTTTCCCATACCACCGTTTCCTATATCCTCAGCGGGAACACCACCCAGAAGATATCTCCGGCGACCCGCAAGGCGGTGCTGGACGCAGCCAAGCGGCTGCAATATGTCCCCAACAGCGCCGCCCGCTCCCTGCGCAACAACAGCACCCACTGCGTCAGCGTCGCCATGGAAAAGGCCCTGACCAACACCCGTTTCAGCGGACTGCTCCAAGGCATCCGGGAAAGCCTTCAGGCCGAGGGCTACTGGATCATGCTGTTCGATTTCAGCACCAGCAGCCCTCCGTATCCCGACTTTCTGGAGAGCGTTCTGCAACGGCGCACCGACGGCATCATCTATATCTCCTCCGACGGATACCCTCCGGAAGAGCACTGCCGCCAGATGATCATCGACAACACCCTGCCCTTTGTGGCCTGCGACTGTTGCCCGGAGGAACCGGAGTTGGTCTCTGTGAGCTTTGACTATGAGCGGGGCGCCTTCGAGGTAGCCTGCCGCTTGTTTGGAGAGGGGGCCCGGCGCATTTTGTATTGGAGGCCCGACGTTCAGAGCCTCCAGGAGGGGTACCGGGAGCAGGGTCTGCGCCGTGCGGCGGAGCTCTACCCAGGAGTGGAGTTTTCCGTGTCTCTCCTGCCTTCCAACACCTGCGTGTGCACGAGCGACCGCCACTCCGACCTGAACCGGATATGCAGCCAGCACCTGGCCCAGGAGATCCTGCCGCGCATTGCCGACTTTCAGCCTGGGGATGCCGTAGTTTGTTGCTGGAGCGTCATGGTAAACCACCTAAACGCCGCCTTGAGCGGAAAGGGCAGGGGGCTGAAAATCGCCACCCTGTCCGACGCGGAGCCTCCTGTGGTGACGGACACGCAGATCCTCACCAGCCGCTCCAACTTCGTGCGGGGCGGGAAGGAGTGCACTGCCTTGTTGCTGCGCCAGCTCCGGGGCGAGTCTTGCAGCAGCGTGGTACTTCCCCCGGATATTCCCAGTTACATTAATTCTTGACCGGCCAAAAGACCGCCTGAACATGATGTTCAGGCGGTCTTTTAATGTCATATCAGCGAAGATGACTCTTTTTGATCTTTCCGGTGGCAGTCCTGGGGAAGTCATCCACAAATTCTATGATCGTGGGACGTTTGAATTTGGCCAGCCGCGGCGTGCAGTACTCTGTAATCTCATCTTTGGTCAGTACGCTGCCTGGCCGGAGCTGAACGAAAGCCTTGACCGCCTGATCCCGGATGGGGTCAGGCACTCCGATCACCGCCGCATCAGCAATATCCGAATGGGAGGTGAGCACACACTCCACCTCCAGGCTGCTCACGTTTTCCCCCGACCGTTTGATCATATCGCTGGAACGGTCGATAAAGTAAAGCCAGCCATCTTCATCCAGATAGCCCCGATCCCCGGAGTGGAGCCAGCCGTCGGGATCAATGAGTCGGGCGGTCGCCTCCTCGTCCTTGTAATATCCCAGCACCAGCGAGCGCCCGGGGACTCCGTGGACGCAAATCTCCCCCACCTGGCCGGGGGCCAGCTCCCGGCCGCACTCGTCTACAATTTTGATGCAGTAGGATGGCGCGGCTCTGCCTACCGACGGCCAGCGCTTCTCCCCTGTCAGCGGCGCGCAGGTCACTCCGGATACCGTCTCGGTCATGCCATAGGAGTTGAGCAGGCTCACCCGAAATCGCTCCTCGAACCGCTCCTTCTCCTCGTCGCTCAGGCCCATGGAAAAATAAATCTGTTTCAGGCTGTGATCTTTCTCCCAGGGTTGAACTGCCTGCATCAGCATGGTGCGGTTCATCACGGACATGGTGTCGGTAAACTGCGCCCGATAACGGCAGACCTGCCCCCAGAAACGGCGGGCACTATAATGCTCCACCATCAACAGGGTGCTTCCGGTGCAGATGACCGGCATGGCCGCCATCTCCTGGAAATCCATGTGATAGCAGGGCATAGAGCTGAGAAACCGATCTCCGTGTTCCATCCCCATCTGCATCACATGGATCAGCCCGCCGTAGACCACATTGCAATGGGTGTACATGGCCCCCTTGGGGTGACGGGTGGTGCCGCTGGTAAACAGAATCACGGCCAACTCGTCGCCCGTCACCGGCCGAACCTCCCGAAGATACGGCTCCTGGCGGGCCATCCCAGCCTCCAGTGAGATCACCCCCTCCGGCAGCGCCTCTCCGCCCCGGATGGAGATCAATTGCTCCGCCATGGGGCGCGGAGCGGACTCCAGGTACAGCGGCAGAGCACAGGGTTCCGTGATCACCCGCCGGATGCCGCACTTCTCCAAGATGTGGCGAACCTCCGGCTGCTGGTAATGTTCATTCAGCGGCACCGACACCGCCCCGATCTGGGCCAGCGCCAGCCAGCAGGTCAAATATTCCGGCGTGTTGTGCAAGTGCAGGGCCACCAGCTCCTGCCGGGCCACCCCCAGCTCCAGGAAAAAGTTGGCCGCCTGCTTCACCTTGCGATCCATCTCCTCATAGGTCCATACCGTTACCTGGTCGTCCACGGAGATATATTCCAAAAAGGGCGCCCGCCCATAGCAGCGTACAGTCTCATCCCACTGGCTGCGCAGGGTGCGGCTACCCACCATATCCGTCATAGCAAACCCACCTTTTATACCGCTGAGGCCAGAGCCGGTCGTCCTTTCATCGATTCCCCGGAAAATCATCCGGGAGCGGCCACACCATCGCCACCGCTCCCGTCCATGGGCGCATCTGCCAGGCCGCAGTCTTGGGGACTTCTGTATATATCCCGCCGACTCCTCAGGAAAGCTTTTCGATCAATGCAGGAACCACCTTATACAAATCGCCCACTACGCCGAAATCGGCGTTTTTGAAGATCGGCGCGGACTTATCCTTGTTCACTGCCACGATCACCCGGGACTTGTTAATGCCGCCAATGTGCTGAATCTGCCCGGACACGCCCAGAGCCACGATGAGCTCGGGCTTGACCTGGACGCCTGTGATGCCCATATAGTTGGACTTGGGGAGCCATTTGTTGTTCTCCGCCACTGGACGGGAACAGCCAACCTCCGCGCCCAGCGCAGCAGCCAGCTTCCGGCACAGCTCCAGATCCGCCTCCTGCGCCAGGCCCCGTCCCACGTCCACAATGCGCTTGGCCGCCACCAGGTCCACGCCGCCCTCCTTCTTCGGCGTACAGGCGATGCGCTTCAAGCCGCCTTGTGGGAGCCCCTCAAAGGGGGCGACAGCGGCCTGCGCCGGCTCCGCGGCGGCCTCGAATACACCGCCGCCCACCGTGAGCACACCGTAGGGCTTGGTGAATACCTCACTGCGCTGAGCCATACCGCCGTACACCATGCGGCAGCAGACCAGCTCCTCGCCGGATCGCTCCAGGGCGTTGACACTGGTGAGCACCGCGGTGTCCAGCAAAACGCCCAGCTTACCCGCCAGGCAGCGGCCACGGATGGTGTTGTTGACGATGACCAGAGCGGAGGCCTCCTTTTTCACCTCCTGGGCGACAGCGGCGGCATAGTCCTCCGGTACGGCTCCGTCGGAGGGCTGGCAATAGAGTAGGCGATCCGCACCGCACCCGGCGGCACCTGCCGCCTCGGCCTCACTGCCGAACAAAATGGCGGTGACCCGCGCTGCCACAGCCCCCGCGCCGGCACACAGCTCTGACAGGGCGGAAGCCTCATCGCTCATCACGAATATCGTCTGCATCGACATGATTTCCTAACCTCCCTTTCTATCAAAAGCCCTCTTTTTTCAGGAACCGAACCAGGGCATCCACGGCCTCCTCGCCGTCGCCCTCCACCAACTCTTTGCGGCGCTCCTGCTGTTGGGGCGCCAACTGCTGCAAGATGCGCAGGGAGGGCTCGCCGCCTCCTTGGCAGTCCAGCTTGTCCACGGGCTTCTTACCCGCCCGCATGATATCCCGCATGGCGGGTACAGAGGGGGTATTGATCTCGGAGGATACACTGAGCACCGCCGGCAGGGGAACCTCCAGCACCTCCACCTCGTCCTCCAAGGTGCGCTCTACCTCAAGGACGCCCTCTCCGGCGGGCTTGATGCCAGTGATATTGTTCAGGGCAGGCACGCCCAGCAGCTCACCCACCTGCACCCCAACCTCCTGGAAGTACAGGTCGCTGGAACCCATGCCGCACAGCACCAGATCATACTGTCCGATGGTTCCCACCGCCTCCGCGATGGCTTTGGCGGTCTGGAGGGAGTCCTGGAAGGGCTTGCCGTCATCCATGACCAGCTTCAGCTCGTCCGCCCCCCGGGAGAGAATATCCTTCTGGATCTTGCTGGAGCCCAGGGCCGCTTCGCTGCCAATGCTCAGGGCCGTCAGGGAACCGCCGCCTGCCGCCAGTTGCTTGCCGCTCTCCAGCGCGTTCAAATCATACTGGCTGATCTTCCAGGGCGTTCCGGCAAAATTCAGCTCCCGGCTGGACAGCACCTGGATTTCCTCCTCGTTGGGAACGACCTTACAACACACAATGATCTTCATCCTACCAACCTTCCTTCTACGTTTTCCCAGACCCAAACTGCCGTACAGGAGTACTCCAATGGATGAAAAAGCAAACTTCCCGGTCTGGTTTTTCGTTAAAGTAGACGCGCTCGGCTTGTTTTTGCACAATCCGCCTTTATCTTAGGCTAAATCATTTGGGCTGTCAACAGAAAAATAGGAGAACCCCAGCGCCGGATTTAAAAGCAGTTTTTCTACTATTTTTAATAAAATATCAATATTATTGTGTATTAATTAAAAAAACGTAATTTTATATATATTTTCACTTGTTTGCCGCCCCTCCATTTTTGGGGGGTTCTACAATTTTGATGTTAAAAATTTGGCAACATTGATGCTTGCGAATTTACCCTTGATTTGCTATCTTGTAATTGCACGTTAAAGTAGAGTAATTTACAATTTCCAAGCGGATATATCCGGTTCGGTTTGTTGTTTTAGCGTGAAAGTTATTGGGGGAAGCCAATGCCGTCACCGGATGGATCGGAACAGAGAAAGGAGCGGCCTAATGCTATGAAACCACTGGCTTCACTGAGGATACTGGACCTGACTGACGGCAACCCCTATCCGGGCAGTCTGTTCGCCGACTACGGGGCCGAGGTGCTGAAAATCGAGCCGCCCGGTCGGGGCGATTCCATCCGCCGCCGGGGCACCACGGGGGCGGACGAGCCCGAGGGGCTTTACCAGAGCTATTATAACCGAAGCAAGAGGAGCGTGGCACTGGATCTCACCCGGAACGCCGGGCAGGAGATCCTGCGGCGGCTTATCCCCACCTGCGACATGCTCGTGGCCAATGTGCCGGAGTCACGGCTGGCAGCGCTGGGACTGGGCTATGAGCGGCTCAGAGCGGTAAACCCCAAGCTGATCTACGGCGTGCTCACTCCCTTCGGAGAGGAAGGCCCCTGGAAGGATCTTCCGGACTATGATCTGATCGTCATGGCCCGCACCGGGCTGCTTGAGAAGACCGGCCTGCCGGACAAGCCCACCCGCATCGGCTCTCCGCTCTCTTATTATTACGGGGCTTGGCACCTCACCGCCGGGATGATGGCCGCCTGGCTGGACGCTCAGGACAGCGGGCAGGGCCGGAAGGTGTCTGTGTCCTGCTGGCAGGCCATCTGCTCCATCGACGACACCTATGTTCAGGGCCTCCAGGGGCTGAATGTCCTGCCCAAGCGCATCGGAAACGGCTTCCCCACCACCAACCCCACCGATACCTTTCAGTGCAAAAACGGCTGGTTCGCTCTGAGCATCGGCAGCGACGCTCAGTGGCTGGCCTTTGCCGCCGGAGCCGGGCGGGATGACTGGGGTGAGGGCACTGTCTATGCCCACGATCCGGCCCGATCCATGAAGCACTACTTCGGTGAGCTGGACGAACAGTTGCGGGACTACTTCCGCACCATCACCATTGAGGAGGCGGATCGCATCTGCCGGGAGGCCATGGTGCCCGGAGGGCCTTGCAATACCGTCCGGGAACTGATGGACGACGAGCAGGTGGCCGCCCGGAGCATGATTATTGAGGTAGACGACCCTGTTTGGGGCCGGGTGAAGCAGTTGGGCAAGCCTGCCAAATTTCTCCGGGATGACCAGGATGACGACGCGGCGGCCCCCGCCCCCGCCCTGGGCGCCCATACCGATCCAGTGCTGGCGGAGCTGGGGATGGAGGAACCAGAGATCGCGGATCTGCGCCGGCAGGGTGTGGTCTGAACATCGCTGGGAAAGGAGTGTTGACCTATGAAAAGAAGACTCCCTCTCGAGGGCATGAAAGTACTGGACTTCACCATCGCGCTGGCCGGGCCTTTCACCGCTTGGCAGTTGGCCGATATGGGGGCCGAAGTGTGGAAAATCGAGCGGGCGGGCGGCGGCGATCAGTGCCGGGCATGGGATCCCTTCCTCAACGATTTAGGCACCATGTTTGTATCTTACAATAAGAATAAAAAAAGTGTGGAAATGAACCTTGCCGCCCCAGAGGGCAAGGCTGTGATCTATGAGATGGCCAAGCAGGCCGATGTGGTCATCGAGAATTTTAAAAGCGGCTCCATCGACCGGCTGGGGTTGGGCTATGAAAAGCTAAAGGAACTCAACCCCAGGCTGGTATTCATCTCCCTCAGCGGCTTTGGAGCCTCCGGCCCGCTGAGGAAGCTGCCCTGCTACGATGCCATCGCGGAGGCCCGCAGCGGCTTTGCCGCCTCCAACGGCGATCCGGAGGGCCCCCCCATGAAGGCGGGCAACTGCATCGGCGACACCATCACCGGCCTGTACGGACTCAACGCGGTGCTCATGGCTCTCATCGACGCTCGCCGCACCGGGCAGGGCTGCCGCATCGACATGTCCATGATGGACGTGGGGATGCAGGCCTGTGAGGAGACCATTATGGACTTCAGCCTCCACGGCCAGGCTCAGGCTCGCTTCGGCGACCATGACCGCTTTACCTCCCCCTATGGGATGTTTGAGGCCAGGGACGGCTGGTGTGTCATCATCGCCGACACCGAAGCGCGGTGGCGGGCCCTATGCGGAGCGCTGGATCATCCCGAATGGAAGGACGATCCCCGCTTCAAGGATAACGCCTCCCGGGTGGCCCACAAAGATCATCTGGTAGAGGCCGTCACCTCCGCCACCGTCCTTCTGCGCCGGGCGGAGATCGAAGCCCGGCTGCTGGCCGTGGATGTGCCCGCCTCGGCGGTGCTCACCTTTATTGAGGCGTACACCTCGGACCATGCCAATCAGACGGGGCTCACCCAGTTGGTGGATCAAAAAAAGATCGGCCTGATGCGCTTCTATTCCAACCCCATCCGCTTTGACAACGAGACCATCCCCATCCGCCGGGGCGCTCCCCTGCTGGGGGAGGACACCACCCAGGTCTTGAGGGAGCTGGGTTACTCCCAGGCGGAGATCGACCGACTGTATGCGGATGGCGTGGTCGGCGCCAGCCTGATCTGACCTCTTGGAAAAAGGAGCGATGCCTGATGGAGATACGGCGCGTGGTGGCCGGGGAGTTCTTTACCAACTGCTATGTGGTGTGGGGCGGCAAGCCTGGGATCGCGGTACTTATCGACCCGGCGGACGACGCGCCCGGACTGCTCCGGCTGCTGGATGGCCTGGGGCTCATCCCGGAGGCCGTCCTGCTCACCCACGGGCACTATGACCACATTCTGGCGGTGCCCGGCCTGCAGGCGCGGTGGCCGGAGCTGCCTGTCTGGTGCCACCCCCTGGACGTGCCCCAGGCCCTGACCGAGCGGGACATGGGCCGGGTCTACCCCACTGTAGCGGCCTTCTCCAACCTGCGGCCTTTGGAGGACGGGCAGCGCCTCCGCCTGGCAGGACTGTCCATCCAGGCGCTCCACACCCCGGGGCACACACCCGGCTCCGTCACCTTCCTGACAGGGGACGCACTGTTTACCGGGGACACCCTGTTTCGCGGAGAGATCGGCCGTACCGACTTTGCGGGGGGCGATGACGAGCAGATGGCCTCCTCGCTGGCCCGTCTGGCAGAACTGGAGGGGAATCTCCGGGTGCTGCCGGGCCACGAGGAGGACTCCACTCTGGAGCGGGAGCGGCAAACGAACCCCTGGCTGCGTGTTGCCGCGGAGATCTGAGTATCCACTGCACAATGATTTCAAATATGAGGTGAACCACTATGGAGATCAAAAAGAACGTTCTGACTGAACTGCGGGACGGCGTGCTGATCGTCACCCTCAACCGGGAGGAGCGGCGCAACGCCATCGACCCCGACACCGCCAACGAGCTGGAAGCTATCTTCAATCACGCCGAAAAGGATCCCGCCGTGGGCGCCCTCCTCATTACCGGCGCCGGGGAGCGCAGCTTCTGCGCCGGGGAGGATCTGGCCGCACTGGGAGAAAATGGTGAGTGTCTTACCGAGACGGAGCACGGCTTTGCCGGCATCACCGAGCGGCTGTGCCCCAAGCCCATTGTGTGCGCCTGCAATGGTACGGCGGTAGCCGGGGGACTGGAGATTGCCCTGGCCTGCGACGTGATTGTGGCCGCCGACCACGCGCGCTTCGGCCTTACCGAGGTGAAGGTGGGTCTGTTGGCCACCAGCGGCGGCCTGGTTCGCCTTCCCAAGCTTATCCCTGCCAAGATCGCCTCCGAGATGTGCCTCACCGGCAACCTCATCAACGCCCAACGGGCCTATGAGGTGGGGCTGGTCAACCATGTGGTTCCCAAGGAGCAGGTGATGGACAAGGCGATGGAGCTGGCCAAGCGGATGGCTGCCAACGCCCCCATCCCCATGCGGCTGGCCAAGCAGATCCTCCACATGGCCCCCCATACCTCTGTGGAAGACGGGATGCGGGTGTGCCGCTACATGGCCTGGAAGTACGTGGAGGGCACCGAAGACGCCAAGGAGGGCCCCCAGGCTTTTCTGGAGAAGCGCCCGCCCCAGTGGAAGGGCCGCTGAATCCTGTTGGGATGGGCTCTCCGCTTTTGAGCGGAACGGGCCGCCAAAATAACTGAATTTATGGAGGAACGCAAGTATGGATTTCAAGCCGACTGAGGAACAGGAGCTGATGGTACAGGCCATCGAAGAGGCAATGACCCGGGAAAACCTGGAGACCTACTTTCAGGACTGCGACCGGGAGCACAAGCACCCCAAGAAGTGGTGGGATCTGCTGGACGAGCTGGGCTTGTTCAGTATGTTCCTGCCCGAGGAAGCGGGCGGCGACGGTGAAGGGGCCATCACCATGTTCCTGGTGATGGAGGCGCTGGGGCGCTGCGGCGGGCCCATCTATCTCTTCTGGGATCACGTGAAGGCCGACGCCCTGCTGGAAAATGGCACCAAGGAGCAGATCGACAAATTCATGCCCATGTTCTTTGAGGGCAAGCCCGCCTTCGCCCAGGGCTTCTCCGAGCCGAATGCGGGTACCGATCTGTCCCCCGCCACCATCTCCACCACCTACACCCGCCGCAACGGCAAGGTGTATATCAACGGTCACAAGCACTTCATCTCCGGCGCCCAGGACAGCGACTACTGTCTCACCCTGGCCAAAAACGCGGAGAACCCCGAGCAGCTCACCCTTTGGTTCGTGCCCACAAACGTACCCAACTGCAAGAAGGAGCCCATGGAAAAGATGGGCATCCACATGGAGAACGTCAACGACATCTGGTTCGATGAGGTGGAAATCGACGAGTCCGACATGTTCTCCTTCGAGGGCAACGGCCTGATGGCCACCAGCAAGGGCTTCGACTATGAGCGGCTGATCGATGCCTTCAACGCTTACGGCCAGGCCCTGTGCGCCTATGAGGACGCCTGCCGCTACGCCAACCAGCGGATCGTCAAGGGCCAGGAGATCGGCCGGCTCCAGCTCATTCAAAACCACATCATGGAGATGACCATGCGCATCGAGGCCATGCGCAATATGCTGCTCCACTACGCCTGGAACAAGGACAATGGGATGCTCACCCGGGCGGAGGCCTCCATCGCCAAGCAGTTCTGCTCCGAGAGCGCCAACATCGTGGTGGATCACGCCCTCCAGATCCTGGGCGGCATCGGCTTCTGCGGCAGCCGGGTCAGCCGCATCTACCGCGACCTGCGCATCACCCGCATCTCCGGCGGCACCGGCGAGATCCAGACCGTCATCGCCACCCGCCAAGTGCTCAAGAAGTACCGCTGAGCCCCAAGCCCCGAAAAGTCATTCGTAAAGGAGAGTTTTTCCGTGGAATTTAAATGGAACGACGAGCAGCAGCTCATGCAGACCATGTTCCGGGAGTTCGTTGACAAGGAGCTGCGTCCCATCGCCGCCGAGCTGGACGAGCAGGAGCGCTTCCCCTTCGAGCTGATCCCCAAGATGGGCGAGATCGGCCTTCTGGGCATTCCTGTCGCCGAGGAGTTCGGCGGTGTGGGTATGGGCACCCTGGAATACGTCATGGCGGTGGAGGAGATCTCCAAGGCCTGCGCCAGCACCGGTGTCACCATTTCCGCCCACACCTCCCTGTGCTGCTGGCCCATTGAGCACTTCGGCACCCAGGAGCAGAAGGAAAAATACCTGCCCGACCTGGCCACCGGCGAAAAGCTGGGCGCCTTCGGCCTCACCGAGCCCAACGCCGGCACCGACGCCGCCATGCAGCGTACTACCGCGGAGGACAAAGGGGATCACTGGCTGCTCAACGGCTCCAAGGTCTTCATCACCAATGGCGAGGTGGCCGACGTATACGTGGTGTTCGCCATGACCGACAAGGCCGCGGGCAACAAGGGCATCTCCGCCTTCCTCCTGGAGAAGGGCATGGAGGGCTTCAGCTTCGGCAGTCACGAGAAGAAAATGGGTATCCGCGCCTCCTCCACCTGCGAGCTGGTGTTCGAGGACGTGAAAGTGCCCAAGGAGAACCTGCTGGGCGAGCTCAACAAGGGCTTCCAGATTGCCATGATGACCCTGGACGGCGGGCGCATCGGCATCGCCGCTCAGGCATTGGGTATCGCCCAGGGCGCCATCGACGAGACGGTGAAGTACGTCAAGGATCGGGTCCAGTTCGGCCGACCCATCTCCAAGTTCCAGAACACTCAGTTTATGTTGGCAGAGATGCAAACCCGGGTGGACGCTGCCCGGATGCTGGTCTACCGGGCGGCCGCCATCAAGGACGCCGGGGAGCCCTATTCCTCCGAGGCGGCCATGGCCAAGCTGTTCGCCTCCGAGACTGCCCGTGAGGTGACCTGGCGGGCGGTACAGCTCTTCGGAGGCTATGGCTATACCCGGGATTACCCCGTAGAGCGCATGATGCGGGATGCCAAGATCACCGAGATCTACGAGGGCACCTCTGAGGTTCAGAAAATGGTCATCTCCTCCCGCATGGGCCTGTAAAAGCCTGTCCAACAATCTGACCCGGAGGGCGCCTTCCACTGGCGCCCTCCCTCACAGAAAGGAGCTCGATCAAGTGGGAGAGATCCTCTACTCCATCCTCATTGGCGGCTTCCTGGTTTTGTCCGGAATTTTCATGAACATCTATCTGCGGTGGGAGGAAAAAAAGTGGACTTCTGAGGACAAAGGGGAGCGGAACGGAGGCGGCGCATGAACGTCTTCTTCCTCGGCGTCATCGTCAGCATCGTAGTCTACCTGGTCGTGGGCCTGTCGGCGGGACGTAAGGTCAAGGATATCGACGACTATTACGTCAGCGGCCGCAACGCCCCGACCATCCTCATCGCCGGAACCCTGTTTGCCTCCATGCTGTCGGTCAATGGCTTTATGGGGGATCAGGGCTTCTGCTACACCGGAAATATCACCACTCTGGTGCTGCTCAACTCCATGTGCGCCTGCGGCTATGTGTTCGGTCCGCTGTTCTTCGGCCGCTACCTCCGCCGGTCTGAGTGCGGCACCATGCCCGAGTACTTCGGTGTCCGCTACAAGGATCCCCGCATCCGCCGTGTCGCGGGCATCATTACCATCATCTCGCTGACCGCTTACCTGCTGGCCTGCATCACCGGCGTGGGTATCCTCATGCAGGAGCTCACCGGGCTGAGTTACGAGCTATGCCTGTTCATCGCGTGGGCCTGTTTTACCGCGTTTACCTTCTATTCCGGCTCCAAGGGCGTTATCATCACCGATACCATGATGTTCATGGTGTTCATCGTGGCCGCCATTATCGCCGGGCCCTACATCTTCAACGCCCAGGGAGGTCTGGGCAGCCTGCTGGAGAACCTGATGAATAACCCCGCCGCCGCTGAAGGCCTGTTGGATTATCATGGCAACATCCCCGGCACCGGAGCGTCCGACGTGTTCGGCGCGGTGATGTATGCCGTCACCATGGGCATCATCTGGTTCATCACTGTAGGCGTCTCTCCCTGGCAGGCGGGACGCAACCTGATGGCCAAAAACGAGCACGTCATCTTCCGCGCCGGTGCGGTGGCCGCCGTGTGCACCACCGTGTTTCTGCTGTACGTAAACCTCATGTCCATCTCGGTCATCAATCTGGCGCCCAATCTGGAAGATCCCCAGCGGGTGCTTATCTGGGCGGCGTTCAACGTTATGCCCAAGCTGGTGGGTACCCTGCTGCTGGCCGGCATCATGGCCGCGGGGCTCTCCTCCGCCTCCACCTTCCTGTCGGTGGTGGGCTTCTCGGTGACCTCGGACATTTTCCCCGTAGCGTTCAAGGACGAGAAACATCAGCTGCACACCAGCCGTGTTATTATGCTGGCGGTAGGCATTGTCTCCCTCATCCTGGCCTATCTGGGCCTGGGCGGCGTGCGAGTGATCTCCTGGTTTGCCTCCACCATTATTGCCGCCTCCTGGCTGGTGCCCGGCGTGGGCAGTATTCTGTCTGGCAAGCTGTCCGCCACTGGAGCCCGGTGGTCCATGACGGCGGGCTTCTTGGGCTTCATCCTCTCGAAGTGTCTGGTGGGCTTCGGGGCAGGCCCCTTCCATAGCATCTTGATCAACTTTCTGGACCCCTTCTTCATCGGGCTGTATCTCAGCCTGGCCTTCGCGGTCATTGGCTCCAAGCTCCGCCCGGTGACGCCGGAGGAGTCCGCCTACCGGGACAAGCTGCTTGTGCTGCCCCAGGGGGAGCGGGCGGCCCGTGAGTACCAGATCGACCGGCGTTACGGCTGGCTCCTCATCGTCATGGGGGTCCTTACAACCCTGTTTTTGCTGCTGACCTGGGCTCTGCCCTACAACGGCCTGATCTGACCGGCTCACATCTGCGTCGCGAAGAGGAATATCCCCCTTTTGCCGGCTGCCCCGCTGAGGAAGGCCCTTGGATGGGCGGTGGCCCGCCTGCCCGGCATGTGCGCCGAGGCGGAGCCCAACATGCTCATATTGGCCATTTACTCGGTATTGCCTTTCAGAGGGGGTAAGAGAGCAGAAGCGAGAGCCCGCGGCAATTCGGCCCAATCAAACAAAATAAAAAATTTTGGAGGAGTCTGTCATGAAGAAAAACAAAACCGCCAAGTTTTTGACCTTCATCCTGCTGGTTCTGGCCATGAACACCATCTACGTGCTGCCCTACCTCATGTACACCTATTATACCCCCCTCCAGGAGGCGATGGGCCTGGTGGGCCGGGACGCGGATTACGGCAAACTGCTCAATGTTTACGGTATCGCCAACGTGATTCTGTATCTGCCCGGCGGCTGGATCGCCGACAAATTTAACCCCAAGAAGCTGCTGGTCTTCTCCATGATCAGCACTGGCATCCTGGGCCTGTGGGAAGCCACCTGGCCCAGCTACTCCATGCTTATGCTCATCCACGTGCTGTGGGCGGTCACCACCGTGCTCACCTTCTGGTCCTCCTCCGTCAAGTGTGTCAACCTGCTGGCCGACGCCGATGAGCAGGGCAGCATGTTCGGCAGCCTGGAGGCCATGCGCGGCGTGGTGGGCCTCATTGTCACCACCATCTGCGTGGGTCTGTTCAACCTGTTCCGCTCCGATAGTTCCAAAGCCATGGGCTCCATCGTGGCCGTGGTATCCGTCATCATGATCGCCGTGGGCATCGCCCTGGCTCTGCTCATGCCCAAGTTCAACAACCTGCATGCCACCAACGACTCCCTGCTCGACAGCATCAAGGCCATGGGCGTGGCCTTCAAGCTCCCCATCACCTATGTGCTGGCCGGCCTCATCTTCTGCGGCTCCATGACGTACGCATCCTCCAGCTACTACGCCCCCTACCTCCAGAAATTCTGCGGCATGCCCACCGAGATCGCCGTCACCTTCACCAACTACCGGGCCATTATTTGTCAATTGATTGCCGCCTCCCTCGCCGCCGTGCTGGCCGCCAAGCTGAAGAATTCCAGCCTGCCCATGATCGGGGCCGGCATCGTGGGCATCGTGTGCTTCGTGGGCATGACCCTCGTTCCCGCCTCCGCTGCCGTACTGTGGCCCGTGATGATCCTCACCATCGTCGCCTCCATGGCCGTGTATTTCTTCCGCGCCCTGTACTACGCCACCGTGGACGAGAGCGGCACCCCCAAGAACGTCGTGGGCAGCGTCATCGGCATCGCCTCTCTAATCGGCTTCCTGCCCGACACCTTCTACACCTCTCTGTGCGGTAAGTGGCTGGAGGCTGACCCCACCGGCACAAGCGGCTACCAAAAAATATTTATTGCCGCTTGCTGCGCCATGGTGCTGGGCTTGGTGTGCTCTTTCTTGGCTGAGCGCCTCATCAAGAAATACCGCAGCTCCGCTTCCGCCTCTGCGAAGTAATCCCCGTCCCCTAACGCGGAGCTGCCCCCATGCGGCTGCTCCGCGTTTCCCCACTTGCTTGCCAAGCAAAAGATCCGAGAAAGGAACGATTCAGCAATGAAATTTGAGTTCGACACCGCCCACTCCCGTGTGGGCATGGAGTCCGCCAAGTGGGATGCCATCGGCCCCAACCCCGCCCAGGGTGTGGTGCCCCTGTCCGTGGCCGATATGGAACTGCTCTCCCCGCCTGAGATCATCGAGGAGCTGAAGAGCACCGCCGAGTTTGGCATGTGGGGCTACACCTGGTGGGGCCAGCGGTACGCCGACGCCGTCAAGCACTGGCTGTCCACCCGCCACGGCTGGGACATCCAGAAGGACTGGATCATCCAGACCAACGGTGTGGTCCAGACGCTGTACGCCTCCGTCCGAGCCTTCACCCAGCCCGGGGACAATGTGCTGCTCCTGACCCCTGTTTACTACCCCTTCTACCGGGCGGTGAACCTGAACGGCCGCAAAGTGGTGGAGAGCCCCATCCGTCTGGTGGAAGGCCGTTATGAGGTGGACTTTGACGACTTTGAGGAAAAAGCCAAGCAGTGCAAGATGTTCCTGCTGTGCTCCCCCCATAACCCGATGGGCCGGGTGTGGAGCGAAGAGGAGCTGTGCCGTATGGGCGATATCTGCCTGAAGCACAACGTGCTGGTGGTCAGCGACGAGATTCACTTCGATATCATCATGCCCGGTCACAAGCACGTCAGCTACCCCACGCTGGGAGAGAAGTACGCCAACAACTGCGTCATGTGCTGTGCCGCCAGCAAGACCTTCTCTCTGGCGGGCCTTTGCGTGGCCAACGCCATCATCCCCAACCCCGAGCTGCGCGATAAGCTGAACAACGAGGTAAACATCTCCGGCTGCTATACCTACAGCATCTTCGGCCTCCGGGCTCTGGAGGCCGGTTATATGAAGTGCGCCGAGTGGGTGGATCAGCTCAATGAGCACATCTGGGGCAACTACCTCTATTTTAAGGAGTTCATGGCGAAGCATTTCCCTGAGGTGTGGGTAGCCGATCTGGAGGGCACCTATTTGTGCTGGTTCGACTGCCGCTGCTTTGGCATGGACGGCGAGACCCTGGCCAAGTTTCTTCAGGAGAAGGCCCAACTGTTCCTGGACGATGGCTACATCTTCGGCACAGCTGGGGACGGCTTTGAGCGGATCAATCTGGCCTGCACCCGGAAAGTGCTGGAGGAGGCCCTGCTCCGCTTCAAGGCCGCTATGGATCAGCGGTAAGCGCCGTATGCATCGTCAAAACGGAGTGCCTGGCGCTGCGCGGGCAGATCGCTACCACCTGGCAAGTACACCGCCGGAGCGCTAAAGCGGCTCCCAAAATAGCTGCTGTAAAAGAATAAGGAGGTATTCATCATGGAATTCTTCATGCCTGACCGCAAGCCCGACTATGAGCGCAACAAGCCCGATCCCTATCCCCTGCTCAGCGAGAGTATGCGGAAGGTGGTCGATTATCAGGCCGCACACGCTGCCGATGCGTTCGACACCAACTGTTCCTGGGATGAGCTTCGGGTGAAGTATGTGCAGGAGCGCCGCTTCTGGAACGAAGGCGGCCCCGAGGCGTTCAAGACCGTGGAGGTCATGGTGCCCGGCCCCATAGGGGATGTGCCCGCCAGGATCTACTATCCCGACGACAAGCCAGAGCACTATGCGGTGGTGTTTATCCACGGTGGCGGCTACACCGTGGGAAGCAACGACACCCATGACCGTATGATGCGCTCTGTCATGGCTTCCAGCGGCTGCTGTGTCATCGGTGTGGACTACCACCTGGCCCCTGAGGCCAAATTCCCCATCCCTCTGTACGAGGCCGCCGCGGTGGTGCGCTACTTCCAGGAGCGCGGTGCCGAGTACGGCATCCTCCCGGACAAGATGGCCTTGGGCGGCGACTCCGGCGGAGCTAATCTGGCTCTGGGGCTGAACCTCTACCTTCGAGACACCCCCGGCGGCAATGCTTTTGTCAAGGCCCTGCTGCTGTACTATGGGGCGTTCGGTATGATGGACTCCTGTTCCTTCCGGCTCTACGGCACTCTGCTGGACGGGATGCGCCGCTCCGACCTGGCCGCCTACATCAACTATTATGCCACCCCCGAAGACCAGGAGAACCCCTATTACGCCGCCTTCCTCAACGACCTGTCCTTCGGAATGCCCCCTGTCTATATGTGCTGCGGTGACCTGGACCCCCTGCTGGACAATACCAAGACCCTGGAGGCGTTTATGAAGCTCTACAATGTGCCCACTCAGGTGGATATCGTTCCCGGCGTCCTCCACGCCTTTATGCACTACGGTCGCATGATGCCTGAGGCGGTGGAGTGCCTGGAGCGCAGCGGCGCCTTCTTCAAGGCCCATCTGGACCAGTAAGCACGGTAAGGCGGAACGGAACCGGCCTCACATCCCGCAAGGAAAGAAAAACACGAAACAGAGAGAACAGGCCCTACCCGGTCAAACCCGGGCTGGGCCTGTTCTTGTTTGTGCTTTCGCAAGAGGAGGGACGAATACAAAGCTGTTTTCCCTTCAAACCCGCAGGCTGTGTGGGTACGCTTTTGCAGCGATGCGGGGGGAGCTTTTGTGCTTGACGTCAGTCAGACCTTGAAGTGTGGCATAAATCTTTCTGAGGAAAGCAATCCTTCCCAACGGTAATGCTGGCCCCACGCGCAGGATTCCGAAGCTGTCCCAGTCCCGCAGGTCCTTCTCCATCTCGTCGAAGGGGGGGGGCAACGTGGGAGTCGTAGGAGCGGAAGCGCTCTCCCGCCGCCGTCAGGTGGAGCCGCCGGGACAGCCGCTCAAAGGTTTGACCCTCCCCCGGAATACCCATCCAGCTCGGCCACCGCCTGGCTCACGGTGGGCTGGGCTTCCGAGGCCCGGGTCGCGTTGTTCCCTCCATCGTAATTTCCTTATGTTTTCTATCATATAATAGTATTTCCATAATTGTTTGACAAGTGGTATACTGAGATCAGCCAAAGGAGGGATACCCTTGCAGCGGGCGAATTTTTCTTTCTGGAGATTGTTTTTGTCCACCTTTCAGCTCAGCGCCTTCACCTTCGGGGGCGGCTACGTCATCGTCCCCCTGATGAAGGAGCGGTTTGTCCGCCGTCTGGGCTGGATCGACGAGGAGGAGATGCTGGACCTGGTGTCCATCGCCCAGTCCTCGCCGGGGGCCATGGCGGTCAATACCTCTATTCTGGTGGGCTATCGGATGGCCGGTGTACCCGGGGCCCTGGTCTCGGTGTGCGGCACCGCCCTGCCCCCCCTAATCATTTTGTCGGTCATCTCCCTGTTTTACGTGGCTTTCCGGGACAACCGCGTCGTCAGTCTGGTCCTGCGGGGCATGAACGCGGGGGTGGCTGCCGTCATCTGCGATGTGGTCCTCACCATGGGAAGGGGCGTCCTGCGGCAAAAGCGCGCGCTCTACACCGCGGTCCTGGCGGCGGCGTTCTGCGCGGCCTGGTTCGCCGAGGTCAGCGTGGTCCTTATTATCCTCTGCTGCGGCCTGATCGGGGCGGCCGACACCCTGTGGAGCCGAAGAAAGGGGGCGGTGTCGTGACTCTGCTCCGCCTGTTCTGGAGCTTTTTCCAGATCGGTCTGTTCAGCTTCGGCGGCGGCTATGCCGCCCTACCCCTCATCCAGCACCAGGTGGTGGAGCAAAACGGCTGGCTCACCATTTCCCAGTTCACCGACATCATCACCATCTCCCAGATGACTCCCGGCCCCATCGCCCTGAACTCGGCCACCTTTGTGGGCATTCAGATCGCTGGGCTCCCCGGCGCCCTGATCGCCACTCTGGGCTGTATCCTACCCTCCTGTATCGTGGCCCTGACCCTGGCCTGGTTCTACTACAAATACCGCAATCTGAGTCTGGTCAAGGGGGTGCTCCAGGGCCTGCGGCCTGCCGTGGTGGCCCTCATCGCCTCCTCCGGCCTGTCCATTCTGCTCCGGGCCCTGCTGGCGGGAAACCGTCTGCTCTCCGGCGTGGACTTTGTGGCGGTCGCCCTCTTTGCCGCCGCCCTGTTCGTCCTGCGCCGGTGGAAGCCCAACCCCATCTGGGTCATGGCGGGTTGCGGCGCGGCGGGGCTTGTGCTCTATTCCCTGGTATAAGTAAAATACATCGGAGGAGCGGCGCTCCTCCGATGTATTTTCAGCCCTGCAGTCCGTTCTCCTGGCGCTCCATGTTCTCTACCACGATATCAAAGATATCCCCCAGTGAAGCGGCGTACTCCAGCACCTTCCAGGGCTCGTTGGTGTGAAAGTGGAGCTTGATCAGGTCCTCGTCCCCCACCGCCAGCAGGCAGTCGCCGGGGATGTTCTGCGTGATATAGTCGTGAATGCCATCCTCCGAGAGGTTTTCCCCCTCGATAAGCAGTTGAGTGTCAAAACGGTATTCCAGCATCCCGTGTTCTCCTCTCTGATCAAGGAAAGCCGCCACGTCTGTGGCGGCTTTCCGAATGCGACAGACAAATCAGCGCTTGCTGAACTGAGGCGCACGGCGGGCGGCCTTCAGACCGTATTTCTTGCGCCCTCTGGTGAAATCCCCTTTATTTTCAACGGGTATAAGCCACATCTCCAAAAATGCACCTCAAAATGAACCTCATTTTGGGCTGGAAGCGAAGGCGGCCGTGACCTTGGAGATCAAGTCTTTGGGCTGATTATAGGTCAAGTGGGCATAGATGTCCAGGGTGATTTTCGCGTGCTCATGGCCGGCCAGCACCTGAACGGTCTTGACGTCAACGCCAGATAAGAGCAGATTCGTGATGTAGGTATGCCTGAGCTGATGCGGCGTCACCTGGAAGTCCATGCTGTAAATGACGGTCTTGTTGTGAGCGGCCCGCTCTCCAAGCACCGGCGTGACCGTGTGCTTGATTTTCTGGCCTTTGACATATCTGGTGTATGTGCGCTCCTTTGTGCTTCGCACGGTTACATACTTCCAGAGTCGCGCCCACTGGGTACCGGATAGCGGCCCACCGTCCCGGTTGTAAATCACATACTCAGACTGGCTTGCTTCTTTGACGGCCTTTAGGCAGTCCACCAGCTGGGGAGGGATCGGGATGATCCTCTTGGACGCCTTGGTTTTCAGGTCGGTCAATATGACTGGCCTATTGTGCTCAGTGTGCCAGGCCCTGCAGACGGAGATGTGAGGGGCGCTCCCCTCCAGGAAAACGCTATCCCATTGCAGCGCCAGGGCCTCCTCTCGACGGAGCCCCGCATATAGGCAGAGCATGACAAACGGATACGGCGGTAATCCCCGGATGGCATCCAGCAAAATACTGACCTGCTTATCGGTAAGCGCATTTTTCTCCTTTGGGGCCCGCCCTCCCTTGGGGTTGAGGTTTTTACACGGGCTCTCGTCGATGATGCGATTCTCCAGAGCGGAGCCAAAAATCATCTTGTAGAGCATCTGAACGCTGCGGTAGATAGAGGCTGACTTCTCTGCTGCCTTGGAGATCGCCAGCTTAATATCGTCCGGTGTCACCTCGGCCATGTATTTCTCCCCCAGGGGCGCTATGATGTAGATTTTGACCTTGGAGGTGTAGTCAGCCAGTGTAGTGGCTCGGATGTGCGCGGCTTGCATAGTAAGCCACTTCTCGGCATAATCCTTGACGGTAGGGTTTTCCCTGCGGTAGACCTCCTCCTCGATCTGGCGTTGGACGACGGCGATTTTTTCGGTCAGCTCCTCGGGGGTTTGCGCGTAGAGGGCGATGTACTTTCCGTTCGGCCCCTTTATGCGCTTGCGAAATTCTTTCCGGCTCTCTATCCACTCATAAGTCGGTTTCTTGGGCCGAGCCACATTGTCACCCCCTGTTCTTCTACTGATAGACTTGCTTAGATAGATTACAGTACCCAGTTACAGATACAGCTTACAGTTCAGTATGCAGTAACAGATACAGAAACAGTGCGCGCGCGCGAACAGTATAGATACCGTATTGCATACGGTATCGTGCTCGCCAAAAAATCGGTAGCTGAGCAGACGCTGACATCAACTCAAGCTGTCAATTTTCGCATTGAGTGCGTCAACAAGGACACTTTTTTCAGCTTCGGAAAGAACGCTATCGTAGTCAGAGTAATCCACACCAGCTTCGGCGCTTTGGCCGTAGTAGTAATACTGGGTCGTTGTTGCCGTCAGGTCTTTTTGTGGCGACGCGATTATTTGCAGGCTGATTTCAAAATCATCCAGATGTTCACGCTGGACATCTTGGGTGTAAAACATGAAATAGATATTTTCGCTGTTGTAAATGGTCTGGAGCTGAGACATCCGCTCGCCATCAAGAGCATTACCCTCGCTGGAGATATAAGCATTAACTTGAAGTTCCGCCTGGATATCCCCGGAATCCCTGTTCAGCATCCAATACACATCGTCATCGGAAAGGTTAGCCCTATCCACGGTCGCTACGCAATAGCCAGTGTAGCCGTGATCGGCGTAAACTTCACAAAAAGAAACCGCAGACAGTGAAATAGATGCATCTCCACAGGCTATATCCCCGGGCAAAACTTCTATTGTGATAGGGTCTGCCTGCTCTGGTGCAGAGCTACACCCGGAGACAAGGGCGGCGCACAGGACAGGTAATAGCATCATG
This sequence comes from Intestinimonas massiliensis (ex Afouda et al. 2020), assembly GCF_001244995.1. Lineage (NCBI taxonomy): Bacteria > Bacillati > Bacillota > Clostridia > Eubacteriales > Intestinimonas > Intestinimonas massiliensis (ex Afouda et al. 2020). Next base: position 1,671,060 of record NZ_LN869529.1, read on the forward strand.
CGGAGCTTTTTATTCACAAAGACCCCTCCTTGTTGATGAAATTCATCGTATATCTGCGAATAATGTCAAAAGTAATTTTATATCGTTTCCAACAAAAATCTGTTCTCTTTTGCTATAATGACGATACTGCCGGCAGCTACTTTTCGATAAGGAGCTGAAATCAATGAAAGCGACCGAGTGGAAAGAGGTAATTCACATGCTGGGGCAACTGTCGGCCCCTGAAAAGCAGGAGCTGATCACTTTCTTGCGCCGTTTGCAAGATAGCGAATGTAGTTCACCGCCTCTGCCTTCTTGTCATCAGAAAGAGAAATGAGCATATTGATTATTTCCATGTCCAGTCCGCTCCCGCTGCCGGGGGCGGACTTTGCTGCATCCAGCCCAAGCATCGAGTCAAGGCTTTCGCCGAGCTGCTCCGCCAACTGGCAAGCCATGTCCAAAGAAAGCGGGACAGCCCCGTTGATAATGAGCCCCACTTCGTATAAGTCAACGCCAGCTGCGGCCAGATCGGCCTTGTCCCGCGTTTCGATGATGTGGGCCAGCTTCTCCCTAAATTCCTTCGACATCTCGCCGCTGTCCTCATGGCCAGTGAGAAAATCAATATTGACGTTGAAGATGTCGGCCAGGGCCTCCAGCATCTCGTAACTCGGCATCCGCTGCCCGGACTCATACATACCGACCAAGCTTCTGGAAACCTCCATCTTATCGGCCAACTCTTGCTGCGAAAAACCCGCCCTTTTTCTTAGATAGACAAGGGTATCGGAAAATTTACTCACGCAAATCACCTCAATGCAAGGTTATCACGAAATGTGACAAAAGTAAAGAGGAAAAAGAAAAAATGTCACGGAAAGTGTTGACAAGCCCAGCGGCCTGTGGTATGCTCGGTTTGTCACTTGAAGTGACAGCCAAATGAGAAAGGGGGTAGACAAGTATGGACCTTGGGAGACGCCTTAAGGAGCTTCGTGGGGATCGGAGTAGGGACAAGGTGGCTGCGGCCATTGGTATTTCCTCTTCCGCGCTCGGAATGTATGAGTGCAATAAACGAATCCCCCGGGACGATGTCAAGAAAAGGATTGCTGATTACTTCGGTGTGACGATCCAGCAGCTTTTTTTTGAGGATTGATGTCACTTAAAGTGACCGAAAGGAGTTGATGCAATGGGCGCACTGTTGACCCGCAAAGAAGCAGCTGCACGGCTTGGCATTACGGTTATGACGCTGGACGCCGAGCGGAATAGCGGCCACCTTGCCTACATACAGCGAAAGCCCGGCGGGAAGGTTTGGATTACCGAAGAGGCGCTAGCTGAGTATTTGGCCCGCGCGACGCACCCGGCGCGGCCGGACGTAAAGGCGGCTCGGGCATTGCGCCAAGTCAGGCGAGCATAAATGGGAGATGAAAGGAGCTGATATACCCCCATGTATTTCAGAGTGTGCTCCCTCTGCGGTGCGCATCTCGACCCCGGAGAGCGGTGCGACTGCCGGGAGACAGAAAAGAGGCCGCCCCCGCTGCTACGGGAACGACCTCACGAAAATAGAACCAAGCCCAGTCTATCAGCCGGCCAGCTGGAAGTCAAGGGCGACTGGAGGTGCCGCTATGGCCGAGAATGAACTGAGAGCCCTCCGAATTGACCTGGGCCTGCCGGCCAAGGACATGGTGGCCGTCGTCCAGGGGCTCTACCCCAAGTACGACAAGACCATGCAGAGCAAGTGCGAGAACGGCGACGACTACGGAATTTCTATACGGCCGGATGCCATGAAGGCCCTGTATGAGAAATTTGCCCCTGGCGGTACCAAGGTCAGCCGGCGGAAGAAAGACCGCCACCGGCTGACGGGCCGTATCACCTGCCGCCTGGAGGACGCCGATATGGAGGCGTTGCAACAGCGCATGAAAGCCGATGGATATGCCACCGCCCAGGAGCTCATGACCGCCCTGGTGCGCCGGTATCTTGCCGGGGAGGTGGAAGCGTGAACTATGACCTGCCGGATCACCCGGTCGTGCAAAACCTGGAGCGCACCGGCTATCCGGACGGAAAGGAGCCCCGCTGCCCCCGTTGCCCCATCTGCGGCGAGGAGTGCGAAACCGTCTACAAAGACCGATGCGGTGCATACGTCGGCTGCGACGTGTGCATGGAAACCAAGGACGCATGGGAAGTTGAAGACTGCTTCCCTGAAAGGAGCGAAGATGCCTAAATTCTATTTCACCTACGGCACCTAGGGCCAGCCGTTTGTCGGCGGCTGGACGGAGGTCGAGGCCCCGGATGGCCACGCGGCCTGTGCTGCGTTCAGAGCCTACCACCCGGACAAGACCGAGGGCCTCTTGAACTGTTCCAGCGTGTACGACGAGGCTCACTTCAAGCTGACCGAGATGTATCGGCGAGATAATTTTGGCTTCCGGTGCCATGAGCTGATCCAGCTCACCAGAACGGGGGTGTCCCGGTGAAAGGCGTAGTCATCACCACCGCGGACGAAGTCTCTGTTCGGGACTTTGCGGCCCCGCTCAATAAAAGCCTGGGGGCGGTTGTCGGTGGCTACATCGAGCTCGTTCATCCGCAGGGCCTCCAGCCCCCGTACTGCATGATCGTCAACGAAGAGGGGCTGCTCAAAGACCTCCCGCTCAACCGGGCCGGGTCGCTCCTCTACGGGACGCAGTTCCACGGCTCGCCCATCGTGGGAGACATCGTCATCATGGCCGAGAGATGGACGCCGGATGGCCGGGACATCGTCGGCATCCCCGAAGACCGCGCCGAGAAGGTGGCGCAGGAACTTATTAAAGCATTCAAGCTGAAAGGAGCAGAACAATGATTAGAAATCCCAACGAAATCCAGGAGGGCACCAAGAAGATTCGTATGCTGATTGCCGGCTACCCTGGCATCGGTAAGTCTACACTGGCCCTGTCCGCCCCCCGTCCCCTGCACATTGACGTGGACTTCGGCATCGACCGCATCGAGCCCCGGTACCGCAAGCCCTACATCCAGCCCAAGAGCTACGACGAGATCCTGGAGGACCTGACCCCCCTCAACGTCAAGGACTTCGACACGCTGGTCTTTGACACCGGCGGGAAGCTCATTTCCCTCATGTCTCAGTGGGCCATCAAGAAAGACGTCAAGTATGGCCAGCGGGACGGCTCCCTCTCCCTCAAGGGATACGGCTTCATCGGCCGCGAGTTCCAGCGCCTCATGGATTACTGCTTCTACGAGCTGGACAAGCACATCGTCGTGGTGTTCCACGCCATCGAGGAGAAGGACGGGGACAACACCCGGCTACGCATCAAGGTCGAGGGCCAGACCAAGAACAACGTCTGGGAGCCGATGGACCTGGGCGGCTTCGTGGAGATCCAGGGCAACAACCGCACCATCGGCTTCTCCAACTGCGAGCGGTACTTCGCCAAGGGCACCCGGGGCATTCACGGCGTTTGGCAGGTCCCCGAGCTGGGCCCGGATAAGCCCAACGACTTCCTGACCCGGCTCTTTGCCCAGTACAACGCGCTCTCCGCCGCAGAAGTGGCTCAGAACGCAGAGGAGCAGGAAGCCTACGAGGCGGCTATGGCCAAGGGGCGGAAAATCGTCGCTGGTATCACCGATGCCGACAGTGCCAACGCCGCCATGTCCAAAATCAAGGCCGTCAACCACGCCTTGACCTCCAAGAAAGAAGTCAACGCGGCTTTCAACGCCAAAATCAAGGAGCTCGGGCTGTTCTACGACAAGGTGCTGAAAAAGTACACCCCAGCGCCGGCGGAGGGAGAAAAGGGGGCGGAGTAAATGGCCCGGTATCTGATGACCCACTCTCTGCTGTCGTCCTGGCTCTACGCCATGAAGGAAAACCCCTACGAGGACGCCAGTACCGAGCGGGACCCCTATGCCGAGTTCCTCCAGGTGCTCCGGCGGGAGCCGACCCCCACCACCGAGGCCATGCAGAAGGGCATCGACTTCGAGGACCTGGTGACTGACATCGTGAACGGCGCCGGCGACACTCAAAATCGCTGGTATGACGCCGCGCAAAAGGTCGCCGGGTATGTCCGGGGTGGCATTCTCCAGTACAAGGCCCGCCGGATCATCACCGTCCGGGACACTGAGCTGGTGCTGTATGGCCGGCTGGATTGCCTCAAGGCTGGCGACATCAAGGACATCAAATTCTCCAGCAGCTACGACCGGGGCAAGTATTTCAGCAGCACCCAGCACCCTACCTACTTCGAGATCGTCCCGGAGGCCAAGTCTTTCACCTACCTGGTGAGCAACGGCTCCGAGGTCTGGACGGAGCGGTACTACCGCGAGGAGACGCCCAGCATCATCCCCACCATTTCAGACTTTCTGGAATGGCTGGATGCCCTGGAGCTGGCCCCGCTCTACAAAGAAAAATGGCTGGCCCTATGAGGGGGCGGCTGGTCGACCTGACCATCGGGCTCAACCGCAAGCAGCGCATCACCGTGGAGGTCGACCGGGATTACCGCGAGGACTATGAGCGGCTGAAAGACGCCGAGCTGGACATCGAAATCAAGAAGTACCGGGAGAAACGCTCCAAATCCGCCAACGCCTATTTCCATGTGCTGGTGAACAAGATCGCCGCCGAGCGCGGCGGCAGCGACGAAGCTACCAAAGCCTCCCTCGTCGTGGAGTATGGGGCGCTGGCCAAGGACGCCGACGGGCTGACGGTGGGCTTCAAGCTCCCCGCCTCCGTGGATGTGTCCACCATCTACCCCTATGTGAAATGCTTTGACACCCGCGTGGAGAACGGCAAGATGTTCAAATGCTACCTGGTCTACAAGCAGACGCACCTCATGGACAGCAAGGAAATGGCCCGGCTGATTGACGGTGCCATCGAGGTAGCCAAGGAGCTGGGCATCGAGACGGACACCCCGGAGCAGCTGGCCCGGTACAAGGAGGACTGGAATAAGGAATGAGAAAAGTTTACTGCGACTACTGCGGCTGTCAGGCTGAGTATGTGGACAGCAAGGTCGTCTACGGCAAGAGCTACGGCATGATGTACCTCTGCCGGAATTGCATGGCCTACGTCGGTGTTCACAAGGGCACCGACAAGCCCCTGGGCCGGCTGGCCAACGCGGAGCTCCGCTACTGGAAGAAGCGGGCCCACGCCGTTTTCGACCCCCTGTGGCAGCGGGGGCGTTTCCGCGGCCACCGCAACGCGGCTTATGGATGGCTGGCCCAGAAGATGGGCTTGCCCGTGGAGCAGACCCATATCGGGATGTTCGATGTGGCGCAGTGTCGCAAGGCCATTCATATCATCGAGAACGAAACGAGAGGAGGAAGTTCACATGGATGAAAAGAGAAGCCCCGAGGAGCTGCTGGCGCAGCTGTGCCTGGAGCCCGGCTTCGTGCTGGTGCCGCAGGATCGCTTTGAGGAGCTGGTGCGGGCTGAGGCGGAGCGCGACGTCCTGGAGGCCACGATCCTGGGCGAAAACAAGTATGCCGTTGGCACCGTTTTGGATGCCATCAAGAAGGCCCGGAACAAGGTGCTCCTGGGCAAACCGGAGGTGGAGGGCGATGCTCAATAGAATCATCATCATGGGTCGGCTGACCCGTGATCCAGAGCTTCGCCGCACCCAGAGCGGCACGGCCGTCGCCTCCTTCTCCCTGGCGGTCGACCGCGACTTCAAGAACCAGAATGGGGAGAAAGAGACGGACTTCATCGACGTGGTAGCATGGCGAAACTCCGCCGAGTTTGTATCCCGGTACTTTACAAAGGGCCGCATGGCTGTGGTGGAGGGGCGGCTGCAGATCCGCCCCTGGCAGGACCGGGACGGAAACAAGCGCCGCTCGGCCGAGGTCGTCGCCGACAACGTGTATTTCGGGGATTCCAAGAAAGACGGGGACGGAGGTGGCGGCTACCAGGGCGGCTACCCGCAGGACGCCTACGGCGGCGGGTATGGCGGAGGCTATGCGCCGCCCCCGGCTGGGCGGTCTGGCCCGCCGGCCGGAGGCTATCCGCCATCCAACTACGGCGGCGGAGACTTCACGGAGCTGGGCGATGACGATGACGGGGAGCTCCCGTTCTGACCCGTGCGGGCCGTCCCTTCGGGCGGCGGCCCGCTTCCCATAAAGGGGGGTGATTTCAATGGCAAGGTACAGAAATGTGAGCACCTCGTTCTGGGAGGACAACAAAATCGTTGATGATTTCACCCCGGAAGATAAGTACATCTACCTTTACTGCATGACAAATCCGCATACCAACCTTTGCGGCTGCTATGAGATCAGCCTGAAGCAGATTGCGTATGAGACGGGTTACAACACCGACTCGGTGGAGCGATTGCTGAAGCGCCTGGACAGGACCCATGAGGTTATTCGATACTCCGCGCCGACCAAAGAACTCCTGATTATCAACTGGGACAAGTACAACTGGTCACGGTCGGAGAAGCTGGACAAGCCCCTTTTGGCAGAAATCAGCGCCATAAAATGCAGTGATTTCCGTAGGTTTCTGGCCGAAAAGTACAACCGGCGTGAGACGGTGACGGTGCCTTACGATTATCGGGTGGAGCGAAGAATTCCATCTTCATCATATCCAGAAAGCGACACCGGCGCAGCGTCGTCCGGCGGTGCGGAAGCTCCCCCGGAAAGGCAGGTGCGCCACAAGCGCGGCCAATACGGATGGGTGCGCCTCACCGATGAGGAGATGGACCGCCTCACCCGTGACTTGGGGCCGGACGAATTGACCCGATGCATCACCTACGTCGACGAAGCCGCCCAGACCACAGGCAATAAGAACAAGTGGAAGGACTGGAACCTCGTCATCAGGAAGTGCAGCAAGGGACGCTGGGGACTTGAAAGGGCGCCGGCTTCTGCGGGCGGTACGCGGAAAAGCACATCCCAGGGCGCTGTGGAGGATCTGCGAGAGCTCCACGAGCTATTCGGCGAGGGGTGATGACGTGACCAAGAAGGAAATGACGGAGATTTTTAGTGTCATGCTCCTTGCGTGGCCCAACGCTGAAATGTTCAAGGGTGGCGTCGCCAAGCTGGGGCCGACCATCGAACTCTGGGCAGCCTGCCTCTCCGATGTGGACTTCTGGACCGGCCAGCAAGCAGTTATCCGATTGTGCCGGGCCTGCAAATTCCCGCCCTCTATCGCAGAGTTCAAAGAGCAAGCTGATGCCGTAGGCGTGGACGTTCAAAGCCGCATCGACCGCGCCTGGAACGATGTCAAATGGTCCCGGCTCCTGGAAGAGTCCCCAGAAGAGTGGTATCAACGATTACCGCCGGGGAGCGATATCAAGGCCGTGGTCAATGCCCTGGGCGGCCCCGGGGGGCTTGTGTCCAAGGACGGAAAGCGCTGGAACTACTACGAGTTCCGGGATGTGTACGAAAAGCTGATACGAAAAGAAGTGCCCGGGGCGGTGGCGCAGCTGACCTCCGGGAAAAAGAAGGAGTTGAGTCCATGAGAACGAGAAAAAGCTACCGCCGCCGGGCCTGGGCGCAGCGTATCGTACTGGCGCTGCTCCTGGCGGTCGTTGCAACGCTGGTAATTGCCCGTATCGAGGCGGAGCCGGTGGCGGGCGAGGTATCTACCACCCCGGAGGCAACGCCCCAGGAAACGGCTGTATTGCGGCCGGAGCCTACCTATGTCGTAGGGGTCGTCCCGACCCCGGAGCCGATGCCGAAGGTGGTGGCACGATATGCGGATGTCTCCATGACCGAGGCTGAGCGCGACGAGTTGGCGGCGATCATCTACCTGGAGGCCCGCGGAGAGCCGGCCGAGGGACAGCAGGCGGTGGCCGAAGTCGTTTTGAACAGAGCGGTTTCCTCGGACTTCCCGGACAGCGTGAGCGAGGTGCTGCACCAGGGGGAGGGTACTGCGGTGCCGCAGTTCTCCACCATCGGCCTCCTGTCCGCGGCCGAGCCGGGGCAGGCCCAGTATGACGCCATCGACGCGGCGCTATATGGCCCGTCCATCCTGCCGGTCGACGTGGTGTTCTTCTCCCGGAGCGGAGAGAATGACCGGGTGTGGGGCGAGATCGGCGGCCATGTGTTCTGTTACGCCTATGTCTGGGAGTGAGCTTATGAGAAAAAAGAAATTCCGAACAATCTGCGGAACTGCAGCCTGGGCCGGATTATTCCTCATGCTTGGAGCTGCAGGCGGCAGCGACACCGGCACCCTTGACTTCCCTGAAATCCTTTGGATGACGCTCCTGGGACTCGGGCTTTTCGCCGGCGGGTGCTATCTGGGAGGCTACATCGAATGACCAAGGAAAAGGACCCCCTCCGCCAGCTGATGGGAAAAATCAGCAAGGCCAAGGGAAAACACTTCGAGGAACGCCTGGACGCCTCCTTTGCCTACTACCGTGACCGGGGGTACGCCATCATCGAAAAGACTCCTGAGCCCATGCGCCCGACAAAGAACCTGGGCAACGGAAAGTTCATCGCTTTCTTTGAGAAGAAAGCGCAGCCCGACTATAAGGGCGTCATCAAGGGCGGCCGCACCGTCATGTTTGAGGCAAAGTTCACGGCAAAGGAGCGGATGGAGCAGGACCGCGTGGAACGGGAGCAGGGCGAGTACCTGGACCGGCACGAGCGCCTTGGGGCGCGGTGCTATGTTCTGGCCGGCTTTGGCTCCGGCGAGGTCTACCGCATCCCCTGGGCCATCTGGCGCAGCATGAAAGAGCATTTTGGCCGAAAGTATGTCATTGAGGCCGACCTGGAGCAATACCGAGTACATACGGCGTGGAACGCCACGCTGCAGCTGCTCGACTGAAAGAAAGGAGATTACCATGAGCGAGATTTCTATGTACGAGGCCCAAAAGAAGAAGCTGCAGGGCCTATGCGACGAGCATGACCTTGTTTTCCGCTTCATCAAAGACCGCTATCCCATCACCCTCACCATCAAGCCCGTGCAGGGCATGGACGCACAGATTTCCATGCTGGAGAATGTCGAGGAGGTCGGCTATCGGAGCCCGGACGCCTCCATGACCTGGATCTTCGAGGACGGGGTGCTGGAGACGAAGGTCACCGGTGGCACCTTCACCATCAGCAAGACCCTCCGGGGGAAAATCGAGAATGTCCTGGTGAAGATGATCGCCTACTGGCAGCAGTACTTCTTCCGGGACGTGATGGAGAAGAACGCCCTGCGCCCCGGCGTAATGCCTGTCATCGACGAGGACGAGGCCGACGACAGCGAGGCCCCGCCCGTGCCGGAGGGTGCGGAGCCCCTGGAGGAATACGAGGACGACGGCGAGATCCCCGGGGGCGAGGAGCTCGACGAGAATGACCCGGACATCCAAGAGGCTACCCGCATCGTCCGGGGCGAGAACAAGGCTACCACGGCCCTCTTACAGCGGCGCATGAATATAGGCTATGCCAAGGCCGCCCGCCTCCTGGATGCCTTGGAGAATCTGGGCGTGGTCGGCCCCTACAACGGCTCCGACCCGCGAGAGGTGCTTCCCAGCGACCTCCCCGATGACGATGACAGCGAGGAGGGCGAGAGCGATGATGAGGCGTGAGGACTACAAGGCCGTGAAGCACATGGACAAGACCCAAATGGAGAAATATCTCCAGACGGTCTACCAGCGCGGCTTCGATGCGGGCGTCAAGTCCGTCATCGCCAAGACCAAGGCCGCCATCCAGGCGAAGGCCGTCGGCGGCGCGCCGGAAGCGGAGGGGTAAGTCATGGGAAAGGCCATCCGTCTCCGTGGTGAGTGCCAAAAGAATATCGTCAAGTTGCTGGACGGCTTGTGCGGCCGCTACTCCAGGTGGGAAGTGTGGCAGGACTTCATCATCATGTCCGCCATCAGCATTGCGAACGTCCTGGGCGGCCCTCACCGGGAGGCCCGGGAGCGGGAGTACACGAATCACGCCTCCCGGTATTCCCTGAAGGAGCTGGAGGTATTCGCGCAGATGCTGGCGGAGGTAGCCATGGAAATGGAGCGAGAGCCCGACCAAGACCTCCTCGGGGAGCTTTTTATGGCCCTCGGCCTCAGCAACGAGTGGAAGGGTCAGTTCTTCACCCCGTACTCCGTGTGCCGGGCGATGTCCACCATGACCTACGGTGACGATTTCAAGGCGCGCATCGAGCAGAAGGGATGGGTGGCCGTCAATGATCCGGCCTGCGGGGCAGGGGCCCTGCTGATTGCCTTTGCAAACGAGTGCCGCCGCCCTGGCCACGACATCAACTTCCAGACGTCGGTGCTGTTCGTGGCCCAAGACATCGACTTCCTGGCAGGGATGATGTGCTATATCCAGCTGAGCCTCATGGGCTGCCCTGGGTATGTGGTCATAGACGACAGTATCTCCCACCCCATAACAGGGATTGATCCTCATGGGCTCATTCCTCGCGACGGACCAAACGTCTGGTACACGCCCATGTACTTCCGGGACGTTTGGCACTGGCGCCGGCTGTGGGTGCAGATGGATCGCGTATTGTTCACGGCGGCTCCGAAAGGCCAGGCGGAAACGCTGGCCCCGGAGCCGCCAGGCACAAATGGGCCTACATTGTCCGAGGGCAAGGGCGGCCAGCTGACACTGTTTTGATGGGAGGGGAGAAAATGCGCGTATCGCCGCCGCTTGGGAAAAGGACATGGACGGCGGAGGAAGAAAACTACCTCCGGGAGAGCTGGGGTACCGTGACGGTCGATGGAATCTGCCGCCACTTGAACCGCACAAAAAACGCTATCATGGTAAGGGTAAACCGGCTGGGGCTTCCGCCCTACCTGGAGAGTGGAGAATACATCACCCTGCACCAACTGTCACGCGCACTTGGCTTCGGGGCATCATCGGATAAGTATTTCATGAAAAGCTGGGTGGAAAACCGGGGCTTCCCCCTGCACTACAAGCGGCGGGGAGCATCGACGATCCGTGTGGTCTACCTGGGTGAATTCTGGGCGTGGGCCGAGAAAAACCGCTCTTTCCTGGATTTCTCCAAAATGGAGCCCCTGGCACTGGGGGAGGAACCAGACTGGCTGCCGGGGCAGCGCCGAAAAGATTATGAGGCCTATGCGCTTCAGAGAAAGGACGCATGGACACCGACAGAGGACTCCCGCCTAAAAATGCTGGTCAGCCTGCACAAGTATTCGTGGGCCGAAATTTCCGACATGATGCACCGCTCCCATGGAGCGATTTCCCGCCGTTGCCGCGACCTTGGTATCAAAGACCGGCCTGTGGCTATGGAGTTGACCGGGAAGCGCGGGACATGGTCACCGGAGGACTTTGAGGCACTGGTTGACGGTATTCGCAATGGCGACAGCTACGCCGCCATCGGGAAGGCCGTAGGCCGGTCGGAGAAATGTGTCCGCTCCAAGGTCTACAACGACTACCTGACCGAAAACATGGACAAGGTGCGTGAAATGCTCGGCGACGGACCCTGGGGATCCGGAGCCCCGGAGATGGACGTCAAGCACGGCTTCTATATCTCGCGCACCAGACAGCAGGTCCGGCGCGACCTCTCCACGCTGGCGGCACTGCTCCGCAAGAGGATGAACGACCTCGGGTATGACCCCTACTGGCAGCGGTTTATGTGCATGAACTGGGATGACTTCGACGGATGCGCCGCCGGGTGCAAGGACTGCGATTCCTGCACAGAGTTCCGCCGCATACCCCCGCAATACTGCGCCCGCTGCGGGGCTACCTTCTATGAGCGCAAGGAAAATCGCTTCTGCTTGGCCTGCCGCACGGCCAGGAAGAAACAGGCTCAGCGCCGGTGGTGCCGCATGAACGGATATACCCGAAAGGAGGTGTGAGATGTTCTTCCTGGAGAGAAAAGAGCCGGTCGCCATGTCGAATGTCCTCGGCAACACCAGCCAGCCGGTCCATACATACCGATGGAAAGCGATATACACCTGCCCGGAGCGGTGGCCCTTGGAGGCGCTTCTCCGGCACATGGACCCCGAGACGCACCGTATCACATCAAATTCCCCGGCCGAGGGATAAGCCGGCCACGAAAGGAGCTTGTATGAAAAAATCAATCAATGACCGCTGCCCACTGCAGGTCGAGTGCGAGCGGAAAAAATGTGAGTATGTCCGAAAGGAGTTGGAGTGCCCATACTACTCAGCGAACGCCCGCAAAGGCTACTACATCGACGACCAGGAGGAGATCCGTGACCGGCGGGATCGGGAGCGGATGGACGAAGCCCTCCTTGCTTCGCTGGGCGACGATGACGATGACGACACCTCCGACGGCGGCCTGGTCTACATCCCCGTCGAACAACTTTATCCTCACCCCGACAACCCCCGGAAAGACCTGGGCGACCTGACCGAGCTGGCCGACAGCATCAAGGCCAACGGTGTCCTCCAGAATTTGACCGTTGTCCCCCGCACCGTGACCGGGGAAATCACGGGAGAAACCTGGCAGAAGGGCTATACCGTGGTCATCGGCCACCGCCGGCTCGCAGCCTCGAAGCTGGCCGGGCTGAAAGAGCTGCCCTGCGTCATCACCGATATGGACCTTCGGAGCCAGGTGCAGACCATGCTCATGGAGAACATTCAGCGGGCCGACCTCACCCTTTACGAGCAGGCCCAGGGCTTCCAGATGATGCTCGACCTGGGGGACAGCATTGACGAGATCGCCCGGAAGTCCGGCTTCTCCCAGACGACCGTGCGGCGCAGGGTGAAGCTACTGGAGCTCGACCAGGAGAAATTCAAGGCTTCCGTGAGTCGTGGTGCCAACCTCATGGATTACATGGAGCTGGACAAGATCGACGACCCGGAGCTGAAGAATGAGGTCCTGGAGGCCATCGGCACCAACAACTTCCGGCAGAAGCTGGCCAGCGCCATCGAGACAGAGAAAAGCCGCAAGCTCATCGCGGAGCGGGTGCAGGCCCTTTCCGCCTTTGCGACTCAGGTTGAGAAGGTGGACCACTCCACCATGCGGTATGTGCGGAATTACGGCACCTGGAACAAGAAAGACGAGGTGACGCGCCCCGATGACGCGGACACCGTAGCTTACTTCTTCTGTGTGGGAATGCACCAGGTAGACCTTTATCGCCAGATCGTTGAGGAGCCGGAGGACACAGAGGCGGCGGCCCAGGCGGAGCGAATCAAGGCAGAGCTGGAGCGCCGGCACGCAGAGCTTGAAACTATCTCCAGGGCAGCATACCAGGCCCGATACGCATTCATCAAGGACTTTTCGGCGGCGAAAAAGAACGTGGCGACTGTCTGCCGGTTTGTTGCTGGGATGCTCCTCCGGGGCCACGATGATCCCGACGACGCCATGATGTCCGAGCTCTTGGGCATTGGCATTGATACCGAGAACGATGAAATCGACATCCCGGCCTTTGATGAACGGTCGAAAGAAAGCCCGGAATACGCTCTTCTGGCTACCGCCTACGCGTCCTTTGACGACGAGAGAGTAAATTATTTCTGGTGGCGCTGGGACTCCGCGAAGCACAGCATGGCCTGCGCCTACCAGGAAAACGAAAGCCTGGACTTCCTGTATAAGATTCTCACCGAGCTCGGATATGAGATGTCCGACGAAGAAAAAGCCCTCCAGGACGGCACCCATGAGCTGTTCCAGGAGGTGGACGGATGAAGGCCCTCACCATTTGGCAGCCCTGGGCCTCACTGCTGGTGTCCGGCCAGAAGAAATACGAAACCCGGAGCTGGGCCACCGCCTACCGAGGCCCCATAGCCATTCACGCCGCCATGCGGCCGGTGCGTCGAACTATCGACGCGCTGGCCGCCGACAAGGAAGGGAGCGGGTGGAATGTGCTGGAGCGGCTGGACGGCCTCTTCATCCGGCCTGGGGCGCTTGACCAGTTACCTACCGGGGCCATCGTCGGAAAGGCGATTCTGACCCGTTGCAATCTGATTACAGAGGACTTCCGGGCGAAGCTGTCGCCCCAGGAGTTGGACCTGGGTGACTTTTCGATTGGCCGGTATGCGTGGGAGTTTCATGTGATGGTCCCAGTGGACCCGCCGGTGAAAGCCTCCGGGAGGCAAGGACTCTGGACTTGGGAGGGAAGCCTGGAATGAAGAAAAAGCGAGCGAGATCCCAGCCGGTATCGGGGCGCACCGCCCCGGCGCCGGCGCCGGCGACCGGCGGCCGCGTCCAGGTGGGCGATGTAGTCTACCGCAAGCCCATCTCTTTTTCGGATAGCGACGCCAAGAACGCCCAGACGATGCGCGGGACGGTGGTCTGGGTACACCCGGCCGGCCGCTTCCATGTGGTCGAATTTGAGAAGGGTGTTCGGGAAAGCTTCATGGGGGTAAAAGGTTGAATGCTGTAATCAAATACCCTGGAGCAAAGTGGTCACTGGCCGAATGGATAATTGGACACTTTCCGCCGCACCACAGCTATTTGGAGCCCTTCTTTGGGAGCGGAGCAGTACTGTTCACAAAACAGAGGTCCAACATAGAGACGGTGAATGACCTGGATGGGAATGTAGTCAATTTATTTAACTGGATTAGAAACGACCCGGAGCGGCTGGCCCGTGCGATTTATTGGACGCCCTACGCCAGAGATGTTTACGACCGCGCGTGGGCCGCGCAACACACAGAAACTGACCCATTTCAGCGCGCAGTAGACTTTTATGTCAGAATGATGATGGGACATGGTTTCCGCACAACCGGCGAAAAAGTGGGGTGGAAAAACGACGTGCAGGGCCGCGAGGCCGCCTACGCTGCAGGTTACTGGTGCAAAACGCCGGAGGTTGTCTATCAAGCCGCAGAGCGACTTCGGGGCGTTCAAATCGAAAACAGGCCGGCCGTAGAGCTGATACGCCGGTTCAATTTTCCAAATGTGCTGATTTACGCCGATCCTCCTTATCTACTGGAGACACGGCACGGAAAGCAATATCGGTGCGAGATGTCCAAAAAAGACCACGTTGACCTACTGGATGCTCTAAAAGCGCATCGCGGGCCGGTAATCCTCTCCGGATATGAAAGCGACCTCTACGACGATGCGCTGACAGGCTGGTACCGAGATGAAGCAACAGCCATTGCCCAGACCGCGACGAAACGAAAGGAAGTCCTGTGGATGAACTTTGAACCACAAGGAATCCAAGAAAGAATGTTTTAAGAGATGGGGGCACCTATGTTGATTATCACCATTGAGGTCAATGCCAGGCCCGGACAGGCCATCGGTATCAAGGAGGATCTGGCTCTCTACCTGGAGCGGTACGGGGACGCCCGGGTGGTCTCCGTTGAAGAAGCTCCGCAAAGGCAGATGGAACAGATGATGATAGGGGGAGGTGTGCACCGTGAGGAAAAGCGTGTGTCGAGGGTGCGGCGCTGAGATCATTTGGGTGAAAACCGAGTCGGGAAAGAGTATGCCGTGCAATCCGCGACTGGTTCCGTTCTGGGCCAGACCCGGGGCTCCGGGAAAGGTCGTTACCATGCGAGGAAAGGTGATGAGCTGCGACTTCGCCGGAGAAAGGGATCAACTGACGGATTTCGGCTATGTGTCCCATTTCAGCACCTGCCCGCAGGCGGGGAAGTTCAAGCGCAAGTGACCAAAACAGGGGGTGAGCCAATATGACGCTACAAGAGTTGTCCCAGTACTATAAGTTGCGCGAGCGGCTGAAAAGGGACGAAGAAATCCTGCAATCCCTACGAGCCGCGGCTTGCCCCGGAGCGCAGAATTTGAGCGGGATGCCACACGCGCCGGGCGTTCGGGACAAGGTGGGCGACCTGGCTGTTGAGATCGCCGATATGACGGAACGAATCCGGTATCTCAAAGAGGAGATCGACCGGGCAGAGGCGGCCGTCACAGAATTTGTGGAGAATATCGAGAACGACCAGACGCGGATGATTTTCAGGCTCCGCTTCCTCCGCTGCCTGACTTGGGGAGAGGTCGCGGCCGTCATCGGTGGGCGCAATACCGAAGATGGCGTGAAGTCAGCCTGCTACCGATACCTCTCTTCCTGAGAAGTTGCAACGGCATGACGCGGCGCGACGCTTGCAAACGCCCCGTACATACGATATGCTTAAACTCGTAAAATCCTATCAAGCCAGGCGGCCCTTCTTCGGAGGGGCCGCCATTCTTTTGGGAAAGGAGGTTGAGGCCGCCGCGTTACTCCTTGCGCGTCGGTCATGCGCCGGGCTTCGTGTTCGCCAGCACGGGCAGCGGCGACGCCAAAAAAGGAGAAAAGCAAAATGTTCGGAATCATTGTCCTGGCCGTCTATGCGGCGCTGATGATCGGCGTCACGCTGATTTTCACCCGTAGGGCGACCAGCTCAGAGAGCTTTCATGTGGCAGACCGGCGAATCTGTGCTCCCGTCGCAGCTATGAGTATCGCTGCGACCTGGATCTGGGCGCCGTCTCTGTTCACGTCATCGGAAATGGCGTACACAAAAGGCGTTCCAGGAATGTTTTGGTTCCTGGTGCCGAATGTGCTGTGCCTCATCATCTTCATTCCCTTTGCCAAGAAGATCCGCCGCCAATACCCGGAGGGCATCACCCTCACCGGCTACATGGCCGAGCGGTACCGCTCCCCGAGGGTAAAGGGCGTCTACTCCTTCCAGCTGGGCGCGCTGGCCGTCCTCTCGACGGCCGTGCAGCTGCTCGCCGGCGGGAAGACGCTGGCCCTCCTCACGGGCCTGCCCTTCTGGAGCATGACGCTGGCCCTGGCCGCCATCGCCTATTCCTACTCCCGCTTCTCCGGTATCAAGGCGTCGGTGGCCACGGACGTCGTCCAGCTGGGCATCATCCTCTTGGGCGGTGCGCTCCTGGTATCCCTGGGCCTCCGGCTGACCGGCGGCCTGGAGACAGTGCGGGCCGGGCTGGGCTCTGTCAGCGGGGAGTACACCTCCCTGACCTCGGCCTCCGGCGTCGAGGTGCTGCTGAGCTTCGGCCTCCCAACGGCGGTCGGCCTCATCTCTGGTCCGTTCGGCGACCAGTGCTTTTGGCAGCGGGCCTTCTCCATCCGGGAGGACCGCATCGGCCGCTCGTTCTTCGTCGCGGCGCTGCTGTTCGCCCTTGTCCCCATCGCCATGGGCACGGTAGGCTTCCTGGCCGCCGGCTCCGGCTTCCAGGCGGCAGACGCCGGCATGGTGAACTTCGAGTTTGTCATGTCGCTGCTCCCGGCCTGGGTGCTGGTGCCCTTCCTGTTCATGGTCATCTCCGGCTTGCTCTCCACGGTGGACAGCAACCTGTGCGCCGCGGCGTCCCTCACGACAGACTGGATGACCGGCGAGGGGGCCGACAACATCCGCGCCTCCCGGCGCGTCATGCTGGCCCTGCTGCTGGTGAGCATTCTGATCGCCAACATCCCGGGGCTGACCGTGACGCACCTGTTCCTGTTCTACGGCACCCTGCGGGCCTCCACGCTGCTCCCCACGGTGATGACGCTGCTGGGGAAGAAGCTCTCCGCCGGCGGCGTGTTCGCCGGCGTCCTCACCGCGCTGTGCGTCGGGCTCCCCATCTTTGCCTACGGCAACATCGCGGGCATTCCGGCCCTCAAAACGGCCGGCAGCCTGACGACCGTGCTGTCGAGCGGCGTCGTGGCCGTCATCGCCTCCAGAAAGGCGGTGAGGACATGAGCCTGGGTAGGAAACAACGCATCACCAATGAAGCCTGGCTGGAGGCCGTTGCAACCGTCGAGAGCGCGGTTTCCGAGGCGGCCCTGGGCGAACTTGTGGCCGCGACCATCGAGGACATCAAGGCCAAGACAGCGGGCAAAAAGGCGGCCTATGCCTGGAGCGGTGGTAAGGACAGTATTGTCCTTGGCAAGCTCTGCGAGGCCGCCGGCGTGGTCGACAGCATGATCGGCGTGTGCGACCTGGAGTACCCGGCCTTTGCCGCTTGGATCGAGGCCAATAAGCCGGAGGGCTGCGAGGTCATCAACACGCACCAGGGGCTCGACTGGCTGGCCAGACACCCGGAGATGCTGTTCCCGCAGAACTCGGCCGCGGCCGGCCGGTGGTTTTCCATCGTGCAACACCGGGCCCAGCGCATCTATGCCAAGGCCCACGGCCTCGACCTCATCATCCTGGGCCGCCGCCGTGCGGACGGGAACTATGTGGGTCGCGGCACCAACATCTACACCGACGGCAAGGGCGTCACCCGCTTCAGCCCGCTCGCGGCCTGGAGCCATGAGCACGTCCTGGCCTATATCCATTACCACCAGCTCCCGCTCCCGCCCATCTACGGGTGGAAGAACGGCTACCTCTGCGGTACGCACCCCTGGCCCGCCCGGCAGTGGACGGGCGGCACCGAAAACGGCTGGCGCGAAATCTACGACATCGACCCCTCCATCGTCATTGAGGCGGCGGAGAAGATCGAGAGCGCCCGGGCCTTCCTGAAGGGGGTGCGGGCATGAACGTGACGAGAAAGCTCCTGTCCGAGCTCCGGCGCCCGGAGCGGAACGTCCGGATGCACACCGACAAGCAGCTGAAAGAGTTCCGGCGCTCCATTGAGATGTTCGGCCAGATCCGCCCCATCGTGGTGGACGAGGACGGCGTCATCCTGGCTGGCAACGGTCTGTATGAAACGCTCCTCTCCATGGGCCGCACCGAGGCAGACTGCTACGTCGTGACCGGCCTGACCGAAGCCCAGAAGAAAAAGCTGATGCTGGCAGACAACCGAGTGTTCGACCTGGGCGTGGATGACCTGTCCGCGCTGGATGCTTTTGTCCTGGAGTTGAAGGACGACCTGGACATCCCCGGCTATGAGGAAGACCTGCTCCGGGCGATGGTCATGGAGGCGGACGAGGCCGCCGATACCCTCAGTGAGTACGGCACCATCGACGAGGAGCGCATCGAGGAGATCCGCGACGCCCGGGAGCGCACCGAGGCCCGGGAGGAAGCGGCCGCGAGGAACGCCGAGGAGTATGTCCCGCCGGCGGCTGGAACACAGCCTCAGGAGGAAGGACCGGCGCGCCGGTTCATCCTCTGCCCGAAATGCGGTGAGCGGATATGGCTGTGAAGCGTGTTGCGTCCAACGTGGACATTGTGACCGCCGCCCGTCAGCGCATCAAAAATGTGTTCTCCAACGGCGTCCCAGTCTATATGTCGTTCTCTGGCGGAAAGGACAGCCTGTGCCTGGCCGACCTCACCTTGAAACTGATCCAGGCCGGGGAGATCGACCCGGCCCAGCTGACCGTCCTCTTCATCGACGAGGAGGCCATCTTCGACTGCATCGAGGAAACGACCAAGGCCTGGCGCAAGAAGTTCCTGCTGGCCGGCGCCAAGTTCCAGTGGTGGTGCATCGAGGTCAAGCATTTCAACTGCCTCAACGAGCTCTCCAGCGACGAGACATTCGTCTGCTGGGACCGCCGCAAGCGGGATGTCTGGGTGCGGCAGCCGCCGCCCTTTGCCATCCGCAACCATCCTCTGCTCAAGCCCAGGGTGGACAACTATCAATCCTTCCTGCCCCGCGTCACCCGGGACGGCATTATGATGACCGGCGTCCGGGCGGCCGAATCCGTCCAGCGCCTCCAGTACATGGCGGCTCTGGGCGTGGGCGGTAAGGGGATCACCAACACCAACACCATCTACCCGATCTACGACTGGAAGACCACCGACGTGTGGCTCTACCTTCGCAACGAGCGGGTGGAGATCCCCAAGGTCTATCTGCAGATGTACCAGGTCGGGGTCAATCGCAACCAGCTGCGGGTTTCGCAATTCTTCTCTGTCGATACTGTCCCCGTCCTGGTACATCTTGCGGAGTATGACCCCGCTCTGATGGAGCGCGTGCTCCGCCGTGAGCCCAACGCCTACCTTGCCATGCTCTACTGGGACAGTGAAATGTTCCACCGCACGACGCGGAAGCGCCGGGAGCTGGAGGGCAAGGACACGAAGGACTACCGCGCGCTCCTGAAAGAGATGCTGTTCGAGCGCCCCGCCGATTTCTTCAACACTCCGCACAAGCGCGAGATCGCCAAGCAGTACCGCAAGCTCTTTATCCGCATGGACGGCATGGCCCGCCCCCGGGACTACCGGAAGATGTACGAAGGGCTGGTGGCCGGCGACCCCAAGCTCCGCACCCTGCGGGCGATCTACCAGGATATTTCCTGCGCCTACGCAGCCTACGCCAAGTCCTTCCGGAAGGGAGGTGAAGCGAATGGCTGATGTGGACCTGTTCGCCCCTCTGTCCTCCCTGCAGTGGGTGGACCGCGACCAGCTCAAGCCCAACGACTACAACCCCAACAAGGTCAACCGGGAGAACTTGAAGCTGCTGGTGCAGTCCATCCTCACCAACGGCTGGACGCTGCCCATCGTGGTGCGCCCTGACTACACCATCATCGACGGCTTCCACCGCTGGACGGTGGCCGGAGAGGAGCCCCTGCACACGAAGCTGGGCGGCAAGGTGCCCGTGGTGATCGTGCGGCACGACGACCAGACCGAGGACATCTACGGCACCGTCACCCACAACCGCGCCCGTGGCACACACCTGCTGGAGCCTATGAAGGCCATCGTCAAGCGCCTGCTGGCTGACGGGAAAAGCGTGCAGGAAATCGGGAAGCAGCTGGGCATGAGGCCCGAGGAGGTATTCCGCCTGTCTGATTTCTCACGCGATGACTTCCTCTCGATGATGACGAAAGGCGTACATGGGTACAGCAAAGCAGAGCTGCTGACCAAGTACTGAGGCATACCCCATGCCCCCATACACCAGGCATAGCCCAGGACAGGGCCATACAAGGCGTGAGAGCCGCGTATGTGTTCTGCCCTGGGCGTTCTCATGCCGAGGCGTGAAGGGGTGTTGCAAGCCCTGGAAATGGGCATTGAGGCCGACGATGAAAAGCGCGGCAAGGTACTGTGACGGCCCCTCCCCAAAGGGTGCGGGCTCGCCGACCCCAAAAAACGATTAGTTAGTGCGCGAGAAAAGGGTAACTTTAATTGAAATCTTGTATGAAATTATCGACTTCTTGACCTTCCGCCGGGCGTGGGACGCCCGCCTCCTATCACATAGCCTGGCCCCGGAGCGGAAACGCCCCGGGCGTCGGGCGGAGGGCCAAGACACAGGAAAGGAGCGTGGCCTATGGCGGCAAAGAAGCAGGATGTGGTCGTAGAGGACGGAGCCGTGTACGTGCTGCGCGCCGGGACGCCTGTCTACGTCAAGACTGCCGACATCTGCTCGATGACCGGGAAAAGCAATCAGTGGATCGGACAGCTGGTAGCCCAGGGGACGCTGCATAAACGCAGCACCCCCCACGGGAGCCTGTTCGATGTCACCGAGGCTGTGCGCGCCTACTGTTCCATGCTGGAGGCCCGCGCAGGACCGGCCAAGACCGAGGAGGAGATCAAGCAGGAAATCAAGCAGGAAAAGGCGAAAGCGGCCGCTGACGTGACAATGAAGATTGCCAAGGCCAACATCGCCAAGGCCGAGGCCGACGAGCTCCAGGGCAAAATGCACCGGAGCGAGGACGTGGCCGCGATGACTACCGACTTGATCTATGCCATTCGCGGGGCGATGATGGCCCTGCCCGGCCGCCTGGCCGTGGACGTGGCCTCGGCGAACTCCCCAGCGGAGGCCGCCGAGATTATCCGCCGCGAGGTCAACAAGGCCATGCGGGAGCTCTCCAATTACCGCTATGACCCAAAGAAATACGAGGAGCGCGTCCGGGAGCGGAGGGCCTGGGAAGCTGACAGCGGGCGTGATGCCGATGACGGATAAGGAAACGCGCCGGCTCATAGAGGAGAAAGAGGCCCGCGAGCGGGTAAAGAGGCTGAATGCCGTCATCGGGAAAGTCTTGGCCGGCATGAAGCCGCCGGACGACCTGACCGTGACGGAATGGGCGGAGAAAAACCGCCGCCTGTCCACCGAGGCCAGCGCCGAGCCCGGCCCCTGGCGTACCGACCGCACCCCTTACCTCCGGGAGCCGATGGACGCCTTTACCGACCCCCGGGTGCACCGCATCGTCATGGTGGCGGCGTCCCAGGTGGGAAAGTCGGAGTTCCTCAACAACACCATCGGCTATATCATCGACGAGGACCCCGGCTCCATCCTGTTCGTCCACCCCACGACCATTGACGCCAAGGAGTACTCCAAGCTCCGTATCGCTCCGATGATTCGGGACTGCCCCACCCTCAAAAAGAAGGTGGCGGACCCCAAGAGCCGCGACAGTGGAAACACCATCCTGCAAAAGACATACCCCGGCGGCATCCTGACGATGTGCGGCTCCACAGAGGCCCACGCCCTGGCGTCCAAGCCCATCCGCTACATCATGGGGGACGAGCGCGACCGCTGGGCGACCTCCGCCGGCAACGAGGGCGACCCCTGGGAGCTGGCCCAGGCCCGACAGACCACGTTCTACAACGCCAAGGCGCTGGAGGTCAGCACCCCCACCGTCAAGAACGCCAGCGCAATCGAGGCGTCCTACGCCGAGGGCACAATGGAGCGGTGGAAAAGCAAATGCCCCCACTGCGGCGAGTACCACGAGATCAACTTCGAGGACATCCGCTATGAGCACGAGGAGGGCGTGGTAGCCGGCCGCAAGACCTTCAAGGTGCTGCACGTCTGGTATGTCTGCCCCGGCTGCGGAAGCATATCCGACGAGACGACCATGAAGCACCAGCCCGCGCGCTGGGAGGCGGACAACCCCGACGCATACGCCCAGGGCGTCCGCTCTTTCTGGCTGAACGCCTTTGTTAGCCAGTGGGCTTCCTGGAGCTCCATCGTACTCAAGTATCTCAAGGCTATCGGCAACACCAGGAAGCTCCAGGTGGTCTACAACACCTGCTTCGGCCTGCTGTGGGAAGACCGCGGCGACCTGGAGGACGAGGACAGCCTCATGGCCCGCCGGGAGGATTACGGTACCCGGCCGGACGGCTCCCCCGTGGAGCTGCCGGAGGGGGTGCTGGTACTCACCGCCGGCGTGGACACCCAGGACGACCGCATGGAGTATGAGGTCGTCGGGCACGGCCACTTCGGGGAAACCTGGGGAATTGAAAAGGGCATCGTCATGGGCAGGCCGGATGACCCGGACACCTGGGCCAAGCTGGACGAGATGGTGTTCAACCGAGTATTCCGCTTCGAGGACGGCCTGGGCCTCCGAAGCTCTATGACCTTCGTGGACGAGGGCGGCCATTTCACCCAAGACGTCCGCCTCCAATGCCGGGCGCGCATCTCCCGCAAGGTGTTCTGTATCAAGGGTATGCCCGGGGCGGATAAGCCCTACACCTCTCCGCCGAAGAAGATGAAGATCGTGGTCAATCAAATCGCCATCGGCACCTGCTGGCAGTACCAGCTCGGCGTCGACTCCGGCAAGCAGATCATCATGGACAACCTCAAGGTGCAGAAGCCGGGCTCGAAGTACTGCCACTTCCCGAGGCGGGACGACTACGGCCCCGGCTACTTTACCGGCCTGCTCTCTGAGCACCTGGTATATGACCCGGCCAAGAAGCAGCCCTGGGTGTGGGAGAAGATACCCGGCCACGAGCGCAACGAGGCCCTGGACTGCCGCAACTACGCTCTGGCGGCCTTCAAATGCACGCCGGCCAACCTTGACGAGATAGACAGGCGGCTAAAGGCGGCCCGGGGGAAAGCCCCCTCTACGGGCGTTGCAACAGCCCCGCCGCCCCCCAAAAAGCAGACCAAGCGCGGCTCCGCGCTGAAGAAATACTACGACGAATGGTAGGTGATGCCCGATGGCAGATATGACCGACGTGAAAATCCGGCTGAACTTCTGGCGCTCCGCCTATGAGAAGCTGACTGCGGCTTACACCGCCCTGGTGGACGGCCGCGTCAAGAGCTATACCATCGACGACCGGCAGCTCACCCGCTTCGACCTCGGCACCCTCAAGGACGAGATCGAGGAGGCTGAGCAGAAGATCGACGAGCTGAACGCCCTGCTGAACGGCAGGCGGCCCCGCAAGGCCTTCGGCGTCATCCCCCGCGACTGGTGACCTTTTTCGTGAGGTCACGAAAATGATATGGGTACAAGCCTGAGAGGGCTTTACCACGGGCAGCCCGGCGGAGTTTGTCAGCTCCTTTCGCCGCCGGGCGGCCCGTTTTTTATGCAACACATAGGAGGTGGGCGACATATACCGCGATAAGAAAACCGGGCTGTTCCTGCCCGACACAGCGCGCCCCCAGGCCAAGGGATACAGCGAGGCCGGCGCCAGCATGACCCGGCGGGCGCTCAAAGGCTTTACCCCGCGCAGCGGCTCCCCCAGGGAGGACATCGACTGGAACAACTTTACCCTCCGCCAGAGGGGGCGGATGCTGTATATGTCCTCCCCGGTGGCGACGTCAGCCATCAATACCAACCGGACGAAAGTGGTCGGCGTCGGCCTGACCCTCAAGAGCTCCGTGGATCGGGAGGTGCTGGGCATCTCCCCGGAGGCGGCCAAGGAGTGGCAGCGGCGCACCGAGGCGGAGTTTTCCCTGTGGGCCAAGAACAAGGCGAACTGCGACGCTACCGGCGTGAACAACTTTTACGGAATGCAGCAGCTGGCGCTGGTGGCGTGGCTCCAGAGCGGAGACGTTTTCCCCGTGTTCAAGCGGAGAAACCCCACGCCGGTAAATCCCTACTCCCTGCGCATCCATCTTGTGGAGGCCGACCGGGTGCGCACCCCCGCCGAGTACGGGGGTGGAACGGCCGTGGCCCACATCACGGACGGGAAGAACCCGGAGAACGGCAACCGCATCTTTGACGGGGTGGAGGTGGACAACGACGGCATGGTCGTCGCCTACTACATCCACAACACCTACCCCTGGCAGACCACGACAGAGCCGACCAAGTGGACGAGGGTGGAGGCCTACGGCCCCAGGACAGGCTTGCCGAACATCCTCCACATCATGGGGAGCGAGCGGCCGGACCAGTACCGGGGCGTGACCTATCTGGCCCCGGTGATCGAGCAGCTGCTGCAGCTGCGCCGGTACACGGAGAGCACGCTTATGGCCGCCCTCGTCCAGTCTTTCTTTACGGCGTGGATCATCACAAAGACCAGCCAGACCGAGATCCCCATCAACGAGGTCGGCGCCGGCGACATCGCCGGTGTCCCCGCGGAAAATCCCATCGAGAACAACCTATCCGGGAGCGACAGCGAGTATGAGATGGGCCCCGGCACGGTTTCCCACCTAGCGGAGAATGAGGACATCAAATTCGGAAACCCCAGCATCCCCACTACGGGCTTTGATGCTTTCGTCAAGACCTTCTGCCAGCAGGCCGGCGCGGCCCTGGGCGAGCCCTACGAGGTGCTGATGAAGACCTTTAACTCCAGTTACTCGGCCTCCCGCGCTGCTCTCCTGGAGGCCTGGGAAGAGTTCAAGATGCGCCGGAGCTGGTTTGTGGCCGACTTCTGCCAGCCGGCCTACGAGGTATGGCTTGCGGAGGCGGTGGCCCGTGGACGCATCAAGGCCCCCGGCTTCTTTGAAGATCCTCTGGTGCGGGCCGCCTGGTGCGGTGCGCGCTGGATCGGCCCCGTCCAGGGGCAGCTCGACCCGCTGAAAGAGGCCAACGCCGCCGTTGTCCTGGTCGACCACGGATTCAAGACCCACGAGCAGGTCACGCGCGAACTGGGCGGTGGTGACTGGGAGGCCAACGTGGAGCAGCTGAAAGCAGAAAACGCGAAACTCGCGGAGGCGGGCGGCGCGCGCATCACCAACCTGCCAAGCTCCGGCGCCGATGATGGCGACGGCGGCGATGGCAAAGGAACAGGAGGAAACGCATGAGCAAAACAGTGCCTACCACGCAGCCCGTCGTGAACATCAAGCGGGCCGCCTATGCGATGGCTACCGCCGACGGCCAGAGCGCAGAGATCACCATGTACGGCGACATCTACGAGCAGCAGCCCACGGACTGGTGGGGCGATCCCGTAGAGGGGCAGTTTATTACCCTGACCGAGTTCCTTGAGGACCTGGGGCAGATTGCCGCTTGCAAAGACATCACCATCCGCATGAACAGCTACGGCGGCGACGCCGGCGTGTCCAACACCATCCACAACCGCCTACGGGAGCTGTCACGGGACGGAGCAAAGCTTACCTGCATCGTGGACGGCGTGGCGATGTCCGGCGGCTCCCTTATCATGTGCGCCTGTGACACAGTGAAGGTCAATCCCTCCAGCCTGATTATGATTCACAAGTGCTGGGGCTTCTTCTGGGGCGGCTACAACGCCGACGAACTGCGCGAGGCGGCTGGGCAGTACGACGCCTGGGACAAGGCCCAAATCGCAATCTATAAGCGAAAGACCGGCCTGACCGAAACTGTCCTGTCCCACATGATGTCCGATACAACCTACATGACAGGCCGCGAGGCGGTGGAAAAGGGCTTTGCCGACGAGCTGATCGAGGACGCGGAGCCCCTGGACGTTGCCGCCAGTGCAGACGGCCGGCGCCTGTTCGTCCGAGGCCGCACCATCCACCTTACGGCTGGAATGTTTGCCCCGGACAATATCCCTACGGTCGATCCCGAGGCCTCGGCCCCGGCTGAGACACATACAAATCCGCCGGCAAAGACCGGCAGAAAAGGAGGAAGTACATCTATGGCAAGTACTGTTGAGGAGCTCCGGGCGGAGTACCCGGAGCTGACCGCGCAGCTGGAGGCCGAGGCAAGAGCTGCTGCCACACCCGCCCCCAGCGCAGCAGCCGCAGGCGACGGCGGGGCTGACCACGCCCAGGTCGAGCGCCAGAGAATCCAGGACATCGACGCCCTGGCTTCCCTCTATGACGCGGAATCCATCCGCGAGGCCAAGTATGGCGAGCACCCCTGCACCGCCCAGGAGCTGGCTTACCGCATGGCGCAGAAGGCCGCCCAGCAGGGCAAGAGCTATATGTCTGCCCTGGAAGCCGACACTGGCGCATCTGGCGCGCAGCAGGTCGGAGCGGCCAGCAACGAGGGCGCGCCTGTCGGCGAACTCACCCCGGAGCAGCGCATGGCAAAGGGCCGCGCCGACGCGAAGGCCCTGAACAAGAAGGAGGACAAGTAATATGGCGAAGCATCTGAATGACAAGATCGGCTCTATGGAGTACGACAAGCTGATCGCCGGTATGACCCCGCCTCCCAAGGTGGCTTCCGGCGTCATCACCAAGCTGGCGACCGCCGCTACCTATCCGCGCGGCACCATCCTGTGCCGCAGCTCCGGCATCGGGGGCGACGGCAAGCTGAAAATCCTCGGCACTACCGCCGGCTCCAACGAGACCCTGACCCCCGACTGCATTCTCTGCGATGACGAGGACATCGGCACCGACGCCGATGCCAATGTCGCCGTCTATGTGATGGGCTGCTTCAATGAAGACGCCCTGACCGTGGATGACGAGTACACCATCACCCAGGCCGACAAGGACACCCTGCGCGAGCGTGGTATCTATCTGGCCCAGGTCCTGGACTAAAAGGAGGACAAGAATATGCCTTTCGACATTTTTGATACCTACTACATGGCGGGCATGGTCCAGGAGATCGCCCCCGTCCAGAGTTTTTTCCGCGACCGCTATTTCCCCACCAACGCGGCGACCGACATCTTCAACGCCAACAAGGTGCTGGTGGAGTACCGCGACCGCGACCGGGCCATGGCTCCCTTCGTTGTGCGCCGCGCCGGCGACATCCCTGTGGCCCGCGGCGGCTACGAGATCCACGAGTTCGAGCCGCCCTTCACCGCTCCGTCCCGTCTGCTGACCCTGGATGACCTGCAGAAGCGCGGCTTCGGGGAGGCTCTGTATGCTGGCAGCACCCCCGCCGAGCGCGCCCGGGCGCTCCAGATGCAGGACCTCACCGACCTGGACCGCCGCATTCAGCGCCGTGAGGAGTGGATGGCCGTCCAGACCATGATCAACAACGGCTGCACCATCGTCGCCTACATCGACAACGACACCGTGGGCGAAACCTACGACATCTTCTACTTCGACACCACCGGCTCCAACCCCGCCAAGTACACCGTGGCGAACAAGTGGGACGCGTCCGGCGGCGACTGGAAGGGCGATGTCGCTGCGATGGTGAACGACCTGCTGGACCGCGGCCTTCCTGCCGCTGACCTGATCGTGGGCACCGACGTGGCCGCCTTCATCCAGAGCGACGAGGCCACGCTGAAGCTGCTGGACAACCGGCGCGCCGAGTATGGCCGCCTGGCGCCCCAGGTGCGTTACCCCGGCGTGGTGTGGATCGGCAACCTGAACTTCGACGGCACCGACCTGGACATCTTCTCCGTGCGCGAGACTGTGCTGGACAAGGACGGCACCATCCGCCTGTTCCCCGCGACCTCCGCGATGGTCACCGCCCCCGACTGCGGCCACATGATGTACGGCCGTGTCGACCAGATCGAGGACGACAACGAGTACCACAGCTTCGCCATGCAGCGCGTGCCCAAGTTCGTCGTCGACAAGGACAAGGACACCCGCAAGCTGCGCCTGGCCGCCCGCCCCCTGGCCGCGCCCCGGAGCAAGGCCCCCTGGATGTACGCGGCCAACGTGGTCGGCACCTGATAGGGCCGGGAAAGGAGCAATATCATGAAGCGTGTAAAAATCACCAACGGCCTGTACGGCTACCGGCCCGAGGGGGCGAAGCACCCACGGCCGGTGTCCGCCGGCGGCCTCTGCATCGTGACTGACACCGAGGCCGCCCGCCTGGCCTCCCTCGGCGTGGGCGTCGTCCTCGAGGACATCCCCGAGGAAGATACCGCAGGAGCCGTTGCAACGCCCGTAGAGGACGAGGACGGCGCGGGGTCGGGCGTGGACACTCCCAGCCAGGACGGGCCCGCAGAGGGCAAAGAAACCGCCCACCTTGACCCTGAGCAGCTCAAGGAGTTCACCAACGCCAAGCTCAAGGAGCTGGCCGAGGAAATGGGCATCGACACCGCCAAGCTCAAGACCAAGGCGCAGTTGATCGCGGCCATCACCGACGTGCCCCTGGAGGACGCAATCTCCAGCGAGGAGGACGACGAGGGGGCCCCGTCCGGTCTCGGCGCGGAGGGGCCGGTGGAATGAGCGGCTTCAAGGACATGGTGGCCGATGACGTCCACGCCGTTTTCCTCAACCTGGACGAGTTCGCCGAAAAGCGCACCATCCGCTACGACGGCGAGGAGTACCAGGACATCCCTATCGTCTTGTCCGGCCTGAAGGAGCAGGAGCGACGCCAGCTCCAGTCCGACCATGTCCAGGGGCTCTACCTCGTGTCATCCGTGCTCCACTGTGCGCTGTCCGACCTGGGCGGCAATCAGCCCGAGAAGGGTATGCGCATCCAGATCAACAACCGGGAGGGCGGCGGCGGATTCTTCCGGGAATTCTATGTCGCCTCCTCGGTCTGTGAGATGGGGATGCTGCGGGTGGAACTGGGGGCGATCGACGAATGAGCTACGCCATCACCATTGACGAAATCGACGATAGCCTTGACCGAGTATCGAAGCTCCTGGCCGGCATCCCCGACGGCGTGTACCGTGCCGTCGGAAGCGCCTTGAAGCGGTCGGCGCGGCACGGCCTTACCGTCGGCATGAAGATCGTTTCCGAGGAGTACGCCATTTCCCAGGGGGAGCTGAAGTCCCGGACGAAGACCATCAACACCATCGTCAAGGACTCCGCCAGCTCCTATCAGGTCGCCTTCGGCTATCGGGGGAACGTCATCCCCCTTATCAAGTTCGATACCAAGTTTGGAGCGGACGGCAAGGTGCATACCCGCGTCCTGCGCTCCAGCGCACAGCAGACCCTTGAAAACGCCTTTGTCACCCATGTGGGCGGGCATACCGGTGTGTTCGAGCGCGAGGGCCCTGAGCGGTTCCCCATCCGGGAGCTGTTCGGGCCTTCTGCTGTCCAGGCATTCTATGCCCACGAGGAGACGACCGACAAGATGGACGAGGAAATCTTGAAGACCTACGAGAGCCGTATTGAGCACGAAATACTGCGGGTGCTCAACGGGTGGGGAGGGTAGCCCATGGACCGAGTTATGCTCCTGGAGGAGTTGAAAACCGTTACCGAGGAGGCCGTCAAGGACCTTATCATGCCTGTGAAGATACAGAGCGCCGACGAGCAGCAGCAATATCGGGCGGCGGAGGTCTATCTCATGAACTTGCCCGATGCCAGGGCCGCGAAAAAGAAGGTGCCCTATATCATTCACCAAGCCATCACCAGCAAAGACATCCAGCCGGAGGGAGAACGAGAGTACGGTATGGCCGTAGTGCGTTCCATCTTCGCCGTTTACAACGATGACGCCCAGGAGGGCGGGCTTATGCTGCTCAACCTCATGGAGCGGCTGCGTATCCGCCTGCTACGTCAAGTCGTTATCGGGCAGCGCTATCAGCTTGATCTCTCCGCCGGTATCGAAACATTCATCTACCCCAACTCCGAGGAAGTCGCGCCATATTACGCCGGAGAGATGACCTCCACCTGGCGCGTCCCAGCCGTTGAAAGAGAGGTTAACCTATGACCGACAAAATCATCGACACGGCGTCAAAGACCGCCGATGCCGCTGCGGACACTCCCCCCAAGGTGGCAAAGAAGCGCCCCGCCGCGCCGAAGAAGTCCGCCGAGAGCGGCGGCTTCTGCGTCTATCTCGGCCCGACCCTGATGGGCGTGATCCAGCGCGGCACCATCTATCGCGGCGGTCGCAGAGAAGTCCTTGACACCCTTACACCGGTGATCGAGCAGCACCCGCTGATCGCGTCGCTGGTGGTGAGCGACGACACGCTCCCTGCTGACCGCATCAAAGTCAAAACGCCCGGGAACCTGCTGTATGTGAATTATCACAAGCTGGCCAAGGGCATGAAGTAAGGAGGAATTTTCAATGAACCACGGCGTATATGTCTCTCAGCAGGCTACCAGCGTCAGCACTCCTGTCGTGGCGGAGTCCGGCGTCCCCTTCGTGGTTGGCCTGGCTCCTGTCCAGGCTGCGGATAAGCCCGCCGTCCCTGGAACGCCCGTCCTCTGCACCAGCTGGGCCGAGGCGGTAGAGAAGCTGGGTTATTCCGACAACTGGGCAACCTACACACTCTGCGAATTCATGTATTCGCACTTCAAGCTGTTCGCCTGCCAGCCCGTCATCTTCTGCAATGTTCTCGACATCGCCACCGCAAAGGAGGCGGTTTCCGCCACCGACATCGTGGTGGCGGAACACAAAGCGAAGCTCCCCATCGAGGCCATCAATGATGCCACACTGGTTGTCAAAGCTGCTGGAGGCGCCGGCGCTGCTTATGTGTCCGGCACCGACTACAACGCCTATTACAACGGCGAGCATCTGGTGGTGGAGCTGCTGTCCACCGGCAGCGCCTATGACGCCGAGCAGGTGAACATCGCCTACAACAAGGTCAAGGCCTCCACCGTCACCGCATCTGAAATCGCCTCCGCCATGGAGAATGTGGAGCTGTGCCTGACCCTGCTGGGCATCGTCCCAGATCTGCTCTGCGCCCCCGGCTATTCCCAGCAGTCCACCGTGGCCGCCGCGATGACCGCAAAGGCGGGCAACATCAACGGCCTGTTCCACGCCAAGGCGCTGATTGACATTGACTGCGGCGCTTCCGGCGCACGCGCCTATTCCGATGTCCTCACCAAGAAGAATGCCGCCAACATCGCCGACGAGGACGAACTTGCCTTTTGGCCCATGCTGAAGCTGGGCGATCACAAGTTCCACATGTCCACTCAGCTTGCCGGCCTGATGGCGCAGATCGATACCGGCAATGGCGGCTGCCCCTATGAGTCCCCTTCCAACAAGGGGCTGCAGTGCGACGGTCTTTGCCTGGAGGACGGCACCGAAGTCAACCTGACGCTGGCACAGGCCAACTACCTCAACAGTGTTGGCGTGGGTACGGCTCTGAACTTCATGAGCGGCTGGGTCGCATGGGGCAACTACACTGCCTGCTATCCAGCCAACACCGACGTCAAGGATTACTTCATCCCGGTCAGCCGTATGTTCGGATGGGTCGGCAACTCCCTCGTCAAGACCTTCTGGAGCAAGCTGGACAAGCCCATGACCCGCCGTCTCATCGACACCGTTCTCGATACCGCCAACATCTGGCTCAACGGTCTGGTGGGCATGGGCTACCTCCTGGGCGCTCGCGTGGAGATGCTGGAGAGCGAGAATCCGCTGACCAACCTCATGGCCGGTATCATCAAGCTCCATGTCTACATGACGCCGCCCTCTCCCGCCCAGGAGATCGACTTCGTGCTGGAGTATGACGCCAGCTATGTCACCAGTGCCCTGCAGGGCTAAAAGGAGGTTTGAATCATGGATCAGAGCATTATCAATTTCAAGGTCTACGAAGACTCCGTGGAGTATGTCGGCATGGCGCAGGCGACCCTGCCCGATCTGACCGCGCTGACGCAGTCCATCTCCGGCGCCGGCATTGCCGGCAATGTGGAGGCAGTCATCCTCGGCCACTTCGACGCGATGACGCTGGGCCTCAACTTCCGCACCGTCACCGATCAGAGTGTGAAGCTCTCCGAGCCCCGCCGCCACACCATCGACCTGCGCATTGCACAGCAGGACGAGGATGTTGTGGCCGGCAAGGTGGTCGTCCGTTCTGTCAAGCACATCCTCGTGGTCATTCCCAAGAGCGACAAGGGCGGCTCCGTCGCCCCCGCAGCGCCCTCCAACGGCTCCGGCGAGTACGCCGTCCGCTACTGGGCGACCTACATTGACGGCAAGAAGGTGCGCGAGGTTGACCAGCTGAACTTCATCTGCTATGTCAACGGCACCGACTACCTGGCCGACGTCCGCAAAGCGCTCGGTATGTAAGGGACCAGACCAAAGCCCGGGGCGGGAGATCCGCTGCGGGCATCTTTTTGAGATTTGAAAGGAGTTATCATCATGGCTGACACTAAGAAGACCGTTGTCCCCGCCGACGCTTTTTCCACCGTCGATCACGACGAGTACGCCGCTGCCGAGGCGCAGGCCAAGGAGAGCGTGGGCAACTTCACCCTCAAGCTGAAAAAGCCCTTCACCTATGAAGGGCAGACCTTTGACGAGCTGAACTTCGACTTCGAGGGGCTGACCGGCGACGACGCCCTTGCCATCGAGGACGAGCTTCAGGCCATTGGCAAGCCCACCATCTCGCCCACCTTCTCCGGCCAGTTCCTGGTGCGCATGGCGGCGAGAGCCTGCACCAACACCATCATTGACGCCAGCGGCCATCCCCGCCGTATCGGCGACGACGCCCTGCGCGCCCTGCCCATCTTCGAGTTCAACCGCGTCAGAGGCAAGGCCCGCTCTTTTTTGCTGGCATCGGAGCTGTAACCGGCGACGGCGGCGTCTGGCTCCGCAGGCAATGTCTTACGATGGCGAAAACCAATCAGACCCCCGTTTCCTACTGGCTGTCGCTGCCCCTGCCGTCCCTGTGCAAGTGGATCAAGGTCAGCAACCAGCTTGTGAAGGAGGTGCGGGAGCGACGCAAGAATAAATAAATCTGAAAGGAGGGCCGTCTATGGCAGGCCGCAAAGAGTATGAGATGCTATTCCAGCTGAACGCGCAGCTTGGAGGCAGTTACAGCAAGACCTTCAAGGCCGCTCAGCAGGAAATTGTGTCCATGCAGAAGGAAATCCAGGCCCTCTCCAAGACACAGGCGGATATTTCCGCATTCCAAAAGCAGCAGGCAGCCGTGGAAGCGACGCGGAAGCGGCTGGAAATGCTGCGGCAGCAATATGACAATATCCAGCGGGAGATGGAGGAGACCGGCAACGAGTCCGCCGACATGAAGAACAAGCTGCTGGCAAAGCAGCTTCAGATCGACAAGACCTCCGCCTCGCTGGAGAAGCAGACGGCAAAGCTGAACGAGCTGAGCGGGGCTTTGGAAGAGGCGGGCGTCAATACCGACGACCTCTCCCACAGCTCCGAGCAGCTTGCTGGCAAGATCGACACGCTGAAAAAGAAGCAGGGCGAGGCCGCCGATAAAGCTATGACCTTCGGCGACAAGGCGGGGCAGGCCTTTAATCAGGTACACGAGGCCATCGTGGCTGCAGGCATCGCCGTCGCCCTGAAAGAGATCTACGAATACTTCGCCAGCTGCGCGCAGGCGTCGATGGACTTTGAGAGCGCCATTACCGGCGTCGCCAAGACCACAGACCTCACAGACGAGGAACTGGCGGCAATGTCGGATTCCATCAAGGCGCTGTCCACGGAGATCCCCGCCACCACAGAGGAGATCGCGGCGGTAGCCGAAGCCGCGGGACAGCTCGGCATCCAAAAGGACGCCCTGCTGGACTTCACCGAGATCATGACCATGCTCGGCACTGCCACCAACATGACAGCTGACGAGGCAGCAACCGCCCTTGCGCGCTTCGCCAACATTACCGGCATGGCAACGGACAATTACGGACGGCTCGGCTCTGTCATCGTTGACCTTGGCAACAACTTCGCCACGACGGAATCCGAGATCGTGGCGATGGGTACGCGCCTGGCGTCGGCGGGTAAGCTGGCCGGACTGACCGAGCCGGAGATCATGGCTCTGGCGGCGGCGATGTCCTCTGTCGGCATCGAAGCCGAGGCGGGCGGTACCGCCATGACCCAGACGCTCAACGCCATTGAAAAGGCCGTTGCAAAGGGTGGGGACGACCTCGCGGAGTTCGCCCGTATCGCGGGTATGTCCTCCGAAGAATTTTCTTCTGCGTGGAAGAACGACGCCATGAGCGCCCTGACTTCCTTCATCGGCGGGCTCGGCAAGCTGGACGAGCAGGGCGAGAGCACCGTCCTCGTACTGGAAGACCTGGGTCTGACCGGCATCCGGCAGAGCAATATGCTCAAAGCCCTGGGTCTTGCCGCAGACCAGATGACCGGCGCGGTGAACACTGCAAATACCGCCTGGCAGCAGAATACCGCCCTCACCAACGAGGCCAACAAGCGCTACGCCACCGCGCAGAGCCGGTTGACCATGATGCAGAACGCCTACAACAACCTCAAGGTAGCCATCGGCGACGCCTATACTCCCGCGCTCAGCGAGGCTTACGGCGTCGGCACGAAGGTCCTCAACGAAATCACCAAATTCGTTCAAGCAAATCCTGGGGTCGTTGCCGCTATAACTGGACTGTCTACTGCGTTGGGAGCTGCCGCAGTTGCGGCGGCAGCTTTTGCGTTGAAAGCGAAGATCGCAGCAGCCGCTGCGGCTTTCCTCACCACCGTAACGCCTGGTGTAAATGTGATTATGGGCATTGCGGCAGCCGTGGGAGTTGTTACAGCAGGAATTATTGCCCTTGCTTCCTCCGCAGCGAATGACGCCGTACCCAGTGTGAAGGAGCTGACCGAAGCCGCCCGAGGAATGCGGGAGGCGATGGACGAGGCCAAGGCCACCTATGACGATACTGTTACCTCCACCATGGCCGCTGCAGGCGTCGCAGACACCTACATCGGCAAGCTGGAGGAGCTGGAGGCGGCGGGGCTCAATACCGACGAGCAGCACAGGCAGTACCACAACACCCTGGCTCTGCTTTGCCAGGTGGTGCCGGAGCTGGCCGATTATATCGACCTGGAGACCGACACCATCAACGGCGGCACTGCCGCGCTCCGCGCAAACACCGAGGCGTGGAAGCAGAACGCCATGCAGCAGGCCTACCAGGATCAGCTCACCGAGCTGTATTCCCAGTATTCCGCTGTACTGATCGAGGCCGAGGAAAACAGCATCGGGCTCACCAAGGCACAGTACAGTCTGGAATCCGCGCAGCAGAAGCTGTCCGATACCTACGCGCAGATGGATGCGCTGTGGGCGGACGCGCAGAAGCAGGCGGACGACTACTACGACCAGTACGGCTACTATGCCGACGCGACCTCTTTCCTATCTCAGGAATACTACGACCTGCAGAATTCCATCTACGACACCAACGACGAGATCTGGGCAGCCGAGAAATCCATCAAGAACTACAACAAGGCGATGGAGGAGGACGCGGATGCCGTTTCCGAGGCCGAGGAGGAGATCGCCCTTGCGGAAGAGGCGGTCAAGAATCTGACCGACGCCATGAACGAAGGTGCTGGCGCATCCGAGGAAGCCGCCGCCCAGAGCAGCGAATTCCAAGCCGTCATCTCCGGCGTTCAGGAGAAACTCGCTGCCCTCACGGAGTCCTACAACGAGGCATACGGCGCGGCCTACGAGAGCATATCCGGACAGTACCAGCTCTGGGACGAGGCCGCTGAGGTCGTTGCAACCAGCGCCAGCAGCATTAATACCGCGCTGGAGAGCCAGATCACCTACTGGCAGGATTACAACGCCAACCTGCAAGCCCTCACCGAGCGCAGTGCCGACATCGAAGGCCTGAGTGACATGATCGCATCCTTTGCGGACGGCAGCTCCGACAGCGTGAACGCCATCGCCGGCATGGCTGGCGCCACCGACGAGCAGCTGGCCGATATGGTAGCCAACTGGCATACCTTGCAGCAGGAGCAGCAGAACGCGGCCGGAAGTGTGGCAGACCTCAAGACCGACTTCACGGCCACCATGGACGAATTGCAGTCGGCGCTTGCCGAGGACATCGAAGCGATGGACCTGGGCGACGAGGCCAAGGAAAGCGCACAGGCCACCATTCAGGGCTTTATCGACGGCGCTGTCGGTATGCTGCCCCAGGTGACCGCCGCCTACAACCGCATCGCCGCCGCAGCCAAGGCCGCGCTGTCCACCGCAGGCACCGGCACAGTCAACAGCATCCCCGGCTATGCGGTCGGTACGCAGTCCGCCGCGCCGGGCTTCGCCCTCGTTGGCGAGAACGGCCCCGAGCTGGTCTACTTCAACGGCGGCGAGCAGGTCATGACCGCCGAGGAGACTGCCGCCATGCGCGACAGCATGGAGGTCCAGGCAATCACCTTTGCGCCGCAGCTCCTGGAGGTGCTGCACGCCATCCAGGGCGACGGTGCGCTTTCGGCCGAGCCGGGCACAGGCTCCGGCGCCGGCGTGGTGGAGCTGCAGGTCGTGTTCCAGATCCAGGGCAACGCGACGCCGGAAACGGTAGAAGCCCTGCGCGAATACGGCGATGAATTCACCGAGCGCGTCCTCGAAGTCATGGAGGAGGCCGGCATCGACACCGCAAGGAGGGCCTACAAATGAGCAAGACCTATACCACCATTCAGGGCGACATGTGGGACAGCATCGCATTCTCCCAGCTGGGGAGCGAGGCCTACACCGACCGGCTGATGAATCTGAATCCGCAGTATCTCGGGAACTATACTTTCCCTGCGGGGATCGTGCTGAAGTTGCCAGACCCTGCTGAGGATGTCAGCGACGCCCTGCCCCCGTGGAAGCAGGTGGTCGGATGAGCAACCCGAATCAGGCGCGCCGCGTCACGGCGCAGATCTTCTTCCAGGGCGCAGACATCACCGGCAGTATGCGTCCCTATTTCCTGTCGGCCACCTACACCGACAAGGAGGCGGACGAAACCGACGACCTGCAGCTGAAGCTTCAGGACCGCGATGACATATGGCTCAAAAAGTGGCTGGCTGACGCCATCGACGCGGCAGCCTCCGCAGGGAGCCTGTCCGCGTCCTCCAAGGCCAAGACCGAGAGCGCGGCAAAGCCCTACAAGGTCACAGCCAAAAGCGGCTTGAATGTCCGCTCCGGCCCCAGCACCAGCTATGGCAAATACGGCGCGCTGGTCTGCGGCGCGGAGCTGCAGGTCGAGGGCATCGAAAACGGCTGGGCGAAGGTCAGCTACAACGGCAAGACCGCCTATGTCAGCGCATCGTACATCAAGGAATCAGGCGGCGGGGGCGGCGACGCTCCCGCCGCTGCTCCCGCGTCCGCCTCCGGCGCCGGCTTCAAGATCAGCGCCGTTTTCGTCCGGGAAAACTGGACGGGCGGCGGCAGAGATAAGGTGCTGGACTGCGGACAGTTTGAGCTGGACAGCGTTGACGCCTCCGGCCCGCCCAATACCATCACCATCAAGGCGACGGCGCTGCCGTACAGCGCACAGATCCGCCAGACGGAGAAGTCCAAGGCGTGGGAGTCCTACACGCTTTCCGGCATTGCGAGCGAGATGGCCGCAGCCAACGGCATGACCTGTATGTTCCTCGCCAACAGCGACCCGGCCTATAGCCGCGTGGAGCAGTACAAGCAGAGCGACATCGCCTTTCTCTCTAAGCTCTGCCATGAGGCGGGCATCTCGCTGAAAGCCACCAATAACCTGCTCGTGCTTTTCGACCAGGAGGACTATGAGAAGAAAGATCCCGTGCTGACCATCGCACGCGGCAGCGGAAGCTACACCAAGCACAAGCTGAACGCGGGAACGGCCGGAACGCAGTACGCCTCCTGCCGCGTCAGCTACACAGATCCAGGCACGGGGAAGTGCATCGAGGCCACCGTCAAGGTCGAGGACTACAACGACAAGGCCAAGAACAACCAGCAGCTGGAGATCACCGCGAAGGTGGCGAGCGTGGCCGAGGCCAAGACCAAGGCCGAAAAATATCTCCGGCTGCACAACAAGTACGCGAAGACCGCCACCTTCACGCTGCCCGGCAATCCGGACATTGTGGCCGGCGTCACAGCTAAGCTCACCGGCTGGGGCGCATGGGACGGGAAATACATTGTCGAGCAGGCCGCGCATTCGGTCGGCTCGTCCGGCTATACCACGCAGGTCAAACTGCGAAAGACATTGGAGGGATACTGATGGACGAACAGCAGAATATCCTTTCGAGGCTCGTGCAGACCGGCACGGTAACGGCTGTCGACAGCGCAAAGCGCAAGGCCCGCGTCAAGTTCAAGGACACGGGCATCATTTCAGACTGGCTCTATGTGCTCCAGCATTACGGAGCGAATTTCTACATCGAGCCGGACGCAAAGCATACCCACGAAATCACGGACACCTTCACCGGCGGCGGATCGGCCAGCGAATACCCCGCACACGATCACCTGCCCGGCTCGCATCTGACCTACTGGATGCCGAAGGTGAACGATCGCGTCCTCTGCCTTTACCTGCCGGTATTCAATGGGGACGGCTTTGTGTTAGGAGGTTTTTGACTATGGGAATGGTCGGCTGTCTGGGCGACATCGTTTTCACGGTGTCTGACCGCACCATCGAAACGATCAACAATGTAACCTGGTCGGGGTCTGCCCGGTACGCGACCCATCAGCGGCACGGCACACACGCCCTCACGGAGTTCACCGGTCTTGACCCCGATAAGATGACCTTCGACATCGTTCTCTCCGCCTATCTCGGCGTCGATCCCATCGCCGAGGTCGTGAAGCTGTGGAACTATGAGCGAGGCGGCATCGCCGTCCCGCTGGTGATCGGCAATAAGGGCTACGGGAAATACCGCTGGTCCGTGCTTGAGCACAAGATGAAGATGAAAACCTATGACGGACGCGGGAATGTCACCAGCGCCACCGTGTCCGTCAGCCTGCAAGAGTATCTGAGGGGGTGAAGCTGCCATGAGCTACAAAGTGACTGCGGCCGACATCGGCGCGGTGCGGCTCAACGAGATCGACACCGTGCGCTCCGTCTTGCAGAATATCGCCATTATCCTTTCCACGCGGCAGGGTACCTGCCCGCTGTACCGCGGCTTCGGCCTGCCGCAAAAGTTCGTGGATAAGCCCCTGCCTGTGGCTATGCCCATGATGTATTCCGAGGTCAAGGAGGCCGTTGAAGAATACGAGCCCCGCGCCGAGGTGGTGAATGTGACCTTTGCGGCCGACAAAACCACCCCGGGCAGGCTGATCCCTACCGTGGAGGTGAACATCATCAATGAGTGACAGAAATACGGAATATCAGTTCGTTTCCACCGACACCGAAACGGTCGAGGCGCTGCTGATCTCCATCTACGAAAAGATCACCGGCGTCAGCGTAAAGCCCGCCAGCCCGGAAAAGCTGTTTATCCAGTTCGTAGCCGCCGTGGTGATCCAGGAGCGCGGGCTGAACAACTACACCGGCAATCAGAACATCCCAAGCCGTGCCGAGGGGGAAAACCTGGACGCGCTGGCCGAGCTGTTCTATGTCACGCAGCGCCCGGCGGCGCAGGCGGCGGTCTGTACCGAGCGTTTCCACATCTCCGAGGCGCAGAGTACGGCAATCCTCATTCCGGCCGGTACGCGCGTCACCGACGCCAGCGGCACGCTGATCTGGGAGACCGTTGCGGACGCCTATGTGTCTGTCGGCGCGACCCACGCCGATGTGCAGATCCGCTGCCAGACAGCCGGTGCGGTCGGCAACGGCTACGCCGCTGGACAGATCAACACATTCATTGACCTGTTCGACTACTGCGAGAGCTGCGAAAACCTCACCGTCAGCGACGACGGTGCGGACGAGGCCACCGACGATGAATTCTATGAGCTGATGCGCGCCAGCCAGGACGCTTATAGCTGCGCCGGAGCCAAGGGCGGGTATATCTACTTTGCCAAGCAGGTCAGCACCGAGATCGCCGATGTGGTAGCGAACAGCCCCAGCGACGGGGCGGTGGATCTGTATGTCCTCATGGACGACGGTACCATCGCCACCACAGAGATCAAGAACGCCGTCCTCGCCGCCTGCAACGATGACACCGTGCGCCCGCTGACGGACAAGGTTTCCGTCAAGGACCCGCAGGAGGTGAGCTACAACATCACCTTCACCTACTATGTGCCAAAGGACAGCTCCCTCAGCTCCACGGAGATCAAGGCCGCAGTCGACAAGGCCGTGGCCGAATTTGTCGCATGGCAATGCGGGAAGCTGGGGCGCGACATCAACCCCTCCGTGCTGATCGGAAAGCTCATGCAGACCGGCATCAAGCGCGTGGCGCTGACCAGCCCGGTCTTTACCACGCTGCGGGATGGCTCCGACGACACGACGCCGCAGGTTGCGTCGGTCGGGACCATCACGGCCACGAATGGGGGCTATGAGGATGAATAAGGCGCACGGCATCACGAAGGAAAACCTGCTGGCCTCCTTGCCGGCGGTCCTTGCCAATGACGACAATATGGCAGCACTTGCCTCTGCCGTTGCCGAGGTGCTGGCTGCCCGCGTAGGCGAGATCGAGCGCGTGTCGATCTACTCACAGATCGACCGGCTCCCGAACGAGCTGCTGGACATTCTGGCGAACGACTTCAAGGTTGACTGGTGGGGCGCCGACTACACCCTGGAGGAAAAGCGCCGGACGCTGAAAGACTCATGGAATGTTCACCGCAGGCTCGGCACCAAGGCGGCGGTCGTGCTGGCAATCTCCGCCATCTACCCCGATACGCAGGTCAGCGAATGGTGGGAATACGGCGGCAAGCCGTACCACTTCAAGCTGCTGATCGACGCCACCTATGAGGATGTCGACCCCGTCAGACATCAGCGCGTGATCGACCGCGTTGACTTTTACAAGAATCTGCGCTCGGTGCTGGACGAGGTGGAATACTACGACGCCGGAGGACTGGCAACAGAGTATTTCGGCGCGGCCTGTATCGGCTGCGAGCTGGTCGACAGCGCGGCCGCCATTCGATACTGACACGGAGGTGTTTTACTATGGCAACATGGAACGGCGTCATCACCAACGCCGGCAACAGCCTGCTCAATGAGTGGGTGAATGAAAAGACCCTGAACTTCGACAGCGCAGCTGCGGGGCAGGGCACCGTCGCGGCGGCGGCAATGATGGCACAGACCGCCCTCGTCAATGAAAAGCAGACCGCGAGCCTGCTGGGCGGCGAGATGGTATCTTCCGGCATTCGCCTGAAACTCCGCATCGCTGCGCCGAATACGGCCTATACGCTGAATCAGTTCCGCGTATCTGCCAGCGTGGACGGAGGAGCGTCCGCCATGATCGCCTTGTTCCAGCTGGAACAGGGCGTTCCCATTCCCAGCAAGACAGAATCGCCGGATTTCGTCTACACCTTTTACGCTCTGATCTCCTGCTCGAATACCGGCACATGGAGGGTGACGGTCGACACCAGCGCCTGCGTCACACAGGGCGATATGTCCGCCGCCATCGCTGAGGCGGTAAAGACCAAGCAGGACAAGATCATGGTCAAGGGTCTGCTGCTGGGCGACGGGAACGGGAATATCTCTGCGGCAGTCGCCGGAAAGGACTACGGTTATCCGCTTGCAACAGGCTCAGGAGCGCCGACAGACACGACCGAGGGTGCCGCAGGGCAGCACTACTATGACAGCGCTACGGGCAAGGAATACGTCTGCAGCGGCAAGGACAGCAGCGGCAAGTATCAGTGGAAGCTGTCCGGCGCCAGCGACGCGGCCGATCTGACCTATAACGGTGAATCGCTCGACACCTTCCTTGATGGCGTTTCCGGCGACCTCGACACGCTCTCCAAGGGGCTGGACGGAAGTAAGCCACTCACCGGCAAGACCGATCCGACCTCCAGCACGAAGGGCTCGGTCGGCCAGTCGTATCTGAACACAGACACCATGCAGACCTTCTACTGCACGGCAGCCAACGATCAGACCGGCGTATATACATGGGAAAAGCCCAAGGGCGGCGGCGTGGCTCCACAGCTGGAGGTCTCTGTTGCCACCGGATCGGCTATCACCTGTACGAACGGCGAGACTACGCTGACTGGCACCAGCGTCGGCGGTAAATGCGTTTTTGATCTCCCTGGCTACGGTACATGGTCGCTGTATGCCACGCTGAACGGGCAGACCACCGCCACCGAGACTGTGGTCGTGGATCAGGTCAAGCAGTACGCGGTGACGCTGAGTTACTTCGCGGCTACGCTGACTGTAACGGCGGAATCCGGCGCAGTCGTGACCGCCACGCTTGGCACGAAGCAGTATACCGGCACCTGCGGCAGCAACGGCAAGTGTGCGCTGACCGTCAACTATGCCGGCACCTATTCCGTAACGGCTACCAAGAGCGGGGTATCTTCGTCCACGGCGTCTGCGGCGGTGTCGACCTCCGGCGGCAGTTACACCGCAACGGTGAAGTTCTGCACCCTCACCGTCACCATCGACAGCGGCTCTACGGTCAAGGCGGTCAACGGTTCCACCACGCTCACGGCCACCAGCAACGGAACGGCAAAGTTCTACCTGCCGAACACCGGCACGTGGAGCGTCACCGCCACCAAGAACGGCGAGACGGCCACCGGCAGCGTAGCTTGCAGCTCCTACACCGGCTATACGATGGAGCTGTCCTATGTCAAGGTCTTCGGTGTCTGCTGGAATTACAGTGCGCAGTCGACGGCTCTGACGCGGCTGAAGAAGGCCACCGATCCGAACGGACTGGTCAATGTCGACATCACCACGAATCCCGCGCCTGCGGTCGGTACCGGCGCCGGCAGCTCTCCCTTCGACAACTATCTCCCGTGGAGCGGCATGGACGAGCGCAACATCATCAACAATGCTGTCAGCTACAGGAAGGGAACGACCGGCTTCTCACGGAGCAGCTACGATACCGCCGTCTATATCCCGGAGTATTACTTCCGGATCATCGACGACGCTGCCAACAAGAAGCGGTACTTCTACATCGCGGACAAGGCCAAGAGCGGCTTCACCAAGCACCCCGGCTCCGGCAAGTATGTCGGCCGCTACAACACGATCTCCGGCCATTACTCCAAGACCGGCTCTGCGCCGCTGGTCAACCTGACCCGCGCATCGGCGCGCTCCGGCGCAAGAGGCAAGGGCAGCAAGTGGAGCGAATACGACTTTGCCTCCTGGTGCGCAGTCTGGCTGCTTTATCTGGTAGAATTCGCGGACTGGGACAGCCAGAGCAAGGTCGGGCGTGGCTATGTTGACAACAACAATTCGGCCATCAATTCCGGCGGGACAGACAGCATGACCTATCACACCGGACGCGCATCCGGCACAGACGGCAAGACCGCCGTCCAGTACCGGCATATTGAGAACCCCTGGGGCAATGTCTTTGAGTGGATCGACGGCATCAACTTCAGCGATGGAACCGTCTATGTCTGTACCAATCCGGCCAACTACGCCGATGACACCGCAAGCAACTACTCAAACATCGGAACGAAGTCACAGACAGACGGCTTTATCAAGTCGCTCGGCATGTCGTCGTCTATGCCGTGGGCGTTCTTCCCGACGGCCACCGGCGGATCTGAAACTACCTACGTCCCGGACTACGCCTATTATAATTCTGGCTGGCGGGTGCTCCCCGTCGGGGGTTACTGGTACAGCGGCTCGATTGCCGGCCTGTTTTATTTCGACGCGGACAGCACCTCGTCGTACGCGGGCTCCAGCGTCGGTGCGCGGCTCCTTTTCCATCCCTAATGGGGGACCGGGGGCCGCAGCCCCCGGAGGCTTCGTCGACCGCTGCGTGCGCGTGAGAAGTGCCGGCGCGGCAGCGCCATTTTCCTATACCGCGCGAAGCGC
Organism: Intestinimonas massiliensis (ex Afouda et al. 2020); assembly: GCF_001244995.1. Lineage (NCBI taxonomy): Bacteria > Bacillati > Bacillota > Clostridia > Eubacteriales > Intestinimonas > Intestinimonas massiliensis (ex Afouda et al. 2020). The sequence goes on from NZ_LN869529.1 coordinate 1,714,984, forward strand.
GGTCGCGCAAATTTTTGAAATAACGTAATCCGTTATTTCCTCCCGTTTTTCCGTATGCGCAGAGCTGCGGAGTTATAATTCCAAAAGGGACTGTCTGCACGGTGCGCCGGGGGCTTTTCCTGCCCGCCTATTATAATTCTGGCTGGCGGGTGCTCCACGTCGGGGGTAACTGGAACAACGGCTCGAATGCCGGCCTGTTTTATTTCAACGCGAACAACACCTCGTCGAACACGAACTCCAACGTCGGTGCGCGGCAACTTGTTTTCTTTCTCATTGTGCAGGCTTTTCCTCACCGCTTGGTGAAAATATTGTCGGGAGGACAGGGGTTAGTAGGCTGCGGCTCGAAAGACCTTGCAGACAAACAAGGAGCACGAAAGATGCCAAAACGAGTTGGATTCCTCTACGAAAAGATGATGGATCGGGATTTCATCCGGGCCACCATCTACAAGGCCGCAAGGCACAAGCACAAGCGGCGCGAGGTGCGCCGCGTTCTGAAGAACATCGACGAATATGTAGACAAAACCTATGAGATGGTCGCGTCGGAGAGTTTCGTCCCTACGCCGCCCCACGAGAAAGAGATCTACGATGAGAGCAGCCAGAAGCGGAGGGTCATCAAGATCGTACCATTCTGGCCGGACGGTGTGATGCACTGGCTTCTGGTCGAGGCCATGCGGCCGGTACTGATGCGCGGGATGTATCACTGGTCCTGCGCTTCCGTCCCCCGCCGCGGTGCAACGCGCATCCAGAAACATATCCGGCGCACTCTGCGGGACGATCAGAAGGGGAGCAAGTACGCTGCTGAACTGGATGTGTATCACTACTACCCAAGCATTCCGCCCAAGCGCCTGATCTGGGCGCTTGCCCGGAAAATCAAGGATAAGCGGTTCCTGCGCACTGTCTACGCCGTTATCGAATCCTGCGGCGGCGGGCTGGCCATCGGCTACTACATTTGCCAATGGCTGGCGAACTACTATCTGGAAACGCTGGACCACTTCATCTGCGCCATGCCGGGCGTGAAGACGATGACCCGCTACATGGACAACATCACCCTGTTCGGCCCGAACAAGAAGAAGCTGCACAAGGCGAGGCAGGCCATCTCCGACTTCCTGCGTGACCGACTGGGGTTGAAGCTTAAAAGCAACTGGCAAGTATATCCCACGGCGAAGCGGATGGTGTCGGCTGTCGGCTATCGCTTTGCACAAACGCATACCATTCTGCGCAAGCGGAACTTCCTGCGCTTCACCCGTCAATGCCGGCGTGTGAAAAAGAAACTGGACGCCGGAAAGCCCATCCCACCCCGGCAGGCATCCGGCCTGTTGTCCAGGGTGGGACAGCTCAAGCACTGCGACAGTCACAACATCAGGGTCAAATACGTCGATCCAATCGGCGTGAAGCATCTAAAGGAGGTAGTACGAAATGAGAGTAAGAGGCGACAACGCGCCCAGCAACGCCTTCTCGCTGGAGGAGCAGCCTAATAATCCGGGGGTAGCCCTGGTGCGCTTCTACGAGAACGCCGAGCCGTTCGAGGAAAAGCGGGACGAGCTGACCATCAGCGGGTGGGTGTATGACGAATATCACCTGGAGCTGGATATGTACGACGGTCTGAGCGAAGACATCCTCGGAAACTATGACGGCTATCTGGCACAGGCCAAGCTGCACGAGGCGGAGGGCAAGACCATCCCCGCCCTGCAGCAGCAGGTAGCCGATCTGGAGACCGACAAGGCGGCGCTGGCGGAAAAGGTGACGACTCTTGAAGGGCAGGTCACCGATACGCAAATGGCGCTGTGCGATGTCTATGAGCAGATTGTCGCCGCGGCTTCTACGACTGGAGGCGAGTAACCGATGGCGAGCAATTACATGGTGAAGGTCTATGCAGACCTGGTCCGCAAGGGGAAAAAGACGATCGAGGAAGTTCCCGAACCGCTGCGAGCGGCAGTCCAGGAGATCCTCGAAAATAGCGAGAATGGAGCTGAGGGCTTATGAAAAGCCTTCGGCTCTTTCTTTTATCCATCCTACTGCGAAGGGAGGTGCAAGTCATGGCTGTTGTCTACGCGACCCTTATCATCAAGGGTAAGAAGACCATCGACCAGGTTCCGAGCCTGATTCGGAAGCAGGTCGAGGACATCCTGGCAGATCTCGAAGTCACCATCTGACCACGGCATTGATACGGAGGGCAGCTCCTGCGATGGGGGCTGCCCTTCTTATCACGCGCAGAGGAGGATTGAGAGATGACGCTCAAGGAGATTTTGTTAGGTGGGGGCGGTACGCTGTTTGTGCTGCTGACGCTGATCCAGCTCGCCCCCATCAAGATCAATCCGTGGTCTGCAATGGCAAAGGCTTTCGGGCGCGCTATCAACAGCGAGGTCTTGGAGAAGGTCGGGAGGCTCGAAAGCGAGCTGCAGGGCGTTCGGTCTGGCATGGCCGAGGAAAAGGCCATCAACTGCCGGGCGCGCATTCTCCGCTTCGGCGATGAATGTCTCCACGGCGAGCGCCACACAAAAGACCATTTCGACCAAACGCTCCGGGACATCGCCGCCTATGAACGGTACTGCGAGGATCACCCGGAGTTTGAAAACAATGTAACGGAGCTGACCAGCGACCGGATCAAGGAGATATACCGCCGGTGCTTGGACAGCAACGACTTTTTGCAGTAAGGAGGACTTTCGATGAATGTGCTGGACATGACGATCATTCGCCTGGCCGCAGGCCTTGTGCTGCTGATTGCCGCAAATATCGCCCTCGGCTCCATCAACGCCATCATTGCCGGCGAATGGGATCGGGCGAAGTTCCGCAACGGCTGTATCAAGAGCGCGGTCGTGGCAATGGCGCTGATCGCGGTCTACTTTTCCGGATACCTCAACCCCGATCTGATGGTGGTGGAGGTCGACGGGCAGACTGTGAATCTGATAACGGCGGTATCGCTGGCCATGCTGGCAGCCTTTACCGCTTACGCCGTCGATGTACTGAAAAAGCTGAAAGATATGCTCTCCACCGCAACACCCGGGGTGGATGCGGCGCCTGCTGCGCTGCCTGCCGGCGAGAGCAAGGAAACCCTGCCGCCCCCAAGGAGGAATGACCCATGACCGCAGTAGAGCGCGTGATCGCTACCGCAAGAACTGAGATCGGCTATGTGGAGAAAGCCACCAACGCCCAGCTTGAAGATAAAACCGCCAACGCCGGCAGCGGAAACTGGACGAAGTACGCAGCTTTTCTCGACGGTCTCGGTGTCTACAACTTTCCGAAGAACGGCTACGCCTGGTGCGATATGTTCGTGGACTGGTGTTATATCACGACCTTTGGCCTGAGCATCGCCATGAAGATGACGAATCAGCCAATGGGCGGATGCGGCGCGGGCTGCACGCAGTCCGCTGGATATTACCGCGCAGTCGGCCGTTTCCACAAGAAGGCCCCACAGCCCGGAGATCAGATTTTCTACACCAATGACGGCGGGAAGTCGATGTACCATACCGGCCTCGTTGTCAAGGTCGCCGGCGGAAGGGTCTACACCATCGAAGGGAATACTTCCAGCTCACCTGGTGTCGTTCCGAACGGCGGTATGGTGCGCGACAAAAGCTATTCCATCAACTATGCGCAGATCGGCGGCTATGGTACGCCGGACTGGGATCTCGTCAAGGAGGAAGAGAATATGGCAGAGATGACACAGGACAAGTTCAACGAAATGTTCAAGGTCGCAATGAACGCCTACCGCGCCGAGCTTCAGGACAACGACTGCGGCAATTTCAGCGCGGACGGCCGGAAGTTTGTCACCGAGAGCGGCTTACTGGTCGGCGGCAGTACGCTCCCGAACGGTGAGGCCAATTTCATGTGGCAGGATTTCCTTACCCGTGAGCAGTTTGCAACGGTGCTGTACCGCTTCGCTCAGAAGTTCGGGCTGAGCTAATGGCAAGGCGCAAGCGCAGAGCTGCGAAGAAGCGCAAGATCGAGTGGAGCAAGGTCGTGTGCCTGCTGGCCATGCTGGCCGGTCTGCTGATCGTCCAGGAATGCCTGTTCCTCATGTATCTGTGCATCAAGAGCGGCTACACCGCCGCCGCTGCATGGCTGACCGCGGCCACCGGCGTTGGCGAGGCAATCATCATCGCCGGTGCAAACGGCTACCTCTCACTTGCGAAGTCCGACCACAAGCGCGGCGGGATCACCTTCGAGGCGGCCAAGGCGAAGAACTTCCGCACCGACGAGGAAGACGGAGGCAGCGTCGACAGCCCCGCTATCTGAATAAGGCCCCGTGAAAATGCAAAGTACAGTTGCAGTCCTTGCGGTCGAAAATGTAAGCTACGATTTGAAAAGCCCCCTCGCAGGATTTTCCGTCCTGTCGAGGGGGCTTTTTCCGTTTTCCGGCGCTTTCCCATTTACGGGGCGCACAGGCGCTTTTTCGGCTTGGGCATGCGTCTACCCCATGAGAACACAAATGGCGTGTTGCAACTCACCTACGTGCCTGTCAGGTGGTGTTCCCGCTGACATCCACTATGTCCACCGCAACAATCTCCACCAGCCGGTCGCCGGCCGCGCCCATATTGAGGCAGGAGCCGATGCGATAGTAGTCCCGGATATCCTGCTCGGTGCCGTGAATCCTGGTGGTGATGGCGTCACCGTCGGCCAGGTGGACGACCACGACCTTCTCGGTGCATCGCTCCAGGTAGGCGCAGAATTCCTCGTAGCCCATTTCGCCCCGGGCCTTCATGGCGGTGCTGACGGCCTGGAGTTCGGCTGGAGTCCAATCCCTGCTCATGGCATACCTCCTATTCGATTTTCAAGGTCATGTATGTAAAAGGGGCGGCGCTTCTCCCCTGTGCCGACGGGTTCCCGCGACGCCCTCGGCGGGGCGTTTCGGCCCGTTCCCAGCGGGCCATCATCAGGCGGGGTCACCAGGTATCACGATGCGGAATGAACTCAACCTCAGCACCAGCAGGAATTGGGTCGCATGGCTCTCCATCAAAGTCGTTATCCTGCTTCGTGCAGATGGCCGGATGGCGATCCGCCCGGGGGTCGTCGTCGACATACAGCCGGCCGCCGCATTCGTAGACTGGGCGGCTCCAGCTGTCGCGGCCGACGAAGGTCAGCTGCAGGGGCATCTCCCATTCCACCGGATTTTTCATAATTGCCCAAGCGGACAACGGGAGCTTAAACCCACCAGCCATATCCTCTATGGCCTCGAGCGTCCCGCACTCGTCGCACACTTGTACCCCTGCTCGCCGGCTCAATGCATTCCTCGACGGGTTGATGTCCATGGACTGCCTACCGCACCTGGGACACGGGAAGTCCTTCCCGTATTGCTTTGCCGCAAATTCCTCAATAAACTCTCTCGGACCGTTCATTGGCGTCCTCACTTTCTGTCGTGGATCTCCTGGAGCTCGTCGATGGTAGCCATGTCAACCTCCAGGGCGTCGATCATGTTCTGGAGACCGTCCGCAAGGCTCTTGGCCTCCGGGTGCGCTCCGGCGCCCGCCAGGGCTTTTTCCTGCATCGCGCGGTAATTGTCAATCTCGGCCCGAATGCCGCGCCGGGCGTAGGACAGAATCTTCAGGTAAGTCATGCACATCACCTCCCGTCAGGCCGCCGGGGTGGCGGCATCCTTGAGGTCCTTCGCGGCCTGCTCGGCCTTGGCTTTGGTGGGCTTCTTGGCCACGGGCTTCTTCGCGGCCTGCTTCTTGGAGGTAGGGGCCGGGGCGTTGCCGGCCTCAATGGCCTCGATCTCGTCCAGCTTCTTCACGATGCGGCGGGCCTTCTGGAGCTCCCCGCGCACCGCCTTCAGCTCGGTTTCCTTGTCGGCGATGGTCTTGGACAGGGTCGCAAAGGACACCAGCGCGTCGGAGCCGGTGATGGACTGGGCCAGCTTCTGGAGGCCCCGGAGCTTCCGCAGGTCGGCGCACAGGCCCTCGGCGGCAGTCAACTTCTCGTTGATGGTGTTCATGTACTCGGTCTTGTTCATAGCGATTTCCTTTCTCCCCGTAGGCCCGATAGGTCAGGCGACATTCAGCAGTCTTTGATGATGTAGTCGTTTCTCATGCAGCCAATGGTGGCTCTGGCTCTGCCGGCTGCGGCTTCGGCATCCTCACGCGCCCGGAGGTCTCTCTTGGACTTGCCGACCGGCACCAGGCTTAGCAGATGGTCGATTTCCTTTTGCAGGTCGCTGAGGTCGTGCAGGTAAGCGTCTTGATTGGCCATGGTATTCCCTTTCTGCCCTCGTGACCTCCGGGGCGGGCGATAGTTTAGCAGCAGTAGAAGCGGAGTTCGCCGTTGACCAGCTCATACATGAAGCAGGCGCAGTCAAAGCGGACATAGTTCCAATCGGTGGCCTCGTACACGGGCGCGCGGTCGAAGGTGCCAGACTTGCGAAGGCGGCGGTGCTTGTTGACCTCGTAGGTGTTGACCTCGTGCAGAATGCGGATCTTCTCGGGATCGAAGCCGCACTCGTCAGCGATAAACGCCTTGGCCTCTTCGTCGGTCATCGCCTTGCCGTATTTGGCAAGCTCCTCGTAACGCTTCTGCTCCATGTTCGTGCCGGCACCATCGCTGGGCTTCCATTCAAGCTCACGGTCCAGCTCGGCAGTCAACTCATTGATGCGGCGGTCGCGGTCTGCCACTTCCTTCTTGTGCTCTTTCTCAATCTCCGACATCTGGCTCCGCAGGCGGGCAATCTCGTTAGCTCTGGCCTTGTAGATCTTCATTTCGCCGCCCTGCTCGACAAACGCCTTGCAAAAGGCATCCTTGTCGCCGTCAAAGGCATAATAGGCGCTTTCGATCTGGTCGTACTCGTCAGCGGTGGGCTGGAAGCCGGTGCGCTCAACAAACTCGGACATCATCATTTTGTGTTCCTCCTTGATTTTTCTGCCTTACTCGGTTATAATCAAGGCGGCCGGGGTAAGGCTCCCGGCTCGCCTCTGCCTTACGAGGTGCGGTGCGTAGCTACTTTAGCGAGGGGCTGCGCACCTTTTTTATGCTTTGACCTTGCTGTCCCGCACGATCTTAGCGGCTGCGGCCGGGTCGTTGGCGGTAGCCTCAATCAGTTTTGCGATGTTCTCTAAGAACTGATTGAGCTCGGCGGTTGTCATCTCGTCCAAGTCCTCACTTCCTTCCGTAAGAGGTTGTCGACCTCTGCCTTACGAGTATAATATACAGCAATCGCTAAATAATGTCAAGTGTTTTATTTACGATTTTCTAAAAAATTTTTATTGTGTCATTGACATTGAACAGCAAACGCTGTATATTTTATATGGGAGGTGATAGCGTGACTACGGAACAGATGTTGAAAATGGCCTTGTCCTACAAGGGAGTGTCCCAAGCGGAACTCGCTCGGACGCTGGGGACGTCGCCGTCAAACCTCAATCAAAAGGTTAAGCGGAATACGCTGACCCGTGAAGATTTGGAACACATCGCCGCAGCGCTTGGGGCGGAGTTTATCTGCTCGTTCAAGTTCCCGGACGGGACGGAGATTTAGGAGGTTTCCATGTACGAGGATTTCGAGGAGCGCGGAATCAGGCGGACAATCGTTTCGTTTGATCCATTTTTCAAGCGCGATGATGTTCGCGGGCTGACAGATGCGCAGGTCGGCAAGAAGTTTGGGTTACCGACACAGACAGTCAAGGCTATGCGGCGGCATTTGGACGTTCCGTTTGAGACGATACAGATTCTTTGCCACCAGCTTGAATGCCAGCCAGGGGATATACTGGATGCGACGACGGTATATACAATTCCTGCAAAGGAAAAGGCCTCGGACGAATAAACGCCCGAGGCCTCGGAGCAGGCTACCGCTTGCTATGTATTTCTGCGCCAGTGCGCGATTTGACCCGAACATCTGGGTTGTCCTCCCGGACTATCAGATCGGATAGATCGCACCCCAACGCTTCGCATATCAGGTCGAGATGCTCCAGATTGACACGCTCGGCGATCTCGTGGTACAGGTCGTTGATGGTCGACGGCCTAATGCCCGTGGCCCGAGCAAGATCAGCTTGCGTCCACCTCCGCTCGCCAAGCCGGGTGGACAGTAAAATCCTAATCATAGCCAAGCTCCTTTACGTGAGATTCTAACAAGGATTTTAAGAGCCCGCTGGATTTTGTAAGAAAATCACGTATTCCGTTAGAACATTGGCGTAAGGCAAAAAGAGGCCGCTACACAGGGAATACCCTGCATAGCGGCCTCTTTTTGTGTTAGTATCTACCTGGTGAGCGCGCTCACACATTTTTTTGGAGGGATTTTATGGACAAAGTTCATGAGGGAATTTCCGAGCTGGAGTTCAGCCCGCAGGACATCCCTGACCACGCCGTAAAGATTGCGGCTCTGGCTGCCGTTGAATTGACGGAAAGTATTCTCCGGCGGCCAGGGGGCCGCGAGATGCTTGACCGGGAGACAGAGAGGCGGCGACTGAGGCAGCGGGAGAGGGGCGAAAAGGATGCACCAAAATGAACCTCACCATGCACCTCAAAAAGCGGTTTTAAGGCCCATGCACCTCAAATGAACCTCAATATTTTATGTTTTTCTTTGCTGTATTATATCAGACTTTATCAAAGGAAAAATCCCTGAAACCGTTGCGGTTCCAGGGATTTTTTGAAATATCAGCGCTTGGAGAACTGGGGAGCGCGGCGGGCGGCCTTCAGACCGTATTTCTTACGCTCCTTCATACGCGGATCGCGGGTGAGGAAGCCGGCGCTCTTGAGCGCAGGGCGGAATTCCTCGTTCATCTGGAGCAGAGCGCGGGCTACGCCGTGCCGGATGGCGCCGGCCTGGCCGCTGACGCCGCCGCCCACAACAGTGGCCACGATGTCCACCTTGCCGTTGGTATCGGTGGTATTCAGAGGCTGACGGACCACCATCTTCAGGGTGTCAAGGCCGAAATACTCGTCGATATCGCGGCCGTTGATGGTAATGGAGCCGGTCCCGTTGGGGAACAGGTGGACGCGGGCCACGGAGGACTTCCGACGGCCAGTGCCGTAATGATAGGGCTTCTTGCTCTTATACATGTTCGAAATTCCTCCTTAATTAACCCTGAGTCCAGGCTTCGGGCTTCTGGGCGGCGTGATTGTGCTCGGCGCCGCGGTAGATCTTCAGGCGGGTGAGGGAGTCCTTGGTGATGATGTTGCGGGGCATCATGCCACGGACGGCCAGCTTCATGGCCAGCTCAGGCTTGTCCTGCATCAGCAGGCGATACTTGGTCTCTTTCAGGCCGCCCACCCAGCCGGAGTGGGTGCGGTAATACTTCTGCTCCAGCTTCTTGCCGGTGAGCACGGCCTTCTCGGCGTTGACAATGATGACAAAGTCGCCGCAGTCGGCGTGCGGCGTATACTCGGGCTTGTGCTTGCCGCGGAGCAGGACGGCGGCGGTAGCGGCGGTCTTGCCCAGGGGCTTGCCAGCGGCGTCCAGAATGTACCACTTGCGCACGATGTTGCCCTTGTTGGCCATAAATGTGGACATGGTGTAACCTCCAATTTGTTTGATCTTCTATGTTATTTTGCTCTAAACATGATTGACGCTCCACTCTTTACGGGTGGAGCGTTTTGTATTATAATACCCAAGTTACAAGGTGTCAACCGCTTTTTTAAACTTTTTTTATTTAGAAAACGCAATCTCGTTTTTTCTCCTGTTATCTCGCGATATCTTTGATTTCCTAAATATCATTTTTCTTTTTTGAGGTGCTCCATGAACAAGGTTTTGAGCCACGTCCGCCGCTGTGTGGAGGATTACGACATGATTCAGTCCGGGGACCGGGTGGCCGTTGGCGTCTCCGGGGGAAAGGATTCCCTGACGCTGCTGGCGGCCCTGGCCAAGCTGCGGGAGTTCTATCCCAAGCCCTTCACGGTGGAGGCCATTACTTTGGACATGGGCCACGCCGACGGCCGGGAGAGCGCCGACTTCTCCCGGGTGGCGGACCTGTGCGCCCGGCTGAATGTGCCCTACACCCTGCTGCACACCGAAATCCACCACATCATCTTCGACCTGCGCCAGGAGAGCAACCCCTGCTCCCTGTGCGCCAAAATGCGGCGTGGCGCCCTCCACAACGCGCTCCAGGAGCGGGGCATCACCAAGATCGCCCTGGGCCATCATTACGACGACGCCGTGGAGACCTTTTTTCTCTCTCTGTTCTATGAGGGCCGCATCTCCTGCTTTCAGCCGGTAACCTACCTGGACCGGACGGGCATCACCCAGATTCGGCCTCTGCTCTACTGCGGGGAGGCCATGGTCCGCGGCGCGGCGGCCAGGGCCGGCCTGCCGGTGGTCTATAACCCCTGCCCCGCCAACGGCTGCACCAAGCGGCAGGAGATCAAGGAGCTGGTCAGGGACCTGGACCGGCAGTACCCCGGTCTGAAGAGCCGGGTGTTCGGGGCCATGCAGCGCCTGCCTCTGCCCGCATGGGGGCCGGTGGAGCACCGCCGCCTGCCCCTGCCCGACGGAGAATGACCAAACGGGCGCCCCCTTCTGGGAGGCGCCCGTTTTCATCTCCAGCAAAATCAGAAAGGCGCCGGCCCTCAGGCCAGCGCCCGTTCCTGCTTGCGCTTGAGTATCTCCAGCTTGCGGATCACATAGGGGGACTCGGTGACCACCTTTACCGGCTGGGTAAAGTCCAGCGTGAACAGTCCGATAAAAGACTTGGCATCTACACGGATGCGGTCGTCCATGGAGTGCAGGAAGACCTCTTCCTTGACGTCGCAGGCGATCTCCTGCAGGCGCTGGAGCTCGGCGACGGAATGAAACTTCATTTCGATCAACATAATTGGCATTACCTCCTTATCTGCTCCGAGTATAACACGCCGGGGCGGTCCGCGCAATTGTCACCTTATCCAAACTTCGAAGTGTCATATTCTTTCGTTTGAAGCTATTTTTTGTTTTGTTTATAGGACCCAGGCCCCATCTTCCCCAAATAGTCCCCTCCTTTGTCGAAAACAGGAGCGCCGCCCTCGGGCGGCGCTCCTGTTTTTGTTCACTTCATCAAACTGCACACCAGCTCGGTGTAGCGGGAGGGGTCCTCCAGAGGGAAGCCGGCGATGAGCAGCGCCTGGTCGTACAGGATCTCGGCATATGTGCCCGCCAGCTCCTTATCGCTGTCCAGGGCGGCCCGGAGCGCGGCAAAGGCGCCGGAATCCGGATTGAGCTCCAGCACCCGCTGGGCCTTCATAAATTTGGCCTGCTCGGGGTCCACCCGCTGGAAATACTTCTCCATCTCCAGGGTGACCGGGCCGTCGGAGGTCATGCACACCGGGGCGGATTTCAGGATCTTGGACACCCGGGCCTCCTTGATCCGGTCGCCCAGGGCCTCTTTGACGAAGTCCAGCACATCCTTATTCTCCTCGGCCTTCTTCTCGCTGGCCGCCTTCTCCTCGTCGCTCTCGGGCAGGGCGTCGTTGTCGTTGACGTTCTTGAAGGCCTTGCCGTCCAGCTCGGCCAGAGTATTCATGATGAACTCATCCACCTCGTCCGTGAGGTAGAGGATCTCATAGCCCTGATCCAGAATGCGCTCGGCCTGGGGCAGCTTGGCCGCCTTCTCCACGCTCTCGGCGCAGAGGTAGTAGACGTAGGGCTGGTCCTCGGCCATGCGCGCCTTGTATTCGGCCAGGGTGGTGTTCTTCCCCTCCCTGGAGGACCAGAACAGCAGCAGGTCCCTCAGCAGGTCCTTTTTGGCTCCGTACTCCCCCACCACGCCGTACTTGATCTGGCGGCCGAAGGCGGACCAGAACTTCTCATACTTCTCCCGGTCGTCCTTTTGGAGCTTCAGCAGTTCGGCCTTGATCTTCTTCTCCAGGTTGGCGGCGATGACCTTGAGCTGCCGGGTGTGCTGGAGCATTTCCCGGGAGATATTCAGGGAGAAGTCGGGGGAGTCCACCACGCCCCGGACGAAGGAGAAGCAGTCGGGCACCAGGTCGGCGCACTTGTCCATGATGAGCACGCCGGAGGAGTAAAGCTGCAGGCCTTTCTGATACTCCCGGGTGTAAAAGTCAAAGGGGGCCCGGGCGGGAAGATAGAGCAGAGCCTTATACTCCACCATGCCCTCGGCGGAGGTGTGGATCACCGCCAGGGGGTCCTCCCAATCTCCGAACTTCTCCTTGTAGAACTGGTTGTAGTCCTCGTCCTTCAGCTCGCTCTTGGGCCTCTGCCACAGGGGCACCATGGAGTTGAGGGTCTCCCACTCCTTCACAGTCTCATACTCGGGCCGGTAGTCCTCCGGCGCGTCCTCCGGCTTGGGCTTCTGATGGGAGTGCTCCATCTCCATGACGATGGGATAGTGGATATAGTCGGAGTATTTCTTCACCAGCTCGTCCAGCCGGTAGGTCTCCAGATAGGGGTCGTAGTCGTCGTCCTCGGTGTTGTCCTTGATGTGCAGGGTGATGTCGGTGCCCACGGTCGGTTTTTCACAGGCGGTGAGGGTGTAGCCGTCCGCACCGGCGGACTCCCACTTCCACGCCTCGTCCGAGCCGTAGGCCCTGGAGACCACCGTCACCCGGTCGGCCACCATGAAGGCGGAATAGAAGCCCACGCCGAACTGGCCGATGATGTCGGTCTTGTCCCCCTCGTCCTTCTGGGCCAGCTCCTGCTTAAACTGGAGAGAGCCGCTGCGGGCGATGGTGCCCAGGTTGGCCTCCAGCTCCTCCTTGGTCATGCCGATGCCGTTGTCGGAGATGGTGAGGGTACGCTGCTCCTTGTCAGGGACCAGCGTAATTTTGAAGTCTCCCCGGTCCAGACCCACCTGATCGTCGGTGAGGGCCTTGTAGGCCAGCTTGTCCACCGCGTCGCTGGCGTTGGAGATGAGCTCCCGGAGGAAAATCTCCTTGTGGGTGTAGATGGAGTTGATCATCAGGTCCAGCAGCCGCTTTGATTCCGCCTTGAATTGTTTTTTTACCATGGTGCACGCCTCCGTATATATGAATCTCCTTATAAACATAGCGTTAGCACTCATTATCCAAGAGTGCTAACGCTATCATAATACTTAGGATACGATTTTTCAAGAGGGTTCAAAAAATATTTACAATTTGACCTACTCCGCCAGGGTGACGGAAAAGGTCTGCCGGAATGTCTGCGTCTCCCCCTCCACAGGCCACAGGTAGTCTCCCACCGTCTCGTAGCCCGTATAGTCCGCCTGATTGGTCACCGTCAGACCATAGCAGGTAAAGCTGTAGTCCTCATGGGCCGGCCCCATCTGCTCCAGCGCCTCCATGGCCGCCCGACGCCAGTTGAACAGCCCCACCTCCGACCGGGCGCACAGCAGCGCGAGCACCGTGGCAGCCGGCCGGCTGCCGGAGCCGAACGGCAGCTCCGGCGCACGCTCCTGAAAGGAAACGGCGGTCAGCACGCCGTCGGACAGGGTGTAGTCAAACGCAGGGGGCGACCTGCCTCCGGTCCAATCCAAAACGATCGCGTTTTCAGCCCCATTCTCCTGCCAGGTCCCGGATACGTCCAGTTGGTAGCCCGCCTCTCCAAAATACCGCCCATACACATCGTTGTAGTTGCGGGCAAATCCCGCCACCGTCAGGGGGCCCCGCACCGGCGGTACCAACAGATACAGACCGACCAGCACACCCAAACCCATCACGGCCCCGTAAGCCGCCGCAAGGCCCAGGCAGCGCAGCGCCCGCAGGTCCCGGATGGTGTAGGCCTGCTCTTCCTCCCAGGGCAGAGGCTCCCCGGCGTCGCAGGCCCTGTAGCACTTGTAATTGCGATAGAGATTGTAGAGGGGGATGCCATAGCCCTCACCGCGGCAAAACACCCCGGCCAGCCGGGCGGCAGCCTGCGAGAAGCTCAGCTTGCCGCCTTCGGCGTTTCGGACCGTCAGACCGAGGACCCACTTGCCCGGCGTATAGCCCCAGGTGCTCAGCAGCAGGGGCTCCAGCACGAACTGCACCGCCCAGGTCAGATAGCTCATCAGCAGCGTCCACAACAGTCCGTCTCCCGCCTGGAAGCGAAACCCCAGCGCCAGGACGGCGTTCAGCAGCAGGCGGCACAGTCCGAAGTCCAGGCTACGGGCAAAAAACCGCCGCCAGGGATGGCTGACCGTGGGCAGGGCATCGGCCTCCACGCTCTGGAACCGGGCGCCGCCCCGCTCCAGCCGCTCCATCTCCTCCAGATACCGGACCGCGTCCAGATCCCGGTAACTCACCTGGTCCGCCTCCATCCGGCGGCACAGCGTCCGGGCGGCCTCCAGATCCGACGCCCGCCGCCGGAGGTCCTCCTCCTGAGCCGCCAAAAGAGCGGTCAGTTCCTTTCCGCCCTGCTGGAGCGCCCGGATGTCCTCCACCGGGACCTGGAGCTGCCGCAGCAGTTTGATCTTCCGCAGGGTCTCCAGGTCATCCGGGGTGTAGTCCCGGTAACCATTCTCCAGCCGGAGCGGAGAAAGCAGCCCCTCCTTTTCGTAGAACCGGATGTTGGCCCGGCTCATGCCCAGAGCCTGTTCCAATTCCTTGACCGTCATGGAATCCCTCCTTTTGAGGGCATTGTAAAGGATAAAGCAACTTTACAGTCAAGCCCTTTCCCTCAATTTTTCAGCATTTCCTCCACCAGCTCCACCGCCAGGAACACCATCCGGTCGCAATGCTCCTTTTTCTCCTCCCCGCGCTCTTTGGCGCATTTGAGCAGTTCGGCGCAGTCCAGATACTGGGACCCCTCCCGAAAAGCCCGCTGGAAGGCCTGCGCGTCCTGACTGCCGCTCTTTCCCATGAGGCCCAGGGCCATCAGCCCCCCGGTCACCGCCCCGCACACCGAGCCGCGCCGCATCCCGGAGCCAAAATGCTCGGCCAGCTTCAAAACGGCCTCCTCGTCCAGCCCCAGCTCCTCGGCGAAGGGCAGCACCACCGACTGGCAGCAGTTGTAGTGCCGGGCGGTGTCGGCCCGAAGCTCCCGGGCCCGTTCCAACTTAGTCATGACAGAATTCCTCCTTTTCCCGTTCAAAAATCAGATCCAGGTTGCACAGCACCCCGCTGCCGCTGATGTGGGTGGGGATACAGCCGGCGTACCGCCAGCCCTGGGCGGCGTGCTGGTCGATGATCGCCCGGTGCTCCTGGAACTTGGCGGCGGCCACGCCGTCGGACAGCAGGTTTACGTATTTGTACTCGTACATATCCGGTCTCCTCTCAATTGAACATATCGGGATTTTCCTCGAACAGCCGCCGCACCTTCTCCAGTAAAGGCCGGTGCTCCGGACGGGACAGATCCGGGTCGGCGGAGAGCAGCGCCGCCGCGGCGTCCCGGGCCTCCTTGAGCACCCGGGTGTCGGTGTTCAGGTCGGCCATGCGCAGCGCGGGCAGGCCGTGCTGTCGGCGGCCGAAAAAGTCGCCGGGCCCGCGGAGCTTCAGGTCCTCCTCGGCGATCCGGAAGCCGTCGGCGGTGTCCACCAGCACCTTGAGCCGGGCCCGGGTCTCCGGGCTGCGGTTGTCGCTGACCAGCACGCACCAGGACTGGTGCTCCCCCCGGCCCACCCGGCCCCGGAGCTGGTGGAGCTGGCTCAGGCCGTAACGGTCGGCGTTTTCCACGATCATCAGCGTGGCGTTGGCCACGTCCACCCCCACCTCGACGACGGTGGTGGACACCAGGATATGGGTCTCCCCCCGGGCGAAGGCGGCCATGGCCGCCTCCTTGTCCTTCGCTTTCATCCTGCCGTGGACCAGCCCCACCCGCAGGTCGGGGAACACCTGCTTTTGCAGCCCTTCTGCGTACTCCACCACCCGCTTCAGATCGGCGGCGGCGCTCTCCGGGTCGGTCTCGATGGCGGGGCAGACGATGTAGGCCTGCCGCCCCTGGCGGATCTGCTCGCGGACAAAGCCGTACATCCGCTGCCGTTTGGATTCCCCCACCAGCACCGTTTTCACCGGAAGGCGGCCCGGCGGAAGCTGGTCGATGACCGACACGTCCAGGTCCCCGTAGATGATAAGGGCCAGGGTGCGGGGGATGGGGGTGGCCGACATGACCAGCACATGGGGGCGAATTTTTTTCTCGCCCTTGGCGGCCAAGGCCGCCCGCTGCTCCACTTCCCTACAGCGGCATGCCGCTGTAGGGACCCCATCCATTCCATTTGCGGCCGGGGGAACTGAATCCCCCCGGCCTTCGCCGCACAGGCGGCGGCCCGCCTCGGGCGGGCAATCCGGCGTGTTCGCCTTGGCGGCCAGGGCCGCCCGCTGCTCCACGCCGAAGCGTTGCTGCTCGTCGGCCACCACCAGGCCCAGCCGCCGGAAGGCCACCGGTCCGGACAGCAAAGCGTGGGTCCCCACCACGAAGTCAATCTCCCCCGCCTCCAGGGCGGCATAGACCCTCTTTTTTTCTCCGGCCCGCATACTGCCGGTGAGCAGTCCCACCCGCATCCCAGCCGGGGCGAGCAGCGCCGACAGGGAGCGGCAGTGCTGCTCGGCCAGGATCTCAGTGGGGGCCATCATGGCCGCCTGCCAGCCGCTGCGGAAGGCCATCCAGGCACAGGCCGCGGCCACCGCCGTCTTGCCCGAGCCCACGTCCCCCTGGACCAGCCGGTTCATGGGCCGTCCCGAGGTCAGATCGGCGGCGCACTCGGAGATGGTCCGCCGCTGGGCCTCCGTGGGCGCAAAGGGCAGCAGAGCATAAAAGTCCGCCGGGTCGCAGGCCGGAAAGGCCGGCCCCTCCCCCCCGCTGCGGCGCTGGCGCAACAGGGCCAGGCCGGCGGATAGGGTGAAGAGCTCCTCAAACACCAGCCGCCGTTTGGCCCGGGCCAGGGCGTCAAAGTCCTGGGGAAAGTGGATACTGCGGCAGGAGAACTCCGCCGGGGCCAGGTCATGGGCCTCCAGTAGATCCGCGGGCAGGGTCTCGGCCACCTGGCAGGCGCACTCCTCCACCGCCCGCTGGGCCAGGCCGGCCAGCAGGTTGTTGGACACCCCCGCCGTCAGGGGATAGACCGGCAGGATGCGCCCGGTAAACCGGGCCCGGTCCTCCCGCTCGAACACCGGGTTGGTCATCTGGCGGCCCCCCCGGTCCCCCTCCACCCGGCCGTAGAAAATGTACTCCTGCCCGGGGACCAGGGCATCTCTGACGTAGCTCTGATTGAAGAAGGTAAGGGTCATGGCGGCGGAGCCGTCCACCACCTTTACCCGGGTCAGCTCCAGTCCCTTTCGGATGCGGGAGAGCCGCGGCGTCTCGGCCACCATGGCGGAAACGCACACCGGCGTATCCGCCGGGGCCTGGGCGATGGCGTACCGCTTGGTCCGGTCCTCATAGTCCCGGGGGTAGTAGCCCAGCAGATCCCCCACCGTTCTCAAGCCCAGCTTTTCCAGGCTCCTGGCCCGGGCGGGGCCCACTCCGGGCAGGGCCGTCAGGGGGGTATTCAGCTCCATTCCTCTTCCTCTTGTAGAAACGCATCTCTTGTATACAGTGCGTTGAGGACCGGCAGCAGGGCATTGGGGGACAGATGCTCCGGCAGGTCCAGTTTTTCCAGCAGCACCCCCCGCCGCTCCGCCGCCCCCGGCCCGCCGGAGAGCCCCAGCGCGAACAGATCGGCCTTGGTGATGGGCGGGGAGGTCTGGGCGGCGGCGTCCGGCTCGTCCAGAAAGGTGGCCCCCGCCCGGCGGAGCACAGCCTCCAGCACCGCCGGGGACATGCCCTCCACCCCCAGCTTGCCCTCCTTGCCGGGGGCGCGCTTGCGGCGCTCCTTGCCGGGCACGTCGGGAATATAGGCGTGCTTTACCCCCTGGGCGGGCAGGGCGCTTTTCAGGTGGCCGCGGATGAGAAAGCCCGCCCCATCGGAGTCGGTGAGGACGATCAGCCCCCGGGTCCGGGCCAGACGGCGCAGCAGGGCCACCAGCTCGGCGTTTTGGAACACGCCGAAGCCGGCGGTCTCCAGTATGACCGTGTCCACCAGCTGGGACAGGGTGTTTTTATCATAGCGGCCCTCCACCACGATGGCCTCCTGGATGCGGAACACGGGTCCACCTCCCTCACGCGATGCCGGTTTTCGGCTTTGTGTTGGCCAGCTTCAAAAGCAGCTCGATCAGCAGCTCTTCCCCATCGGCCCCCGAAACCGATTTCATGGCCAGGTCGGCTTTGGCCGCCTCGGTCACCGCCATGCGGCACCAGTTCCGGTCGAACCGCCGGGCGGCGTCGGTGAGCTTCTGGGCCGGGTAGGCCGAGCGCATGGCCCAGAGCTGGGCCACATACCCGCTGCCCTTCCGGCTCTCCAGGGCCAGCCGGGCGGAGTAGAGCTGCCGAAGCTGCCGGCCCAGCACGCTCAGGAGCTTGATGGGAGGCTCCCCCATGTGGAGCAGGTCCCCCAGCACCGAGGCGGCTTTGTCGAAGTTCCCGGCGGCGATGGCGTCGGTCATCTGGAACACCACCGCGTCCAGTTGGGGGGTGGCCACGGCGTCGATGTCGGCGCGGGTGACGACCCTGTGGCTGGCGTAGGAGCCGATTTTGCCGATCTCCGAGATGAGCCCGTTCATCAGGTCCCCGCACAGGAAGATGAGATACCGGGCCAGCTCGGAGTCAATGTCGTGGTCCAGGGCCCGGAAGCGGCGGCGGATCCAGTCCACCAGGTCCCCCTGCTCCTGCCGGGTAAACTTCACGGCGGCGCCCTGCTGCTTGAGGGCGGCGGCCAGCTTGGTCCGGGCGTCGGGCTTATACTCGATGAGATCGTAGATGAACACCAGGCATACATAGTCCGGCAGGTCGGCGAACAGGGCCGTCAGGGCCTCCTTGTCCCCCGCCGGGGCCTTGAACAGGTCATAATCGTACACCAGCACCATGGTCCTTGGGCTCATCATGGGCAGGGCGTCGATCTCCTGGGCCAGCCGTTTGGGGTCGCAGTCCCTGCCCTGCACCGTGTGGAGGTTGAACTCCTCCAGCCCGGCGGGCACCAATTTGGTCTTCATCTGGCCCAGATAATAGTCCCGGAGGTAGGCCTCCTCCCCGTGGAACACATACAGCCGGCCGATGGTCCCGGCGGCGATATCCTGCTTGAGCTGTTTGTAGGCGGCGCTGTCCCCGCTCTGTTTTGGCGGCATATCCTCTCTCCTTTAGCCCACCGTAACGGTGATGGTCCCCTGCAGGTCGGTGCGGTAGATCACGCAGTCCGCCCCGTCCAGCCGGAGCAGGGTCTCCGGCGACGGGTGTCCGTAAGTATTATACCCCACCGAGACCAGAGCGGTCTCCGGTGAGACGGCCTCCAACAGAAGCTGGGATGTGGCGTTCTTTGAGCCGTGGTGCCCCACCGCCAGCACATCCACCTGGGGCAGGTCCCCGTACTTCACCAGCCGGGCCTCGATGTCGGCCCCCATATCCCCGGTGAACAGGGCGGTGAAGTCCCCTGCCCGGCACAGCAGGGACAAGCCCTCCTCGTTGGCCTCCCCCGCCCCCAGCGGGGCGTAGAGGGTCAGCTCGGCGGAGCCGAAGGCCAGCCGGGCGTCCTCCCGCACCAGCCAGACCTGGGTTCCCTTTTCCTCCGCCAGGGCCAGCAGCTCCCGCCGCAGAGGGTCGTCCGGCTCCACGTCCGGGACGGCCAGCACGTCCACCCGCACCCGCTCCAGCAGCTCGGCCACTCCGTTGGCGTGGTCGGCGTGGAAGTGGGTCAGCACCAGCAGGTCCAGAGAGTCCCGCCCCCGGTCCCGCAGGTAGTCCGCCGCCCGGTCCCCGGCATTGCCCTCGCTGCCGCCGCAGTCCACCAGGGCGGTCCGCGCCCCGCAGCGCAGCAGAGTGCTCTGCCCCTGGCCCACGTCCAGCGCCACCAGGGTGAGCCGGGGCGCGGTGTCGGCCAGCCGGGTCAGCACCAGGCAGACGCACAGGGTGCAGACGCAGGCGCAGACGGGCAGCACATACCGCCGCTGCCGCCGCCAGACGCAGCACAGCAAGAAAACGCCGTAGACAAAGGCCAGCCAGGCCGTCAGATAGGGGCTGGTGAGAGACAGGGAGGCGAAGGGCAGGTCCGCCAAGTGCCGGGCCATCCACAGCAGCCAGCGGGCAAAAGGCGTGACCAGCGCGGCCAGCGCTCCGCCCATGGCGGGAACGGCCATGCCCAGAGCCGCCGCCGTCAGGCCCAGGGTGAACACCAACTCCACACACCACAGGCACAGCAGGTTGGACAGTGGGGCGATCAGAGAGGCCGAGCCGAACTGCCAGGCCGCCAGGGGTGTGGAGAAGGCCAGGGCCCCGCAGGTGCCGGAAAAGGTGGTCACCAGCAGGCGGACGGCCTTGTTGCGCCAGCGCTTCCAGCCCTTCCGGGCCGGTTTCAGGTCCAGCTTGTCCCACAGAAAGCCCTCCAGCCGCCCGGAAAAGGCCAAGAGCCCCACCACGGCGGCGAAGGAGAGCTGGAGGCTGACGCTGTGGGCGGCGTAGGGGTTCTGGACCAGCAGCAGGAGCAGGGCGAAGGCCAGACTGGTGGGCGGATCGGTCTCCCGGCCCAGCAGCGGGGCCAGGAGCAGCAGCCCCTGCATCACCACTGCCCGGACCACCGAGGGGGAGCCCCCCACCGCCAGGGCGTAGAAGGCCAGCAGCGGCAGGGCCAGGAGGGCAGTGCGGCGGCGGTTCCGCCCCAGGAGCTGGACGGCCACCCACACCAGAAAGGAGATGTGCAGGCCGGAGACCGCCACGGTATGGGCCAGCCCGGCGCGCTGGAGGGCCCCGTAGTCCGCGTCGGACAGCCTGGCCTTGTCGCCGGTGAGGAGGGCCCGGATCAGGGGCGACACCTCCGACGGGAAGAGGGACTCCACAGTCCGCCGCAGGCCCCCGGCCCACTGGGCGGGCCAGTATCGAAGGGGCACCCGGTCCGGGCGCTCCACCGTCAGCGCCTCCCCATTGGCGTAGGCCCGCAGGAAGACGCCCCGGGCGGGGCAGGTCTCGTCGGCCGCGCCCCGGACCCGATCCGCCGGGCGGAACCGGGCGGTGAAGGTCAGTCCGTCGCCGGGGGAGAGCCAGGCATAGTTCTCGTCCGCGTAGAGGAGGGCCTTCGCGTCAGGACCCGACGGAGTGTGGACCCGGACGGTGACCGAAACGCCGTGGGAGGTCTCCCGGGGCCAGTCCTCCACCGTGGCGGAGACCTCCGCCCAGGTGTTCTCCAGGGCCCGGGCGGGGGCGCGTACAAGGGCGTCGTAGCCCCGGCACCACAAAAGGCCCGCAATCAGGCCCAGGCAGACCAGCCCGGCCCGCAGCGCCCGGTCTTCTCTCCGCCACAGGGCAGCGGGGAGGGCCAGCAGGACCAGCGGGGCCGCGCCGTAGCGCAGGGCAAAGACCGCCGCGGCGAAGGCGGCCGAGAAGCAGAAGAGCTTACGCACGGGGCGGCGCCGGGTCGTCCGTCCGGCCCAGGAGATAGTCGGTGCTCGTCCGGGAATACTCTGCCAGCTTTATGACGTCCCAGACCGGGATCTCACGTTTTCCCTTCTCATAGCGGCCATACACATCCGGATGCAGGCCTAAATAGGCCGCAACCTCTTTTTGCTTCAAATCCCGATCATTTCGCATGTCGGCCAGACGTCGAAAATACATGCAATCACCTATTTCACACTACCATTTGGTAGGTTTTGATGGATAAAAGCCGACTATACAGTCTGATATTACCACATATTTGATTTTAAGTCCAGTCGAGACAGGGCCACCGGCGGGACCTCCCTTCTGGAAAAGAGGCAAAAAAACGCCAGGGAAGGGGGCTCTCTTTCCCCCCTTCCCTGGGCTTAGGTTCTTGCAGTCCCCCATTGGGGAGGGCTTGCGCTTCCCCCCGGAGGGGCGCGGAACACGCCGGCGCCTCAGCCCGGCGGCCAGGTCATATCCCGTCCCGCCAGCACATGGAAGTGCAGATGGTGGACGGACTGACCCGCCTGCTCGCCGCAGTTGGACACCACCCGGAAGCTCTCCATGCCCAGCTCCCCGGCCAGCCTGGAGATGACCTGGAAGATATGGCCCACCACGGCGGCATTCTCCGGCCCGATCTCCCCGCAGGAGCCGATGTGCTCCTTGGGGATCACCAGGAAATGGGTGGGGGCCTGCGGGTCGATGTCGTAGAAGGCGTAGCACAGCTCGTCCTCATAGACCCTGGAAGAGGGAATCTCCCCCGCGATGATCTTGCAAAACAGGCAGTCACTCATGGAAAAACCTCCTTTTACAGCCCCAGCTTGGCGTGGACAAAGTCGTCCACAGAGGCCAGCGCGTCGTCCAGCTTGAGCACGTCGGTGCCCCCGCCCATGGCGGAGTCGGGCCTGCCGCCGCCCTTGCCGCCGCAGACGGCCGTGACGGACCGGATGATATCGCCGGCCTTGATTCCCTTGGCCACCGCCTCCTTGCCGCAGACGGCCAGGAAGGTGATTTTCTCCTCCCGCACGGCGGAGAGCACGGCCACCACGGTCTGGTCCTTGTCCCGCAGGAAATCGCCCATCTTGCGCAGGCGGTCGGCGTCGGCGTCGTCCAGCGTGGCGGTGACGACCTTCAGGCCGCCCACACTCTTGGCCCCCATGAGGAAGCGGCCCGCCTCGCCCACGGCCTCGCGGGCCTTGAAGGCCTCCACCGCATGGCGCAGCGCCCGGATCTCCTGGATCTCCTGCGCGGCCTTGGAAACAAGGTCCGCCGGCTTGGCCTTCAGCGTCTCCGCCATAGCGTTGATCGTACAGCAGTGGCTGTGCATACACTCCAATGTGGCACGGCCAGTGGTGGCCTCAATCCGGCGCACGCCGCTGGCCACGGAAAACTCGCTTTCAATGTGGAACGGCCCGGCCTTTGCGGTATTGTCCAGGTGGGTGCCGCCGCAGAACTCCACGGAATAGCCGCCGCCCATGTCCACCACCCGGACGGTGTCGCCGTACTTCTCGCCGAACAGGGCGATGGCACCCCTCTTTTTGGCCTCCTCGATGGGCAGCACGTCGGTGCGGATGGGATAGCCCTCCAGGATTGCGTCGTTCACCATGACCTCCACCTGCTGAAGCTCTTCGACCGTCATGGCGGAGAAGTGGGTGAAGTCGAAGCGCAGCCGGTCGGGCTCCACCAGGGAGCCGGCCTGCTGAACGTGGTCGCCCAGCACGGTGCGCAGGGCCTTATCCAGCAGATGGGTGGCCGAGTGGGCGCGCATGACGGCCTTGCGGCGCTGGCCGTCGATCTGGGCGCAGACGGCGTCGCCTACCTTCAAAACGCCCTCCAACAGCTTGCCGTAGTGCATATACTTGCCGCCCTTGTTCTTCTGCACGTCGGTCACTTCAAAGCAGACGCCCCGGTCGCCGGCAATGACGATCTGCCCGTGGTCGGCCACCTGGCCGCCCATCTCGGCGTAGAAGGGGGTCTTGTCCAGCACCACGATGCCCTCCACGCCGGGCATCAGCTCCTCAGCCGGCTCGTTTTCCACCACCAGGGCCACCACCTTGGCCCCGGGGAAGGTGGTGTGCTCATAGCCCACAAATTCAGTCTCGGGCACGTCCTTGCCGAACTCCACACCGGCCCAGCCCAGGTCGCCCAGGGCCTCCCGGGCCTTCCGGGCCCGCTCCTTCTGCTCCTGCATCAGCTTCTGGAAGCCCGCCTGGTCCACGCTCATGCCCTGTTCTTCCACCATCTCGATGGTCAGGTCGATGGGGAAGCCGTAGGTGTCATACAGCCTGAAGGCGTCGGCCCCGGAGAACACCGTCTCCCCCTTGGCCTTGTGTCCGGCCAGCAGGTCGCTGAAAATCCTCATGCCGCCGTCGATGGTGCGGGCGAAGTTCTCCTCCTCCGTCCGGATGACCTTGGTGATATACTCCTGCCGCTCCCGCAGCTCGGGATAGTGTCCCTCGTTTTCATGGATGACGGTATCGCACACTTCGTACAGGAAGGGCTCGTTGACGCCCAGCAGCTTGCCATGGCGGGCCGCCCGGCGCAGCAGGCGGCGCAGAACGTAGCCCCGGCCCTCGTTGGAGGGGAGCACGCCGTCGCAGATCATAAAGGTGGCCGAGCGGATGTGGTCGGTGATGACCCGCAGGGAGACGTCCTTCTCCCTGGTCTGCCCGTAGTGGGCCCCGGTGATCTCCGACACCTTGTTGGTGATGTTCATGACGGTGTCCACATCGAAGAGGGAGTCCACGTCCTGGCACACCACCGCCAGGCGCTCCAGGCCCATGCCGGTGTCGATGTTCTTCTGCTTGAGCTCGGTGTAGTGGCCCTCGCCGTCGTTGTCAAACTGGGAGAATACCACGTTCCAGACCTCGATATATCGGTCGCACTCGCAGCCCACCGTACAGCCCGGCTGGCCGCAGCCGTACTTCTCCCCCCGGTCGTAATAGATTTCAGAACAGGGGCCGCAGGGGCCGGAGCCGTGCTCCCAGAAGTTGTCCTCCTTGCCGAACTTGAAGATGCGCCCGGCGGGGATACCGATCTCCTCGTTCCAGATCCGGAAGGCCTCATCGTCGGCGGGGGTGGTCTCGTTGCCGGCGAAAACGGAGGGGTACAGCCGGTCCGGGTCCAGCCCCACCCACTCGGGGGAGGTCAGGAACTCCCAGGCCCAGTGGATGGCGTCCTTTTTGAAGTAGTCGCCAAAGGAGAAGTTGCCCAGCATCTCGAAATAGGTGCCGTGGCGGGCGGTATGGCCGATGTTGTCGATGTCGCCGGTGCGGATGCACTTCTGGCAGGTGGTCACCCGATGGCGGGGCGGCTCCTGCTCGCCGGTGAACCAGGGCTTCATGGGGGCCATGCCGGAGTTGATGAGCAGCAGGGACGGGTCGTTCTGGGGAATCAGGGAAAAGCTGGGCAGGCGCAGATGGCCTTTGGTCTCAAAAAAGCTGAGGAACATCTCGCGCAGCTCGTTGAGGCCGTACTTCCTGGTGGGCATGGGAATTACCTCCGATACAAAAAAATAAAGCCCCGCCCCGGTTAGGGGCGGAGCAAGTCTACTCCACGGTACCACCCTAATCAATGCCCCGCGCCGGACGCCGGGCATATCTCAGTCATCCGGTAACGGGGATGGGGCGTCCCGCTCGTCGCGGGCGGCTCGGAAGTGGCGCGGACACCCGTGTCGCAGAGGGCTCGCACCATCCCCTCTCGCTCTGTGCGGCGTGGTATCCTTGGCTTCGTCATTGCCGTTAGCTTCATTAGTTTATCACATTTTCCGCCGTTGTCAACCGTCTTTTCGGCAGGATAGACCCCAAAACGAACAGCAGCGGCGGCAGCAGCCCGGCCAGGCCCATGGCAAGATACCACACCGGCTGCCACAGCGGCTCGGTCGCCAGATGGAGCAGGGTCAGCAGCATGAGAAAAAAGGACGGGGTGGCAAACAGGCCGGTGGACAGCAGCATCCACATCCCAACCCCGCTCTGGGGCGTCAGGGTCACCAGTCCCCAGCCGGTCAGGGCCCAGGCCCAGGCCGTCAGAGCGGGCAGCAGCACCGCCCGCACCCCTTCCCCAGGCGTGGGGCGGGACCAGCCCTGCCACCGGGCCGTGATCCAGCCCGCCGGGACGTAGAGGGCAAGCATGACCCCCAGCAGCACCCACGCCGGCCGGTCCTCCACGTTCACGTCCAGGGCGCCCAGAGCCAGCAGCAGCAGGAGACTAGCTGCCGTCACCACCAGGTGCCCCGCGAAAAACCAGCGGGCCCGGCCTCTGGCCAGAACACGTCCTTCCATGCGATCACCTTCCTGGACTCAGGATAGCACAGTCACAGACGAATTTCAATATATTTTTATTGAAATTCAATAAAATCGCTTTCCTCTTGCAAGACGCCCCGCGCCTGCAGGTGCTGCCGCAGCGTGCCGGAGCCGTCCGCCATGGGGCAGTCCAGGGCCGCCCGGCACAGCAGCACCATCCCGCCCCGGTCGGCGGTCTTCCCGGCCTCCGCGCCATACCGGCCCAGGGTCAGGCCGATCCGGTCCGACAACGTCCAGGGGCTGTCCCAGGCGAAGTCGGCCCCACTCTCGTAGCCCAGGGCCCGCAGCACGAAGGTGACACACTGGGCCGGAGTGGCGGCGTCTCCGCCGCGGAAGGCGGTCGGACCGGCGCCCTGTGCGATGCCGTTTTGGTAGGCGTAGCCCACATAGGCGGAGGCCCAGGCGTCCACATCGGCAAAGGGGTGTGCGGAGGCGTCCGCCGGGCGCACCGCGCCCGCCTCACCCAGCAGCCGCAGCAGCAGCACCAGGGCCTCCTGCCGGGTGCAGGGGTCGGCCAGGGCGAAGTCGGGCAGGCCGTTGGCCAGGGTCCCCTTGCCCTGGAGCAGCCCCAGGCCGCAGAGCTCCTCCGCCGCCGCCCAGGCGGTGTAGGGATCGCACGCCGGGGCCTGGTCCAGCGGCGCGAAGGTCAGCCGGTCGGCGTTCAGGCCGGAATACTGCTCCTCCAGGTCCCCGCCGGGGACGCCGTATAGGGTCAGGCCGCAGTTGGCGAAGGTGTAGCCCATGGCCCGGGTCTCGGCGTTGGGCACGATGAGGGCCGTCAGGCCACAGTTGGCAAAGCTGGTGCAGCCGAGCAGCGTCACGCGCTCGGGGACCGTATAGACCTGGCCGCTCATACCCTGGGGGTAGAGGATCAGGGTGGTCATGTCGGCGCTGAAGAGCACGCCGCCCACCGAGCGGTAGGCACGGTTACCCTCCTCCACACACATCGCGGGCAGCCCGGACACATAGCTGAAGGCGTAGGCGCCGATCTCCTCCACACCGGCGGGGATGACCACCGGCTGGACGATCCGGGCACAGTAAAAGGCGGAATCCCCAATGGTCCGGAGGCCGGCCGGGAAGGTGACCGAATCCAGTGTGGCGGCGCAGAAGGCCCGGGAGGCGATGGCGGTCACCGGCAGGCCGTCGATGGCTGCGGGGATCACCAGATCCCCGCCGGAGGTCCCGCTCCGGCGGTAGGCGGTCCCGCTGCCGGTGTCCTCCCACTCCCCGGCCCCCGGCCCGGTATAGCCGGTGATCGTGATGCCGGAGGGCGTCTTTTCATAGGTCAGGTCTCCCCAGGTCCCCGTCCCCGCGGCGGTCTCCCCCGTCAGGGTGACGGTCATCTCCACCGACCGGCCGCCGTAGGAGACCGTGACGGTCTGGGGCCCGGCGGCCTCGGGGTCATAGCCCTGACACATCCCGGCGGCCACCGGCAGGCAGCTCGCGCCGTGGGAACATCTGAGCACCAGCACCGCCCCCATCTCGTCCAGGGGGGTGCCCACGGGGAAGCGCTCCCCGGCCGGCCCGGCCAGCACCTTCTCCGGCCGGGGGGAACAGGCCCCCAGAAAGAGCTGTTCCCAGCTATAGAGGCCGTCATAGCCCGCCCCCATATGGGTGAACTCACCCTCCAGAATGTTGGCCCGGTGGCCGGGGCTGTTCATCCAGGCCGTCACCACCTCGGCGGAGTTGCGCTGGCCCTGGGCGATGTTCTCCCCCACCACGCTCCAGTCGGTGAGGGCCACGTCGTCTAGGACGGTAAAGCAGTTGGAGCCGTCAGGCCGGGTGTGATCGGAGCGGTAGTCGGCGGCCAGCTCTCTGGCCCGGGTACGGGACGCCTGGTGGAGGCGGTCAAACATGGACAGGGGCGTCAGGCCCCGGGCCAGTCGCGCGGCGTTGGTCAGCCGCAGCACCTCCCACTCCGCCTCATAGACCGGGAGCGTGAAGCGTTCGCCTACCGCGTCTCCCACCTGCACGGCGGCGGCGGACAGGCTCAGGGCCAGGGTCAGGGCCGCGACGAGGCCGAAAAAGCGTTTCATACAATCCCTCCGCGTTCAGGAATGTTCCCGGCAGGCCCGCAGGATGGACAGGGCCGGGGCGGGACGGGGCAGGCGCATGGAAAAGCGCATCTGGGGCGTGCGGGGCTCCCGGAGGGGCGCCCCCTCCAGGTCCGTCATCCGCGGGACCCGGAAGGCCAGGGGGTCCAGGCCGGGGCCGATGAGCTCCAGCTCGTCCCCGGCGGCAAACTTGTTGCGCAGGGACAGCACGGCGTTTCCCTCCCCGTCGCAGGACTCTACCACCGCCACCACCTGCCACCGGCGGATGTACCGCGCGTCGCCGGTGTACTGGCCCGGCGGCCCGAACCAGAAGCCGGTGGAGTAGGGCCGGTGGCTCACCTTGTCCACCTCGGCCCGCCACACCGGGTCCAGAGGCTCCCCGGCCAGAGCGGCGTCCACCGCGTGGCGGTAGGCGTTGGTGACGGCGGCGGCATAATAGGCCGACTTGGCCCGGCCCTCGATCTTCAGGGCGTCCACCCCTGCCTCCAGGAGCTCCGGAACGTGGTCGATCATGCACATGTCCCGGCTGTTCATGATATAGGTTTCCCCGTTTTCCTCAAAAACCGGAAAATATTCTCCGGGCCGCTTCTCCTCCATCAGAGCGTACTGGTAGCGGCAGGGCTGGGCGCAGGCCCCCCGCTGGGCGTCCCGGCCGGTCATGTAGTTGGACAGCAGGCACCGGCCGGAGTAGCTCACGCACATGGCCCCGTGGACAAAGGCCTCCACCTCCAGCTCCCGGGGCGTCCGCGCCCGCAGCTCCCGGACCTCCTCCAGCGAGAGCTCCCGGGCCAGAATGACCCGGTCCGCCCCCAGCTCGTGCCAGGCCCGGGCCACCTGGTAGTTGGTCACCCCCGCCTGGGTGGAGACGTGGCGCCGGACATGGGGGGCGTACTTCTGGGCCAGCCGGAACACCCCCAGGTCGGCCAGGATCACGGCGTCCACGCCCAGCTCCTCCAGGTATTCCAGCCAGCCGGGCAGCCGGTCCATCTCGTCGTTGCGGGGCATGGTGTTGCAGGTGACATGCACAGCCGCGCCCCGGCCGCGGCACAGCGCCACCGCCTGCCGCAGACCCTCCCGGTCAAAATTCCCGGCAAAGGCTCGCATGCCGAAGTCACTGCCCGCCAGATAGACGGCGTCGGCCCCGTAGGCCAACGCCATCTCCAGCCGTTCCCGGTCCCCGGCGGGGGCCAGCAGTTCAAGGGACATTCCATCACATCCTTATCCGAAGGGGGGCCGGCGGGGATTTCCCCGCCGGCCCCCTCTGTCTCTTTGGTTATCCGTTCTGATAGAGCGCCTGGCTCTGGATGAAACGCTGCTGCGCGTCGTAGGTCTGGAAGAAGTGATGGACCCCGTCGTCGCCCAGGGCGTAGTAGTAATCGCTGGTGTTCTGCGGATTCAGCGCGGAGCGGAGGGAGGCGATGCCCGGGTTGGAGATGGGGCCCGCCGGCAGGCCGGCGTATTGATAGGTGTTGTAGGGGTCGTCAATGGCCTGGTCCTCCGCCGTCAGCTTCTCCTTCCGCTCAGGCAGGATATACTGGATGGTGGCGTCGATCTGGAGGTAGCCGTTGGTGGCCGTGCCTTTGAGCCGGTTGTAGATGACCGAAGCGATGTGGGTCTGGTCGCTGCCGTCGGTCTCCTTTTCGATCATGGAGGCGATGTTGACGATGTCATGGACGCTGTAGCCCATGTCGGCCGCCTGCTGGCGCATGTCGTCGGTAAACTTCCGGTCAAAGTTGGCGATCATCTTGTTCAGCACCGTCTTGGGGTCCTCTCCCATATAGAAGCGGTAGGTGTCCGGGAAGAGATAGCCCTCCAGCCGCCGATAGTCCCCCAGGGGGATCTCCTGGAGGAAGGAGAACTTATAGTTGTAGCTGGCCGCCTGCTCGGTGAGCTTGTCCACCGTGGAGACCCCCTTCTCCTCCAGGAGCTTGAAGATCTGCATGACGGTGTAGCCCTCGGGAATCGTCACCGAGATTTCCACCCGGCTCACCGATTTGGAGCCCAGGTTGGCGATGATGGCCCGATAGTCCATCTCGGTGTTGAGCTCGTACATGCCGGGGACCAGCTTCTCCTTCCCCTTGGTGACGGTAGCGAAGAGATTGAACAGCCATTTGTACTCAATGATGCCGTTTTCATGGAGCTCATTCGTCACCTCATGGAAGGTCTCCCCCTCGCTGACGGTGATGACGGCGGTGTGCTCGTCTTTGTTGAGGGCCAGGACGTCCCCAGCCCACATCCAGCCCAGGGAGGCCAGCAGGGCGGAAATGCCGATGACGAAGACCACGTACAGAAGGGCCCACGCGGCGCCGCTGCGCCTGTGGCGCCGCTTTTTCCGCGGAGCCGCGGAGCGGCCGTCGGCACGGGGCTGCCGGGGCGCCTGCCTGCGGCCCTGCTCTCTTCTTCTTGCATCCATAGTGTCAAATCTCCTCGCTGAAATATTTTCTCCTCGCCGCGGAACCCGCCCCTGTCCGGCCACATAGAATGGCGCAGACAAGAACAAGTGAGGTGAAAAACAATATGTGCTGTGGTAACAATGGCTGGGGTGGCGGCGGCGGCTGCTGCTGGATCATCCTGATCATCATCATCATTTGCTGCTGCTGCGGCGGCTGGGGCGGTTCCGGCTGCGGGTGCGGCAACAACTGCGGCTGCGGATGCGGCTGCAACAATAACTGCGGCTGCGATCCCTGCTGCTGAGGTCCGATCCTTACTTAGCGTTCTGTATCCTCCGGCGTGGGGCGGGACATCATGTCCCGCCCCACGCGCCTGTTCTGCTTCAGTCGGTAAGCACCAGGCGTACAGGCACGTCCCGTTCGTCCCGGGGCACCCGGTCCAAGAGCAGGAAGCGGGGGCAAAAGGCCACCGTAAAGCCCCGGTAGCCCGCCAAATAGCGGTCGTAGTACCCTCCGCCGTGGCCCAGCCGGTAGCCTTCCCGGTCGCAGCACAGGTTGGGCACCAGGATCACGTCGATCTCGTCCCGCGCCGCCACAGGGCAGTCCTCTCCCGGCTCCGGAATGCGGAAGACGCCGGGGACAAGCCCCTCCCGGCCCCGTATGAGCCGGGCCTCCATGCCCCGGTGGGGCAGGCACCGCGGCAGGGCCACCCGCTTGCCCTGGGCCAGCAGCTCGTCGATGAGGGGGAGGGTATCCGGCTCAGTGCCCACCCCCCAAAAGAGCAGCAGCGTCCGGGCCAGGCGCACCTGAGGCAGCGCCAGGAACCTGGCGTGCAGCGCCGCATCGCTCACCCGCCGGGCGGCGGGGGAGCGGAAGGCGGATTCCACCTGTATCCACGCCCGGAGCTCCGCCTTTTCCTCAGCGATAGTGGACGGCATGGCGCACCTTCTCCGCCTCCGCCGCGCCCAGCAGGGCCTCCACCAGCTTCAGCCCGAAGTCAAAAGAGGACCCGGGGCCCTCCCCCGTGACGATCCGGCCATCGGTCACCACCCGCTGTCCCGGCTGGACCACCGCGGAGCCCATCTGCTCCTCCATCCCGGGGTAGCACACCGCCTTCCGGCGGTCCAGCAGTCCCGCATGGGCCAGGATGGTGGGAGCGGCGCAGATGGCCGCCAACCAGCAGCCCTTGTCCCACGCCTTTTGGATCAGGCCCTGGGCAAAGTGGTTTTTCTGGATGGCCTCCACGCCCCCCAGTCCTCCGGGAAGCACCAGCATCTCCATGGCCTCGGCGTCCACCTGCTCCAGCGCCATGTCGGCGCGGAGCGTAATGCCGTGGCCGCCGGTGACCTGCAGCCCGCCCAGACCCACCAGGGCCACCTGGACTCCCGCCCGCCGCAGCAGGTCGGCGGGCACCACGGCCTCGGCCTCTTCAAATCCCTCACCCAACAAAATATAGACCATACCCTTCGGCCTCCTCAAGCATTTTTTGCATTGGAATCCAGCAGCGGGGCGACGGCGCCCCAGATCTCGCGGTGAATCTCCTCCTGAGCGCGGACCCGGCCGCTGCCGTCCACACAGGAGATCCGCTTCCAGCCGCCCAGCCGGGCGGCGGTGGCCGCCACGCTCCGGCACCGGGCCAGATAGGCCGTGTCCACCTCGTGGATGTCCCCCTTGGTGTGGGTCTCCCCCTCCCGGCGGCGAAGCATCTCCACCGCCCGCTCGGTGGGCATATCCAGCCAGAGCACCAGATCGGGCTCCGGCAGGCCCAGCCTGCCGTACTCAAAGGTAAAAAGCCAGCGGAGAAACTCCTCCCACTCCCCCTCGGGGAGCTTTCCGGTCTGGTGGACGGCGTTGGAGGTGGTATAGCGGTCGGAGAGGATCAGCTCCCCCGCCCGGTACGCCGTGCCCCACACCTTTTGATACGAGGCGTAGCGGTCCACGGCATAGAAGGTCGAAGCGGCGTAGGGGTTCACGTCGGAGGGGTGGGGTCCGAATTCTCCGTTCAGGTACATCTTGACCAGGGCCGACGAGGGCTCCTGATACTGGGGGAAAATCAGCTTGCGGAAGGGTCTGCCCTCCCGGTCCATATGCCCGCACAGGAGGGAGAACTGGGTGGATTTCCCCGACCCGTCGGTGCCCTCCAGGACGATGAGCCTGCCTGCCATGACTCTGCCTCCTTACTTGCTCTTTCCCCGGGCTGCCAGGGCGGAGACCAGGAACAAGGGCAGCTTGGCCATGCGGCCGATGCGCCTGGGCTCCCTGGTCAGCCGGTAGAGCCACTCCAGGCCCAGCTTCTGCCAGGCCTCCGGAGCCCGCTCCGTAACGCCGGCAAACACGTCCAGGGACCCGCCCAGCCCGGCCAGCAGCTTGGCCCCGGTAGCCGGGCCGTTCTTTACCATCCAGAACTCCTGCTTGGGCGCACCCAGGCAGACAAACACCGCGTCAGCCGCGGCGGAACGGATGTCCTCCACCACCGGACCGTCGTCCTGGAAGTAGCCGTCGTGGACGCCGCAGATGTTCAGGCCGGGGTATTTGGCCTCCAGATTGCGGGCGGCGGCCTGCGCCACCCCGGGCTTGGCCCCCAGCAGGTACAGTCGCCTGCCCTCCCGGGCCATCTCCGCCATGAGGCCGGCGGCAAAGTCGATGCCGGGGCAGCGCCCCTTTAAGGGTCTGCCCAAAATTTTGGCGGCGTATACCACGCCGATGCCGTCGGGGAGCACCAGGTCGGCCCCGTTGAGGGCCTCCCGGAACGCCGGGTCGGCCCGGGCGGTGTTCACCAGCTCGGGATTGGGGGTCACCACATAGTGGCACCCCTGCCCATCCAGCAGGGCGCGGCCCGCGGCCACCGCCTCCGCCAGGGTCAGATCGTCAAAGCCTACGCCGAGGATTTCCGTTCGCAAGGCACATGCCTCCAATATTAAAGTCGGATTGATTGTACCATAGAGGGCCGCAAAAGTCCATTGTAACCTGTCTCGGGCTAAAAACTTCACAAAAAATTTAGGGTTGACATTTCCCCGCAAAGTGCTTATAATGCAGATAATACTTTAACACCTAAAAGCGCTAAAGTAATCAACCTGCACAACGGGAAGGATGAATGAAATGAAGAAACTGTCGAAAATTGCCGCTCTTGCTCTGGCGGCGGCCCTGTCAGTCTCTCTGGCCGCCTGCGGCAGCGGCTCCGCCAGCCCCTCTCCCAGCGCCAGCGCGCCCGCTCCCTCCGCCTCCCAGCCCGCCGAAAGCGCCCCCGCCGCCGGTGAGCAGTATGTGGTGGGCATCTGCCAGCTCGCCCCCCACGTGGCGCTGGACGCCGCCACCCAGGGCTTTAAGGACGCCATCGAGGAGGCCCTGCCCGGCCAGGTGGAGTTTAAGGACGGCAATGCCGCTGGCGACAGCCCCACCTGCGCCACCATCGTCAACGGCTTCGTCTCGGACGGTGTGGACCTGATCATGGCCAACGCCACCCCCGCCCTCCAGGCCGCGGCCTCCGCCACCGGCGACATCCCCGTACTGGGCACCTCCGTTACGGAATACGGCGTGGCCCTGGGCATCGACGGCTTTACCGGCACCGTGGGCACCAATGTGTCCGGCACCTCCGACCTGGCCCCCCTGGACCAGCAGGCTGCCATGATCAAGGAGTGGTTCCCCGACGCCAAGACCGTCGGCCTGCTCTACTGCTCTGCCGAGCCCAACAGCCAGTACCAGGTGGATGTGGTCCAGGCCGAGCTGGAAAAGCTGGGCTACACCTGCACCCAGTATCCCTTCTCCGACACCAACGACATGGCCTCCGTCACCCAGAACGCCGCGGACAACAACGAGCTTCTTTATGTCCCCACGGATAACACCGCGGCCAACAACGCCGGCATTGTAGACAATATCTGCCACGGCAAGATCCCCGTCTTTACCGGGGAAGAGGGCATCTGCGCCGGCTGCGGCGTGGCCACCCTGTCCATCAGCTACTACGACCTGGGCGTGGCCACCGGCAAAATGGCCGTGAAGATTCTCACCGGCGAGTCCAACGTCTCCGAAATGCCCATCGAATATGCCCCCCAGTTCACCAAAAAGTTTAACGAGGCCATCTGCGCCGACCTGGGGCTGACCCCCCCCGACGGCTACGAGGTCATCTCGGCCGGGTAACTTTCACTCTTTCCCAAAACAGCGGAAACGGGCTCTTCCCTTTTCCGCTGTTTTTTGCTATACTGTTGACGTGTATTGCTTTCATTTTGATAGGGGGAACATCCAACTATGCTCGGATTCATCAGCGCGCTGCCAGGAGCCGTGTCTCAGGGCCTGATCTGGGGCATCATGGCAATCGGCGTCTTTATCACCTACAAGATCCTGGACATCGCAGATTTGACCGTCGATGGCTCCTTCTGCACCGGCGGCGCCGTCTTCGTCATGCTCTTCACCACTGGCGCCAACATCTGGCTGGCGCTGCTGGCGGCCGTAGCCGTGGGGATGCTGGCCGGTCTGGTCACAGGCCTGCTCCACACCCTATGCGGTATTCCCGCCATCCTGGCCGGCATCCTCACCCAACTGGGCCTGTGGTCGGTGAACATGGCCATCATGGGCATGAAGGCCAGCGTGGCCGTCAACGTGACCAACCCCGACACGCTGAACAGCCTGCTGGTCTCCCTGCGCTTCGTGCAGGACGTGGCCAAGGGCACCCGCCCCTTCTACCGCCACCCCATCTTCGTGGTGGGCCTGTTCACCGCCGCCGTCATCGCCATCCTCTACTGGTTCTTCGGCACGGAGCTGGGCTGTTCTCTCCGGGCCACCGGCTCCAACGCCAACATGGCACGGGCCCAGGGCATCAATACCGACTTTACCAAGGTGCTGGGCCTGGTGATCTCCAACGGCCTGGTGGCTCTGTCCGGCGCCCTGCTGGTCCAGTATAACAGCGCCTGCGAGATCAACATGGGCCGCGGCGCCATCGTCATCGGTCTGGCCGCCGTCATCATCGGCGAGGTCATCTTCAGCAAGGTATTCCACAACTTCGCCCTGCTGCTGCTGGCCGTGTCCATCGGCGCTATTCTCTATTACATCGTTCTCCAGGTGGTGCTCTCCATGGGTATGAACCCCAACTACCTCAAGCTGCTCTCCGCCGCCGTGGTGGCCGTGTTCCTGTCCGTCCCCTACTGGAAGGGGAAATACTTCTCCAAACCCGTCAAGAAGGGGGGCGCCGACCGTGCTTGAGATTCGGAATATCCACAAGACCTTTAACGCCGGCACCGTCAACGAAAAACAGGCCCTCCGGGGCGTCAGTCTCACCTTGGCCGACGGCGACTTCGTCACCGTCATCGGCGGTAACGGCGCCGGCAAGTCCACCCTGCTCAACGCCGTGGCCGGCGTGTGGCCGGTGGACGAGGGAAGCATCGTCGTTGGCGGCGCAGACGTGACCCATCTGCCGGAATTTAAGCGGGCGCAGTACATCGGTCGGGTCTTTCAGGACCCCATGATGGGCACCGCCGCCACCATGCAGATCGAGGAGAATCTGGCGCTGGCCATGCGTCGCGGTAAAAGCCGCTCCCTCCGCGTCGGCATCACCAAGCAGGAGCGGGAGGAGTACAAAGAGCTGCTCAAGATCCTGGATCTGGGTCTGGAGGACCGGCTCACCTCCAAGGTGGGGCTGCTCTCCGGCGGCCAGCGGCAGGCCCTGACCCTGCTGATGGCCACCCTCCAGAAGCCCAAGCTGCTGCTTCTGGACGAGCATACCGCTGCCCTGGACCCCAAGACCGCCGCCAAGGTGCTGGACGCCACCGAGAAGATCGTCCAGCGGGACCGGCTGACCACCCTGATGATCACCCACAACATGCGCGATGCCATTGCCCACGGAAACCGGCTCATCATGATGTACGAGGGCCGCATTGCCGTGGACGTATCCGGCGAGGAGAAGAAAAAGCTGACGGTAGAGGCCCTGCTGGAGCTGTTCAGCAAGGCCAGCGGCAGCGACGAGGCCGACGACAAGCTGCTGCTGTCGTAGCCGCCGGCCGGGGCCCCGCAAGGCGGGGCGGCGCGATAAGCGCCGGACAAGCGTTTGACCGGAACGGTCAAACCTTGGCGCAGGGGCGATTGATTCGCCCCGAGCAGGTATGATCTTAATGGCCCCCGCGGGACCCGTCCCGCGGGGATCAGCGGCAGCGACGAGGCCGACGACAAGCTGCTACTGTCCTAACTCAATGCAACAGCGGCCCGGACCACCTGGTCCGGGCCGCTGTTTGCCCTCTCAGGAGAACCGTCTGACCGCGATCATGGCCAGCCCCAGCACCGCCAGCACGATGCCGGTGATGCGGTTGAGCGCGGCGGGCTCAGCCCGGTTGGCAAACACCGCCGATACCCTGGCTCCGACAAAGGTAGCAACGACGCACAGGATCAGCGCGAACGGGTCGGGCAGGCCGCCGATGACGAAGTGGGACACCGCCCCGGTAAAGGCCGTGAACGACATGATAAAGACGCTGGTACCCACAGCGGTCTTGAGTTCGTAGCCCAGCACGCTGGTGAGGATGAGCAGCAGCATCATGCCGCCCCCCGCCCCGATAAAGCCACAGATGAAGCCGATCACTGTGCCGCAGACCATGGACTGCACCGCCTTGGTGCGGTGGTCCTTCTCCGCCTGCACCTCCTTGGTGGTCATGACAGGTCGGACGATGAACTTGACGCCCAGCAGGAAGGTCATGAATACGGAGAAGTTCCCCATGGCCGTGTTGGGCACCAGCGAGGCCACCCAACTGCCGATCAGGGTGAAGATCAGCACGGTGCACAGCATGATGAGGCCGTTTTTGATGTCCAGGTTCTTGTTCTTCCCGTAGGTATAGGCCGACACCGCCGAGGCCAGCACGTCGGAGGCCAGGGCGATCCCCACGGCCTGATAGGCCGGGAAGCCCAGGAAGGTGATGAGCATGGGGGAAATGACGGCGGCGGCGGACAGCCCGGCCAGGCCGGTGCCGATACCCGCTCCCAGGCCGGCGACGATGCAGACGAGGATACTGGTCACACAGATGGTCATTGCTGGGCCTCCTTGAGATTGGAAAGCATTTTTTCCTGGACCCGCTCCAGGGTCTCCCGCTCCTCCTGGGACACGCCCCGGTAGAGCCGGACAAAGAAATCCCGCTGGACCGCCTGGGCAGCCGCCACGGCGGTCTGGGCGGCAGGGAGCAGACTCAGATGGACCCTGCGCCGGTCCTGCCCGTCCTGGACGCCGGACAGCCAGCCCCGGCGGGTCAGCCCGTCCACCGACTGGCAGACATGGGACTTGGTCAATCCCCGCAGCTCCACGATGTCCCGGGCCGTATCGTACCCCGGGTTGTTGGCCAAAAACAGCAGTACGTCCACCTCATTCCTGGTCAGGCCATGGGCCTCCGCCACAGGCTTCAGCGCCGCGTCATAGGCCCGTTTGAGGGTGCGGACACCTTGGATCGCCATATCCCGTTCTCTCATATTGTGCCTCCATTTGTTCTATTTTTAACGGTTTTATTTTATACTATTTTTATTTTTTGCGCAAACGCAAAAAAGCACAAGGCTGCTTGCAGCCTTGTGCTTTTTCTGGTGAAAAAGGGCAATCAGGGCCAGGGGGTCTCCACCTTCAGGGCATGGAGCCAGGCCAGGGCCTCCAGCGGCATAAACGTGACGCCGTTCTCCGCAAAGGTCGCCACCACCGTCTCACCGCCATCCCGCTCCACGGTTCCGCTCCCAATCACAAAGCGGTAGAGGACTTCCTCCCCCCGGACCACGGATACGGCGTTGGTATCGGCCTGCCAGGTCACAGTGCAGTCCAGGGCCTCGGCCAACGCCCGGACGGGAACCATCGTCTGTCCCTCCGCCGTGCGGGCTTCGCCCACCGGCTCGCCGTCCAGGCTCACAGTCCCCTCCGATACGGTGACGTAGCCCTCGTACCCATAGGGAAACACCAGGACCTTGGCGGGGGTGGCCTGGGCGGGCAGTGAGAGGGTCACGATATCGTACCAGGACAGGAGCCGGACGCCCGGCCGGATGTCGTCCAGCCCCACGATGTTTTTGGTGCGATAGGCCGTCAGCTCCGTATCGGCGCTCAGGTGGAGAATCACGTCGCCGGTGACATAGGCGTCCACGCCGCCGTCCCCCCGGCCGCGCACCGCCTGCACCTCAGCATAAGTGGGCGCCCCGAAGTCGGCGGGGATGCCGCACAGCACCACCTGGGCGCTGGCTACGGGCGGCAGGCTCATGGTCATAGCCGGCCCTACATAGGCGTACAGGGTCTCGTTTTCCTGCAGGTCCGCAAAAATCCTGGGCGCGCCGGTGACGGCGTCCAGGATGGCGGTCTCCGGCCCAACGACGAGGACGATCTCGCGGTAGGGGTCCTGGTCATTGCTGTTTTCCAACCGGATTCGGCCCTCCCCGATTTCCTGCACCGTACCCCACACCAGGACAGGCCCCTCGGCCTGGGTCCCGGCGGTGAGCTCCACGCTGCCCTCCGCTGCGCAGACTCCGGTGACCAGCAGCGCGGCGGACAGGGCGGCGGACAGGATGCGTCTGAAGTATCTCATTCTTCTTCTCCTCTCTTCGGTGCTCAGGCCGCGGCCTCCGCCGCTTCCCCGGTCTCCACAGAAGTAAGGATGCCGGAGTAGGCCATAAAGTTGTACATCAGTGCGGCGGCCTCGGCGCGAGTGGTGGCGGCGGTGGGGTCCATATCCGTCAGGGGCTCCAGCAGGATATCCAGTTCGTCCAACGCCAGCACGGCGTCCTGCGCCCAGGCGCCGAAGGCAGCGGCGGCGCTGTGGTCCAGCTCGGCGGCGTCGGTGACGGCCTGACGGACCGTCATATCCGCCTGGGACCCCACCCGGGCCAGGATAGTCAGGAACTGCTGGTGGTCGATGAGGGCATCGGGGTTGAAGTTGCCCTTCTCATCCCCCTGGAGCAGGCCCAAATGATACAGGATGTCCACGGCGTTGGCGTACCAGGCGTCCTCAGGCACGTCGGCAAAGGGCGCCCGGCCCTGGCTCTGCCAGCACCAGTAGCCCATGGCCTGGACCACCAGGGCGCACAGCTCGGCCCGGGTCAGCTCTCCATCGGGATCAAAGGCGCCGTTCTCATCGCCGTTGAGCACCCCCAAAACGGCCAGGGCGTTGCTCTCATCGGCGTAGTCCGTGCCGTCCACGTCGCTGAACCAGCGGGAGTCATAGTCCACGCCCCAGGCGGCGGAGACCTGGGCCGGGGTGACCTCCTTGCCGTTCAGGGTCATGGGCGTATGGGGGGCCAGTGCGGCCAGGAGCTGGGCAAAAGCGGGGCGGTAGTCGCTGCTGACGGCCTCGTCCTTATGGACGTACCACTGCCGGTCCACCAGCTCGATGACCAGCACGTCGGAGCCGGCCTTCTCCACCGGCTTGCCGGAGAGCAGCCGGGCCACCCCGTCGGCCAGGTCGGGGTCCACCACCAGGTTGGGCAGCACGCCGGAGCGATCCGGGGTGACCCAGTAGGGGGAGTAGTAGCGGTCGGTGGTGATCTTAAAGGCCGAGCCGTCCTCCAGCTCAAAGACGTTCTGGGCGATGCCCTTGCCGTAGGTGCGCGCGCCGATGACGAGGGCGGCCCGGTAATCCCGGACGGCCCCGGCAAAGAGCTCGGAGGCGCTGGCGGAGGCCCCGTCCACCAGCACGATCATCGGCTCGTCGGTGAGAGGCGGTATCTCCACAGGGAAGGGGTTGGGCCGCCAGGCCGCGGGCCGCAGGTCCCGGCCCATCAGGTAGGCCACGTTCTGGTTGCCCAGGAAATAGCCCAGGGCCTGGATGACGGCGCTGCCGTAGCCGCCGGGGTTGCCCCGCAGGTCCACCACCCAGCGGTCGGCCTGCTCGTTCTCTTCCAGAATGTACTGCTCAAAATAGTCGCCGGTGTTCTCGCCGAAGCTGGACACCTCCAGCCAGCCGATATGTCCGTCCACCACCTGGCCGGTGGCGGTGGGAAAGACCACCTCCGCCCGGGTCATGGTAGCGGTGAAGGTCTGGCCGTCCCGCAGGACGGTCACCTGCACGTCGGTGCCGCGCTCGCCGGGGACGAGCAGGGCCAGGGCCTCGCTGCTCCCGGCCTCCTCCAGGGTGGTGCCGTCTACCGCCACGATGGCGTCCCCCACCCGAAGGCCGGCCTGGGCCGCCGGAGAGTCGGGCGCCACGCCGGAGATCACCAGGCCCTCCTTGCTGTAGCCCGCCATGACGCCGATGCCCACCACGGCGGTATCGCTGAGGGAATCCTGAAACCGCTGATATTCCTCCGCCGTCATGTAGTAGGTGTAGGGATCGCCCAGGGCGTCGGTGATCTCCTGGATGGTAGGCAGGGCCAGAATCTCCTCGTCGATGGGATCGACGTAGCTCTCGCGCAGGAGGTCCCGGGCCTCCTCCACGGTGATGGCCCCCGCCGCCGGCGGCAGGACCGTAACAAGCGCCAGCAGCAGGGCCGCCGCGCGCTGGAACACGCTTTTTTTCATGGGGCAGTTCTCCTTTACTTTTCCAAAGCTGCCTTCATTCTATCATCGCCGTCCGTCCTTGTCCACCTTTTGACGATACCAAATATAAGACAGGACCACCGGTGTCAGGGAGGCGGCGAGGACTCCCGCCAGCAGCACGCCGAAGGCCGCCTGTTCCGGCAGGAAGAGACCGCAGGGCACCAGCGCCGCCCCCAAGGCGAAAAACAGGATGCCCCCCGCCCGGTGGGTGCGGTTCCACACGTCGGGGTCGGAGAGGGTCCAGGGAGTCCTGAAGCCCAGGAAGAAATTGCTCTTCACCTTGGGCAGCCGGTTGCCCAAAAAGGCCAGTAACACCCCCAGCGCCAGGGTCACCACCCGGCCCACCGACAGCGTGCCGGGCCGGAGGGCCTCCACCAGGGTCACCGCCGTCAGGGTCAGCAGGAACAGCAGCAGGGCCGCGCAGAAGCCATCGTAGCAGCGCTGGAAGCGGGCGTAATTTCCCCTTCGGGGGTCCAGCCTGGGAAGCAGGCGCAGCAGCGCCGTCAGGGCCGGGGAGAGCAGGGCGAACAGCCACAGCAGGGCTTTCGGGCCGTAGGTCACCGTCCCGTCCAGACCCCAGTGCGTGGGCACCCGGTCGGGCAGAGCGCCGTAGCAGGCGGCCACCAGCGCCACAGGCGCCAGAGCCAACAGACACAGCACGATCCATGCGCTTTTTTTCGTCATGTGGCGTCCCCTCCCTGCAGCCCGGCAATCCAGCCGGTGATCTCGTCCAGCACTGTCATGTTGAGCTCGTAGTAGATGAATTTCCCCCGCTTGTCCTGGTCGATGAGCCCCGCCTGACGGAGCACCGCCAGGTGATGGGACACCGTGGCCCCCGTCATGGCGAACTGGGCGGCGATGTCTCCCGCCGTCCTGGCCCCATCCTTCAAAAGAGCCAGGATCTCCCGCCGGGTCGGGTCGGAGAGGGCCTTGAAGGTCTCCTGAAAGCCCATAAAACCGTCCCCCGTTCATTTTGATTTCTATCTAAATAAAATATAGCAGTCCGGCGCCAAAAAAGCAAGCGCGTTTTGATGGAAATCAAAACGCGCTTGCTCTTTCAGTCCTCCAGACGCCGCTCCAGGGCCTTGCGCACGGTCTTGAGCACCTTGAGCCGGGCATATTTTTTGTCGTTGCTCTCCACGATCACCCAGGGAGCGTACTCCGTGGAGGTCTTTTGCAGCATCTCGTCCACCGCCGCCTCGTACCGGTCCCACTTCTCCCGGTTACGCCAGTCCTCGTCGGTGATCTTGTACTGCTTCTCCGGGGTCTCCTGCCGGGCGGTAAACCGGCGGAGCTGTTCGTCCGGGTCGATCTGGAGCCAGAACTTCAGGACCACCGCCCCCCAGTCGCTCAGCTCCTTCTCAAAGGCGTTGATCTCATCGTAGGCCTGCCTCCAGCGCACCTCGGAGGTCAGGCCCTCAATGCGCTCCACCATCCCCCGGCCATACCAGGTGCGGTCGAAGAGCACCACATGGCCGTCCTGGGGCAGCTCCCTCCAGAACCGCCACAGGTAGTGGCGGGCCAGAGCGTCGGGCGGGGGCGCGGCGATGGGCACCACGTCGAACCCACGGGGGTCCAGGGCCCAGGACAGCCGCCGGATGGTGCCCCCCTTCCCGGCGGCGTCCCAGCCCTCAAAGCCGATGACCACCGGTACCTTTTCCCGGTAGAGGGCGCTGTGGAGCCTCTGGAGCTTTTTCTTTTCCTTCTTCAGTTCCCGGTGGTAGTCCTCGTCGGACACCTTGGGGCTCAGGTCCACGGCGGAGAGCGGAGGGACCTCCCGCAGGGGGAAGCGCCGGACGGCGGCAGGAACCGGCCGCGGGGCCCCCTCCCGGACGGCGGCGGCCAGGGCGTCCCGGATGATGGTCAGCACCTCCAGAGTCCCCGCCCCCTTCTCCTCGTTCCAGATGACATGCCAGGGGGCGTGGGGCGTGTCGGTGGCCTCCAGCAGCAGGTCGGCGGCCTCCAGATGCCGCCGGTAGTCCCGGTTGCGCCGCCAGTCCCGGTCGGTGACCCGCCAGGCGGTGGCCGGGTCGCCGGACAGCTTCTCCAGCCGTTTTTTCTGCTCCCCCTGGCTGATGTGCAGGAAGAACTTCAGGATCAGATAGCCGTCGTCTCCCAACTGCCGCTCGAAGATGTTCACCGACTCCAACAGCGCCCCGGCCCGGCCGTGCTCCGCCTCCATCTGCTCCAGCACCCGGCCGTACCAGCTTCGATCCAGCACGGCCGCCTCCCCCCTGGGGGGCAGATCTCTCCAGAAGGGCCACAGCAGAGGCCGCCGCGCCTCCTCGTCGGTGGGCTCCGCCGCCGAATAGACCTGATAGCCCCGGGGGTCCATCTCGGAGATGACCTTGGCGATCATGCTCCCCTTGCCCGCAGCGCTCCAGCCCTCAAAGACCAGGAGCACCGGCACCCCCGCCGCCCGCAGGGGCTGCTGCAGGGCGGCCAGCTCCTTCTGCAGGACCTTGATCGCCTTTTTTTCCGCTTCCCTGGGCAGCGCCGCCGCCCGTTCCTGTTTCTGTTCCAGCATGGTACGTTCCTTCTTTTCCGAGATTTTGTCCCACCACCGGCCCCAGCAGAAATCCGAGGAGATGGGCGGAGATGGGAGGAGGCCGGAGGACCGGGGCCGCCGTTGGGCCCTATCCCGCTCTATTCCGGTCTATCCTCTTCCTTCCGCTTTGCGCGGGGCCGGGTTTTCTGCTATACTGTAAACAGCAAAATGTGTGAGGAGTTTTATTATGTTTACCCGCAAGAGCCTGGAAAAACCGGTGTTTTTGTACCTTATCATCGTTTTGGGCGCCTGCATTCTCTCCTTCGGGCTTTACAACATCCATGAGCGCACCGGCGTCACCGAAGGCGGCGTGCTGGGCATGACTCTGCTGCTCCAGCACTGGTTCGGTCTTTCCCCCGCCATCACCAGCCCCGTTATGGACATCGCCTGCTATCTGCTGGCCTGGCATTTTCTGGGCAACGCCTTTGCCAAGTACGCCGTGGCGGCCAGTCTGGCCTTCGCCGCCTCCCACGCCCTGTGGGAGCAGTTCCCGCCCCTGCTGCCCGACCTGTCCACCTTTCCCATGGCCGCCGCCATTCTGGGCGCGCTCTTTGTGGGGCTGGGGGTGGGGCTGGTGGTGCGCATCGGCGGCGCCTGCGGCGGGGACGACGCTCTGGCCCTCACCATCGCCCATGTGAGCCGCTGGCCCATCTCCCGGTGCTACCTGTTCACCGATCTGGCGGTACTGCTGCTCTCCCTGACCTATATCCCCTTTGCCCGCATCGTCTATTCCCTGGTCACCGTCACCATCTCCTCGGTGGTCATCGGCCGGGTACAGCGTCTGGGCGTCCGGGCGCCCGAGGCGGAGACCGCCGTGGACGCCTGATTCCGTCTGGAAGCGGCGCGGCCCGAAGCAGAGTGCTTCGGGCCGCTTTTTTGCTGCTTATCGGTCCCACTTTTGGATGAGGGCCATGAGCTCCTTCTCGAACTGAGCCAGGTCCTTGTTGGTGCCGCCCTTGTTGTGGCGGATGGTCTCCAGCAGGTTCTGTCCGGCACTCTCCAGCTTCCGGTAGGCGGGAGAGCCGCTGACCGCGGACACCGCCTTGGGCGGCAGAGGCACTCCGGCCGCCAGCATCCGGTCCGCCGCCAGGTCGTAGACCTCCTCGTACTCGGCGGCGTGGGCGGAGATGCCCGCGTCCCGCAGGCGCTGGGCGAAGATCTCGGTCACCGGGGCGTCCCCGTGGACCACGAACACATGGCTGGGATGGGGGGCAAAGTG
The DNA here is from genome assembly GCF_001244995.1 of Intestinimonas massiliensis (ex Afouda et al. 2020). Taxonomy (NCBI): domain Bacteria; kingdom Bacillati; phylum Bacillota; class Clostridia; order Eubacteriales; genus Intestinimonas; species Intestinimonas massiliensis (ex Afouda et al. 2020). Next base: position 1,759,187 of record NZ_LN869529.1, read on the forward strand.
CCCGACCCAGGCCAGCAGGTGATCCCGGTCTGCGTGGGAGGACATACCCTTGAAGTTGACGATGCGGGCCCGGACGGCGATTTCCTCGCCGAACAGGCGCACGGAGGAGGCCCCCTCCAGCAGGGCCCGGCCCAGGGAGCCCTCGGCCTGGTAGCCCACGAAGACGATGGTGGACTCCGGCCGCCACAGGTTGTGCTTCAAATGGTGCCGGATGCGCCCGGCGTCGCACATACCGGAGGCCGAGATGATGACCTTGGAGGCTTTGTCCAGATTCAGGGCCTTGGACTCCTCGCTGGACTCGGTGAGGGTCAGGCCCGGGAACTGGAACAGCGCCCCGCCCTTCAGGGCCTCAATGGCGGCCTCGTCCAGATAGCCATGCAGGTCGCCGGAGAAGATCCGGGTGGCCTCGTTGGCCAGGGGGGAGTCCACGCAGACGGGGAAGTCCGGGTGGGTCCTCACCAGGCCCCGCTCCTTCATCTCACGGATGAAGTACAAAAGCTCCTGGGTACGGCCCACGGCGAAGGAGGGGATGATGACGTTGCCCCCCCGGGCAAAGGTCTCGTCGATGATGGCGGCCAGAGCCTCGGTATAGCTCTCCGGCACCTCGTGGAGCCGGTCGCCGTAGGTGCTCTCCATGACCACGTAGTCGGCCTCGTCGATGTACTGAGGGTCCCGGATGATGGGCTGGTCCCGGTTGCCCAGGTCGCCGGAAAAGACAATCTTTTTGGTGACCCCGTCCTCCATGAGCCACAGCTCCACACAGGCGGAGCCCAGCAGATGGCCCGCGTCCACGAAGCGCAGGCGGACTCCCTCGCACAGATCTACCAGCTCGCCGTACTCACAGGTGGTCACCAGCTCCAAGGCCGCCTCGGCGTCTGCGATGGTGTAGAGGGGCTCCACCGGCGCCCGGCCCGCCCGCTTGCCCTTCTGGTTCTGCCACTGGGCGTCGGACTCCTGGATGTGAGCGGAGTCCCGCAGCATGATGGACATGAGCTGCCCCGTCAGGCGGGTGGCAACGATCTTGCCGTGGAAGCCCTGCTTGACCAGCAGGGGAATGCGGCCGGAGTGGTCGATGTGGGCATGGGTGACAATGACATAGTCGATATATCCGGGGGCGAAGTCCAGCACCCGGTTGTCCCGCTCGTCTCTGCCCTGCTGGAGGCCGCAGTCGATGAGGATCTTCTTGCCGCCCACCTCCAGGCAGTGGCAGCTTCCGGTGACCGCCTTGGCCGCGCCAAAAAAGGTTAACTTCATGGGGCACCTCCCTGTTTTTCTATGCTACTATTCTAAACGTTTCCGCGCCGGGTGTAAAGGCCCTTGGTTATGTTAACGAAAAGTTAAAAACTGCGGGCCCCGGAGGGACCCGCAGTTTTTCTTCACAGATCCGCCGCCAGATCTCCTGCCCGGTACCAGCGGGCGCAGCCGTCGGCCTGAATGGTGGTGTAAGCTCTGGGGCCGCCCCACAGAGCCGGCGCGGAGGAGGCCTCCATACACCGATAGCTCTCCGTATCCAGGTACTCCACCCCGTTCTTTTCATAGGTCCGGAGATCGGACCCGTTCCGGGCCCAGAGCCGGGCAGGGAGAGGTATTGCTCCGCCAGGCCCGCATCCACTTTTGATCGAGATAGATGCGGCCATTGGCTTGTGGCTCCGACGTACTGGGCGGCAGCCTTGATGGCGGCCGGAACCGCCTCCTGCCGGCCAGCGTTCGGAGTCTCCGCCGCCGCAACCCCAACGGCAAGTGAAGCTTCTTTTCAAACGGAAAGGAGGCCGGTCAACCGGCCTCCTCCCGGGTGGGCAGCGTGAAAAAGTCCGCTGTCGCGTCAGTCTTATCAAACATCACATTGTACTGGAGCATCTCGTACTCCTTCAGGGCGGCCTGGGCCCCCGCGGAGAGTTGGCTGCGCCGGCGCACCCAGGTGCCGTCGGTGTCCCGGAAGCCAACGGCATTGACCACCGGCACCGTCTGGCGCAGCTCATTCAGAAATTGCTGGTAGCCGGTCTGGGGCAGGTTGGCGGTCTCGGCCAACAGAGCGGACAGGTAGTTGAGGGACAGCTCCAACCCCTCGGCCTCCGGGATGTCGTAGTTGGCCCAGATGACGAAGGGCACCGCCTGGCGCTTCTGGGCGGTGGCGGCGTCCCAGGTGTCCTCGCTGCCGCCCAGCATCTTGGTATAGAAGCTGGTGGCCACCTGGGGCTGGTGGTCCCCAAACAGGAGGATCATGGTGGGCTCCTCCACCTGGGAGAAATAGTCGATCAGGTACCGAAAGGCGTTGTCGCTCTGCTTGATGAGGGACAGGTACTGGTCCACGGTGGGGAACCGCCCGGCCAGCACCCCGGTGAGCTCCGCCGTCCGCTCCAGACCGTCCCAGGGCTTGTCATAGCCGCTGTGGTTCTGCATGGTGACGTTAAAGAGGAAGAGCGGCTGTCCCTTTTCCTTCTCCTCGTACAGACGGATCAGGCTCTCATAGTCGGACTGGTCGCTGATGTACTCCCGGATAAGGCTGGTGTCGGTGAGGTCGTCCTGAAACAGCACCGTGTCGAAGCCGAAGTCGGCGTATACCGCCCGCCGGTTCCAGCCGGAGGCCAGATAGGGGTGCAGGAACACGGTATCGTAGCCCAGGGCCTTCATCTGAGCGCCCAGGTTGGGGGTCCCGTCGGCAACGTAGAGGTGGAAGGGCACCGTGCCCTCCGGGAGAAAGGCGGTGGTGTTGCCGGTGAGGAACTCGTACTCCGAGTTGGCGGTGGTGCCGCCGAACACTGAGGCGTAGGCCGTTCCCCTGACGGTGTTCTCGCTCAGGGAACGGAAAAAGGGGAGAAAATCCTCGCTGACGGGCACTTCGCCCAGCACGCTCAAGTCGGAGAAGGACTCGTTCATGATGACGATGAGATTCTCCGGCCGGGTGCCCTGCGCCGCGGCGCCGGCGGCATAGCCCTCTGTCAGGCCGTCAAGGGCCTCCTGGGAGTAGCCCTCCGGCTCCGACACCCTGGAGTAGCGCAGACAGACCGAGAAATTGAGCAGGAAGCCGTTGCCCCGGGTGGTCCACATGGAGGGCTCGATCTCCAGTGCGGAGAGGAAGCCGGTGCCGAAAAAGACCGCCAGGTAGGCCGCCGCCACACCCACCGCGGGGAGGGTGATCCAAAGCCGCGGCAGGCTGCGGCCCTGCTGCCGGGGGAGCTTCCACAGCACCAGCAGGCACAGGGCCAGCACCAGCAGACACTGGAGCTGGGTGGCGTCCAGCCGGTAATCGTAGTTGCCGGCCACGTTGGCGGCGGTGCGCAGGGTCAGCAGATCGCCGGGGAAGATGGTGCGGCCCCGAAACCGGATGACGTAGCGGTTGGCCATGCCGATGGCGAAGCACAGGGTCAGGGCCGTCCCGGCGGACAGGTTCCGCCGCCCCAGCAGCAGATAGAGCCCGCAGGCGATCAGGTAATACCAGGCCAGGTTCAGGGCCACCTGGAGCTTGGAGAAGCTGGACCAGGGCTGGTTCCAGTTCATCTGCTCCACCATACTGTAGGAGACCAGAGGCCCCAGGGCAAAGCACAGCCGGGAGAGCAGCAGGCCCAGGCTGCGGCCCATGTCCACCCGCAGGGCGGTGAGGGTGCCGAAGGTCAGCGCCCAGAGTCCGGCGGGGATGGGGTCCATGCCGAACCAGAGCAGCCCGGCCAGCACGGCGGCAAACAGGGCCAGTCCGGCCCAGACCCCGCCCCGCCAGACCGCGACGGACAGGTGAAACCGGGACAGGGCATGCTCCGGCGTGGTATGGAATTTTGTGGGGTTGAGTACGCTCATGACGGTATCCTTTTCCTTTGAATCTGCAAAATTGAGTTACATTTTATACTTGCGCAGGGTAAAAATCAAGTAAGAGAGCCTTACGTTTTCTTTACGATTCATCCTATGGAAATAAGACGAGCCCCCGCCGGAAAAGTTCCGGCGGGGGCTTCTTTTCTGTTTTGTCACAGCGTTTCCTGGACGATCTGGGCTTTGATGAGGTTGGTGGAGCCGCTCTTGCCGATGGGCACGCCGGCGGTGATGACCACGGTGTCGCCGGGCTTCACCATGCCCTCCTTGCGGGCGCACTCCACGCACAGGGAGAACAGCCGGTCAGTGGAATCCACCGTGCCGGACAGGCAGGGCTTCACCCCCCAGGAGATGGCCAGTTGCCGCCGGACCTTCTCGGTCTGGCACATGGCCACGATGGGGCAGGGGGGGCGATAGCGGGAGATCATCCGGGCGGTGTGGCCGGAATTGGTGGCGGTGAGGATGGCGTTGGCTTCCAGGTCCATGGCGGTCAGGCAGCAGGTATGGGTGATGGCGTCGTTGATGGTGCTCTCGGGCACGGTCTTGCGCTCCCGGAAGCGGCCCCAGTAGTCGATGGCCCCCTCGGCGGCGGTCACGGTGTCCACCATGGTCTGCAAGGCCTCCACCGGGTACTTGCCGGAGGCGGTCTCGCCGGAGAGCATGACGCAGGAGGTGCCATCGAACACGGCGTTGGCCACGTCGGAGACCTCCGCCCGGGTGGGACGGGGGTTGCGGATCATGGAATCCAGCATCTGGGTGGCGGTGATGACCGGCTTGCCCTCCCGGATGGTGGCCTTGATCATCTTCTTCTGGAGGATGGGCACCTCATGGGCGGGGATCTCCACCCCCAGATCGCCCCGGGCCACCATCACGCCGTCGGCCACCTCGATGATATCCAGCAGGTTGTCCACGCCCTCCCGGTTCTCGATCTTGGCGATGATGCGGATGTCATCCCCGCCGTACTGGTGCAGGCACTCCCGGATGTCCCGGATGTCGCTGGCCTTGCGGACGAAGGAGGCGGCCACGAAGTCAAAGTCGTTCTCCGCGCCGAACTTCAGGTCCTCCCGGTCCTTCTCGGTCAGGGAGGGCAGCAGGATGTGCACGTCGGGGATGTTGATGGACTTGTTGCTGGACAGGGGGCCGCCGTTGTCCACCGAGCACAGGATGTCGTGGCCCCGGATCTCCCGGACGCTCAGCTCGATGAGGCCGTCGTCCACCAGCACCCGGTGGCCCGGCTTGAGCTCCTCGTGGAGGTTCTGGTAGGTGACGGACACCCGCCGCCCGTCACCGGGCACGTCGTCGGTGGTCAGGGTAAAGTCCTGCCCTCTCTCCAGGGTAATGGGGCCCTTTTCAAAGGTCTTGATGCGAATCTCCGGCCCCTTGGTGTCCAGAATGGTGGCCACCGGGACCCCCATCTCGTCTCGGACTCGCTTGAGCTTGGTCAGTTGAGCCAGATGGCTCTCGTGGGTGCCGTGGGAAAAATTAAAGCGGGCGGCGTTCATGCCCGAACAAATCAACTGGCGGATGATCTCCTCGCTGTCCGCCGCGGGCCCGAGGGTACAGACGACCTTGGTCTTTCTCATAAAATGCGAACCTCCCATGTTCCTTTGTATGGCGGTCAATTCTTTCAATCGAAACCTCGCTTGCTATCATACTACAGGCGGCGCTATTTTTCAAAACAAATTTTTGTGAATTTTATAGCTTTTCGTATTTCCCGGAAAAAGTCCGAAGGACGGCCCGGCGCGCCGCGCCGGAACCGCCCTGTGCCCCACATGTTATTTCTCCGCATCCGGGTCCGGCTGCGGTTCCCGCCTGGACACCAGGGCCCAGTCCACCCGGCGGTCGCTGAAGTCCTCCACATGGATGTGCAAGCCGCAGGCGTCCACATCGAACTGGGCGCCATCCTCGGGGATCACCGAGAGCTGGTCGAACACCAGCCCGCCCAACGTGTCGCACTCCTCGTCCTCGGGAAACTCCAGGCCCAGGGCCTCGCCCACGTCCTCCAGGTCGGCGGAGCCTGCAATCCGCCACAGGTTGTCCTCCAACTGGACGATCTCCTGGTCCTCCTGCGGGTCAAACTCGTCGTAGATGTTGCCCACGATCTCCTCCAACAGGTCCTCCATGGTCACCAGGCCGGAGGTACCGCCGTACTCGTCCACCACGATGGCCATATGTACCTTTTTGCTCTGCATGTCCCGGAAGAGGACGTCCGCCCGGACCGACTCGGGCACGAAATAGGCGCTGCGCAGCAGCTCCTTCACGGGCTTGGGCGCATCCAGCCGGGCGTTGAGCAGATAGTCCCGGGTGCTGAGGATGCCGATGATGTCGTCGGCATCCTCCTCATAGACCGGAAACCGGGACAGCCCGGAGGACCGGATGGTCTCCATGATCTCCTCGTCGGTGTCGCCGGTCCAGACCATCACCATATCGGTGCGGTGGACCATCACATCCTCGGCCACAGTGTCGTTGAAGTCAAAGACGTTTTCGATCATCTCTTTTTCGTCGGCCTCCATGGCGCCTTTTTCCTCGCTGATGTCCATAAGCGCGCGGAGCTGCTCCTCGGACACCGATTCCCGGCCCGCGTCGGGCCGGATGCGGGTGATGCGGAGGAAGGCGTTACAGGCGGCCTCCAGCCCCCGCCGAAAGGGCTTGACGGCGGCGGCGAGCAGGGCGCCCGCCAAAAACAGGGCCGCGCCGCAGAGTATGAACGGCCATACCGGGTCCGGCATGGAGGATTCCCCCTTAAAACAGTCATTTCAGCCGGAATTTCTTCGCAAAAGGCTCCAGCATATTCATGATACAATACTATGGCCTGAAATGCAAATTTTTTCACGGAAAAGTTCAAAAGCGCCCTCCGTTATGATATAATAGCCGCTGCATGGCCGCGCTATGCGCTTTTGGGCGCCGCCGCTGCCCTTCTTTCAACTTTTTGCGGAGATGATGTTTCCATGAAGCTGTCTGCGGACATGCTGCGCGCCCACGGGCTGGATCTTTTGGATTTTCTGCGCCGGGGTGTTTTCGCCGTTCTGATCGGCCTGCTGGTCGGAGCGGTGGGCGTGGCCTTCCACTTTGGTATCGACCTGGTCACCCAGCTCCGCCAGGCCCACAACTGGTTCATTCTGCTGCTGCCCGTCGGCGGTCTGGCCATCATTCTGCTCTACCGGGCCTGCGGCATGGAACAGGATCGGGGCACCAACCTGGTGCTGGTGGCCGTCCGGGAGCACGAGCCCATGCACCTGCGCACCGCCCCCCTCATCTTCCTGTCCACCTGTATCACCCATCTGGTGGGCGGCTCTGCGGGCCGGGAGGGGGCCGCCCTCCAGTTGGGGGCCTCCATCTCCAACAAGATCGCCCACGCCATGGGCGTGGAGCCGGAGGAGGGCCGGATGCTCACCGTCTGCGGCATGGCCGCCGCCTTCTCCGCCCTCTTCGGCACCCCCCTCACCGCCGCCCTCTTTGCGCTGGAGGTGGTCCACGTGGGGGTCATCCAGTACGCCGCCCTGGTCCCCGCCTTTCTCTCCTCCCTGGTGGGCTATCTGCTGGCGGGCTGGATGGGGGTGGCCCCTACCGCCTACGCCGTCTCCGGCCTGCCCGGCCTGGCTGCCGGACCTCTGGTCCAGGTCATCGTCCTGGGCGGTCTGTGCGCCCTGCTGTCCATCCTGTTCTGCAAGACCATGCACACCGTGGGCCGCCTCTACGCCCAGTTTTTGCCCGATCCTCGGCTCCGGGCAGTCGTGGGCGGCTGCATCATGGTGGCCCTGTCTCTGCTGGACGGCGGGCTGGCCGACCAGGTATACAACGGCGCGGGCGGCAATCTCATCGAGGCCGCCGTCAACGGGAACGGCGCAGGGGTGGCCCCCTGGGCCTTCCTGGTCAAGATCCTCTTTACCACCCTCACCCTGGGGGCGGGCTTCCGTGGGGGCGAGATTGTCCCGACCTTCGCCTGCGGGGCCACCTTCGGCTGCACCGTGGCCCCTCTGCTGGGACTGTCCCCCTCCTTCGGCGGAGCGGTGGGCGTGGTGGCTGCCTTCTGTGGCGTCACCAACTGCCCCCTGTCCTCCATCCTTCTGGCCTATGAGCTTTTCGGCGGCCGGGGCCTGCCCCTGTTCGCCCTGGCTATCGCCGTGTCCTACCGTCTGTCCGGCTATACCGGGCTGTATAGCGAGCAGCAAATCGTGTATTCTAAAATCATCCCCAGACAAATCAACAAGAAGGCGGAGTGACGCAATGCGCAGCACCCTTTATACCAATGGCAGTATTTTGACCATGGAGCCCGGTCCCCGGCCGGAAGCCCTGCTGGTCACGGACGGGCGGATCGCCGCGCTGGGCGGGGCGGCTACCCTGTCCGCCCTGGCTCTGGATGCGGAGCGGCGGGATCTGGCGGGCGGAGCCCTGCTCCCCGCCTTTCTCGACGCCCACTCCCACATCACCGCCCTGGCCGCCACCATGGGTCTGTGCGACCTGTCCCCAAGCACCAGTCTGCACCATATGGCGGATATCCTGTGGACTTTTGAGGAGGATACGGACCCGCCCGCCGACGGCTGGATTCTGGGCTTCGGCTACGACCACACCGCCCTGGCCGAGCGGGCCCACCCCACCCGACAGTTCTTGGACGCCGCCCTACCCGGGCGGAAGGTCCTGCTCACCCACGCCTCGGGCCATATGGGGGTCGCCAGCACCGCCGCCCTGCGCGCCATGGGCATCACGGCGGACACCCCCGACCCGGAGGGAGGAAGGATCGGCCGGGAGGCCGACGGCAGAACCCCCTCCGGCTACCTGGAGGAAACTGCCTTCCGCCTGGCTGCGGCCCGGGTCCCGGCGGCTCCCCAGGCCGACCCGCTGGCCGGGCTGCGGCTGGCCCAGCAGATCTATCTGTCCCAGGGCATCACGCTGGTGCAGGACGGGCTGACCGGCGCGGGTGAGTTTCAGCTTCTCCACGCCGCCGCCCGCACCGGCACCCTGGCGGTGAACGTGGTGGGCTATGCCGACCTGAAAAAAGCCCCAGAGCTCTCTCGCCAGTCGGAGTTCTGGCAGCGGACCAGCCGTCGGCTGCGGCTGGGCGGCTACAAGATCCTTCTGGACGGCTCTCCCCAGGGCCGCACGGCCTGGATGCTGGAGCCCTACGCCGGCGGCGCGCCCGATGACCGGGGCTACCCCGCATACACCGACGAGGAGGTCACCGGCTTCGTCCGTACTGCCCTGTCAGAAGGGGTGCAGCTTCTGGCCCACTGTAACGGGGACGCGGCCTGCGCCCAGTTCATCCGCTGCTGCCGGGCTGCCCAGGCGGCGGAGGACCGCCCTGTCCGGGACATCCGTCCGGTGATGATCCACGCCCAGTTGGTCACCCCCGGCCAGTTGGCCGAGCTGAAGGAGCTGGGCATTCTCCCCTCCTTTTTCGCCGCCCACCTCTGGTACTGGGGGGATGTGCACCGGGAGAACCTCGGTCCCCGCCGGGCCGCCTCCATCAGTCCGCTGGCTGCCGCCGTCCGGCTGGGCCTGCCCTTTACCCTGCATCAGGACACCCCCGTCATCGCCCCCAATATGCTGGAGAGCATCTGGTGCGCCGTCAACCGAATTACCCGGAATGGCGGGGTGCTGGGGCCGGAGTACCGCATCTCCGCCTATGAGGCGTTGAAAGCAGTCACCGTCCACGCCGCCTGGCAGTATGCTCTGGAGGGGGAGCGGGGCTCCCTGGCCCCGGGCAAGACGGCGGACCTGGTGCTCCTGGACCGGGACCCCACGGCCGTGGAGCCCATGGCCATTCGGGACATCCGGGTGCTGGAGACCATCCGGGAGGGAGAGACCCTGTACCGAGCCTGAGCTTCAGGCCCGCAGGCTCCCCAGCGCCAGCCCCAGGGCCAGCGTCCGGAGAAAGAGGCTCTTCCGGCTCTCCTGATCCAGCTCGTTGTCGGCCCGGCAGTAGGCCCGAAAGGCAGAGGCGCACGCCGAGGTCAGCAGCTCCTCTTCCAGGGCTTCCCGGCGGAGGCTGGCCTCCCGGTGACCGGGGATATAGGGGAGGTTTTGCTCGGTGAGCTCGAAGAGCTCCTGCAATAAGTCGGACATATGCATACCTCCTGATCAATCGTTCACCTCATTATAACATGAATGTTTGTTCATGTCAAGGAGTGATAACCATGGATATTTTTGCACAACGACTGCGAATTTTGCGGCAGAATCTGGGCGTGACACAAGAGACTGTCGCAGATGCCATTGGCGTCACCAGCCGGACCTATATCCGTTATGAGAAAGGCGAACGGGAACCTGTGATTTCCTTGTTAACCGTAATTGCCGATTACTTTGATGTTTCCGCCGACTATTTGCTGGGCCGTTCAGACCAGCGGAAGTAGAAGGCCCCCTGCCTCCGGCGGCGCCCCTTTTCTGGAAAAGGGGCGGGAAAAGCAGTCAGGGCGGGGGATTCCGATTTCCCCCGCCCCGACACCCCACCCCTTAAAACGGCCAATCAGGGGGGACCGCGGTCCCCCCTATTGGATGTACCCCCCTGGGGGGCGCGCCCCGGGGGAATGAATCCAAACAAGGGGGCCGCAGCCCCCTTGGCTGGTCGTTTTAAGGGGAGATTCCAAAGAGGGGGAAATCGAAATCCCCCTCTTTGGCCCTTCTTTCCGTCCCCTTTCTTCGGGAAGAAAGGGGACCCCTGCGCGGGAGCGCCGCTCCCATGCGAGGGGCCATCCCGGAGTGCCCCCTATTTCTTTCCCCAAAGGAGATCGTCATGAACATCTTCGACATCATGGGTCCCATCATGGTGGGCCCTTCGTCCTCCCACACCGCCGGGGCGGCCCGCATCGGGCTCATCACCCGGCGGCTGCTGGGCGAACAGCCCGTGGCCGCTGCCCTCATCCTCCACGGCTCCTTTGCCGCCACCGGCCGGGGTCACGGCACCGACCGGGCGCTGGTGGCCGGACTGCTGGGCCTGCCCCCGGACGACCCCCGCCTGCCCCAGTCCTTCGTCCTGGCCCGGGAGGCGGGCATGGACCTCAGCGTCTCCGCCGCCGTCATCCGGGGCGCCCACCCCAACACCGCCATCCTCCGGGTGGAGAACCGGGAGGGCCGGGTGCTGGAGGTCAACGCCTCCTCCCTGGGGGGCGGCCGGGTGCGGGTCAACGCCATCGACGGCATGGAGGCCACCTTCACCGGCGACTACCCCACCCTCATCATCCGCAACGAGGACAAGCCCGGCCAGGTGGCCGAAGTGGCCGGGCTGCTGTCCGAGCACGGGGTGAACATCGCCGCCATGCAGCTCTACCGGGACCGCCGGGGCGGCCTGGCCGTCATGGTCATCGAGAGCGACCAGCCCATCCCCGAGGGGATGGCCGACTACCTGCGCACCCTGCCCGGCATCGTCCGGTGTACGTATCTGAACATGGGGGAGGCGGACTGATATGGCGTTTCATTCTGTGGAGCACCTGCTCCGGGCCGCACTGGACCGCCCGCTGTGGGAGGCTGTGCTGCTGGACGACCTGCGGGACCGGGGCGTGGAGCGGGAGGCCTCCTGGACCCGGATGGCCGGGTTGTGGGAGGCCATGCGGGCCTCGGTGGCGGGCTACGACCCGGACAAGCGCTCGGCCTGCGGGCTCACCGGCGGAGCCGCCGCCAAGGTGGAGGCCGCCGGGGTGGAGCTCTCCGGGGCCTTCGTCACCCAGGTCATGGCCACCGCCCTCAAGGTGGCCGAGTGCAATTCCTGCATGGGCCGCATCGTGGCCGCCCCCACCGCGGGGGCCAGCGGCGTGCTCCCGGCGGTGCTGCTGCCGGTGCAGGCGAAATACGCCCTCTCCGACGAGGAGATTCTCCGGGCGCTCTACGTCTCCGCCGGCTTCGGGCAGGTCATCGCCACCCGGGCCTCCATCGCCGGGGCGGAGGGGGGCTGTCAGGCCGAGGTGGGCTCCGCCTCAGCCATGGCCGCCGCCGCCCTGGTCCACCTGCTGGGCGGTAGCCCGGAGCAGATGGCCGCCGCCTGCGCCACGGCCCTGCAAAACCTGATGGGTCTGGTGTGCGACCCGGTGGCCGGGCTGGTGGAGCTGCCCTGCGTAGGCCGCAACGTCATCGGGGCCATGAACGCCCTGTCTGCCGCCGAACTGGCTTTGGCCGGGGCGGCCAGCCCCATCCCCTGCGACGAGGTCATTGACGCCATGCGGGCGGTGGGGGACCAGATGCCCGCCGCCCTGAAGGAGACCGGAGGCGGCGGCATCGCCGCCACGCCCACGGGCCGCCGCATCGCCGAGCAGATGCGCAGTCCCTGATTTGGAAAGGAGAAAGAGACATGATTCGTTTTGCCCATGAAAATTTCAACGTGCTGGACCTGGACCGCAGCCTGAACTTCTACCGGGACGCCCTGGGCCTGGCCCCCACCCGGGAGATCAACGCCAAGGACGGCTCCTTCCGGCTGGTCTATCTGGGGGACGGGGTCACCGGCTTTGAGCTGGAGCTGACCTGGCTGAAGGACCGTACGGAGGCCTATGATCTGGGTGAGGGGGAGTTTCACCTGGCCTTCGTCACCGACGAATTCGACGTCTGGCACACCAAGCACCGGGAGATGGGCTGCATCTGCTTTGAAAATCCGGCTATGGGCATCTATTTCATCGAGGACCCCGACGGCTACTGGATCGAGATCATCCCCGACCGGAAGCCCAAACCGTAACCCATGGCAAGAAGCGACCAGGGCCGGCTGGCCTATGCCGATCTGCTGCGGGTGTTCGCCTGTCTGGCCGTCATCGTGGTCCACGTCTCCGGCGGCTGGCTGGAGTCCCTCCCCGCCGGGACCACGGACTGGAACCTCCTCAACGCCTGGGACTGCCTGGCCCACTGGTGCGTCCCGGTATTTGTCATGTGCTCGGGCATGTTCCTGCTGGACCCCAAAAAGTCCCTCGCCTGGCCCCACCTGCTGTTCCGCTATCTGCTGCGGGTGGTCGTGGCCCTGGTGTTCTGGGGCGTGGTCTATGCCCTGATGAACACCGCCCTCTTCCGCGGCCTCACCCTGCGGGGGGTGCTGGACGCCCTGTACGCCGTGGCGCTGGGCAGCGTGCCCACCCATCTGTGGTTTTTGTATATGGTAGCGGGGCTCTATCTGCTCACCCCCCTGCTCCGCGCCTTCGTCCGGGGCGCCCGGCGCAGCGATTTCCACTGGTTCTTTCTGGTGGTTTTTCTCTTCGTCTATGTGCTGCCCCTGTTCCTGCGGCTCCGGGGCAGCCAGACGGTGGAGCTCTACGCCAACAAGCTCTCCCTCAACTTCCCCCTGGCCTACCCGCCCCTGGCCTACGTGGGGTACTTCGTGGCGGGGGACTATTTGAAGGAGTATACCCTGGGCCGGGGGGCAGAGGGCCTGATCTACGTGCTGGGCGTCGCCGGGGCGGCCGCCACGGTATGGGGCTCCGCCGCCCTCAACGCGGGCAACGGCCCGGGAGAGTTCAACGGCCTGATGATGAGCTACCTCACCCCCAACGTGTGCGCCATGTCGGTGGCCGTGTTTGTCCTGTTCCGGTATGTGCTGGGCCTCAGCGACGAGCGCTCCCGCCGGGCCCGGGTCAGCCATGCCGCCGACTACACCTTCGGCGTCTATCTGGTCCACGTGGTCTTTCTCACCCTGCTGCGCTACTTCGGCCTGTCCAATCCCCCCATCACTCCGGCGCTGGCGGTGCCTCTGCTGACTCTGGCCATCGCGGTGCCCAGCTTCGCCGTATCCTGGCTCCTCCACAAGATCCCGGTGGTGGGCCGCTACATCACCTGACCCAAAGGAGGTTCTCCCCATGGATACCCTGCTGGAGCGCCCCACGGCCGGGCGGACGGGACGTCTGGCCTGGGCCGACCTGCTGCGGGTCCTGGCCACCTTCGCCGTGGTCCTGCTCCACACCTCCACCACCTGGCTGGCCCTGGCGGAGGAGGGCTCCGCGGAGTGGACGGCGCTAATGGCCTGGGACGGGCTGACCCGCTGGTGCGTGCCGGTCTTCGTCCTGCTGTCGGGCGCTTTCCTGCTGGACCCGAATAAGCCGCTGACCGTTCGCTTCCTGCTCCGGAGCCGTCTGCCCCGCATCCTCGCCGCCCTGCTGGCCTGGGGTTTTTTCTACAATCTCATTTACTTTCGCAAAGCCGGGGTGGCGGGCGTACGGAACGCCCTGCTGCTCACTTTGCGGGGGCAGACGGAGTATCACCTGTGGTATCTCTACATGCTGCTGGGTCTGTACCTGCTCACCCCCGTCCTCCGGGGATTGGTCCGGGGCTGCTCCCGGCGGGAGCTGGAGTGGCTGCTGGCCCTCTGGTTCCTGGCGGGGCTGCTGCTCCCCACCGTTTTGAGCTACTTTCCCAGCGTCGGAGCGCAAAGCTGGCTCAAGCAGCTTGAACTTCCCCTCATCGGGGGCTATCCGGGCTATTACGTGGCGGGGTACTACCTGCGGACCTATGACCTGAGGCCCCGTGTCCGGTACGCCGTCTACGCCCTGGGTCTGTCCGGTCTGGCCGCCACCCTGGCGCTGGGGAGCGACGTATACGGCTACCTCACCCCCAACGTGGCCTGCACCGCCTGCGCCCTGTTTTTGCTGTGCAGGCAATGCCGCCTCCGCCCCAGCCGGGTGGCGGGCCTGTCCGACTGCTCCTTCGGCGTCTATCTGAGCCACGTCTTTTTTCTCATGCTCCTCAACCATTTCGGTCTGACTACCCTCCGCTTCACCCCCTGGCTGTCGGCGCCGCTGCTGTCCCTGGCGGTCTTCTTCTGCGCCGCCGGCACCGCACGGGCGCTGCGGAAGCTCCCGGTGGTGGGAGCCTACATTACGTAACCCATAAGGAGTCTGCCGCCCATGCTCTTCTCCAGTTCGGTCTTTCTCTTCGCCTACCTGCCCATTGTCCTGGCGGTCTATTACATCCCCCTCCGGGGCCTGCGTCGGGCGCAGAATCTCTTCCTGCTGGCGGCCTCCCTGCTTTTTTACGCCTGGGGGGAGCCCTGGTTTGTGCTGGTCATGGCGGCCTCCATCGCGGCCAACTACGGCTTCGGCCTCTGGGTCCACGCCCGGCTGTGCCGCTGCCGGAGCGTCCGGCTGCCGGTGGCGGCGGCGGCAGTCTGCAACCTGGGGCTGCTCTTTGTCTTCAAGTACCTCACCTTCACCCTGACCAACCTGGGCCGGCTGGGTCTTTCGGTCCCCGTTCCGGTCATTGGCCTGCCCATCGGCATCTCCTTTTTTACCTTCCAGGCCATGAGCTACGTCTTTGACGTGGCCCGGGGCGAGACCCGGGTCCAGCGCAGCCTTGCGGACCTGGGGCTGTATATCTCCTTCTTTCCCCAGCTCATCGCCGGGCCCATCGTCAAATACTCCACCATCGCGGAAGAGATCCTCCACCGCCGGGAGAACTGGGCGGATTTCTCCGCCGGGTGCTGCCGGTTCGTGGTGGGGCTGGGGAAGAAGGTATTGCTGGCCAACCAGTTGGCCAGCATTGCCGACGCCGCCTGGGGGACGGTCGGCGTCGGCCTGTCCATGCCCTTCGCCTGGCTGGGCTCGCTGTGCTATACCCTTCAGATCTACTTTGACTTTTCCGGCTACTCCGACATGGCCATCGGCCTGGGCCGGATGTTCGGCTTTCATTTTTTGGAAAACTTCAACTACCCCTATCTCTCCACCTCCATCACCGAGTTCTGGCGGCGGTGGCACATCTCCCTGTCCTCCTGGTTCCGGGACTACGTCTACATCCCTCTGGGCGGCTCCCGGGTGGACCAAAGTTGGAAGCTGCTGCGGAATCTGTTCGTGGTCTGGCTGCTTACCGGCGTGTGGCACGGGGCCAACTGGACCTTCGTGTGCTGGGGGCTGTACTATTTCGTCCTGCTGTGCCTGGAAAAATTCTGGCATGCCGGCGAGTGGCTGCCCCGGCCCCTGAAAGGAGTGTTCACCTTCCTGCTGGTCAACTTCGGCTGGGTCCTCTTCCGGGCCGACGACCTGAGCGCTGCCGGGCGGTTTTGGGCGGCCATGTTCCATTTTGGCGCCCAGCCCGACCCGCTGGACCGGGCGGGCTACTACCTGCGGCAGTACGCTGTAGTGCTGCTCTTCGCCGCGCTGTTCGCTTTTCCCGTGGCCCGGTGGCTGTCCGTGCGGGTGGGCGGCTATCTGCGCCGCTACGCCGCCCACGTCCTGCCCATGTGGGGGGCGGTCTACTCCCTGACCCTGCTCACCGTCCTGCTGGCGGCGGCGGCCTATCTGGTGAAGGGCACCTATAACCCCTTCATCTACTTCAATTTCTAGAGGAGGTCCACCATGGCAAACCGCGAATCCTGGGGGGCCGTTCTCTTTCTGGCCGCCCTGCTGGCCGGGGCGGTCTTTCTTTTCTCCGGTCTCTACGCCCCCGGTCCGGAGCGGGCGGGCGTACTCCTGCCCCAGCGGAGCGCCGCTTACGTCACCCGCCTGTCCCGGGACCTGGGCCGCTCTGCGCCGGGCATTTCCGGACAGGCTGAGGCGGTGAAGCCCACTCCCCTGCTGGACGCCGTTCAGGAAAAAATCGCCGCCGCCGAACCCGCCGCCAACTCCCTGCTGGACCGCAATCACCTGTTCATCCAGCTCTACGGCGCCGCCCAGCGCCTGACCCAGCGGCAGGTGGTGGACGACGCCGACCCCCGCTATTCGGTGGTCCGGCTCACCGACGGCACCCTCACCTTCGTCAACGCCGAGGAGGCGGACACCGCCTCCCACGGTAAGGCCCTGGCCCGGCTGCGGGACCAGCTTGGCAAGCGGGACATCCCCCTGCTCTACCTCCAGGCCCCCGGCAAGGTGGCGCCGGAGGACGACCGCCTGCCCGCGGGGGTGACAGATCACAGCAACGACTACGCCGACGCCCTGCTGGCCGAGCTGGAGGTCCATGGTGTGGACTATGTGGACTTCCGGGACCTGTTCGCCGCCATGGAGGACCGGGACTGGAGCTCCTGGTTCTTCGCCACCGACCACCACTGGACCCCCGAGGCGGCCTTCACCGCCTGCGGCGCGCTGTTCGAGCTTCTGGCGTCCGACTACGGCTATTCCACCCCGGCCGAGTACAGCGACCCTTCCCAGTTCACCGTGGAGGCCTGGGAGGACTGGTTCCTGGGCAGCCTGGGCAAGCGGGTGGGCACCCTCTACGGCGGGGTGGACGGCATCGAGCTGTGGAAGCCCGTCTTTGAGACTGATTTCACCTACTCGGTGCCCATCTACGAGATTGAGCGCACCGGCCCCTTCGAGGAGTCCCTCCTCTTCCCCGAACGCCTGGAGGAGAAGGACTACTTTGGCGGCAACCCCTACACACTCTACGCTGGGGGCGACTACCCCCTGGCCCGCATCTACAACCACACAGACGAGGACGGGCCCCGCATCCTGCTGCTGCGGGACTCCTACGCCTGTGCCATGACCCCCTTCCTGGCCCTGGGCTGCTCTGAGCTCATCACCGTGGACCTGCGCTACTTTCACGAAAATCTGCTGACCTACGTGGACTGGCTCAAGCCCGATCTGGTGCTGGTGCTGTACACCACCGGCAGCGTAGCGCAGGACGCCCTGTTCGAGTTTCTCCCCACTCCGGAGGCCGACCCCGCCGAAAGCGGTCCGCCCGCCGTACAGCGCCCCCTGCCCGCCGGCGCCGGCGCGGCCGCCGAACATCAAAAATCCGATTGAATCGTAAAGTAGGTGTCTGTTTGAAGGCTCTCCCCTCCGCCCGTCGCCTGGATTACCACTACATCGCCATGCAGGCCGGTTTCTGGGCCATGTTTGCCGCCATCTGCGCCTACCAGGCCGCGCTGCTCCAAGGCCGCGGCTTCTCCAACGGCCAGGTGGGCCTCATCATCGCCGTGCGCTGCCTGGCAGGCATCGTCTGCCAGCCCGCGCTGGGCGGCTTTGCCGACCGCCACCCCCACATTCCCCTCAAGTACATCGTCTCTGCCTCCCTGGGCCTCAGCTTCGTCGCCGGAGTGATCTTCACCCTCCTCCCCATGGGCATGGCCGGAACTTTGGCGGTATTCGTCGTCATCGGCGGACTGGAGCTGTCCGCCTATCCTCTGATGGACGCCATGGCCATCCAATTCATCAACGCCGGGGCGCCCATTCGGTACAGCCTGGGCCGGGGCATCGGCCCCTTCGCCTATGCCGTGTGTTGTGTGGTCCTGGGGCTCCAGGTGGGCCGCTGGGGGGTGGAGTCGGTGCTGATCACCCATACCGCCCTGGTCATTCTGGAGATCCTCCTGGTGGGCACCTATCCCCCCTTCCGGGCCGAGGCCCCCGCCCCAGGGGCGGAGGCCTCCGGGCCCCACTCCGCCCTCTATCTGCTGCGGCACAATCCCCGGTTCACCCTCATGCTGCTGGGGGTCCTGTGCGGCCTTACCGGCATCCTGCCCATGTCCAACTTTCTGGTCAACGTGGTGCTGGACCGGGGCGGGACACAGCCCGACCTGGGCGCCGCCCTGTTCGTCATGGCGGCCTGCGAGCTGCCCACCGCCTTCCTCTTTCAGCGCCTGCTGCGGCGCTGGGGCAGCGCCCGTCTGCTGATGGTCAGCCTGGCCTGCGGCGGGCTGAAGGCCGTGGGGCTGCTGCTGGCCCCCAGCTACCTCTGGGTCTGTCTGGTGCAGTCCTTCCAGATGCTGGGTTATGGCCTGTTCACCCCTTCCTCGGTATACTACGTAAACGAGTCGGTCCCCGCCGGGGACCGGGTCCGGGGCCAGACCATCATGATGGTCGCCTCCAACGGTCTGGGCGGCGTGCTGGGCAGCCTGCTGGCCGGGCAGGTACTGGACCGCTGGGGCGTAGATCGGATGCTGCTCTTCTGCGCCGCCCTGTGCGCCGCCGGGGCTCTGCTGGCCGGACTGTCTCTGCGCCGGCCCAAGGCCGCGTAAAAGGGCCCCGGCGGCCGCCGGAGCCCTTTTGTTTTCACTCAAACAGCACCCGCACCGCCCAGGCGGCCGCCATAAACCCCGCCAGGTCGGCGCAGAGGGCGGCCGGGACTGCGTAGCGGGTCTTGACAATGCCCGCTGCCCCGAAATAGACGGCTATGGTGTAAAAGGTGGTCTCGGTGGAACCCAGCATCACCGCCGCCGTCCGGCCGATGAGGGAGTCCGGCCCATAGGTCTGGATGAGCTCGGCCCCCACCCCCAGGGCAGCGCTGCCGCTGACCGGCCGGACCAGCAGCAGGGCGATGGTCTCCACGGGGATGCCCAGCCGGGCCAGCACCGGAGAGAGTGCCTCCCCCGCCAGCTCCAGGGCGCCGGAAGCTCGGAGCATATACACCGCCGTCAGCAGGCCGATGAGGGGCGGTACGATGCGGATCAGGACCCCAAGGCCGTCTCCCGCCCCCTGGACCAGGGCGTCGTATACGTCCACCCGCCGCAGCATGCCGTACAGGGCCACCACGGCGATGATAAGGGGCACCAGCATGGTGAAGATGAGATCCATATCATGTCCTCCAGATCTTTGCGAAGAGCTTGGCCGCCAGGATACCTACGCTCACCGAGATGGCCGAGGCCAGCCAGGTGGCGGGCAGGATATCGAAGGGTGCGGCGCACCCGGCTCCGGCCCGTACCGCCGCCACGGTGGTGGGGATAAGCTGGATGGAGGCGGTGTTGCACACCACCAGCATGCAAAGCGCGTCGTTGGCCACACCCGGGGTCCTGCGGCTCATCTTCCGGGCGGCCTCCAGACCCAGGGGCGTGGCAGCGTTGCCCAGCCCCAGCAAATTAGCCGACACATTGGCCGCAATGGTGTCCATCACCTCCCTGTCCCGGGCGAAGGCGGGGTAGAGCCGCCGGAGCACCGGCATCAGCAGCCGGGACAGCTTCTGGGACAGGCCGGAGCGCCGCATGATCTCCATGACCCCCATCCACAGGCACAGCACACCCGCCAGGGAGAGGCACAGCTCCACCGCCGCCGCCGCCCCGTCCAGGGCGGCCGTGGCCACCGCCGGTCCGCGGCCCGTCGCCAGTCCGCACAGGATGGATACCAGGACCATCCCGGTCCAAATGATCGACATCGCCATGTCCCACACTCCCCTCAGCCTTCATCATACGTGGCGAAACGTAGAAACATGCCTTCCGGTTTTAGGATAAATTTGGCAAGATTTCTCACAAATATTTTCCATTTACCGATTGACATTTCTATACTCCATGTTATAATACTGTCAGATATTGGTCTATTTGTGGGAAAATTGTTGCCTTTATCTGGAAAGGGGTTTCTGCCATGAAGTCAACCGGAATTGTACGTAAAGTAGATGAGCTTGGGCGCATCGTGCTGCCGATCGAGCTGCGGCGCACTCTCGATATCGCCGAAAAAGACTCGCTGGAGATCTATGTGGATGGTGCATCCATCGTCCTCAAAAAGTATCAGCCGGCCTGCATCTTCTGCGATGATGCCAAGGATGTAATTAATTTTAAGGGGAAAAACGTTTGCCCCAACTGCATCCGTGAGCTGATGAGCAAGTAAAGTTTTTGCAAAGAAAAAGTCACCGGAAATCCAGGTGGTGCGGATTTCCAGTGACTTTTTCTTTTGTCTGATCCGCTCCGGGCCCCGCAGGTCCTGCTATAATCAGAGGTTATATTGCAAAATATATATACTGATTGTATAATTATGCTTTCCATTTTATTACATAATAGGGATGTCGCCGCTCATTCGTCCTTCTTCGACGACACCGCCCGGTCATAAAGGGCCTTGCGCGGAAGTCCCAGCTCCGCCGCCGCCTGCCGGGCGGCGTCCTTCAGGGAGCAGCCCTGGCCTTGCAGAGCAAGCAGCCGTGCCAGCCCGTCCTCCAGGGTGGCACTGTCCTCTGCGGGCGGGCAGCCCCCCTCCACCACCAGGACGAACTCCCCCTTGGGCGGGTTTTCCTCATACCACGCGGCCGCCTCGCCCAGGGTGGTGCGGCGGACCTCCTCGTGGAGCTTGGTGAGCTCCCGGCACAGAGAGATACGCCGCTCGGGGCCAAAGGTATCCCGCAGATCCCGCAGGGTGGCCGTCAGCTTGTGGGGCGCCTCGTAGAACAGCATGGTCCGCTGCTCACCCCGGAGCTGCTCCAGGTGGGCCCGGCGATTTTTCTTGTTCATAGCCAAAAATCCCTCAAAGGTAAACCGGCCGGTGGGCAGGCCCGAGGCCGCCAGCGCGGTGACCAGGGCGCAAGGTCCCGGGATGGAAACCACGCTCACACCGGCGGCGGCGCACTGGGCCACCAACTCCTCGCCGGGGTCGCTGACCGCAGGGGTGCCCGCGTCAGTGACCAGAGCGCAGTCTTCGCCCGCCAGAAGGCGGCTGAGGACCGCCGCCCCGCTGGCGCCGGTGTTGTGCCGGTAATAGCTCAGCATCGGCTTTTTCAGCCCCAGATGATTGAGTAGCTTCACGGTGACACGGGTGTCCTCAGCGGCGATGAAGTCCACCGCCGCCAGGGTATCGGCCATCCGCCGGGAGATATCTCCCAGGTTGCCGATGGGGGTGGGGACCAGGTACAAGGTTCCGGGCATATTGTCTCCTCCTCGGTCAATTTCATGGGGTGCGCAGCAGGGCGGGCAGAATCTCCAGCCCCGGCCTGCCCTGACGGACAGCCTCGGCCAGCACCGCCGAGGGCGGGGCATCCGCCCGGTGTTGGACCAGCCGCAGCCGCTTGGGCTCCAGCCCATGGGACCGCAAGGCCTCCAGCAGGTCGGCCAGCCGCTCCGGCCGGTGGACCAGGGCAAAGCGCCCGCCGTTTCGCACCAGCCGCCCGGCGGCAGCGCACAGCTCGTCCAGGGTACAGGCGTGCTCCATCCGGGCGGACCCGCCGGACGCCCCGCCGCCCTCCCGGAACCAGGGCGGGTTGGACACCGCTAGGTCAAAACTGCCGGCGGGCAGCAGTTCCGGGTCCCGCAGATCCCCGGCGCAGACGCGCCCTTCCACGCCGTTTTCCCGAAAGTTCCGGTCCGCCACCGCAGCGGCGGCCGGGTTCCGTTCCACACCGGTGAGGGCCAGGCTGGGCTCCCGCTCCAGCAGAAGCAGCCCCAGCGCCCCGGAGCCGCAGCCCAGATCACACACCCGCCAGCCCCGCCGCAGGGTGGCAAAGTCCCCCAGGGCCAGGGTGTCGCCCCCCAGGGGGAAGCAGTCCGCCGTCTGTACCAGGGTATAGCGCCCCAGCCGCTCTGTCCGCTCTATGGTAATCCGTCCCCCTTGCGTGGTATACTGGTTTTTGCATCCATCCATCGTGAAAGTGAGATGACCCTCATGGAAATCCGCGCCATCACTGCACGGACGGCTCCAGACGGCTTCGACCGGCTGGAAAATCCGGACCATTCCTTTCATGTCTGCCCCGAGATGCCCAGCTACTTCCAGGCTCTGGACCGGGGCCGGCCGGTGGGTTCGCTGTCCGTCTTCCTGCCAACCGCCGACACCGCGGAGATCAGCGCCTGCGTCCGTCCGTCCTGCCGCCGGCAGGGGATCTTCCGCGCTCTGCTTCAGGAGGCGGTCGCCGTCCTGCGGCCCGCCGGCTGCCGGCGGCTGCTGTTCCCCTGCCAGGGGGACAGCAGCGACGGCCGTGCCGTGGCCTCCCACTGGGGCCTAGCCCTGGACCACTCCGAATATCTGATGTACTACGGCGGCGCCCATGCCGCGCCCCGCGTCTCGGTCTCCCTTCGCCCGGCACAGGAGACCGACCGTTCCGCCCTGGAAGTCCTCTATTCCGCCGCCTTCCCCGGCAATGGCGGAATGGCCGCCGGCTGTCTGCAGGAGGGCATCCTCTGCCGGGTGCTGGAGCGGCAAGGCCGCCTGGCGGGCGCCGCCTGTGTCAACCTCCGGGGAGAGGCCCTGTCTATCTTCGGCGTGGCGGTAGACCCCGCGCTCCAAGGGCAGGGCCTGGGCGGCGGGCTTATGGCCGCCCTGCTGGACGGGCTGGCCCCTCTGCGTGGCAAACGGCACGTGCTGCTGGAGGTGGACGGCGGCAATGAGCGGGCCCGCCGCCTGTATGCCTCCAGCGGTTTTACGGTGCGGCGACTGGTGGAGTATTACTCTCTTCCCCTTCTGCAAGCTGCTCCATCAGGTGCTTGATGATGCGGGCGGTAAGGCCCCAGACGGCGTGGCCCCGATAGCTCCAGATGGGCACCTCCATCCCCCCCGCCCGCCAGCGGTAGCCCCGGTCGAAGCCGATGAGGTGGTAGGGGAAGTCCTCCCCCACCTCGGCCCGCAGGGGGTAGTGGTACACCTGAGGCGGATTCTCCCGAAAAAAGCGCACCGGCGCCAGAAAGGTCTCCTTCACCTCGGCGTGGCTGGCCGACATGTGGACCACCGCCCCGGCGTCCACCTGGGCCAGCACCGGGTGGAGCAGGGTGCCGTCCCGGTGGTGGAGCTCGTCCAGCCGGGCGATGGGCCGGATGGCCGAGGCGGGGATGCCCAGCTCCTCCCGGGTCTCCCGGAAGGCGCACTGGGTGGGCCCCTCACCGGGCTCCATCCGGCCGCCGGGGAAGCAGACCTCCCCCGGCTGGCGGTTCAGCGTCTCCGAGCGGACCTCCAGGAGCAGATAGGGCTCCCCCTGCCACTCCACCAGGGGCACCAGCACGGCGTAGTGGGCCCGCACGTCCATCAGGACGGGGGTGTGGTCCATGAACCTCCGCTCAAAATCACCGATGGTCATCGGCTGCTCGCTCCTCTCTGTTCAGGATTCCGGCACCGTAAAGTGAGCCAGCGGGTCGGGCCGGGTCCACAGGACCACCCGGCCCTCCCGTTCGGTTTTTCTTAGGTCGATGAGCCGCTGGTTGTCCGAGCCCCGGAACAGGGCGGCATAGGACTTCCGGGCCGCTACAAAGGGGCCGTCCACCAGCACATCGGTGGCGTCCAGCAGGGCCAGCCGGTCCGGGTCGCCCTCCGTCAAAAGCTGCTCATAGGTCCAGCCGGTGTAGGTCCACACGTCCAGACCCCGGTCCCGGGCCGCCCGGGCCAGAGCGGCGCACTCCGCCGCCTGGAGGAAGGGGTCGCCGCCGGACAGGGTCAGCCCCTGGAGCAGCGGGTTGGTGTCCAACAGGGCGATGAGCTCCGCCAACTCCGCCTCCCGTCCCCCCGCCGGGTCGTGGGTCTCCGGGTTGTGGCAGTCGGGGCAGCGGTGGGGGCAGCCCTGGGCGAAGACCGTCAGCCGCAGACCGGGGCCGTCCACGATGGAGTCGGAGATGGTATTGGCGATGCGCACGGCGCGTCCCTCCTTTTGCGATTCTTTCATTATACCCTTCTTTTTTCCCGGGCACAAGCGTCCGGGACTGGAAGACGCCCCCGGCGGCCGCCGGGGGCGTTTTTTATCGGTCATCGCAGACCTGGAAGATATAAAACTTCAGGTAATAGGACTCATCCGCCCCCCAGAGGATAGGGTGATCGGGGGACTGGGTGCGGTACTCCACCTGCCGCAGCCGTCGGCGGGCGTCCCGGGCAGCCTCTCCCACGGTCTGGGCGAAGAGCTCCGGCGTCATGAAGTGGGAGCAGGAGCAGGTGGCCAGATAGCCTCCATCCCGCACCAGGGCGATCCCCCGGCGGTTGATCTCCCGGTAACCCCGGACCGCCTTTTTGACCGAGGCCCGGGACTTGGTGAAGGCGGGCGGGTCCAGAATCACCAGGTCGAACCGCTCGTCCCGCCGCTCCAGCTCAGGCAGCAGGTCAAACACGTCGCGGCACGTGAAGCCCACCTGTCCGTCCATGCCGTTGAGGGCAGCGTTCTCCCGGGCCTGCAGCACCCCGGTCTCCGAGGCGTCCACCCCCAGCACCTCTGCCGCGCCGCCCTTGGCGGCGTTGAGGGCGAAGGCTCCGGTATGGGTAAAGCAGTCCAGGGCCCGACCGCCCCGGGCCAGGGGCTGGATGGCCAACCGGTTGTACTTCTGGTCCAGGAAGAAGCCGGTTTTCTGTCCCTCGGCCACGTCCACAACGTACTGCAAGCCGTTCTCCACGATCTCCACCTTGGGGTCGAACGGCTCGGACAGGAAGCCCTTCACCCGCTCCATGCCTTCTTTGAGCCGCACCTTGGCGTCGCTGCGCTCATAGACGCCCCGGATGTGAATGCCGTCCTCGGCCAGGGCCCGCGTCAGCAGGCGGAGGATGGTCCCCTTCAGCCGGTCGATGCCCAGGGCCAGGGACTCCACCACCAGCACGTCGGAGAACTTGTCCACCACCAGGCCGGGCAAAAAGTCGGCCTCCCCGAAAATGAGGCGGCAGCAGGCGGTGTCCACGGTGTCCTTCCGGTACTGCCAGGCCGCCCGGACCCGCCGGTCCAGGAAGGCCTCGTCGATGACGGCGTCGGCCCGGCGGGAAAGGGCCCGCACGGTGATGGCAGAGTTTGTGTTGACGAAGCCGTGGCCCAGCACATAGCCGTTGTAGTCCTCGATGCGCACCAGCCCGCCGTTTTCCCAGGGGCCGGTGAGAAGGTCGATCTCGTTGTCGTAAATCCAGGGGCCGCCGGCCTTAAAGGACCGGCCCTCCCCTTTTTTGAGGCGGACCGCCGCCTGTTCCATGTCCGTTCTTCCTTTCTCAGACCGAGTGCTTCACCCGGTCGCGCTCCTCGGCCCGCTTGGCGTTGTTAAAGCGGTCCAGGGTACCAACCAGATAGCCGGTGATGCGGCGGATGCGCTCGAAGGGCACGCCGTCGGCCTCGGTCCGGCCGCAGCCGGGGCACTGATCCCCGATGATGCCGGAAAAGCCGCACACCGGGTCCCGGTCCACCGGGTGATTCACACTGCCGTAGCCGATGCCGTGCTCTTTCATATCCCGGATGACCCGTTCGAAGGCCTCCAGATTGTCGCAGGGGTCGCCGTCCATCTCGATGTAGGTGATATGCCCGGCGTTGGTCAGGGCGTGGTAGGGGGCCTCGATGGCGATCTTCTCATGGGCGGAGATGGGGAAATACACCGGCACGTGGAAGGAGTTGGTGTAGTAGTCCCGGTCAGTGACGCCGGGGATGGTACCGTACTTTTCCTTGTCGATGCGGACGAACCGGCCGGAGAGCCCCTCGGCGGGGGTGGCCAACAGAGAGAAGTTCAGGCCACGCCCGGCGCTCTCGGCGTCCATCCGGGCGCGCATGTGGGCGACGATCTCCCGGCCCAGCACCCGGGCCTTCTCACTCTCGCCGTGGTGGACGCCCACCAGGGCCTTGAGGCACTCGGCCAGGCCGATGAAGCCCACCGACAGGGTGCCGTGCTTGAGCACCTCCCGCACCTCGTCGTTCCAGTCCAGCTTGTCCGAATCCAGCCACACCCCCTGCCCCATGAGGAAGGGGTAGTTATACACATGCTTACGGCACTGGATCTCGAACCGCTCCAGAAGCTGCTCCACGCACAGGTCCAGCATCCGGTCCAGCCCTTCGAAGAAGACGTTCACGTCGCCCTTGGCCTTGATGGCCAGCCGGGGCAGATTGATGGTGGTGAAGCTCAGATTGCCCCGGCCGTTGCAGATCTCCCGTTCCGGGTCGTGGACGTTGCCGATGACCCGGGTGCGGCAGCCCATATAGGCGATCTCGGTCTCGGGGTGGCCGGGCTTGTAGTACTGGAGATTGAAGGGAGCGTCGATAAAGGAGAAGTTGGGAAACAGCCGCTTGGCCGAGCAGCGGATGGCGAGCTGGAACAGGTCGTAGTTGGGGTCCCCCGGCTCATAGTTGACCCCGGACTTCACCCGGAAGATCTGGATGGGGAAGATGGGGGTCTCGCCGCCGCCCAGCCCGGCCTCGGTGGCCAGCAGGATGTTCTTCATGACCATGCGGCCCTCGGGGGAGGTGTCGGTGCCGTAGTTGATGGAGGAGAAGGGGGTCTGAGCCCCGGCCCGGGAGTGCATGGTGTTCAGGTTGTGGATGAGGGCCTCCATGGCCTGATAGGCAGCCCGGTCGGTCTCCTTGACGGCCCGGGCGTGGGCGAACCGCTGTGCTTTTTTCAGCTCGCCCTCCTCCCCGAAGGGGGCCAGCCGGGGCAGCTCGGCGGCAAAGTAGTCCTCGCAGTCGGCCAGGGTGGGCGCAAGGCCGGTCTCCTCCTGGATCTCGCCCTGGAGCATCTTCAGTCTGGCCTCCGGGTCCTCGTCCCCGCATAGGAGCATCAGGGCGCGGGCCAGATTCTGCCGGTACATGCGCACAAAGGTCTTGCGCACGCCGTCGGCCATGCCGTAGTCGAAGTTGACCACCGACTGGCCGCCGTGCTGGTCGTTCTGGTTGGACTGGATGGCGATGCAGCACAGTGCGGCGTAGGAGGAGATGTCGTTGGGCTCCCGCAGGGTGCCGTGGCCGGTGGAGAACCCCCCGGCGAAGAGCTTCTGGATGTCGATCTGGCAGCAGGTGGTGGTGAGGGTGAGGAAATCCAGGTCGTGGATGTGGATGTCCCCCTCCCGGTGAGCCCGGGCGTGCTCTGGATCGAGGACGAACATATCGTAAAACTGCTTGGCGCCCTCGGAGCCGAACTTGAGCATGGCGCCCATGGCGGTGTCGCCGTCGATGTTGGCGTTTTCCCGCTTGATGTCGGAGTCCTTGGCGGCGGTGTAGGTGATGTCTCCGTAGATCTTCATCAGCCGGGTGTTCATCTCCCGGCTGCGGCTGCGCTGGTCGCGGTAGAGGATGTAGGCCTTGGCCGTCTGGATGTACCCGTTGTCCATGAGCACCTGCTCCACCAGATCCTGGATGTGCTCCACCTCCGGGCAGGCGCCCCCCTCCTCGGCCAGCAGGGCCAGGACCTGATCCGCCAGGCGCTGGGCCGCCTCCTCCTGGCCGGGCTTGTACGTGGCGTTAAAGGCCTTGGTAATGGCGGCGGCGATCTTGGACTGGTCGAAGGGCACCAGGCGGCCGTCTCTTTTCTTGATCTTGGTCACGGTCATTTTTTGTCTCTCCTCCCCATAAGCATCAAAAAACGCCCCTGCACGGGGCGAAACATCCTGTCACCACAGCACACTATATGTTGTGGTTCAAATTTCAACGTGCACCAATATGATACCCTATCGTGGGCAGGCCGTCAAGAGGCACGGAGCAAGAAGCCTCAAAAACACCCGCCAAAGATGGCGGGTGTTTTTTAGGGATTTCTACCAGTTGACAGCCCCATCCCGCCTCAGAGCAGGATCAGTCCGTATTTCTCCGACATGCGCGCCAGAAACTCCGGCTCCAGCTCAGCGGTGCCGTCGTAGAAGGCTCGTCCCTGATAGGCCCGCAGGGCCCCCTCCAGCAGCTCCGGCACGTCGGACCACAGGCACAGGGCGTCCCGGACGGCGTACTGCTCCCGGGCGAAAATCTCCAGGTCGTCGGTGTCCAGCACCTCGATCTTCAGCGCCCCCACCGGGCGCTCCTCCTCGGCCTCCAGAATGTCCTCCATCAGGTGATCGGTACACTGGATGGTCTCCCCCACGTCCACGTCCGGGGTGATGAACCGGGCCTCCTTCTCGCTGGCGCAGGGAATGACGTCGGGGTCCTTCTCCACGGGCGGGAAAGCGGAAAAGTCAACGGTGGCCATGGCCCGTCCCAGGGCGGCAATGTGAGCCGGGGCGGTGCCGCAGCACCCGCCGAAGATGCGCACCCCCGCCGCCGCCCACTGGGGGGTCCGCCGGGCAAACGCGTCGGCATTGTCCGGGTAGTCGGGCTTTCCCGACGTCAGGTCGGGCAGCCCGGCGCTGGGCTCGGCGATGAGGGGCAGGTCGGTGTATAGATGCAGACGGGCAAGCTGCTCCTCCGCCACCGCCGGGTCCACGCAGTTGAGGCCGAAGGCGGTCACCCCCATGCCCTGCATGACGATGGCGCAGGCCAGCACGTCGGTGCCGCTGGGGGTACGGCCCTCCTCGTCGCAGTAGCAGGTCACCAGGATGGGCCTGCGGCTGCCCGACTCCCGGATGCCCAGCACGGCCGCCCGGGCCTCGGCCATGGCCATGACGCTCTCCACCAGGAACAGGTCCACCCCCGCCCGCTCCAGGGCGGCGGCCTGCTCGGCATAGAAGCCCACCAGCACCTCGAAGGGGGTCTCTCCATAGGGCGGGATGGCATGGAGCGTGGGGCCCAGATCCCCGGCCACCAGAGCGCGGCCTGCCGCCGCCTGCCGGGTCAGGCCGGTCAGGCGGGCATTGTACTCCTCCACCCGGTCGGCCAGTCCGAATTTCTCCAGGGCGCCCCGATTGGCCCCCAGGGTAGGAGTCACCAGCACCTGGGCGCCCGCCTCCACATAGGCGCGCTGGAGCTCCAGCAGGGCCTCCGGGTGCTCCAGGGCCCACTGCTCGGTACAGGCGCCCAGGGGCATGCCGCGTTTTTGCAGCTCGGTACCGGTGGCGCCGTCCATCAAAAACGGCAGGGATAAGGGAATGGGGTCCATAATATGGAATTCCTCCTCAATGTCTGTGCAGGTTTCATTCGGTAGATAAGTATATCACATCCTGCGGGGAAAAAGCAAGAAAAGGGGCGGCAGAGCCGCCCCCTTCTGGCTGTTTCATTCACCGGCCAACTGCTGCTTGCCGTGGTAGATGGGCTTCCACTCCACCTTGCGGACCAGTGCCGCCAGGGAAATGGGGATGTACGTAAACATAAACAGAGGAAAGGTGAACACATAGGCCAGCTTCTTCCAGCCGGGCTCCCGGATCTGCTTCCACTCACAGCACACCGTCAGCAGGCCGTAGAAAAACAGTCCCGCGTAGAAGCTCACCACCGTAGAGGCCAAAAAGCCCTTGGTCAGGCGCATCACCCGCCAGGCCACATAGGCGGGCTGGGTCACGCAGGCCCCCCATACGATGAGATTAAAGGCCACCACCAGCAGGGTCAGCAGCATGCCCGGCGCCACGGTCATCAGCATGTCATAGCAGGACCAGCCCTTCCGGCCGGGCCGGAGGCAGCCCTTCAGCAGGGACAGGCCGTACTTGACGTCCACCTGGTAAAAGCCCTTGGACCACCGCAGCCGCTGGTCCCAGGACTGCTGGAAGGTGGTGGGCTGCTCGTCGTAGACCATCGCCCCGTCGCAGTAGCCGATGCGCACCCCTTTCAGGGCGCAGCTCACGGAGAATTCAATATCCTCGGTAAGCAGGTGATAGGGCCAGCCGCCATTCTGGCGGATCACATCGGCGGAGACCAGAAAGCCGGTGCCCGACACGTGGCAGTTGGAGCCCAGCAGCATCCGGGGAAAATTGAGGAACCGGGCCTCCCGCAGGAACCAGATGGAGTAGCCCGCCGAAATCCAGTTGCTTCCAAAATTCTTGGAGTTGCGGTAGCAGGTGATGGCACCGTATTTGCCGGTGTCAAAGACCCGGTTCATCTCGGCGGTGAACGCCGGGTCCACCAGATTGTCGGCGTCAAAGACGAAGTACCCCTCGTAATCCTCCCGGCCCTCCTCGGCCAGCCGGTGGAACAGGTAGTCCAGGGCATAGCCCTTCCCCTTCCGGGTCTGGTCGTGCCGCTCGTAGACGGCCGCACCCGCCTGGCGGGCCACCCGGGCCGTGTCGTCGGTGCAGTTGTCCGCCACGACGTAGATGTCCAGCAGCTCCTCCGGGTAGTGCTGCGCCCGTAGGCTCTGGATCAGCTCTCCGATGACCCCCGCCTCATTGCGCGCCGCCACGATGGCGGCGAAGCGGTGCTGACGGGCGGGGGGCCTGCGGTCCTTCCGCTTCCTGCGGACGAACCCCACCGCCAGATAGAAGAGCTGGTAAAAATAGACGGTAAAGAAAAAAACCGCGATGAACAGGTTGAAAAGCTCAACCCACTGTAGCATTCTCATGATATTCACCCAATGTTGTCCCTTGGCCCCAGGCGGGCCGCTCCTTCGTGAGGGATATCATAGCACGGTTTTGAAATGTTACAAGGGCTTTTCTTGTACTTTAATGAAAATTTAAGTATTTGTTTCCAGTTTGTTAAAGAGGGCGCCCCAGCGGGACGCCCTCTTTCGTCACATTCACATCTTTTCCGGGGCGGTCACACCCAGCAGGTCCAGACCGTTGGCGATGACGGAGCGCACGGTATCGGCCAGCTTGAGCCGGGCGGAGAGCAGCGCAGGCTCCTCGCCCTTGATGCGGCAGGCGTTGTAAAAGCGGTGGAAGTCCCCGGCCAGGCCCACCAGATAGCGGTTGATGCGGGAGGGATCGTAGTCCCGGGCCGCCAGGCGGATCTCCTCGGGGAGCTGGGACAGGGTCTTGAGCAGCGCTTTCTCCTCGGCGGTGGCCAGTAGGGCGGCGTCGGCCTGGGCCGCGGCAGGCACCTGGTCCCCCTCCTCGGCAAGCCGGGCGACCAGGGAGCAGATGCGGGCGTGGGCGTACTGGACGTAATACACCGGGTTGTCGGAGTCCTGCCGCACCGCCAGGTCCAGGTCGAAGTCCACAGGACTGGTGGCGGAGCGGGAGTTGAAGAAGTACCGGGCGGCGTCCACGGGGACCTCGTCTAAGAGGTCGTGGAGGGCGATGGCCTTACCGGAGCGCTTGGACATGCGCACCGGCTTGCCGTCCTGAAGCAGGTTGACCAGTTGCATGAGCACGATGATCAGCCGGTGGGAGCCGTCCAGGCCCAGGCCGTCCAGGGCGGCCTGGAGACGGGCCACATGGCCGTGGTGGTCTGCCCCCCAGATGTTGATCGCCTTGTCAAAGCCCCGCTTTTCCAGCTTGTTGCGGTGGTAGGCGATGTCGGCGGCGAAGTAGGTGTAGAAGCCGTTGGCCCGGCACAGCACGTCGTCCTTCAGGTCCAGCTTGTCGGCCTGCTCCCGGGTCTTGCCCTCAGCCATATACTTCTGTTTGAGCAGCTCGGTGGTCTTGAGCCAAAGGGCTCCGTCCTTTTCATAGGTCCAGCCCCGTTCAGTGAGCATCCCCACCGTCTCGGCAATATAGCCGGACTGGTGGAGCTCGGACTCGAAGAACCACTGGTCGTACTCGATCTTATAGCGGCGCAGGTCCTCCTTCATCTTGGGGACGTTGGTCTCCAGGCCGAAGCGGGACATATCCTCCAGCCAGACCGCCTCCGGCTCGTCCCGGTAGCGGTCGCCGTGGAGCTCGTAAAAGGCCTGGGCCAGCTCCTTGATGTCATCGCCGTGGTAGGCATTTTCCGGCAGGGGGAAGTTCTCCTCTCCCACCAGGAGCTGCATATAGCGGGCGTGGATGGACTCGGCAAACTTGTGGATCTGGTTGCCCGCGTCGTTGACGTAGAACTCCTTCCAGGTGTGGCAGCCTGCCCGGCGGAGCACGTTGGCCAGGGTGTCGCCCAGCACGCCGCCCCGGGCGTTGCCCATGTGCATGGGGCCGGTGGGGTTGGCGGAGACGAACTCCACCATGACCTTCTCCCCGTGCCCCTCGTCGCACTGGCCGTAAGCCGCGCCCTCCCGCTCGATGTCGGAGAGCACCTCGCCGTACCAGCGGGAGCCCAGGTAGAAATTCAGAAAGCCGGGGCCGGCAATCTCGGCCCGCTGGAAGTAGGAGCCCTTCAGGTCCAGATGGTCCAGGATAGCCTGGGCGATGGCCCGGGGCGCCATGTGCAGGGTCTTGGCCCCGGCCATGGCAAAGGAGGATGCGTAGTCGCCGTGGCTGACCTCCTTGGGGATATCCACATTGCCCCGCACCACCGCCCCGGCGGGGAGAGCCCCGGCCGCGGCGGCCTTCTCATAGGCGTTCTGCGTGAGCTCGGCCACCTGGTCCCGGGCCGCCTGGATGAGGTTCGACATAGTCTTGATCACCTTTTCTTCTGTAATTAAGAGCGCCAGAGCGCCCGGCGGCACCCCGGCCGCTACTGCCGCAGCAGCGGCCCTTTTTCCCGCACGTTGATGCGGAACAGGTTCTCCCCCGCCACCGCATGGTCGATTCCCCCACGCCGCAGGCGCCGCGGGGCCCCCGCCCCATTTTATCTGCGCGGGCGAAGTGAATTCGCCCGGCATCAAGGTTTTGCTTCGCAAAACGCTTGGGTCCGAAATCGACCCCGCCTACTGCCGCAGCAGCGGCCCTTTTTCCCGCACGTTGATGCGGAACAGGTTCTCCCCCGCCACCGCGTGGTCGATTCCCCCACGCCGCAGGCGCCGCGGGGCCCCCGCCCCATTTTATCTGCGCGGGCGAAGTGAATTCGCCCGGCATCAAGGTTTTGCTTCGCAAAACGCTTGGGTCCGAAATCGACCCCGCCTACTGCCGCAGCAGCGGCCCTTTTTCCCGCACGTTGATGCGGAACAGGTTCTCCCCCGCCACCGCGTGGTCGATTTCGATGGCGTAATCAATCTCGATCTCGCCACCGTCCTCGTTCAGGTTGGACCGCATCTTGCGGGTATTGATGCCAATGGACAGCGCCCCATAGGGGGTGTCGTACATGGAGAAATGCCGCTTGCCCAGTTGGAACACCATCTGAGAATTGACCATGCCCATGCGCATGAGCGTGATGCGGTCGGGCTCGACCTGGAAGGTGGTCAGGGTCCCCTCCAGTCCGGTGAGCTCGCTCTCCTGATAACTGAACGTATAGCCCTCGTCGCCGCAGTCCATAAGCCGCCCCTCGGTGACCAACTCAATGGTCTCAGGCTCGGCGTCCTCGTAGGTCTGGGTGCCCTTGATGGAGATGATGACGCTTTTATCCATAAACGATTTACCTCGATACGCTTTCAGAATGCATTGCGCGGGCTATTATATACTACTTAAATCCGATTGTAAAGTCCGAAAGGGACCGTCAATAGTTCCAAATGTCCACCTTTTCCACATCCTCCGTCACATCCCTCTGGAGGAAAATGGACGCCAGGCCGGAAAAGCCCTCCACGCTGTCGCTGACAAAGAACCGGCAGCGACCGGTCCGACCCGGTCCCGTCAGGCTCCCCCGCTCCCGGAGCGTGCCGGCCACCCGCCGGGCGCACTGCTCGCCCACATCCACCAGCGTCACGTCCGGCCCCATCACGCCGCCGATCACGCGCTTGAGCAGCGGGTAATGGGTGCAGCCCAGCATCAGCGTGTCAATGCCGTCCGCCTTCAGCGGCTGGAGGTACTCCGCCGCCACGGTCTCCGCCACCAGGTCTCCGGGCCGGAAGCGCCCGTTTTCCACCAGAGGCACGAACAGCGGGCAGGCGGCGGCGAACACCTGGGCGTCGGGCCGCAGGGAGGCGATGCGCCGCTCATAGGCGCCGCTTCGGATCGAGGCCTGGGTGCCGATGAGGCCGATCTTCCCGTTGCGCGTGGCCTGGACAGCGGCATCCGACGCCGGCTCCACCACGCCCCAGATGGGGATGTCATTCTCCGCCGTCAGCACGTCCAGCGCCGTGGTCGACACAGTACCGCAGGCCACCACGATGCCCTTCAGGTCGAAGGTGCGCAGAAAGGCAACATCCTGCCGGGCGTAGCGGATGAGCGTCTCCCGGGAGCGGCCGCCGTAGGGCACCCGGCCGGTGTCTCCAAAATAGATGATATCCTCCGCCGGGAGCAAGCGGGACAGCTCCCGCAGAGCCGTCAGGCCGCCCAGACCGGAGTCAAAAACGCCAATGGGTCTTGTATCCAACGTGCAAACCCCCAAAATTCGCCGCTGGGGCGAGTTGTTCTTACCTATGATATGCGAAAATTCCCGCAAACACAAGCACAAATTTCCCTGCCGGTTGCGTTTGACAACGGGGGAAAATATAATATAATAAGAGTGTGCTACCAGCACGTCAGACCTTTTGGCAGTTCGCCCCGCAAAGGAGGGTTATCCCATGAAACTGGAGCTGACCAAGAAGCAATACCGCCGTCTGCTGGACCTGGCGTATATCGGCAACTGGATTCTCAATTCCACCCGCGGCGAGGACCGCATCCGGGACTACGACGAGGTGGAGAGCCTGCTCTTCGGCAAGGCCGCCGACGAGGGCATGGGCGTGGTTGCCGAGGTATACAACGGAGAGGTCATCCCCTCCCGGGCCTTTGCGGAGGGCGGCATCCACGAAGCCATCATGGACTACGAGGACAACGTGTTCTTCGAGATTCTGGCCGAAGACCTGGCCCGCAGGGATATGGACGACGTGCCTATCGACGAGAGCAATTACGAAGAGCTGGCCTCCCGGATCGACGCCTATATCAGCGAATTTGAGGAGCACGGCACCGATAACATCCTGGTGGACAGCGACATCATGTAGCGCGGCAAAACCGGCGGGGGACGCGAAACGCGTCCCCCGCTCTTTTATGCCTCCTCGGTCAGGCGGCGCAGCTCGGCCTCCAGCGCGGCCGCCTCCTGCTCCGTCCGGACCCGCAGGTCCTCCAGCTTGCCCAGCGCCGCCTCCACCCGGCTACGGGTCTCGTTCACGCTGTCCTGCGAGTCCCGAATCTTGCTCTGCACCATCCAGTCGAAGAGAAATCCGTCGAAGAAATAGTCCCCGAAGGTCTCGAAGGCCCCCACCTCTAGGCCCAGGTCGGCCTGTACCTTCACGTCGGCCAGCTCTGACCGGAACCGGCTCAGGGCGCACTGGGCCTGGTACATCAGATCCCTGGCCTCGTCCATCCGGGAGTGCTTGATGGCCGTGGCCAGCATCCCGCCCCCCAGCATGTCGTACACGCCCCAGCTCCCTGCGCTCTCCAGCTTGCCGCCGGCGCTGTCCAGGTCAAAGGCGGCCTGCCGGCCCGCCCGGACGGCCTCTTCCATCTCCCGGCACATACTGCGGCAGGCGGCCAGCTTCTCCTCCAGCTCTCGGATGCGCCCGCCCAGGGCCGGGTCGCTTTGGGCCATGCGGCGGCGCTTCTCCTCCAGCAGCGCCCGGCAGCGGTCCTCCAGGCCGTCCAGCGCCCGCAGGCGCTCCCGAGTCTGCCGCCAGCGACCCTCCACATCCTCCAGGGCCCGCACGGCGGACTGGTAGTTGGCCCGGGCGGCGGCCGCCTCCCGGCGCTCCTGGTCCAGCGCCTCCTCCCGGCGGCCCAGTACGGTCTGCCAGATGGCGGCCAGACTCATTCCCTCCAGCGCGTCCACGTCGGCCTGCTCCTTGTCCAGTTCCGCCCGCAGCGCCCGCTTCCGCTCCCGCAGGGCCTGCTGCTCCCCGTCCAGCTCCGCCAGCATGGCCTCCAGCCGGCCCCGCCCGGCCAGCTTCTCCCGAATCTCCGCCAGCTCCCGGTCCAGCGCCTCCCAGTTCTTCATTTCATCCGCCTCCATTCGTTTTAATGGAATTGTACCAGTCTTTCTCTTTCCTGTCCATATTGCGTCATAGCCGGGGACAAACCCGCATATACATGTCCCTGTCCAAGCAAAATGACAGATGCGGGAGTGTGGCTGGTATGCAGACAGGCTGGAATGAAAATCGGGCGCTGCTCCGGGGGACGGCGGCGGGGTCCCCCGTCTTTTCCCACGAGAACCACGGCGTGGCCTACGACCTCTTTCCCCTGTCGGTGCAGCGGCTCTCCGGCGCCGCAGACCGGCTCAACGTGGTGCTGCCCCGCTCCCTGCTGACGGCCTGCCCCGTGTACGAGGGTCTGCCGCTGGAGGTGCAGGGGGAGGTCCGTTCCTTTAATAACCGCAGCGGCAGCGGCAGCCGTCTGGTCATTACCGTGCTGGCCCGGGAGTTGGCCCCCACGGCAGAAAAGCCCGCCAACCATCTGGCGCTGGCAGGCGCCCTGTGCAAGCCCCCCATCCTCCGGCGGACGCCTCTGGGCCGTGAGATCTGCGATCTGATGCTGGCGGTGAACCGGAGGTACGGCCGAGCGGACTACCTGCCCTGCATCGCCTGGGGAGCCCTGGCTCAGAGCTGCGGCCAGTTGTCCGTGGGAGATCCGCTCCGGCTGGAGGGCCGCCTTCAGAGCCGCACCTATCAAAAGCTGGTGGACGGCGTCCCCCAGGACCGCACCGCCTTTGAGGTCTCCATCATGCAGTTGGCGGAGTTTTGAGACCATTGCCCTCAAAAAATGCACCGGCTTTTGAAAAGCCGGTGCATTTTTGCTGCATGGGACACAATTATTTCCACTCAAACACGCCGCGGTTGAGGACGGCCTTGCCGGTGTTCTGGTCCACGAAGCGGAAGTAGGCCTTGCCCGCCTCCATCTTCCAGATCTGGGTCTGCACCGGAGTGCCGGGCAGCAGGGGGCTGCTCATCTGCGCGGCCATCCGGGCCGCCCGCTCGGGTTCGCCGGGAATCAGCGCGCCGATCATCATGCGGCAGGCAAAGCCGAAGGAGCAAAGGCCCTGCACGATGGGCTGGTCAAACTTCATGTTCTTGGCGTACTCCGGGTCCACATGGATCAGATTGGTGTCGCCGGTCAGCCGGTAGAGCAGGTTCTGCACCTCGCTGACATAGTCATCCACCACAAAGTCCGGCTCCCGTTCGGGGATGACCACATCGCTCTTGGGCATGGGCTTGCCGCCGAAGCCGCCCGCCTCGTGGAAGAAGGTGGTGGAGTAGTTGGTGCACACCAGATTCCCGGCCTCATCCCGCACGTCGATCTTGGTCTTGACCACGGCGCCCTTGCCCTCGCCCCGGTCGTATACATCCACGATCTGGTCCTGCCACTGGAAGGTGCCTTTGATGGGGTCGATGGGCCGGTGCCAGATGATCTCGTGGTCCATGTTCAGGAAGGCGATGGTGGGCTTGATGATCTCATCGGCCAGCATGGAGGCGGGCAGAGGCATCCACTGGTAGGGGCGCACGTTGACCGTGGCCCAATAGGGCACCGCGCCGAAGGTGGGAATGGCCTTCAGATATTTTTCATAGTAGTAGGACAGGTCCTCCTTGTGGGCGCCCACGGCCAGGGCGTACAGAGCCACGTCCCGCCAGTTGTACTCCACATAGCGGGGCTCCATCTTACAGCCGATCAGTTGGTTCAGATCATACTTTTCCATACATACGCACCCTTTCTGATTTTATATACCTTAATATTATACGTCACAGCCCCATGGCGCACAAGGGGATGGTAACCGCAAATACCGTGATAAGGGGGATAATGAGCTGAGTCACGCAGATGTCCAGATAGGCAGTCTTGTGGTTCATATGGGTGATGGCCAGGATGGTGATCTGGCCGCCCTGGTGAGGCAGGGTATCCAGCGTGCCGGCGGCGATGACGCCGATACGGTGGACGTACTCCAGATTGACGCCCAGGGAGACAAAGGTGTCCTTGAGGGCGTTGAAGGCCACGCCCATACCGCCGGAGGCGGAGCCGCACATGCCGGCGCAGACCGCCACGGCCACTGCCACGAAAATAAGGGGCGAGATATTCATGTGGAGCACGGCGTCCACAATGATCCGGAAGCCCTCGGTATTCTGGGCCACACCGCCGAAGCCCACCACGATAGCGGTGTTCAGCAGGGCTCCCCCGGCGTTGACGCCGCCCCGGTTGAGCAGCTCCACGTAGGTTTCAAATCGCTTCAGGTAGGGGAAAAAGAGAATGCAGGCGGCCACGATACCCCAGAATACGGCGCCCTCCACAGCCATTTTGAAGCCGTTGAAGAGGATCAGGATGACGGCGATGGGGATAAACGCCACGATCCAGTG
Organism: Intestinimonas massiliensis (ex Afouda et al. 2020); assembly: GCF_001244995.1. NCBI lineage: Bacteria > Bacillati > Bacillota > Clostridia > Eubacteriales > Intestinimonas > Intestinimonas massiliensis (ex Afouda et al. 2020). Next base: position 1,797,270 of record NZ_LN869529.1, read on the forward strand.
GGGCATCCGCTCGTTGGGGTCGTCGGCAAAGTTCTTCTCCTCCTCAGGCAGGGGAGGCAGGGTTGGGTCGTCAAAGCGGCGGCCCCTTTTCTCCAGAGCCTTTGTGCGGTATTCAAACCAGATGATGATGAGAATCAGCTCGGCAATGACACTGATCACGCCGGGGACAAAGGCAGCCGTGGCGGTGGTGCCCAGGCTCTTCATGCCGATGACGTTCTGGATAGAGGGGGAACCGGGGGCAATCATGGAGATGGTCCAGCAGCCCGCGGTGATGGAGGCCGGGATCAGGATGCGGGACATGTCGTTCTTCTGGAAGAGCTGCAGGGTGATGGGATACATAACGAAGTACACCACGAAGCCGCTGATTCCGCCGAAGGTGAGGATGGAGGTGATGATGAACACCAGCACCGCCACATGCTTGCCTCCGGTGAGGCGGCTGAGGAAGCGGGCAATGGATTTGGCCGCGCCGGAGCCCTCATAAAAGGCGGAGAACACCGCGCCCAGGAAGAAGATGAAGAAATAGTTCTTCACATAGTTGGCCGCCGACTCCATAAAAGGCCCCAGCATGGTATCCAGCACGGGCATCTGAGCCAGGATACAGGTGATGAGGGCCACGATGCCCGCCATCGGCAGAGCGCCCACCCGCTTGAACGCCAGCACCGTGAACAGGACGATGGCGAAGAGCAGGATCAATACGTCAAACATACGCGTTCTTTCCTCCCTTTCAAAATAGACAGTGGTTACTTCATGACCTCGCGTGCGATGACCATCTTCTGGACCTCGGAGGTGCCCTCGTAGATGGGGACGATGCGTGCGTCGCGGTACATGCGCTCGATGGGGTAGTCCCGCATGTAGCCGTAGCCGCCGTGGATCTGAAGGGCCTTGTTGGTGACCCAGACGGCGTTCTCAGAGGCGTAGTATTTGCACATGGCGGCCAGCTTGGACAGCGGCTGGCCGTTGTCGGCGGCGACGGCGGCCTCCAGGATGAGGGCCTTGGCGGCCTCGGTGCGGGTGGCCATGTCGGCCAGATACCACTGCAGGCCCTGGTTCTTTCCGATGGGCTTGCCGAACTGGACCCGCTCGCCCATGTACTTGACGGAGGCGGCGATGGCGGCCTCGCAGATGCCCAGCGCCTGGGCGGCCATGCCGATCCGGCCGCCGTCCAGCGCCATCATGGCGATCTTGAAGCCTTCGCCCTCCTTGCCCACCAGGTTGCTGCGGGGGACCCGGCAGTCCTCAAAGATCAGCTCGGAGATATCCGCGCCCCGGATGCCCATCTTCTCTTCCCGCTTGCCCACGGTGAAGCCGGGGGTGCCCCGGTCCACCACGATGGCGGACATGCCCTTGACGCCCTTCTCCGGCTCGGTGAGGGCGATGACCACCACATAGTCGCCCTCGGTGGGGCCCATGTTGGAGATGAAGCACTTGCTGCCGTTGATGACGTAGTCGTCCCCGTCCACCACGGCCTTGGTCTTGGCCGCGGCGGCGTCGGAGCCGGCGCCCGCCTCGGTGAGGGCGAAGGCGCCGATCTTACCCTCCACGGCGGCGGTGAGGTACTTCTGCTTCTGCGCCTCGGTGCCGTGCTTGAGGAAGATATCGTTGACTAGGGTATGCACGGCGATGACCTCCGCGGTGCTGGCGCACTGCCGGGCCAGCTCGGAGACCACCAGCACCTTGCACACGGTGTCCAGACCGGGCCCGCCGTACTCCTCGGGGACGTTCAGGGCGGTGAAGCCGATCTCGGCCATCTTCTCGATGATCTCCTTGGGAATGCGCTCCTCCCGGTCGATCTCGGCGGCGATGGGGGCCAGCTCGGACTCCGCAAAGTCCCGGGCCAGTTGCTGGATCATCTGTTGATCTTCGGTAAATTGCATCGTGATTCCTCCTTTGGGTGGTTACAGGGTCAGGCCCATCTTCTCGTCGCGGAAGATGCGGGAATCCATCTCCTTCACTTCCTCGGCGATGAGGGGTCTAAACTCCATCTTGTCCAGAATGTCGCGCTGCAGGTCCACGCCCGGGGCGATCTCAGTGAGCATGATGCCCTTGGGCGTCAGCTTGAAAACGGCCCGCTCGGTGACGTAAAGGGCTTCTTGGCCCGCCTCGGCGGCGTACTCGCCGGAGTAGGTGACCTGCTCCAGCGCCTTTTTGAACTTGATGCTGCCGCCGTCCTTCACGATATCCAGCTTGCCGTCCCGGATCTCGATCTGCATCTTTCCAGCGGTGAAGGTTCCGGCGAAGCACACCTTCTTGGCGTTCTGGGTGATGTTGATAAAGCCGCCGGGCCCCACTACCCGTCCGGCAAACTTAGATACGTTGACATTGCCCATGGCGTCGATTTCCGCCGCGCCCAGGAATCCGGCATCGATGCCGCCGCCGTCGTAAATATCAAAGATGTCGGGCATCTTGTAGATGGACTCCGGGTTGATGGTGCCGCCCAGCAGGGTACCGCCCAGGGTGACGCCGCCCAGAACGCCGGACTCGATGGACAAGGTGATGGCATCGGAGCAGCCCTCCTCGGCCAGAATCTTGCCCACCAGATCGGGCACGCCCAGGCCCAGGTTCACCAACTGGCCGGCCTGGATCTCAAAGGCACAGCGGCGGGCGATGAGCTTGCGCACGTCAAAGGGGGCGGGCGCCACCTCACTGACTGGGATCTTCAGTGCGCCGCACATCTCGGCCCGGTAGCCCTCGTAGGCCAGGCACTGGCGGGTATAGGCCGGATCGCCCACCACCACATAGTCCACCATGAAGCCGTGGATGGCCACCTCGTTGGCGGGGATCGTGCCGGCCTGGACCAGCTTTTCCACCTCCACCACCACGATGCCCCCGCTGTTATGGGCGGCCGCCGCCAGCTCTAGCTGCTCGGTAATATTGGCCTCCCCCTTCAGGGAGATGTTGCCGCTCTCGTCGGCCAGCACGCCCTTGACAAAGCAGACGTCGATGGGCATGGACTTGTAGAGCAGGCAGTCCTTCTCCCCAATGTGGACCAGTTCCACCACCTCGTGTCCGCCGTCTCGTGCGGCCTGATTGGCCTTGCAGCCCTCCAGCCGGGGATCGCAGAAGGTCTTGAGGCCCACATGGGTCAGCACGCCCGGCTTTTTCCCGGCGATGGCCCGGGTCAGGTGGGAGGCCACGCCCTGGGGGATCAGAAACGCCTCAATCTGGTTGGAGACCGCCAGGGCGTTGAGCCGGGGCTCCAGGCCAATGTGGGCACAGATCATACGCTTGCACAGGCCCGGCTCCCCAAAGTGGTTGGCCCCGCCCTGGGCGCCGTCGCCCACTGCGGCGATGTGCAGCAGGGTCAGGTCCTTGGGGCTGCTGGTCTCCACGTAGCGTTTTTGCAGGGACACGAGGCAGTCCTCGGGCACGCCGTAGGTAATGAAACCGCCCACAGCCACGGTCATATTGTCCTGTACCAAAGCAGCGGCTTCCCGACTGGTAATCACTTTCGGCATACAAATTCCTCCATTCTGCCGCCGTTGAGGCGGCGCTTCACGGTATCTGCGGTGGACTGGCTCCGTTCGTCGCGCCTTTGCGCCCGAACGGCTCTTCGTGTCGGCCAACACTTTTTGTTTCCGGTTTTTATATCAGCCAATTTTGTGCCAAGTTTTTCTTTCTGACCGCAAAAGGGATTGGAGCGTCCCCCGAAGTCATTGCGCCCCAAGGCCGTTCCTTTTTCTCAGCCTCCGCTCTGGTCCCGCCAAATTGGGGCAAATTCATGTGTCTCTCCGGCGGTTATGTGTCATTTTTTCCTCACTCAACCCTTTGGCTCCCACGGCGGACCGGCCGGGAGGGACTTGCATTTTGCCGCAGGCCTGCTTTATAATGGCGCAAACAGCATCGCGCGGAAAGGGGGCTGCCGGCATGACGGAGGATCATCGGTACCGGCTGATTTTTGAGGAGTTTCTGGACAAGACCGAGGACGGCTTCATCGTGGTGGATAAGGACGGCATCATCACGGATATCAACCAAAACTACTGCGACTTTCTGGCCAAGCGGCAGGAGGACGTGATTGGGAAGCCCATCGGGCAGGTCATCACCACCACCTCCATGTACGACGTTCTCGCCCGCAGGCATCGTGGGGACGGCAGCAACGGCGTCTATATTCAGCCCTACTGTGCCGGCGAGACCCGGGATCAGTCGGAGAATTATGCCGTGGCCAACCGCTTCTGCTTCTTCGACGAGGACAGCACCCTTCTGGGTGCGGCGGCACACATGAAATTCCGGCAGCGGGCCATGGATACCGCCAAGGAGATCCTGGATCTGGAGCTGAAATATTACAGAGAGGAATATTCCAAGAGCACCTCCGGCAGCGGCGGCTTCGAGCATCTCATCGGCAAGGACCCCAAGCTGCTGGAGCTAAAGCGGACGGGCACCCGCATCGCGCAGACCGACTTTTCAGTGCTCATTACCGGGGAAACCGGCACCGGCAAGGAGGTGCTGGCCAAGGCCATCCACGCCGAAAGCCCCCGGCGGGACGGTCCCTTCATCTGCGTCAACTGCGGCGCCATCCCGGATAATCTGCTGGAATCGGAGCTCTTCGGCTATGAAGAAGGGGCCTTTACCGGGGCCAAAAAGGGTGGAAAACCCGGGAAATTTCAGCTTGCCAATCACGGAACGCTTTTTTTAGACGAGATCGGGGATATGCCGCTTCCGCTCCAGGTCAAAATCCTTCGGGCCCTCCAGGAGCGGGAAATTGAGAAGGTGGGCGGCGGCGCTCCCATGCCGGTGGACGTGCGTGTCATTTCCGCCACACGCCAGGACCTTCCCAAAATGATGGCAGAAGGCTCCTTCCGGGAGGACCTGTATTACCGTCTGGCTGTCATCAACATGGAGACCGTACCCCTGCGGGAGCGGCCGGGGGACATTCTGCTCCACGCCAACTATTATCTGGATGAATTAAACAAAAAGTATAAAACGAAGATCATCCTCTCCGACCCGGTCAAGTGCTGCCTGCGGCAATACAACTGGCCCGGCAATGTCCGAGAGCTGCAAAACGTCATCACCGGCGCCTACGCCTCCTGCGACAACCTGATGGTGGAACCCGCCGATCTGCCCGCCAAAATCACCGCGCTTCACAAATATGATCCCGGCCTTCGCCGTCAGAGCAGCCGCCTGGCCGACACCATGGACGCCTATGAATCCGCCGTCATCCGGGAGGCGCTGTGCCGGAACGGCCAAAATGTCAAGGCGGCGGCCGAGGAGCTGGGTGTGGAGCGGAGCCTGCTCTATAAAAAAATGAAGCGCCTTCAGATTATCATCCAGCGCTCCATCCATTGACTTGCATGGCCGTGTTACTGTGGTCAAATTGACCTGAATCAGCAAAAACTGGCGCACATATAAAACTTCGCTGGGGCAAAGATATGTCTGGATTCCCAATCCAACAAACACACAAAAAAGGAGATGCGAATTATGTCCAGTTCCAACAATTCCAATCAGCCTGTCGTGCCCAGCGCCCGCGAGGCCCTGAACAAGTTTAAGATGGAGGCCGCTCAGGAAGTCGGCGTGAACCTGAAGCAGGGCTATAACGGTGACCTGACCTCCCGTGAGGCCGGTTCCGTGGGTGGCCAGATGGTCAAGAAGATGTATCCCGAACGAACCTTGACCTTTCCTCGGACGGACCGCACCGCGCCGGGGCATCAGGCGTCGGTCTCCTACATAGCTGTCCTGACCTTTTGATTATGCTGTTTCAATGCTTCTCTCGGGATGCCTTTCCTTACCGTTTCGGCCCCATTTTGACATATCCTTCTCGCCTTACCCTATCTTTTTTTCGATTAATTTAATCAAAAATTGCAGGTGCAGGTGTTTAACTTGCACCTGCAACTTTCGAAAACTTTTTGTTTTCCGTCTGTTCTGTGGTATACGCCTCTGGACCTTCTGAAAAAAGTCTGCTACAATATCATTGCACCGATTGATTTATTAAAAACAATCGCTTTTATTGGAAAGGCAGGTAAGACCTATGGCGGGAAAGATCTCCCATGCCTTCCGCCCCGATATCCGGGTCCGCCTGATCGACGCGCGCCCTTTCTTTGGACCCGGGACCTCCGCCCTGCTGCGGGCCATCCAGGAGTGCGGCTCGGTGCTGGGGGCCTGTGAAAGACTGGAGCTGTCCTACTCCAAGGGCCGTGCTATCCTCCACTCCGCCGAGCAGGAGCTGGGTTTTCCCCTGGTGCGCCGCACCAAAGGCGGCGTGGGGGGCGGCAGCGCCAGCCTGACCGAGGCAGGCGTCCGGCTGTTGGACAGCTTCGAGCAGTATCAGGCCGATGTGCGCCGCTATGCCCAAGAGCACTTCGACGCCCTGCGTACCCAGTTGGAGCATCCGGAATGAGAAAGCTCTATCTGATCCGCCACGGACAGTGCCGGGACGGGGCCCACCGCTGCATCGGCGGCACCGATCTTCCGCTGGACGAGGTGGGGCTGTGCCAAGCTGAGCGTCTGCGGCAGTGGGCACGGTCCAAACCGCTGACCGCAGTGTACACCAGCCCGCTCTCCCGCTGCCGGGAGACCGCCCGCATCCTGTCTGACGGCCGGCTGCCCGTCCACACGGCGGACGGACTGCGGGAGATGGACGGGGGCGTGTGGGAGGGACTGCTCTACGCCGACATCCGGGTCCGCTGGCCGGAGGCCTACGCCGCCAGAGGCGCCCACCTGGGCGCCGTTCCTCCCCCGGGAGGAGAGAGCTTTTCGGCCGCAGGTGCCCGGCTGGGCGGCTGCATCCGAGGCATCCTGGCCCGAACGGAGGGGGATATCGCCTTGATCAGCCACGCAGGCGCCGGGCGGGGCTGGCTGGCCCCCCTGCTGGGGCTGGACCTAGACGACGTGCTGTCCATCCGGCAGCCCTGGGGTGGCATCTCGGAGCTCACTTGGAGCCGCGGCCGTTTCACTGTGGACTGTCTGGGCCTCCAGCCCGACCCCGTCCCCCCGCCCTTCCTGCTGGAAGCCCTGCTGGACCGCCAGGAGGCGCCGCCTGCCGTGCGGACCCACGGGGAGGCCGTGGCCCGGACGGCTCTGGCCCTGGCCGATCCGATCCCGGAGCCGCCAGTGGACCGGCCCCTGCTGGAGGCCGCCTGCCGGCTCCACGACATTGCCAAGGGCTCGCCCGACCACGCCCGGCGCGGGGCCCGGCTGCTGGACGAAGCCGGCTATCCCGCCGTGGCCGCGCTGATCGCCGTCCACCACGACCTGCCGCCGTCGGCCGGGTTGGAGGCCCGGCTGCTGTATCTGGCGGACAAGCTGGTCCAGGGCTCGGAGCCCACCTGCCTGGAGGCTCGCTTTGCCGCTTCCCGAAAAAAATGTGAGACGCCGTCCGCTCGCGCCGCCTGGGAGCGGCGCTACCGAGCCGCCCGGGACATCCTGGACGAATACCAACTAAACTGGGGGCAAACGCAATGAAGCTGCTGAAGACGGAAGAGGCCGTGGGACAGGTGCTGTGCCACGATATCACCCAGATCATCCGGGGCGTCACCAAGGACGCCGTATTCCGCAAGGGCCACATCATCACGCCGGAGGACGTCCCCGTCCTGCTCAGCGTGGGCAAGGAGCACGTCTATATCTGGGAAAAGAATGAGAACATGCTCCACGAGAACGACGCGGCGGAAATCTTGCGCTCCCTGTGCCAGGGGCCCAACATGCATGCCACCGCCCCCAGGGAGGGGAAGATCGAGCTGGTGGCAGATGAGGACGGCCTGCTGCTGGCGGATGTGGAGCGGCTCCGGGCGGTGAACCGCCTGGGCGAGATGATGATTGCCACCCGCAGCTCCGGCTTTCCGGTGAAGCGGGGGGACAAGCTGTGCGGCACCCGGGTCATCCCTCTGGTCATTGAGAAGGAAAAGATGGAGGCAGCCCGGCAGGCGGCGGGGGACGGACCTCTGCTGCGGCTGCTCCCCTTCCGCCCCCGGCGGTACGGTCTGATCATCACCGGAAGCGAGGTGTACCACGGCCGCATTGAGGACACCTTTTCCCCCGTCATCCAGGAAAAGCTGGCGGAATACGGCTGTGAATCGGGCTGGCACGAGGTCCTGGATGACGACCACGTCCAGATCACCGCCGCCGTCAACCGGATGCTGGCCGCGGGGGCGGAGCTGGTGCTGTGCACCGGCGGCATGAGCGTGGACCCGGACGACCGCACTCCCCTGGCCATCAAAAACACCGGGGCGAAGATCGTCAGCTACGGCGCGCCGGTGCTGCCCGGGGCCATGTTTCTGCTGGCTTACACCGCCGACGGCCGCCCCATCTGTGGTCTGCCCGGCTGCGTCATGTACGCCAAGCGGACCATTTTCGACCTGGTGCTGCCCTTCCTGCTGGCCGACGTCCCGGTGACGGCGGAGCACCTGGCGGGGCTGGGGCACGGGGGCCTGTGCCTCAACTGCCCGGAGTGCCGCTTCCCCAACTGCATGTTCGGAAAGGGCGTGTGAGCTATGGCCTTTACCCATATGGACGAAAACGGCAACGCCGTCATGGTGGACGTCAGCGAAAAGGCCGTCACCCAGCGCACTGCCGTGGCCCGGGGGGCCGTCTCCATGAGCCCCGGCTGCTTTGCCATGGTGCGGGACGGCCGGGCCAAAAAGGGCGACGTGCTGGCAGTGGCCCAGGTGGCCGGCATCATGGCGGCCAAGCGGACGGCCGAGCTCATCCCCCTGTGCCATGTGCTGGCTCTGAACAAGACGGCCGTGGAGTTCACCCTCCGCCCGGAGCGCAGCGAGATCGAGGCGGTGTGCACCGTCCGGTGCGACGGCCGGACCGGGGTGGAGATGGAGGCCCTCACCGGGGTCAGCGTGGCGCTGCTGACCATATACGACATGTGTAAGGCGGAGGACCGGGCCATGTGTATCCGGGAGATTCACCTGGTGGAAAAACAGGGCGGCAAAAGCGGCCATTTTATTTATGGACAGGGAGAGGACCACCATGACGGACCAGTGGGGACGGACCATTGACTATCTGCGGGTATCGGTGACGGACCGGTGTAACCTGCGCTGCCGGTACTGCATGCCCCGCGGGGTGGAGCTGTGCTCTCACAGCGACACCCTCCGCTATGAGGAGCTGCTGCGGGTCTGTGCGGCGGCGGTGGCTCTGGGCGTCACCCGGTTTAAGATCACCGGGGGCGAACCGCTGGTCCGCCGGGACTGCGCCGCCTTTCTGGCTCGGCTGAAGGCCCTGCCCGGTGTGGAGCAGGTCACCCTGACCACCAACGCACTGTTGCTGTCCCAGTGCCTGGACGAGCTGGCCGGGGCGGGCGTGGATGGGATCAACATCAGCCTGGATACCCTGGACCCGGAGCGCTACCGCCGGATCACCGGCTTTGACGGTGGGGCGGTGGAGCAGGTCCTGACCGCGCTGGACGACTGCGTGCGCCGGGGCATTCGGACCAAGATCAACGCCGTGCTGCTGCCCGAGACCCGGGACGAGCCGCCGCGGCTGGCCGCGGGGTGGGGATAAGAGACAGAGGTTGAGGTGGGGGCCGCTCCGGGACGTGCGCTTCATCGAGCTCATGCCCATCGGAGAGGGCCGCGGCCTGGAGGGCGTGTCCCCGGACGAGGCCCTTGCCCGGCTGCGGGCGGTCTGGCCGGATCTGCACCCCACGGACGAGCGCCGGGGCAACGGCCCCGCTCAATACTATGCCGCCGCCGCCCTAGAGGGGCGCATCGGCCTCATCGGCGCGGTGAGCCACGCCTTCTGCGCCGCCTGCAACCGGGTCCGCCTCACCAGCACCGGGGTGCTGAAGCCCTGCCTGTGCTACGAGGAGGGGACCGATCTGCGCTCCCTTCTGCGGGGTGGCTGTACCGACGAGGCGCTGGCCCGTGCCATGGCCGGGGCCATCCGGGGCAAGCCTCCGGCCCACTGCTTCGCCCGGGAGGAGGGCGTCACCGAGCGCCGCGCCATGTTCCAGATAGGAGGATAAACCATGGGAAAGGTTCGAGCCGTCTGCGTCAGCGACGTACGCGGCGTACAGAAGAAGAACGTGGAGCGCGCCTGGTTCGCCACAGAGCACGGCATCCAGGGGGACGCCCACGCCGGGAACTGGCACCGGCAGGTCTCCCTGCTCAGCCAGGAGAGGATCGACGCCTTCAACCAGCGGGGCGCCGGAGTGGTCCCCGGCGCATTTGGCGAGAATCTGGTGGTGGAGGGCATCGACTTCCGCGCCCTGCCGGTGGGCACTCTGCTGCGGTGCGGCGACGTGCTGCTGGAGATGACCCAGATCGGCAAGGAGTGCCACAGCCACTGTGAGATCTATCAAAAGATGGGCGACTGCATCATGCCTCGGGAAGGGGTATTCGCCCGGGTGCTGGAGCCCGGCTCCATCGCCGTGGGGGATGAGATGACCCTCCAGCCCCGCACCGCCCCCCGTCCCTGGCAGGCGGCGGTCATCACCCTGTCGGACAAGGGCGCCCGGGGAGAGCGGGAGGACCGGAGCGGCCCCGTCATCGCCCAGCGCCTGAAGGACAACGGCTATGAGGTCGTGGAGCTGCTCCTGCTCCCCGACGAGGCCACTCCTCTGAAAAACCAGCTCATCCGGCTGTGCGACCAGCGGCAGCTCGATCTGATCCTCACCACCGGGGGCACCGGCTTCGCCCCCCGGGACATCACCCCGGAGGCCACCCTGGCAGTGGCCCACCGGAACGCTCCGGGCATCGCCGAGGCCATCCGCTCCGCCTCCCTGGCCATCACTCCCCGGGCCATGCTGTCCCGGGCGGTGTCGGTCATCCGGGGCAAGACCCTGATCGTCAACCTGCCCGGCAGCCCCAAGGCCTGCATGGAGAGCATGGACGTGTTCCTGGACACCCTGCCCCACGCCCTGGACCTGCTGCGCGGCCGCGTTCAGGACTGTGCCCGCCCGTAACGGGACTCCCTTCGGTCGAAGCGTGTAAATCCACGTTTTGATAGCGGCGCGGCGCCCCTGTGCCGCCGCGCCGCCATCACATTTTGCGAACAGCAAAAGAAGGAGAATGCAACATGAAACGACTTGGCACCCTACTCCTGGTACTGTCTCTGACCCTGGGCCTAGCCGCCTGCGGCGGCACCGCCTCTTCCCCCAGTCCCTCGGCTGCGCCCACGCCCGCCGCTCCCGCGCAATCCCAGCCCGCCGAAGCGGTGGAGCTCATCGTCTTTGCCGCCGCCTCCATGACCGAGACCCTGAATCAGATCGCCGCGCTCTACGCCGACGTGGCCCCCAATGTGAAGCTCACCTTTAACTTTGACTCCTCCGGCACCCTCAAGACCCAGATCGAGGAGGGGGCCGACTGCGACCTCTTCCTCTCCGCCGGACAGAAGCAGATGAACCAGCTCGATGTCACCGCCGACCCCGCCGTCAATGACAAGGGCCTGGACTTCGTGCTGCAGGGCAGCCGGGTAGACCTGCTGGAAAACCGGGTGACCCTCTGCGTGCCCGAGGGCAACCCCGCCGGGATCGAGAGCTATGACGACATGGCCCAGGCCCTGAAGGACGGCGCCATCCTGCTGGCCATGGGCAACTCCGACGTGCCCGTGGGCCAGTACACCCAAAAGATCCTAGCCTACTACGACCTGGACGAGACCGCTTTGGCCGGCGCCGGCGCCATCACCTACTGCACCAACGTCAAGGAGGTCACCACCCAGGTCTCCGAGGGCAGCGTGGACTGCGGCGTCATCTACTGCACCGACGCCTTCTCCGCCGGCCTGACCCCGGTGGCCTACGCCACTGCCGAGATGTGCGGCCAGGTCATCTACCCCGCCGCCGTCCTCAGCGTCAGCCAACATCCCACCGAGGCTCAGGCCTTCCTGGATTACCTCTCCACCCCCGAGGCCATGGCCGTGTTCGAGGCCGTGGGCTTCGCCGCCGCCTGATGCGAGCCATGGACTGGTATCCCCTGTGGAACTCGCTGCGCATCGCCGGCATCAGTTGCGTGCTGGTGTTCTTTCTGGGCATCCTGATCGCCTACTACGCCGCCCGTCTGCCCCGGGGAATCAAGGGTCTGCTGGATGTGGTGCTGACCCTGCCCATGGTGCTGCCTCCCACGGTCTGCGGCTACTTTCTGCTGCTGCTCTTCGGCAACCGGCGGCCCCTGGGCCTGTTTCTGGCCCGGTTCGGCGTCAAGTTCGTCATGACCTGGTACGGCGGCGTACTGGCCGCGGCGGTGGTGGCCTTTCCCCTGATGTACCGCACCGCCCGGGGCGCTTTCGAGAGCTTTGACGAGACCCTGGCCTACTCCGGCCAGACCCTGGGGCTGTCCAATTCCTACATCTTCTGGCGCATCCGGATGCCCGCCTGTCGCCAGGGCATCCTGGCCGGTACCGTGCTGGCCTTTGCCCGGGCCCTGGGCGAGTATGGCGCCACCAGCATGCTCATCGGCTATACCCCCGGCAAGACGGCCACCATCTCCACCACGGTCTACCAGCTCTGGCGCACCAACGACGAGGCCGGGGCCTTCACCTGGGTGATGGTCAATCTGGCCATCTCGGCGGCGGTGCTGCTGGTGGTCAATCGGATGGAAAAGCGCAGCGGAACGGGGGTGCGCCGGTGAGCCTTCTGGTGGACATAGAAAAAGACCTGGGAGGCTTCTTCCTCCAGGTCCGGTTCGAATCCGAGGGCGGCGTGCTGGGCCTGCTGGGCCCCTCGGGCAGCGGCAAGAGCATGACCCTCAAGTGCATCGCCGGGATCGAGCGGCCCGACCGGGGGCGCATCGTCCTGGACGGTGAGACTCTGTTCGACAGCGAAAAGCGCATCGACCTGCCTCCTCAGAGGCGTCGGGTGGGCTACCTGTTCCAGAGCTACGCCCTGTTTCCCAATATGACGGTGGCGCAGAATATCCTGTGCGGCCTGTGCCGGGAGCCGGACCGGGGCAAAAAGAAGGCTCTGCTCCAGGACGCGGTGGCTATGATGCGGCTGGAGGGGCTGGAGCGGCTTCGGCCCGCCCAGCTCTCCGGCGGGCAGGCGCAGCGGGCGGCCCTGGCCCGCATTCTGGTCAGCCGGCCCAACCTGCTGATGCTGGACGAGCCCTTCTCCGCCCTGGACAGCCATCTGCGCGACCAGCTCCAGCTCCAGACGAAGGCGCTGCTGGCCCAGTTCAGCAAGCCGGTGCTTCTGGTCACCCACAGCCGGGACGAGGCCTACCGCCTGTGCGGTCAGATCGCCGTGGTGGATCAGGGCCGCTTCCTGGCCTTAAAGGAGACCAAGGCCCTCTTTGCCGACCCGGGCAGTGTCCAGGCCGCCCGGCTTACCGGCTGCAAAAACATTGCGCAGGCACAGAAAACCGGGGATTATGAGCTGGAGGTCCCCGCCTGGGGGGTGCGGCTGCGCACCGCTCAGCCGGTGGCCGACGGAGTCCGCGCCGTGGGTATCCGGGCCCACTACTTCAACTCCAGGGCCACGCAGAACCGCTACCCCGTCCGCTTTACCGGCGAGATGGAGGAGCCCTTCGAGGTCATCCTCCAGTTCCGGTATGAGGGGCAGGCCCCCGCCGCCCCCGACCTGTGGTGGCGCATCCCCAAGGACCGCCGGCCTCAGGCCCTGCCGGAGGCATTCGGCGTGGCTCCCGCCAACGTCCTGCCCCTTTACGACTGAGGGCCGGAGTTATTTTGTGAGAAGAGAGGTGAGGGCCGTGGAACGGCTGGGCGCTGTCATCCTGGCGGCGGGCCTGTCCTCCCGCATGGGGGAGTTCAAGCCCCTGCTGCCCATCGGCGGCGTGAGCATGATCCGCCGGGTCGTGGACCTGATGCGGGGTGCCGGCGCCGAGACCGTGGTGGTGACCGGCTACCGGCACGAAGCGCTGGAGGCCCATCTGGTGGGCTGCGGCATACGCTTCGTCCACAACCCGGATTACCGGCATACCCAGATGCTGGACTCCCTGCGGCTGGGCCTGGGGGCCCTGTCCGCCGGCTGCGGCCGGTTTCTGCTCTCTCCGGCGGACGTGCCTCTGGTGCGGCCTCGGACTGTCCGGGCTCTGCTGGCGCTGGATGCCCCCTTTGTGCGCCCCTTATACCGGGGCGAGCCGGGGCACCCGGTGGTATTTCGCGCCGGCCTCCTTCCCCTCATCCGCTCCTACAGCGGCTCCGGGGGGCTGGGTGGCCTGGTGGAGACCTGCGGCGTACCCGTCCGAGAGCTGGAGGTCGATGACCTGGGGGTCTGCATGGACGGCGACACCCGGGAGCAGTATAACGCCCTGCTGCGGGCTTATCAGGCCATCCAGGACGGGAGGTGCGGCGCATGAAGCAGCGTCTGGTGATTCTGGGCGCGGGTCAGATGGGTCGCGCAGCCGAGGCCCTGCTGGACTGGAATGCATTCTGTCTGTGCGCCTTCGGCGACAATTTCTCCGGCGCCTGGGACCCCGCAGCCCGTCCGCCCGTTCTGCCCGTGAAGGAGGCCCTGTCCGCCGCCCCCGACCTGGTGCTGCTGGGAGTGCTGGATGAGGAGCGAAGCGGTCAGTTGGAGCGGCAGGCCCGCTCGCTGGGCTACCGAGGCGCGTTCCTGCGCCTGAGGGACCTCTATCGCTGTTTTGACATGCGGGGCGCCGTCCTGCGGCGCATGGTCGAACGGCTCCGGGCCGTCCCCGGCGACATGGCCGAGCTGGGGGTCTACCGGGGTGACTTCGCCTGGCAGTTCAACGTCCTGTTCCCCGACCGCAGGCTGTATCTTTTTGATACCTTCCAGGGCTTCGACCCGCGGGATGTGCGGCAGAAGCCCGTCGGGGGCGGCTGCGACCGGCGTCAGGACTTCTCCGACACCAGCGTGGAGGCCGTCCTGGCCCGCCTGCCCCACCCGGAGCAGGCCGTGGTGCGGCGGGGCTGGTTTCCCGATACCGCCCGCGGACTGGAGGCCGTCTTCGCCCTGGTCAGCCTGGACGCCGACCTCTATGCCCCCACCCTGGCGGGGCTGGAGTTCTTCTACCCCCGTCTGAGCCCCGGCGGCGCGATTTTCCTTCACGATTACAACAGCAGGCAGTTTGACGGCGTGAAGGAGGCCGTCCTCGCCTATGAACGGGACCACGGCCCCCTGCCGCTGGTCCCCCTCAGTGACCTGCACGGCACAGCCGTGCTCATCCGGCCTTGAAAGGAGCCTGATCGCCCATGAGAAACTTATTTGCCGCCCTGCGCGACGCCCTGGCCAGCGGCCAGGACGCAGTGCTGGTCACCGTGGTGGCCAGCAGTGGCTCCACCCCACGGGGAGCCGGGGCGCGGATGGTCGTCACCGGACAGGGCCGCCTGTGTGGCACCATCGGCGGCGGCGCGGTGGAATACCGCAGTCAGCAGGTGGCCCAGGAGCTCCTCCGGACGGGCGGCGCCCACCTTGAGCACTTCCGGCTGCATGAAAACCAGGTCCAGGATCTGGGCATGATCTGCGGCGGCGCAGTGGACGTGTACTTCCGCCACATTCCGGCCTGGGATGCGGATACGCTGGCGCTGGTCGGACACATGGAATCCCTCTACCGCGCCGGGGAGCCCGCCTGGCTGATCTGTGAGATCACCGGCGGGTGCGGCGGGGCCATGGGGATCTACGGCGGGAAGAGCGGCGTCTTCGGCCTCTCCCTCCCCTCAGCCCTCACCGGCGCTTTGGGCGGCAAGCCCTGCCAGCTCACCGACGGCGGCCGGACCTACTACTGCGAGCCCCTCTTCCGGGCGGGCCGGGTGTATGTCTTCGGCGGCGGCCACGTCTCCCAGGCCCTGGTGCCCGCCCTGACTGCGGTGGACTTCCGCTGCGTGGTGCTGGAGGACCGGCCGGAGTTCTGCCGCCCGGAGCTCTTCCCCGGCGTGGAGGAGACCCGGCTGGTGGACAACGCCCGGCTGGCCGACTTCGTCACCGTGGAGGAGCGTGATTATGTAGTGGTCATGACCCGGGGCCACAAGGACGACCAGGCGGTCCAGGCCCAGATGCTGCGCACCCCCGCCCACTATATCGGCGTCATCGGCAGCCGCCGCAAGACTGCCGGGGTCTTTGCCCGCCTGCGGGAGGAGGGCTTCACCGATGCCGACCTGGCGCGCATCACCACCCCCATCGGCCTGGATATCAAGGCCGAGACCCCGGCGGAGATCGCGGTGAGTATCGCCGCCCAGCTCATCCAGGTCCGGGCCGAACGCGCCGGGCACTGAGACGCCCCCCCCTGCCGGGGGTCTGTATGGACGCACCCCGCCCGGGGAAGAATACGAGGGGCCGCACGCGGTGTGGCCCCTCGTATTCTTCTTTTTTAGGGGGCGATCCCATGACCGATGCACAGGCCCGGGCCCAGGCCGCCCGGCAGCAATGGCTGCTCTACTACAACCGCACCCTGCTGGAACAGGGTCTCATCAGCCGGCGGGCCCATGACCGGATGCTTCTGAAGATCCGGGGCCGCTTCGCCGCTCCGCCGGGCCGGGAGCCCTAGGAGCAGAACCGGTGTTTCCCGATGATCTTGATGAGGGGCCTGGACCAGATCCAGGCGCTGGTGGCGGTGTTGGGATTGAAATAATAGATGGCGCCGCCGCTGGGGTCGGCCCCGTTCATGGCGTCCCGGGCGGCCCGGACGGCTGAGTCGGCCACCGGCTGATCGAACTGCCCGTCCAGCATGCAGCTAAAGGCCCCCGGCTGATAGACCACCCCGGCGATGGTGTTGGGGAAGGAGGGGTGCCCCACCCGGTTGAGGATGACCGCACCTACCGCCACCTGGCCGCTGTAGGGCTCGCCCCGGGCCTCGGCGGAGATGACCCGGGCCAGCAGATCCACGCTGCCGCTCTGGGCGGCGGAGCCGCCGGAGGGGGCGCTGTCCTGCATTCCCAGGGCCGCCAGGGTGGCGGAGCCCACGACGCCGTCCGCCGCCAGGCCGTTTTTCCGCTGGAAATCCTTGACGGCCGCGGCGGTCTTGGAGCCGTAGATGCCGTCCACCGGGCCGTCGAAATAGCCCCAGCGCACCAGCTTTTGCTGGATCGTGCGCACGGCCTCGCCCGATGAGCCCTGCCGGTAGGTGGCCGCCTGGGCGCTCTGGGCCAGGGTAATGATCAGGATGTTCAGGGCAAAGATCAGCGCCAGGGCCAGCAGGAGCTGTTTTCGGTGTTTCTGCATGGGGTCGCCGCCTCCTTGAAAATGTTCAAGGCTAGTTTACGACGGCGCCGTCTTTCCTATGCAAGGCGAATAATGGCAGGGAAAAAGGGCCATACTGGTAACCGAAACATGGATCGGAGAGGATGTGTTGCGGCATGGTAAAGGGTGTGACCCGGCAGGTCATCGTGGTCAAGTCCCCGGACCCGAAGCTGTTCGAACAGGCGATTTTCATCATGCGGGAGGACGCCTTCGTGGAGGGCGTCTCCGCCGACCAGGTCATTCAGGAGGCCCAGCAGGTGGCCAAGAGCTACGTCAAGCAAAACTCCCGGTGGGGCCGCCTGTCCCGGGCCATCCCGGCGCCGGCCTACACGGCGGTGGGGGCTCTGGCGGCCACCGCCCTGTGGAGTCTGGCCATGCTTCTGTAAAAAACGAGCCTCCCGGCGCGCCGGGAGGCTCGTTTTCTTTCCTTACAGCTCTTTGACCTTTTCCTTGAGGAAGCCCCGCAGCCACTCCCCCGTCTCCGGATGGGCCAGAGAGAAGTCCACCGTGGCCTCCAAAAAGCCCTTCAGGTTGCCGGTGTCGTACCGCTTGCCCTCAAAGTCCACGGCCACCATCTTGTCCCGGCGGCACAGCGCCTTCAGCCCGTCGGTGAGCTGGATCTCCCCGCCGTAGCCCGGCTCCAGGTCCTCCAGGATATTGAAGATACCGGGCCTCAGCACATAGCGCCCCAGGATGGCGTAGTGGGAGAAGATCTGTTCGGGCCGGGGCTTTTCCACCATGTCGGAGACGGCAAAGACCCGCTCCTCCAGCGGACTGATCTGGACGGAGGAGTACTTGGCGATGGCGTCGGTGGACACCTGCTGCACCCCCACGCAGGAGGCGTCATACTTCTCCGCGGCGGCGATGAGCTGGCCGATAACGGGAGTCCGGGCCCGCATAATGTCGTCGCCCAGCAGCACGGCAAAGGGTTCGTCCCCCACGAAGCGCTTGGCCCGCCAGATGGCATGGCCCAGGCCCTTCGTCTCCTTTTGCCGGACATAGAAGATGTTGGCCAGGTCGGCGGCCCGGCGGACCTCCTCCAGCTCCCGCTCCTTGCCGGCCCGCTCCAGGCGCTCCTCCAGCTCGGGGTAGTAGTCGAAGTAGTCGTCCATAGCGGACTTGGCCCGGTTGGTCACCACCAGGATATCCTCGATGCCGGCGTCTACCGCCTCCTCGATGATATACTGGATGACCGGCTTGTCCACCAGGGGGAGCATCTCCTTGGGAACCGTCTTGGTGGCGGGCAGCATCCGGGTCCCCAGCCCGGCGGCGGGGATAACGGCCTTGCGAACTTTCATGGGGACAGCCTCCTGATCGTGAAAAATTATGCCGTTTCCTTCGGAGCAATCATGGGCTTGAAATAGTCCACCCGGGGCAGCAGCTTCAGCAGCAGCATCCCCAGCACATAGCAGGCGCCCAGCTCTCCGACGCCCACCGTCAGGCCGTTGTAGAGCCAGGCGGCGGGGAGGGCGGCGGTAAAGCCGGTCTGGGCAAAGGCGATGGTGAAGCCCACCAGCACCGTGTTGCACACCACGGGGGGCAGGGGGGCCAGCCAGCGGCGCTTCACCCGGCTGGTCCACACGGCGGCGATAAGGGTGGCCAGGGAGCCCACCACGATGTCCAGCGGTCCATAAGGGCTGAGCAGATTGGCCGCCAGGCAGCCCACGAAGAGCCCCGGCGCCGTGGCCGGGAACAGAAAGGGCAGCACGCACAGCGCCTCGGAAAAGCGGAGCTGGATGGGTCCATAGGTCAGGCCGAAGACGTTGCCGAAATAGCTCATTACGGCGTAGAGGGCGGCCACCATGGCCGCCAGGGTCAGATCCTTGGTCGTAAACTTGCGCATGACAAAATAACCTCCATTTTTTGTTTAGAGTACGCGCGCCAACGCACAGCGGCACAGGTTCCTTTCCCCGGGAGCAGGACGCTCAGGCTCCCGGACGGCTCACTCTGTGCCGGTTGGACTGGTTGGGGAAACCGGTCGGAGGTATTGTATCATCTTTTTTCTGAAAAGTAAAGCCGGCGGCCTTGCCGCCTTTCCTCAACATCAATCTTGACAAATTGCGGTCAAACGATTAGTATGTTAGGAACCTAACATTGTGGAGGTGATTCCCATTGACCGACAAAATTCCATCAGCTTTACCATCCGTGGACTATCCAATCTGCTGCGGCGTAAGATGATGGAGGTGGCCCCACCCCCGGAGGACCGGCACGGGACCACGGAGACGGAGGGGCAGATCATGGGCTTTCTCTGCGACCATCCGGATCGGGCGCTGTACCAGCGGGATGTGGAGGAGGCCTTCTGCATCCGCCGCTCCACGGCCTGCCGGTTTCTCCAGAACCTGGAGCGGGACGGGATGCTAGCGCGGCAGAGCGTGCCCCAGGACGCCCGGCTGAAGAAGCTGGTCCCCACCGCCAAGGCGCTGGCGCTCCATGCGGAGATTGAGTCTAAGACCCGGATGATTGAGGACCTGATGACCCGTGACCTGACCCAGGAGGAGATCGCCCAGTTTCTCGCCATCGCCTGGAAAATACAACGGAACCTCCGCCAGTGAGCCGCCGGGATGGTCTACACCCGGCTCACCGGCGACGTGCGGTTCTTCGACGTGGACTTCGAGTACGAGGAGGGCAAGCCCATCCTCCACGACGTCATCTTCTACGCCAAGCCCGGGCAGAAGCTGGCCTTCGTGGGGGCCACCGGCGCGGGCAAGACCACCATCACCAACCTCATCAACCGCTTTTACGACATTGCCGACGGCAGGATCCGCTACGACGGCATCAACAGGGCCGCCGGACAGATTGTCCGGCGGCCCTTCTGCATATGCTTCCTCAGTCAGTCCGCGGGTACCAGTTCCACGGTGTAGCCCAGCTCGCGCAGGCCGGAGACGATACCGCCCGGGTCCACCATGTGGCCCGCGCCCACGGCCAGGAAGAAGGTATTCTCCCCCTCGGTCTCCAGGTACTCCGCCGCCGCGGCGATCATGCCGGGGTCCCGCTCGGTAAACAGCTTGGAATTGAGCTCGTCGTCGCTGTTGAGGATGGCCTCCTTGCCGTAGACCTCCGCCAGGGCGTTGGGGTCCCGGTCCTTCCAGGCGTCAAACATGGCGGCAATCTGCTCCTGCTGGGCCTGGGCCAGCGCCTGGGCCTCCTCGCTGGCCGTCTCGCCGTTGAGCATCCCCTCGTACCCGGCCAGGCTGGCGTCCAGATAGGCCTCCTGGTACTCGGCGGACAGGCTGTCGAAGATGCCGCCCTGGAAGGCGTAGGTCTCCACCGAGTCGATGGTCTTGCCCGCGTTCACCGCGTAGGCGTTGATATACATATCAATGGCCATGGCGTTGGTGCCGGTGGTGTCGTCCTGGAGGCTCAGGACGCCGAAGGTGGAGGCCAGGGCCCAGGGCTTATATGCGTCAAAGCCGTTGGGCTCCATGCCCAGGCTCTCCGCCGCCGCCTGCACCCGCGCGTACAGCTCCGGGCTGATGTGGTCGGCCAGGGTGGTGCCGTCGGAGTATACCTGGAGCTGGGCCAGCAGGGCCATGCCCTCCTGGTCGTTGAGATCCAGCTCGAAGCTCACCACCTGGGAGGCGTCCAGGGCGTCCCGCACCGACTTGTGCAGGGGATAGACGTTGCTGCGGTCCATATGGATGGTGCCCAGCAGATAGAGGGTGTTGTCTCCGTTGACGGCCTTCCACAGCAGGCCCTTGGAGCCGGCGCCGTTGGCGTCATAGAGGGCGAGGATCAGCCGGTCGGCCATGACCATGGCCTCCTGATAGGTACAGGTGCGCTCCAGGGCCAGATCGGCTCCGGTGCCCTTCACTACACCCAGGCCGGATAGAAAGGGGACGGGGCCCTCCTCCACACCGGAAAACGCATAGGCCGCCGCCTCTTGGTACAGGGCGTTGAGCACCCCACCCCGAGTGGTGTCGATCACCACAGGCGTCCCGCTCTCCCCGGCCGCCCGGGCGGGCAGACCCAGCAGCGCCAGCTTGTCCGCCACAATGCCGGTCATATGCTCCAACTGTTCGTCCGTCACCGGGTCGAGCAGGTAGGTGGAATAGAAATCATCCAGCAGGCCCATGGCGTAGCTGTCCGCTACGGTATCGTAGGCCCAGGGGGAGATCTCCTGTATGCGGGTCTCTTCTCCCTCCGCCGCCAGAGCGGCCGGAGAGGCCAGCAGGCCCAGCACCAGCGTCAGGGCCAAAAGTCGTTTTTTCATACGGTTCCCTCCTTTTCTGTAAAACCATTGTATAAGCAGGCGGACGGTTTATCAACGGGTTGGTCCGATTTTTAAGGAAACCTTCACTTTTACCGAGAGCAGACCGCCCGCCGGGTTCCCCCGGCGGGCGGTCCAACCTCTCTCATCTCTCTTGCAGGCTTGATTACTCCTCGCCCGCCATGGCCTTGGCCTCGGCAATGGCCTTCTCCTGAGCCGCGGGGGGCGCCTCCTCGTAGCGCACGAAATGGAACACAAAGGAGCCCCGGCCCTGGGTCATGGAGCGCAGGTCGATGGCATAGCGGGTCATCTCGGCCATAGGCACCTCGGCCTCCACGATCTGGTTGCCCTCATGGTCGGGATTCATACCCATAACCCGACCCCGGCGCTTGTTCAGGTCACCGATGATGTCGCCCATATAGTTGTCGGGAATGGTGACCTTCAACTCGCCGATGGGCTCCAGCAGGACGGGGGATGCCTGAGGCATACCGGTCTTGTAGGCGATCTGCACGGCGGTCTTGAAGGCCATTTCGGAGGAGTCCACCGGGTGATAGGAGCCGTCGAACAGGGTGGCCTTCAGGTTGACCACCGGGTAGCCCGCCAGCACACCCTTGGTAACGGCCTCGCGCAGGCCCTTCTCCACGGCGGGGAAATAGTTCTTGGGCACGGAGCCGCCCACGACCTCCTCGCAGAACTCCAGCTCCTCCTGCTCGCCGGGCTCGAAGCGCATCCACACGTCGCCGAACTGGCCGTGGCCGCCGGTCTGCTTCTTGTGGCGGCCCTGGACCTCCACCTTTTTGCGGATCTTCTCGCGGTAGGGCACCCGGGGCTCGGTGAGCTCGGCGTCCACGCCGAAGCGGCTCTTGAGCCGGGAGAGGATAACGTCCATCTGCATGTCGCCGGTGCCGGAAACCACCATCTGGTGGGTCTCGGCGTTGTTGACCCAGTTGAAGGTCTGGTCCTCTTCGTTGAGGCGGGTCAGGCCGCTGGCGATCTTATCCTCCTGGCCCTTGGTCTTGGGCAGGATGGCCACGGAATAGCAGGGCTCGGGGAAGCGGATCCCCTCCAGCTTGACCACGTTACGGGCGTCGCAGAGGGTGTCGCCGGTCCTGACCTTGTCCATCTTGCCGATGGCGCCGATGTCGCCGCAGGAGAGCTTCTTGACCTCCTCGGTCTTTTTGCCCTTGACGAGATAGAGACGCCCCAGCTTTTCCGGATTGCCGGTGCGGGCGTTGACCATGGGCATGTCGGCTTCGATGGTGCCGGAGACCACCTTGACGTAGGAGTACTTTCCGTATTGGTCGGAGACGGTCTTCCATACGAAGGCGGCGGGCACGGCGCCGGGGGAGACGGCGAACTCCACCATCTCACCGTGGTCGTCCTCGCCCATCTCGGCGGGGCCCTCCAGGGGATTGGGGAGCAGGTTGACGATGTTGTCCAGCAGCATTTGGGTGCCCAGGCCGGAGAGCGCGGAGCCGCAGACCACGGGGAAGATGGACAGCTCCTTGACGCCGGTGTGCAGACCCTGGATCATCTCGGCGTAGGTGAACTCCTCGCCGTTGAAGTAGCGCTCCATGAGCTCCTCGCTGGTCTCGGCCACCGACTCCACCAGGGCGGTATAGAGCTCCTCCACCACGTCCTTCTTGTTGTCGGGGATGGGGATCTCATGGCGCTTGCCGCCCTCGATGTCGTAGGCCCGCTTGTTGAGCACGTCGATGATGCCGATCACCTTCTTGTTCTCGTCCCAGATGGGGGCGACCACGGGAGCCACGTTCTTGCCGAAGCGGTCCCGCAGGGTCTCGAAGGCGGAGTTGTAGTCGGAGTTCTCCTCGTCGGTCTTGGAGATATAGAGGATGCGGGGCAGCTTGCGGGCCTCGCAGTATTTCCACGCCTTTTCGGCGCCCACGCTCATGCCGCCCTTGGCGGAGCAGACGATGACGGCGGAGTCGGCCACCCGCAGGGCCTCCATGACCTCGCCGGAGAAGTCAAAATAGCCCGGTGTGTCCAGGATATTGATCTTGCAGCCCTTGTACTCAATGGGGGCCACCGCAGTGGACAGCGAAATCTGACGGCGAATCTCCTCGGGATCGAAATCACAGACGGTATTTCCGTCGGGCACCTTGCCCAAGCGGTCAGTCCCGCCGGTGGAATACAGCATACTCTCGGCCAGGGAAGTCTTTCCGTTTCCGCCGTGGCCCAACAGACAGACGTTACGGATGTTTTGCGCGGAATAGCTCATAGTGGTTTCCTCTCCTTACTTTTGGAAGATCGAGCGCCGCCTCTTGGAATGCGTCACTGTCTTAGTCATTATATATCAAGAATCGCCGGTTGACAACTGAAAATTTATAAATTTCCGCCACGCCGGCAAAAAACAAAAGCCCCCGGACGGCCTATGGCCGTCCGGGGGCTTTTTCCCGCTCATTCGACGGGGAGATAGCCGAGAACTTTGCCTGTCCCGCTGTCACAGACCACCCGCACGCAGTCATGGCCCGCGGGGTCGCCCAGGGTCACCACCCATTCGGACCCGTCCGGCCCGCCTGAGGTCCTGTCCTCCCAGATCACGTCCGCCAGCTCCGCCTCGTCGATGGCGTCCACTGCCGCCTGTTCCGTGTCCACCGCGTTCTTCCGCTCCAGGTCAGAAGCCGCCAGCCAAGTCCGGCTGTTGTCCACCGCCGCCTGCTCCAGGCCGTCCGCGCCGGAGCCCGCCGTCTGGCTGTACTGGACGGGCAGGTCGCCTCCCGCCGCTCCGACGCCGTTCTTCTCCAGGCCCGGCGCCTCGGCCGGCTCGGGAGCGGGGGCGGCGCTGACCGCCGCGCTCTCCGTCCCGGCCCGATCCATGGCGCCCTCCATGATGGTAAAGGGCTGCCGCTCGGCCTGTCTCTCGTCCTCGGACACATCGGCGTAGGCCGACGGACTGGCCCCCGCCGCAGCCTGAGGGGCCGCTGCGGTGGAATTACCGGACCCGCCGCCGGCAAAATAGCCCAGGCGCGCGGCCATACCGCCCCCCACCGCCACCACGGCAAAGACGGCGGCCAGCGCCGCCCAGGAGCGCCAGGTCCGGTTTTCTCTTTTTTTCGGCGGGAAGGGGACGACCTGCTCCGCCGCGATGCGGTCCATGACCGCCTGATGAAAGCCCGCGGGGACCTCCGCCTCTCCGGGCATCTCCCTCTGGAGCTGCCGGAGCTCCTTCGCCAGCGCCCGGCACTCCGCGCAGGCCGCCAGATGCGCGTCCAGCCTGCGCTGTTCCTCCGGCGTCAACGCGCCGTCCAGGGCGGCGCTGATCCACTCCAGCGCCTGATCGCAGTCACACATTGCAGGTCACCTCCTCTCGCGGCCTTTTCCGCTCGTTTGCTTCCGGGGGCCCGCTACGGCCCCTTCCCTCTTACAGACGCAATTCCCTCCAAAAGGTTCCCCTCGGATTCCAACGCTTTTCGCAGGGCCAGCCGGGCCCGGGCGATGCGGGACTTGACCGTCCCGGGCTCCAGCTCCAGCACCTGGCCGATCTCGGCATAGCTCAGGCCGCTGACCTCACGCATGACCAGCACCTGCCGGTGCTCCTCCGAGAGCCTTTGCAGCCCGTCCCGGATGGCCCGCCGCAGCTCCTGCCGCTCCAGGTGCTGCTCGGGGGTAGAGCGCTGGTCGGGCAGCTCGGCCTGCCGCTCGCACGTCTCGTCGTCCAGGGAGACCGTCATGGACAGGCTCCGCCTTCGCTTCTCCCGGCGGAGAAAGTCGATGCAGGCGTTGGAGGCCAACCGGTAGAGCCAGGTGGCAAAGGAGCTCTCCCCCTGGAACCGATGCAGCCCCCGCCAGGCGTTAAGGAAGGCCTCCTGGGCCAGTTCGGCGGCGTCCTCCGGGCTGCCGGTCATGCGGAGGGCCAGATTATAGATACGCTTTTCGTTGTCGGTAACCAACTGGCCAAAGGCGTCCGGATCGCCTCTTTTGGCCCGTTCCACCAGCTCCTGTTCGGTTGCCATCCGCGTCACCTGCCCTTCCGCGCTCCGTTTTTTACCGCAAATCCCGCTTAATGCCCTCGGTAATTCGATGGATCTCCTCCAGGGTGGACACCTGGCAGATCTGCTCTTTCCAGTAACCCGCATAGGGCACGCCCTTGAGATACCAGGCGTAGTGCTTCCGGGCCTCCAGACAGGCGATGTGCTCTCCCTTGTGGGCGGCGGAGAGCTCAAACTGCCGCACCGCCGTGTCGCACCGCTGGGCCAGGGGGGGCAGGGGGGGGACCTCCCGCCCCTCCAGAGCCGCCTTGGCCTGCTGGAACAGCCAGGGATTGCCGAAACAGCCCCGGCCCACCATGGCCAGGTCTGCCCCGGTGTACTTCAAAATGTGGACGGCGTCCGCGGCGGAGAAAATATCGCCGTTGGCGATGACCGGGATGGTCACCGCCTCCTTGACCGCCCTGATATAGTCCCAGTCGGCCCTTCCGGCGTACATCTGGGACTTGGTCCGGCCGTGGACGGCCACGGCGGCCACCCCAGCCTGCTCCATGGCCCGGGCCAGCTCCACGCAGTTGATGGAGCCCTTATCCCAGCCCAGGCGCATCTTTACGGTGACGGGCCTGCCGCCCGCCCCCCGGACCACCGCCTCAGCCACCCGGACGGCCTTGTCCGGGGTGCGCATCAGCCCCGAGCCGTCCCCGGAATTGGCCACCTTGGGCACCGGGCAGCCCATGTTGATGTCCAGGATGTCGGCGCCGGAGACCTCCCCGGCAATGGCGGCGGCCTCCTGCATACACCCCTCGTCGCTGCCGAAGAGCTGGGCGGCGGCGGGGTGCTCCCCTTCCCCCAGCTTGAGCAGAGGCAGGGACTTCTGATCCTGATAACACAGGGCCTTGGCGGACACCATCTCGGTAACGGTATAGCCCGCCCCCAGCTCCCGGCAGATGGTACGGAAGGCTAGGTCGGTAACCCCAGCCATAGGGGCCAGGGCCAGTCTGGAATCAATGGTAACGTTGCCTATTTTCACGCTTTCCCTCACAATGTTTCAAATCTCTGCCTATGATACCACAAACCCGGATGTCCGGCAAGTGGCTCGGCCACTCTTCCAAAAAGACCCCCGCGGCCTTGCTTTATCGCAAGGCCGCGGGGCATCTCTTCCATGGCTCAAATTTTGGTGGGCCGTCAAGTGGGGGCCTGGTTGCGGCTGCACAGACACGACAGGCATTGGAAAAGGACCTCCAGATCCCCGGTCGGAATGCCCCGGAGCGCCTCATCCGCTGCCTCGCGCACTGCGGCGGCGGCTTCCGAGCCCAGGCAGCTTCCCCGGATGGTCAAATCGACCCGTCTTTGCCTGCGGTCCTTCCGAAGTGGCCGGCGGGAGACGACCCCCTTCTCCTGGAGCTGCCTCAGATAGTTGGAGACCACCGAGCTGGTGTAGCCCAGCGCCTCCGAGAGGTTTGCGGGCGTGATTTTTTCTCGTCCCCGCAGGACCCGCAGGATGTTGTACTCGCCCGGGGTAATGCCACAGGCGGCAAGGCGCCCGGCGGCGCGCCGGGTCATGGAGCGCTGCGCCAGTTGAAGCATGTCGTATATGCTGCTCGGCGGCGGCTGGATGCCCCCGCCTTCTGCTGCGGCCCGGCGGCCGCTTTCACAAAGCGCCTGCGTCTGCATCACGCTTTCCTCCTCCCCCCTCCCCCGCTGAAAAACCAGCGCCCCCGCCGCAGACCGTTCCGCAGCAGGGGCGCTTGGCCGGGGACCGTCTCTGCCTACATGCGATAGCGCAAGATCTCACAGACCTCTTTCCTTCTGGGCGGCACGGGTGATCCGTCGGGATAGCCGCAGGCCACCAGGGCGATGATCTCCTCGTCCTCCGGAAGCTCCACCTGGCGGGATACCCCGTCCTCGTCAAAGGACGCCAGAATACAGGTGCCCAGCCCCATGGCATGGGCGGCCAGGCAGATGTTCTGGCAGGCGACGCCGGTATCAAACATCTCCCAGGAGGAGCCCTTTGCCGTGGACGTGGTCCCATTCCTCTCATAGCCGGATCGCTTTTTGACAATGGACAGCACCAGCAGCAGAGGTGCATTGCCCACAATGCGGACGTTTTCCGGCGCCACCAGCGTCTCGGCGATGCGTTTGAGTTCGGCCTCGTTCTCCACGGCGGTATAGCGTACCGCCTTGCAGTTGTTCCACGACGGCGCCCAGCGGGCACAGTCGATGAGCTGCTCAATCTCGCTGCGACCCACCTTTTCAGGCTTGAATCGTCGAATACTGCGGCGGCGTCTGATGCACTCTAATACATCCATAAGGGGTCCTCTCCTGTTCTCAAGAAAAGCTTACTTCATGACCTCGCGTGCGATGACCATCTTCTGGACCTCGGAGGTGCCCTCGTAGATGGGGACGATGCGTGCGTCGCGGTACATGCGCTCGATGGGGTAGTCCCGCATGTAGCCGTAGCCGCCGTGGATCTGAAGGGCCTTGTTGGTGACCCAGACGGCGTTCTCAGAGGCGTAGTATTTGCACATGGCGGCCAGCTTGGACAGCGGCTGGCCGTTGTCGGCGGCGACGGCGGCCTCCAGGATGAGGGCCTTGGCGGCCTCGGTGCGGGTGGCCATGTCGGCCAGATACCACTGCAGGCCCTGGTTCTTTCCGATGGGCTTGCCGAACTGGACCCGCTCGCCCATGTACTTGACGGAGGCGGCGATGGCGGCCTCGCAGATGCCCAGCGCCTGGGCGGCCATGCCGATCCGGCCGCCGTCCAGCGCCATCATGGCGATCTTGAAGCCTTCGCCCTCCTTGCCCACCAGGTTGCTGCGGGGGACCCGGCAGTCCTCAAAGATCAGCTCGGAGATATCCGCGCCCCGGATGCCCATCTTCTCTTCCCGCTTGCCCACGGTGAAGCCGGGGGTGCCCCGGTCCACCACGATGGCGGACATGCCCTTGACGCCCTTCTCCGGCTCGGTGAGGGCGATGACCACCACATAGTCGCCCTCGGTGGGGCCCATGTTGGAGATGAAGCACTTGCTGCCGTTGATGACGTAGTCGTCCCCGTCCACCACGGCCTTGGTCTTGGCCGCGGCGGCGTCGGAGCCGGCGCCCGCCTCGGTGAGGGCGAAGGCGCCGATCTTACCCTCCACGGCGGCGGTGAGGTACTTCTGCTTCTGCGCCTCGGTGCCGTGCTTGAGGAAGATGTCGTTGACCAGGGTATGCACGGCGATGACCTCCGCGGTGCTGGCGCACTGCCGGGCCAGCTCGGAGACCACCAGCACCTTGCACACGGTGTCCAGACCGGGCCCGCCGTACTCCTCGGGGACGTTCAGGGCGGTGAAGCCGATCTCGGCCATCTTCTCGATGATCTCCTTGGGGATGCGCTCCTCCCGGTCGATCTCGGCGGCGATGGGGGCCAGCTCGGACTCCGCAAAGTCCCGGGCCAGTTGCTGGATCATCTGTTGATCTTCGGTAAATTGCATCGTGATTCCTCCTGTTTCTCCGTCCGCCTTTGGGGCGGCCGCCGCTTCCCATACCGGCTCAACGGTTAGATGACGCCCTCTGCCCTCAGCGCCGTCTCCTGCTCCGGCGTGAGGCCAAAGACCTCCCGGTTGTGCTGCCCCAGCGTGGGAGCGGGCGTGTAGACGCCTCCGGGGGTCTTGGACAGCTTGGCTACCACGCCCTGGACGGGCATATCGCCCAGCAGGGGGTGGGGCGTTGGGGTGTGGACCAGCATCTCGCGGGCCTTAATGTGGGGATGCTCGATGGCCTCCTTCATGTTGAGGACCGGGCCACAGGGAATGGCCACCTCGTCCATCATGGCCTCCAGCTCTTTTTTGGTGTACTGTCTGACCCAGCCCCGGATCAGGTCCTGAAGGTCGGGGATGTAATTTTTGCAGCGGAGATCGTTGGTCTTGTAGCGGGGGTCCTCCAACAGCTCGGTGTGGCCGATGAGTTTGCAGAATTTCTCCCACAGGCGGTCGTTGCCCACGCCCAAAGCCACAAAGCCATCCCTGCAGGGATAGATGTCGAAGGGGCAGATGGAGGGGTCTACGTTGCCGTTGCGCTCGGGGACGACGCCGTGCATGACATAGTGGGGGATGGCGTTCTCCAGCAGGGAGAAGATGGTGTCCACCATGGACACATCCACCATCTGGCCGACGCCGGTCTTCTCCCGCTCATACAGCGCCACCATGGCGCCCACGAACTGGTAGATACCGGACACGTGGTCCGCTACAGAGGGCCCTACCTTTACCGGATCGGTCTCCTTGAAGCCGGTGAGGTTTACCATGCCGCCCATGGACTGGGCCACGATGTCGTAGCAGGGGCGGTGGCCGATGGGGCTGGTCTGGCCAAAGCCGGAGCCCGAGACGTAGATGATCCTGGGATTGATCTTCTGGATGGTCTCGTAGTCCACCTTCAGCTTTTGGGTCACGCCGCCCTTGAAGTTCTCGCACAGGAAGTCGGCGTCCTTCACCAGTTCGTAGAGCATGTTCAGACCTTTTTCGGTCTTGAGGTTCAGAGTGACGCCCTTCTTGTTGCGGTTGTAGTTGGCAAAAAAGCCGCTCTCGCCGGTCTTCTCGTCTATGGGGCCCCAAGTGCGGCACTGCTCTCCGTCCGGGGTCTCGATCTTGATGACCTCTGCGCCGTAGTCTCCAAAAAACATGGTGCAGAAGGGTCCGCTCAGGGCGGTGGTCAGGTCGATCACCTTAAGGCCGTTCAGGGGCTTGTGATTGTTCGGCACGTTTCTTATCCTCCCGATCAATAGGTCTCATAGACGAACTGAGTCACCGTACACAGGGGGGGATCGGCGAGCACGTCGATGGAGCTGGGGAAGGGGGGATCCTTGGGCACCTCTATGATCTTGTAAGCGCGGACCTCGATCAAAGACTTGTTGCCCTCGGTCTTTTTGATGCGGGCAATGTACTCCATGTAGTCGCCGGCGAACAGGGGCACATATAAGCGCACCTTCTTGACCTTCACACAGTGGCCGGTATTGCCGAAGGTCTTGGCCATCAGCCGGTTGGCGCAGTCGTTCATCAGGGTGATGCTCCGCGCGCCGTTGACCACCCCTCCGCCGTAAAATACGTCCCGATCCGACATTCTATATCTCATCGTCACTGTTTCCATTCTATTGTTCTCCTTGTATTATAAAGTAGTAGTTATTAGAGCCCCTCTCCAAGGGCTATGTGCTACACTGTAAGGGATGCTGTGGATTGGTGTTGTCCTCCTACCAGAAGATGGTTTAAGAAAGGTTCCAACCACAGCCCTTTGCAGTTTTGTTAATCAGTTAAATACCGCCAGACGGTTTATGTGGAACAAGGCTACAAGAGCAAAGTGTTCTGTGGAGCAGCATCACAATCTTACCGTTGGAGGTTTTATCATGGTAGTTTCTGTTGGCATTGATGTCTCAAAGGACAAGCACGACTGCTTCATTCTCAACTCGGAAGGTGAAGTCCTGGCAGATGTGTTCACCATTCCCAACAACATGGATGGTTTTACCTGCCTGCTTCAGAAAATCCGGGACTGCACCACATCCCAGGACAAAATAAGAGTAGGGCTTGAGGCGACCGGACATTACAGCTACAACATCCTTGGGTTTCTTCTTGACAACGGTCTGGCCACCTATGTCTTGAACCCTTTGCGCACCAATCTCTACAGGAAAAGTCTCAGCTTAAGAAAGACAAAGACTGACCGTGTGGATGCACGAACGATTGCAGCTATGCTTCTGTCCGATGTAGGCCTCAAGCCCTACACAGACACAGCATACCACAATGAGGAGCTAAAGTCACTCACAAGATACCGTTTCGACAAGGTGAAAGAACGAGCCAAACTGAAATGCTCTGTTTCCAGGCTGGTCTGCATCCTGTTCCCAGAGTTGGAAAATCTGGTACCGTCCCTCCATGGGGCTTCTGTCTATGCCTTGCTGGAAGAGTTCCCTGGCGCCGTTCAGATCGCCGGGGCGCACCTGACACGACTGAAATCCCTTTTGACTGACGCCTCCAGAGGCCGTTACGGGCGGGACATGGCCCTGGACATCCGGGATGCTGCCAGGAATTCCATAGGCTCCAGAATGCCTGCCAAGTCCCTCGAATTGCAGCATACCATCCGGCTTATCCGGGAACTGGACGCTGAAATTGAGGAAATCGAAACAGAAATCCAAGCTATGATGGATGAACTGCACTCTCCGATCACGACCATTCCGGGCATTGGCTGTCGCATGGGGGCTATGATCCTTGCCGAGGTTGGGGACTTCTCCCGCTTTGAATCTCCCGACAAGCTGCTTGCCTATGCAGGGCTTTCACCATCGACCTACCAATCCGGACAGCTCAAGAACTGCTATCCGCACATGGAAAAACGCGGCTCCAGATACCTTCGCTACGCCATTTACAACGCCACCAAGTATGTCTGCTTATGGGACCCGGCCTTTGCGTCTTACCTTGCCAAGAAACGAGCGGAAGGCAAGCATTACAATGTTGCAATCTCCCACGCGGCCAAGAAACTGGTACGGCTCATCTTCGCTCTGGAGAAGTCCAGACAACCGTACCGTCTGGTAGCCTAACTTACTCTTGCTGGCATCCGGGGTCCTAACGGACCTCTACTTTGATATACTTTTTTTGAACCATCTGTTTTTGTACCACCGCCATTCATTTTGGGGGTTGACTTCTAATAGTTAATCTTTCTGATATAACGTTACGTCTACATCTCGCAGTCGTCTTCGGGGAAGTCCTCCAGAGGACGCCAGGGATTCTCCACCAGGCCGTCGGGCTGCTCGCCGCGCTGCAGGTGCTTCTTCACCACCAGGCGGACGTTGCCCTCGGTGCAGAGCACCGGCTTGTCAAACCAGACCATATCGCCGGGCTTGCAGTCGGTCCGGCCGGCGCGGGCGGCGGGGGTGGCCAGCTTATACACCTCGATACGGCAGTCGCGTGAAGTGCCTCCCACATGGGTCATGGTGGCCTTATATTCCATCATGTCCCCCACAAATACATCCTCGTAGATTTCTACGTCGTGATAGCCCAGGCACAGAGACTCGTCGCCGTCGTTGAGGATCATCTGCTCGGTCTCCACGTCGCCGATGAAGTCGAACTGACGGCCAAATGGCACCAGTCCGTCCGGATTATTGGCGTCCGCCGTGGTCATGTTGTAGCTCAGATAAGATATCTTTCTTGCCATGATGCTTGTTCCTCCTTAAAAATGGTCAATTTATGCGTCCGCTGCGCTTTTCAGAGGGGGATCCGTCTGTTTTTCCCGGTAGGCAAACCAACCAATGATGAAAGCCAGGATGGTAAAGGGCACCCAAGCCAGGGACACGTCGGCAAAGGGGAGCTTCAGATAGAGATCGCAAATCCCGCCGGGATTGGCGTCAAGTTTTACAAAGTATTTCCATATCATATCCAGAGCGCCGAATATCACTGAGGCATACATCGCCCAGCGTGCGGCCAGCGTCTGCCGGGGGGACATGGCGTTGGGGCACAGCGCGTAGTAGAGCACCAGCACGATAGCGGGGGGATAGATACCGTCCAGGATGGGGCCCAGCAGAGAGAGAATGTTGGTCAGGCCCAGGCTGCCGAAGATGATGCTCAGGACTACCATAATCAGTGACCACTGCTTGTAATTGAGTCTTTCATGACTCACTTCCACGAAAAACTCAGCGCAGCCGGAGGTCATGCCGATGG
The DNA here is from genome assembly GCF_001244995.1 of Intestinimonas massiliensis (ex Afouda et al. 2020). Taxonomy (NCBI): domain Bacteria; kingdom Bacillati; phylum Bacillota; class Clostridia; order Eubacteriales; genus Intestinimonas; species Intestinimonas massiliensis (ex Afouda et al. 2020). Next base: position 1,830,117 of record NZ_LN869529.1, read on the forward strand.
CGGTGGTCAGGGCGGCCAGGAAGAGCGCCATGGAGAAGAGGATCCCGCCCACCTTGCCATACAAGATGGCAGCCACGGCGGTGTAAAGGGCCGTGTAGCTCAGATCCAGCGTACCGCCGGTGTTGGCCCCGATGATCATATGGGCCAGGTGGGTGCAGCTTAGCATGGCCAGACCCACAATGCCCACGCGGACCATGTTCTTGCTCATGCGATCATGGGCGACGCCCTTGTTCTCCAGGGTTTTGAGGATCACCACGCCGAAGATGAGGGCGCACAGGATCTCCGCGGTGGCGTAGCCGTTGGTGAAGCCGTAAGCGAAGGCGTTGCCCTCATAGGACTTCGCCACCGGCGCGGCAATGGGATTGAGCAGTCCCTTTCCGACCACGGCCACCACAATGATCAGCAAAATGGGGAACAGGATGGCGGAGATGCGGTCCATGGCCTTTCCGGGGTTGGCCAGGAAGAAGTAGGTCACAATATAGAATAGAATGGTGAAGATGATGAGGGGCAGCTTGGAAGTGGGGTTGAGCCCAAATGCCTGGACGATGGAATCCCAGGAAGCCGCGCTCATACGGGGGATGGCGTAGAGGGGCCCCAGCACCACGATGGTCAGGCAGGTAAAGAACGCTCCAAAGCGGTTCCCAACGAGCCGGCCGGTCATTTGACTGTAGGATTGGTTGGATTTTGCCAGCGCGACATAGGCGACCAGCACCAGCAGGATGGCAGTGATGAAGGCTCCGATGAAGGCCAGCGGCCAGGAGCTTCCGCTCTCTTTGCCCCAGTTCATGGGCCACACCATACTGGATGCGCCAAAATGCATGGAAAACAGGGCTCCGCCGGTCATAAACAGGGCTACGGGGTTCAGGTCTCCGTGTTTGTTCAGACTGCTCAAATAACATTCCTCCCTTGTTTGCCTTTTTGTGGATGTCCGCGAACAATTCGTATGCTAGCCGTTACAGCAGATGGAAAGTCAACTCTTTTTTACGTAAAAATAAATGGTGAGTTTCCAAACTATTTCCAGAAGTCTCCTGTTGCAGTAGGGTTCTTTTGTGGATTTTTATCTTAGGAATATTAATTTATTGGAAAATTTGTTATTGAAACACACAGAAAATATGGATATTATATATTATAAATTATGTAAAGAGGCATGGCACTTCCCCGCAATACTTCGACCGACCGTAAGGAGGGATTTCTGTGGTTCCCGAAGACGACTGCTACTCTATCGGAAAGGTTGCCGGACTGTGCAACACCCCTGTAAAAACGCTGCGGTATTACGATGAAATCGGTCTGCTCAAGCCCACGTACCGCCGTGAGGAGAGCAATTACCGCTATTACAGCAAGGAACAAATGAACACGCTGCTGGTGATTCGCCGTCTGCGTGCCCTCGGTTTTAATCTCAAGGAGGTTCAAAGCCTGATCGAGGACACCAGTCTGGACTTTATCGAGAGCATGATGACTGCTAAGCAGGCAGAGCTCAACGAGGAAATCCGCATGCTTCAGGCCAAGCAGCAGACCATCTCCTCTCTGTTGGGCCGGGTCCGGCTGGGCCGCGAGATCATGGCGCAGCATCGCTCGGAGGTAGGGCCGGACCTGTCCCGGCACTCCACCCCCATTCAAGTCGAGTACATACCCGAAGGACAATTGCTTTACTCCCGCCAGCTTATGAAGCAGTACCGCAATGCGGACGTCTCCTTCTCCCGTTGGATTGACATTCTGGAGCAATGCACCGCCCTGGGCATCCCGCTGGAGAGCCCTATCATTGTCACCTTTTATGGGGAGCTGCTGGGGCAGTTCCTAATGAAGGACTGTGATGTGGAATTCGGTGTGCTCATTGGGCAGAACGCCGTATTGCCCGAGATTGAGAATGTGCGCAGTTGGGGCGGCACCTATGCAGCCACCGTCTATCACGTCGGGAAATACAGCGATATCGTCCGGAGCTACATCACCCTTCTGCAGTGGATTAACCAGCACGGCTGCGAGGTGCTGGGCCCCCCCGCGGAACGGTTCATCATCTCTCCCCTGGAGGTAAAGGACGAGGGACAGCATATCGTTCAGATCCTCATCCCCATCCGGCGCCCTGCCGCATGACCCGGGTTCTCCGCCATGCTCTCCGTTTGTCCGACAGATTGCCCCGGGAAGGCTGTAACGTCTTTTCAGGGCAATCTTCTTTTTTTACCCCTCTAGCCTGTCGAATCCGGAACCCTTCCATTTGCTGGAGTGTTTTTTGAAAATTGCACGGCGGGACGGTTGCAATCCATCGACATCCCATTGACCCTCTTGCAACTGGACCCGTTATAATAGCAGTGGATTCTTCAGGTCAGGAGGTACAATTGTGAATCAAACAAAGAAAGCCATGCTCACGATGCTGCTCACTGCCTTCTTGTGGAGTCTGGCGGGCGTCTTTATCAAACTGATTGAAATGGATGCGCTAGCCATCGTCTGCATGCGAAGCTTTGCAGCCTCACTGACTATGCTGTTTTTCATACGCCGCCAAAAACTTCCGTGGTCCTGGCCTATGTTGGGCGGCGCACTTTCCTATATGGCCTTTACTTACTGCATCATCCTTTCCACCAAACTCACCACCTCGGCCACCGCCGTGATGATGCAGTACACCGCCCCGATCTATGTGGCCTTTTTCTCCTGGATGATCCTCAACGAGCGGGTCCGCCGCTCGGACTGGGTGTGTCTAGCCGTGGTGCTGGGCGGCATGTGCCTTTTCTTTCTGGATAAAATGGGCGGCGGCAGTATTCTTGGAAACGTCATTGCGCTGGGCAATGGCATCTCCTTCGCCCTTCTCTCCATCTTTCTACGCTTCCAAAAAGGCGGACACCCTGAGCAATCCATCTTCCTGGGCGGCTTTCTCGCCTTTCTTATCGGCATTCCCTTCACTGTCCGGTCCTTTCAGTCTCAACTTCCCTCCCCCCGTGACATCGCTGTTCTTGTAATCGCCGGTATCGTAGTCACGATGGGTTACCGACTTTTCACCGAAGCCTCCAAGAGTCTGACCGCCCTGCAAACCGTGATGCTGCCTATTATCGACCCTATTCTCAATCCCGTTTGGGTGTTCCTGGCCGTGGGCGAACGACCCGGCGCTGTCTCTCTTTGCGGCGGCGGCATTGTGCTGGCTGCCATCACCATCCGTTCCCTCCTGCTCATTCGCTCCCCGCAGCCCTAAGACGCAGAAGCGGCCCGCTGCATGGCGGCAGGCCCTTGACCCCCAACATTCGTTCCATCCGCAAAAGCAAGAGAAGCCGTCGTCCTGCCAACGCCGGCTTCTCTTGGTTTAGATGGCGTTCTCCTCCATCGGCCTTTGGGGTGGCCGTTTCTTCCCCTGCTTCTCTTCTCTGCGCTCCGTCTCCTGGACCGGAATAATAATTTTGGTGATATGTTCTTCTTCCTTGTTGACATCCACCGGGGAGACGATGTATTCCTCCGAGATGGGGCCGGCCACCTCATAGCCATGCTCGGAAAGCCATTTGATCGTCTTGACATGGCTCTGGATGATCTCTTCGTTTCGGCCGATATGCAGGGCGGTCACCGCCCGGAAGCCGCCGAACTGCTTGAAAATGGGCAAGTCCTGGTGTTCGTTTACCTCGATGCTGATCTCCAGGTCGCAGTCCACCTTAAAAAACTGCTCCAGCGGTTTGTTGTGATAGGTCAGGATCACCGGCCCTTTTACCCGCAGATTGTGCTTGGATACCATCTTGAACAGTTCAAACCATCGGTCTACCGACACGTCGCTGTTTTTATAGTTCTTCTTGATCCGCCGGGTAAACAGCACCTCGCAGGCTGGGATGTCCTCCACCTGTATCTCCTCCGTGCTCCAGCTCTCCCGCCCCGCCGACAGTACGGTCTGCCCCCTGGCCAGACGGTTGAGCAGGGTCTGTCCCTCCTCGTACTGACCGTTCAGCGTCTCGATGGTCTGGCCGATCTCCTCCAGCCGCGCCTGGATGCTTCGGGTCATTGCCGCCGTATCCTGTCCGCAGACAATCTCCCGGACCTCCTTCAGCGGAATGCCCAGCAGCTTTAATTTCCGGATGATGAACAGCGTCAGCAGCTGCTCCTGGGAGTAGTAGCGGTAATGATTGTCGTCCTTCCGGTGACTCGGGACCAAAAGGCCGATCTTATCATAATACCGCAGGGTCCTGACAGGGACGTTGCACAACGTGGACACCTTGCCGATGGAGTATTGATTTTTTTCCTCTGCCATACCGTCTCGTCCTTTCGACGTTTAATTTCCTTGTTTTTCCAGTATAGCACAATCGTTCCATGCGCACAACGGCTTTTTTATGCCGGACGCTGTCCGTATAAAAAGAAAGAGCGGACCGCGGTCCGCTCTTTCTTTTTATGAAACTTACTCGCCGCGATGCTTTCGGTTGCTGTAAGAGGACTCGGTGGGTCCGCGCTGGTCCTTTTTGGCGATGAACAGGCTGCCGGTGGCGGTGCCGCACAGAATGGGAGGCTCGCAGGCGGTGGCGGCCGTATGCGCGATGCCGGTCATGTCGGCGCCGGTGCGGTCCAGCATGGTGGCAACCTTCCAGGCCTCAAACTTGCACTTGTAGGACTGGTTGCCGACCTCGATGATCTCGCCGGTATACTCCATGAAGTCGCCCTCGTAGACGGGGGCCGTGAACTTGATGTCCTCATAGCCCAGGAACAGGGAGATGTCGCCGTCCACATAGACCATCAGCTCGGTGCCGACGTCGCCCCACTGATTCACGATACGGGCGCCGTTCACCAGCCCGCCCACATAGTGACAGTCCTTGGAGCTCATCATCAGATGATGTACGACTTTCTTACCAACCATTGTTAAGATCCTCCTTTTAATTATGTGAGTTTTTTGCGCCTGGAAAGGTTTGTTTTCCTTTTCTCAACCTGTCACTTATTTTAGGAGATACCCTAAATGGATGGTCAACCGGAAGATGAAAAAAAGTTTTCCGCAAAACGGGCCCAAAAGTCAAAAAGGTTCCGTATGGGGGAGGGTTTTCATTTTTCCGATTCTTGCCGCCTTTGCCCGCAAAACAGGTACATTCAGCCAAATGGACGGCCAATTCTGCCCCTGTATCTTGTGTCTTTCCATAATTTTATGGCAGGGTTTTTTGCTGACTTCCCATATGACCCGTTTTCCGTTCTCACATCCCTTCCGTCCCGGAGCAGGGCCCTGGGTGCAGCGGTCATGGCCGCCGAGGCTGTCTTGGTCCTGCGTGGCTCTTGCTTCATGCTGCCGGAGTGCGTCCTCCTGGCCCCCGGCTCCGCCCCCCACCTGGTCCTGCTGAAATAGCCCGCCGCCTTTCCACGTTTTTCCTTTTCCATCCATCCGGTCAGCCACATTCCGACTATATATTTCCATTTATTGGATTATACTGTCTCTACTACCTTTCGGGATACATAGGAGGAGACAGACCATGGCGGCAAACGGAGGATTGAAAATGAAAGCGGCCCGGGCCCGGGAGGACCTGGCTCGGACGGGACGGCTGGTGCTGCGGGCGCCGGCGCTGGTCCGGGGAGCGGAGTGCGCCATCCGCTTCCTGCTGGGGGCCATGCTGGCCGGTGCGGAGATCTTCGGCGGCTGGGCCCCCTTCGGTCTGGCGCTGGTGGGCTGCTCCGGTTCGGGGCTGGACGGCTTCTGCGCCCTGGTGGGGGCGGCCTTCGGCTACCTGTCCTTTCTAGGGCTCACGGCGGGACTGCGCTACGTGGCGGCGGCGATTCTCATCTTTTCGGTGTCCTTTGCCTTCTACGATATCCGGCTCTACAAGCGGGTGTGGTTCATGCCCCTGGTGTCCTCCCTTCTCAACGGCGCCACCGGCTTCGTCTACCTGGCGGACAGCCGGTGGGACGCCCCCCAGGTCATCTTTTTCGGCACCGAGCTGCTGCTCACCGGGGCGGCCTGTTACTTCTACCGGGTGGCCTTCTCCCCCTGGACGGGCAGGCGGGAGGAGGGGAGCCTCTCCTCCCGGCAGGTCATCAGCCTGATGATCCTGGCGGGCACCGTCCTCATCTCCCTGGCCCAGTTCACCATTCTGGGGGACCTGATCTCCCTGGGCCGCATCGCCGCCGCCCTGGGCGTAATGGTGATCGCCTCCCAGGGGGGGCTGGAGATCGGGGCTGCCGCCGGGGTGGCCGCCGGGCTGTGCATGGATATCGCCGTGGGGGCTCCTGGAGCCTGCACCGTCTCCTTCGGCCTGTCGGGGCTGGTGACGGGCATGTTCTGCCGGCAGGGCCGGCTCTTGGCCGCCGTGGCCTATATCCTGACCAACGCCGTCACGGTGCTGTGGAGCTGGGAGGCGGGCCTCCGCCTGGCCCTGCTGTACGAAGTGTTCGCCGCCTCGGTGCTCTTCCTGCTGCTGCCGGACAAGCTCACCCGCCGGGTGGGGGCCCTGCTGACCCGCGAGGGGTCGTCCGACACGGCGGACCGGGCCATGGCCTATGTGCGCAGCAAGCTTCTGGAGACCTCCGGGGCCTTTCAGGAGCTCTACGCCACCCTGCGCAGCTCCTTCCGCCGGCCCGGTCCCAACGACGGCAACACCGCCGCCATCTTCGACCGGGCGGCGGGCCGGGTGTGCCGCCGCTGCGCGCTGCGGGACGCTTGCTGGCAGCGGGACTATGTCTCTACCTTCAACGCTCTCAATGACGCCCTGCCCGCCATGGTAGACCGGGGCCGGGGCCAGGCTTCGGATTTTCCCCTCCATTTCACCAGCCGCTGTCTGCACTTTCCCCAGTTCCTCTCCGCTGCCAACGAGGAGCTCACCGCCCTGCTCGCCCGCCGCCAGTACCAGGCCCGGCTCCAGGAGAGCCGGGGGGCGGTGTGCCGCCAGTACGCCGAGCTGGCCCATGTCCTGGGAAATGCGGCGGCGGAGCTGTCCGCCGAGCTGGTCCCCGACCCGGCCCGGGAAAAGAAGCTACGAGGCCACCTCACCGCCCTGGGCCTGGAGGGAAACGCCAGCGTCTACTACGACGAGGCGGGGCACCTGCGGGCCGAGCTGGAGGGCCCCGACCTGTCCGCCCTGACGGAGCCCAAGGAGCGCAAGGCCCTCTCCGCCCTGCTGGGACTTCCCCTGCGGGAGCCCGAGTATACCGGCAGCGGAGCGCTGGACAAGGTGGTGTTCACCCAGGCCGAGCCTCTGATGGCGGTGGCGGGGGTGGCCGCCCGGCAGAAGGACGGCGAGACGGTGAGCGGCGACGCGGGGGCCTGGTTCCGCACCGACGCGGGGCTTCTGTATATCCTGCTGTGCGACGGCATGGGCAGCGGGCCGGAGGCCAGCCGGGAGAGCAGCACGGCCATCCGGCTGCTGGAGCGTTTTTTGAAGGCGGGGGTAGAGGCGGAGGCTGCCCTGCGCACCCTGAACTCCGCTTTGGCCCTGCGGGGCGAAGAGGAGGGGGGCTTCACCACGGTGGATCTGCTCCAGATCGACCTGTTTACCGGCCAGTCGGCCCTCTACAAATTCGGCGCCGCCCCCACCTATGTCCGCAAGGGGGACACGGTGAGCAAGCTGTCCGGCAGCGCGCTGCCCGCGGGCCTGGTGGACGGGGACGGGGTATCCCCCGACGTGACCCGGCTGGACCTGGAGGCGGGGGACACGGTGGTGCTGGTCAGCGACGGGGTGACCGGCGGACGGCCGGACCTGTGGCTGCGGGAGACAGTGTCAGCCTTCGGCGGGGAGAGTCCCAAGGATCTGGCCCGCTCCCTTATCGACGCCCAGGAGGCGCCTGGCTCCGACGACCGCACCGCCCTGGTGGTGCGGCTGGAGCGCCGAAAGCTCTAGAATTAAGGACCGCCCCGGATGCGTGCATCCAGGGCGGTCCTTGATTCAAATAAATTCCTGGGGCGGGCCGGGCTCCCGTTCGGGGTCGGGGGGCTGGTCCCGCTCGGTGGGCTCCGGAGAGTCCTCCTGGAAGATACGGGCCTCGTCCCGCTGCTGCAGGTCCGGATTGCGGCGGCGGGCGACGGCGGTGATGGTGGGATAGAGCACGATGGCCACCAGGCCGCCGGAAAAGCCGTTGTTGTAGAGGTTCACCCCCATGTGGACCACACCGGCCTGGAGCACCACGGCGGAGTGGAGGAACCCGGCCAGCACGCCGTAGGGCCAGCCAAAGACCCCGGCGATGGGGGCCAGGGTGGTGCCGAAGAGGCCGGCGAGCTGAAGGGCAGGAGAGTTGACATTGTAGTGGAGGAAGGTGCCGCCGAGAGAGACGCCGCACATGACGGGCAGGATGTTGGCGGCGTGCTTGCCGTAGGCGGAAAATCCGATGACGGTGAGGATGCCGCCCAGGGTGGCGCCGTTCAGGTCGCCCCCGATGAGCAGGATGTACGCGGTGGCCACCAGGCCGTTGACCCCCATGTTGATGAGGACGGGGGCAGCGCCGAACATACGCAGGTAGTCGCTGGGGGCACGGCCGGAGGTAAGGAGCAGGCGGCGGTAGCCGGCCCATGCGGCCCAGGCGGGCTTGCCGCACAGGAACAATCCTGAAAAAATGAGAACGCCGCACAGGATGCACAGGGCCGCGGTGAATTTCGTGTTGTAGCCGGTGGCCCAGTACATGACCTTCTCGGGGGAGTCTCCAGCGGCGGTGAGGATGGGGACGATCATCATAGCCAGCATGCCGCAGGCAAAGCCCATGTTATAGAGGTTCATGCCGTTCTGGACCTTGTAGGTATAGGCCGACAGAGAGGGCAGCACACCTCCGATGACCATGCCCATGAGGACGCCCACCAGGAGGTTGGCGTGCTGGCTGCCCAGAGCCATGTAGCTGATGAGGGGCGACAGGGCGGTGGCCATAAGGGCCACATTGACGTGCTGACCAAAGGGCTCCCTGCGGCGCCTGGCATAGGTCCAGGTGCCCAGGATGATGGGCCAGATGTTGGCAATGTTCTTGCCGAAGAGGGAAAAGCCGGACATCAGGCCGATGAGGGCAATGGTGAAGCCGTTGAGGGGGTCTTTGCAGAGATAGAGGATGACGGTGCTGACCAGAGTCACCAGGGCGGAGTTGACCAAGGCGGCCCCCGGTCCGGCGATCTGGACATAGTCGGTGATGAGCACATCCTGCATCGTGATGATTTTGACCAGTCCCGGCAGGATGTTGGCCGGATGGTCCAGAATCACCGCCGTCAGCAGCTCAGCAGCGATAAACAGCAGGATAAATTTATACATTTTCTGGTATCGCATGGAGCGGGTCCCCCCTCTTACCTGTGGGATGCCAGAGTCCGGCGCCTTTTTATTGCGCCTTGAATGCGGCAAAGTAATCTCGCGTCTGCTGGGCGTTGCGCATGACCTCTTCCCGCAGGGCGTCCAGGGAGGGGAACTTTCGCTCCCCCCGCAGGCGCCGGAAGAATTCCATGCGGATGGTCTGCCCGTACAGGTCGCCTTGGAAATCCAAAATATAGCCCTCCACGCTGACGGAGTCCCCGTCGTCCACGGTGGGGCGCATGCCGATGTTGGTCACCGCCGGGCGGCTGTCCCCGTTCTCAAACCACACCCGGGTGGCGTACACCCCGTAGGCCGGCACCAGCACGCCGGGGGGAAAGTGGAGATTCACCGTGGGGAAGCCCAGGGTGGAGCCCAGCTTCTTGCCGTGGGCCACCCGGTCGGTAAGCACGTGGGGGTGGCCCAAAAATGCGTCGGCCCGCTCCATCTCGCCCTGGGCGATGAGGGTGCGGATGTAGGTGGAGGAGATGGTGATCCCCTCCTTTTCGATCTTAGGGATGATGTCGCAGCCCACCCCCAGCGCGGCGCATTTCTCTGCCAGGCGCCGGGGATTGCCCTCCCCCTTGTAGCCGAAATGGAAATCGTGGCCGGCCACCACATGGACAGCCCCCTGCTCCTTCACCAGGTATTCCGTGATGAAGTCCTCCCAGGGCATCCGCATCATGCTGTCGAAGTGGGCCACGATAATCTCCCGAATGCCGTACAGGCGGCGCATCAGATCGGCCCGGTCGGCCGCCGAGTTGATCAGCGGCGTGACCGCCCCGGTGATGCGGCTGCCCGGATGGGCGTCGAATGTAAAAGCGGTGGGGACCGCCTCCAGCGCGGCGGCCTTCTCCCGCACCCGGCTCAGCAGAGCGCCGTGGCCGGTGTGTACCCCGTCAAAAAAGCCCAGGGCGATGACTCGTTTGGTATCGTTCAAGGTCGTTCCCTCGTTTCTGTTGCAGATATCTGCGGGTTCAGACCTCATAAAAGCTCTTGATGGTCTTTAAGGTCCCCCGCTCCAGCCGGCCCAGCATGAGAAACGCCCCGCCCGGCCCGTAGACTCGGTAGGTACCGTCCCCCCCGGCGGCCCGGATGGACCCGCCGTTGCGAACCCGCTTCTCCCCCGCTTCGTCTACGGTGAGGGCGGGATAGCCGCCAAAGTAGGCGTCCACCGGGAGGAGCAGCCGCTCCGCCTCTCCCCGGTCCGCCGCGGCCAGCACATCCTCCAGCCGGACGGCCCGGTCCAGCCCAAACCCGGCGGCCTGGGTCCGCCGCAGCCCGGCCAGCGCCGCGCCGCAGCCCAGGGCCTGTCCCAAGTCGTGACACAAGGTGCGGATGTAGGTCCCCTTGGAGCAGAGCACCCGCAGCCGGTACTCCCCGGCCTCCGGGTCGCCCCCCTCCAGCAGCTCCAGGGCGTGAATGGTCACGGGCCGGGCCCTGCGCTCCACCTCCTTGCCCTTCCGGGCCAGCTCGTAGAGCTTCTTCCCCCCCACCTTGACGGCGGAGTACATGGGTGGCACCTGGAGGATCTCCCCCCGAAAGGGGGCCAGAGCGGCCTCCACCTCTGTCCGACCGGCGGTGACCGGTCTGGTCTCCAGCACAGTCCCGGTCCGATCCTGGGTATTGGTGATGACCCCCAGTTTTATATCCGCAATATATTCCTTATTGGACTCGCTGGCGAACTCCACCGCCCGGGTGGCCCGGCCCACAAAGACGGGGAGCACCCCTGTGGCCATGGGGTCCAGGGTCCCGGCGTGGCCGATGCGCTTTTCGTGGAAGGCCCCCCGCAGCTTGGCGCAGACGTCCATGCTGGTCCACTCGGAGGGCTTGTCGATGACAAGAATACCGTTAGCCGCCATGCTGCACCGTCCGGATGGCCTTTAAGATCTCCCGCTTAGCGTCGTCCACGCCGCCCCAAACGGTGCATCCCGCTGCGGCGGCATGTCCGCCGCCCCCCAGCAGGGAGCAGACCCGGGTGGCGTTGAGCCCGCCGTCCACGGTGCGGACGGAGAGCTTGCACTCCCCGGGCTGGAGCTCCCGGATGGTGACGGAAGTCTCCACCCCCTCCAGTTGTCCCAGGAAGGCGGCGATGTCCTCGGCGTCCCGCTCATCGGCACCCAGCCTGGCCATGTCCTCCAGGGAGATGGCGGTGACCGCCAGCTTTCCCCCGTCGTAGAGGTCCATGTTGGCCACGATGAGGGCCTCCAGGCGGAAACGCTTGTAGCTCTTGGTGCGGAAGTGGCGCTTGTTGGCGGCCTGATAGTCAATGCCCGTCTCCATGAGGGCGGCGGCTACCCGGTGGGTGGCGGGCGTGGTGTTGCCGTACATGAAGCAGCCGGTGTCGGTGGACACGGCCACATAGAGGGGCAGGGCCGTCTCCGGCCGGAGCTGGCCCAGCTCCCGCACCACGTCGTACATCAGCTCGCCGCAGGCAGCCCTAGACGGGTCCACGCAGCTTTCTTTGGCAAAGCCCTCGTAGGAGGGGTGGTGGTCAAAGGCGAAGTCGATGCCCCGCTCCAGCCATCGCTCCCCCCGGGGGGTGAACAGTCCCCGCCCGGCGATGTCCACCGACACCACCACGTCCGGCTCCGCCTCGTCGGGGGCCAGATAGGGCTCCAGATAGGGGGCAAACAGGTCGGTGGCGTCCTCGTTGGGTAGGACCCAGGCGGTTTTTCCCAGGCCCCGCAGGGCGGCGCAGAGCCCCGCCGCACACCCCACCGTGTCCCCGTCGGGGCGGCGGTGGGTCAGGATGAGGACGTGATCTCGCTGGTTCAGCCAGGCGGCTGCCTCTTGATAGTTCATGCTTATGTTCCCCTCACTCGCCTGCCTGCGGCGCTTTATTTCTCCAGGTCGTGGATGATCTCCAGAATGCGGGCCCCCTCGGCGATGGAGTCGTCGGGGGTAAAGGTGAGCTCCGGGGTATACCGGAGCTGGAGGGCCCGGCCCAGCTCCCGCCGCAGGTAGCCCGCGGCGGATTTGAGGCCCTTGACCACCTCGTGCACGTCCCCCTTGTCCAGCACGCTGACATAGACCTTGGCGTACTTGAGGTCGGGGGTGGTGTCCACGGCGGTGATGGAGATGAGGCCCTTGACCCGGGGGTCCTTGACGGTGCGGATCAGGGCGGACAGCTCCCGCTGGATCTCTTCATTGATGCGTCCAATGCGATTACTTGCCATAAAAGTTCTCCTCAAATAAACACAGGGGGATGCCGCGGCACCCCCCTGTATCGCCGAAGGCGATCAAAATCAAATCTGCTTTTGGGAAATCCACTTTCCGCAAAAACACCTCGACCCGGCCCAAACGGGGCCGAAACCGGGGGTATCGGACCGCCGTGCCGGGGTCACCCGGCGCGGCGGCACAGATCCGGAGGGATGGGACGCCCCCGGAGCCCGTTAGGGCAGGATCTGCTCCATGAGGAAGGCCTCGATGACGTCGCCCTCCTTGATGTCCTGGAACTTTTCAAAGGTGATGCCGCACTCATAGCCTGCGGCCACCTCCTTCACGCTGTCCTTGAAGCGCTGCAGGGAGGCGATGGCGCCGTCGTAGATCACGATGTTGTCCCGCAGCAGGCGCATCTGGGCGTTGCGCTGCATCTTGCCGTTGGTCACATAGCAGCCGGCCACCATGCCCACGCCGGTGATCCGGAACACGCTGCGGACCTCGGCCTGACCCAGCTCCACTTCCTTGAACTTGGGCGCCAGCATGCCCTTCATGGCGGTCTCAATCTCGTTGATGCAGTCGTAAATGACCCGGTACATGCGCATATCCACGTGGTCCCGGGCGGCGATGTCCTTGGCGTTGTTGTCGGGGCGGACGTTGAAGCCCACGATGATGGCGTTGGAGGTGGCGGCCAGCATGACGTCCGACTCGCTGACGGCGCCCACGGCGCAGTGGATGACCCGCACCCGGACCTCCTCGTTGGAGAGCTTCTCCAGGGAGGACTTGACGGCCTCGGCGGAGCCCTGGACGTCGGCCTTGACGATGATGTTCAGGTCCTTCATCTCGCCCTGCTTGATCTGGCTGAACAGGTCCTCCAGGGAGACCTTCTGGTTCTGGGGCCCGGCGGCCTGGACCTTCTGCTCGTGCTTGCGCTGCTCCACCAGTTCCCGGGCCATGCGCTCGTCGGCCACGGCGTGGAAGTCGTCGCCGGCGCCGGGCACCTCGCCCATACCGATGATCTCCACGGGCACGGAGGGTCCGGCCGTCTCCACCCGCTCGCCCTGAGCGTTGGTCATGGCCCGGACGCGGCCTACGGCGGTACCGGCGATGATGACGTCGCCCTGGTGCAGGGTGCCGTTCTGGACCAGCAGGGTGGCCACGGGCCCGCGGCCCTTGTCCAGCTTGGCCTCGATGACGGCGCCGTGGGCGGTGCGGTTGGGGTTTGCCTTGAGCTCCTTCATCTCGGCGGTGAGGATGACCATCTCCAGCAGCTCCTGGATGCCCTGGCCGGTCTTGGCGGAGATGGGGCAGATGACGGTCTCGCCGCCCCACTCCTCGGGCACCAGCTCGTAGGCGGTGAGCTGTTCCTTGATGCGCTCGGGGTTGGCCTCGGGCTTATCCATCTTGTTGATGGCCACGATGATGGGAATGCCGGCGGCCTTGGCGTGGTTGATGGACTCCACAGTCTGGGGCATGATGCCGTCGTCGGCGGCCACCACCAGGATGGCGATATCGGTGACCATGGCGCCCCGGGCGCGCATGGCGGTAAAGGCTTCGTGGCCGGGGGTGTCCAGGAAGGTGATGGGCTGGCCCTTCACCTGGACCTGGTAGGCACCGATGTGCTGGGTGATGCCGCCGGCCTCGCCCGAGACCACATTGGCGTTGCGGATATAGTCCAGCAGGGAGGTCTTGCCGTGGTCCACATGGCCCATGACCACCACCACGGGGGCGCGGGGCTCCAGGTCCTCGGCCTTGTCCTCGGCGGTGTCGATGAGCTTCTCCTCAATGGTGACGATGACCTCCTTCTCCACCTTGCAGCCCAGCTCCTCGGCGATGATGGAGGCGGTGTCGAAGTCGATGATGTCGCTGAGAGAGGCCATAACGCCGTTTTTGATGAGGCACTTGACCACCTCGGCGCCGGTCTTTTTCATGCGGGAGGCCAGCTCGCCCACGCCGATCTCGTCGGGGATCTTGACCACCAGGGGGTGCTTCTTGGCGATCTCGGCCTGGAGGCGGCGCATCTTTTCCTGCTCCTCCTGCCGGCGCTTGCTGCCCTGGAAACCGCCGCCCCGGCGCTGGTTCCGGCCCTGGAACTTCTGCTTGCCGCCCTGCATCTGGTTGGTCTTGCCGGCGGCCAGCTTCTCCAGCCGCTCGTCGTACTTCTCCAGGTTCACGTTGCCGCCCTTGCGGGTATCCACCACCTTTTTTTCCGGCACGCGGGTGGCGGGACGACCGGCGGACGGCTGAGCGCTCTGCCCCGCCGGCTGGCCCTGGGGCTGCTGGGCCGGACGGGCCGGCTGCTGGGGCCTGCCCTGGGGAGCCGCCTGCTTCTGGGGCGCGGGAGCGGCGGGCTTCTGGGCCGGCTTGGGCTCCCGGTAGACGTCGGCGTAGATGCTCTCGATGCTGTCCACCGGGTGGTGTTGGGTCAGATAGTCAAAGAGGATGGCCAGCTCGCCGTCCTCCAGCACCTGCATGTGGTTCTTGGGGGTCTTGGCGTATTTCGTCAGGATGTCAGTGATCTCCTTGGTGCCCAGGTTAAAGTCCTTGGCCACCTCGTGCACGCGGTACTTGATTAAGCTACTCAAATAAAATCCCTCCATTGGTCGTGGCGGGGATCACTCCAATACGGAAATGCGAAAGCCGGGGGCTTTCGCCCTTACGTATTGAAGCGATCCGCTCAAGTTTGATGGTTCACACACCGCTCCAGCGGTCTCATTTACTGTTTTTCACGTCACTTGACGCCCTCCTTCAGAAGCGGACATGCTCCATGGACCATGCGCCGCCTGCGCTCCGGCCGCTTCCCGTGGGAATCCCGTTCCCCGCGCGCCCCTCTCCGCCCGGCGGGGGTTGGAGGCGAAGCGGCATCATGCCTTGTCCCGGTCTCCGGGACCCTTCTTGGGGACTTTGGGCCTGCCCGGATGCTTCTCCCCGGGCTTTTGGGCGGCCAGCCTGGCCTCCGCCCCACTCAGGGCCTTTCCGTCCTTCGTGGGCGCAACCCAGGGTTTGCGCTTTCCCAGCCTCAGGTTCTTCTCGTGCCGGCGCTGCTCCTGCTGGCGGCGGAGGACCTTCTCCGCCTTTTTGCCCAGTTGTTCATAGGCGGGGCCATACCGCTCCGGATCGGCGGCGGCCAGTTTCTTCACCAGGGAGGCGGCCAGGCCCGCGTCGGTGAGGGCCAGCATGGCGCAGGACGCCCGTCCCACGGCGCCGCCCAGCTCGGCCTTGGTGTAGGGCACGGCGAGCCACAGTACATTGCCCGCCTCGCCGAAGTGGCCCGCCCGGCGGGCGGTGTTGGCGGCGGCGTCGCAGGCCAGCAGGATGACCCTGGCCTGGCGGGCCCGGGCGGCGGCCCCGACGGGCTCTTCCCCGACCTCCAAGCGGCCCGCCTTTTTGGCGATGCCCAGGAGGTGCAGCGTGTTATCCATTCGGCTCTCCCTCCTGCATCTGCCCCTCCAGGGCGGCATAGACCTCCTCGGGCAGGGGCGTGGAAAAGGCCCGCTCCAGGGCCCTGGACTTTTTGGCCCGGGCCAGGCAGTCCGGCGCCGGACAGAGGTAGGCCCCCCGGCCGGGCTTTTTGCCCTTGAAATCCAGGGAGACCTCTCCCTCGGGGGAGCGGACCACCCGGATGAGCTCCCGTTTGGACTTCATCTCCCGGCAGCCCACGCACTGGCGCATGGGGATCTTTTTCGGCATAAGCCGTCACCTCTCCCTTTCCATTCTGGGAATCTGCACTTATTCCTCGTCCACGGGGAGTTCGGCGGGCTCCTCCTCGTCCATGACCACCATATCCTCCTCGGGCTCAGGGAGCTCGCCGGGGTCGGAAACGGGCTTGATATCGATCTTGAAGCCGGTGAGCTTGGCGGCCAGGCGGGCGTTCTGGCCCTCCTTGCCGATGGCCAGAGAGAGCTGGTCGTCGGGCACGATGACCCGGCAGCTCTTGCCGTCGGGGAAGAGGTCCACGCTGACCACGTCGGCGGGGGACAGCGCGGCGGCCACATAGGCGGCGGAGTCGTCGCTGTACTTGATAATGTCCACCTTTTCGCCGTGGAGCTCCTCGACGATGTTGCCCACCCGCTGGCCGCCGGGGCCGACGCAGGCGCCGATGGGGTCCACGTTCTCGTCGGCGGACCAGACGGCGATCTTGGTGCGGCTGCCGGCCTCCCGGGCGATGGACTTGACCTCCACGGTGCCATCGTAGATCTCGGGGATCTCCAGCTCGAACAGGCGCTTGACCAGGCCGGGATGGGTGCGGGAGATGAGGACCTGGGGCCCGCGGGTGGACCGGCGGACCTCCACCACATAGACCTTGAGGCGGTCGCCCTCCCGGATGGCCTCGCCGCGGACCTGCTCGCCGGGGGCGAGGAAGGCCTCGGTGATCTCGCTGCCGGAGCCGATGCGCAGGGAGGCGGCGCCGGAGCGGGGGTCGACGCGAGTGACGATGCCGGTGAGGATCTCGTGCTCCTTGGAGTTGAACTCATCGTAGACCATGCCCCGCTCGGCCTCGCGGATGCCCTGAATGATAACCTGACGGGCGGTCTGGGCGGCGATGCGGCCGAAATTCTTGGTCTTGACCTCGATGCGGACCACGTCGCCGAGCTGGGCGTGGGGCAGCTTTTCCCGAGCCTCCTCCAGGGAGATCTCGGCGGCGGGATTGTCCACCGTCTCCACCACGTCCTTTTTGATGTACATGCGTACATCGCCCTTTTCGGGGTCGGCCCGGACCTCGATGTTGTCCCCGGCGCCCTCATGGTCCCGCTTGTAGGCGGAGGCCAGGGCCTGGGTGATCTTCTCCATCATATACCCCGAGGGGATGCCCTTCTCCTTTTCGATCTGGGCAATGGCGGCGAAAAATTCCTTGCCGTCGCTCTCGCTGCTGGCGGCCTTTGCGTTTTTTCTCGGCATAATCGTCTATCTCCTTACTCAAAAGGTCACATGCAGTCTTACCTGCGCCACATCTTTTTTCTCCAGAAGGGTGTCCGTCCCGTCGAGCTCCACCGTCACGTCCCCGTCGTCGTATCCCTTCAGGGTCCCGGTGAGCTCCTTGCGCCCTTCCCGGGCCCGGTAAAGCCGCACGTCCACCGGCTCGCCCCGGAAGCGGGCGAAGTGCTCCGGCCTCTTGAGGACCCGGTCCGCCCCGGCGGAGGAGACCTCCAGGGTGTAGGAGCCCTCGATGGGGTCGGCCTCGTCCAGCGCGTCGGACAGGGGGCGTGACACGGCCTCGCAGTCGTTGATGGACACGCCGCCCTCCCGGTCGATGTAGACCCGGAGGTACCACTCCCCCGCCTCTTTCACATATTCCACATCCCAGAGCGTGCAGCCGCAGGCCTCCACGATGGGGGCGGCCAGCCCGGCGGCGATCTCGGTCACTTTCGGCATTCCATTCCCTCCGGTAAGATATCCCATAATTTTACAGATCCGTTTTTTTCAATAAGAAAGAGCGGGGCGTGCCCCACTCTTCACGGATACGTACACTGGTAGTATACGCAGTATATCACAAAAGTGTCCTCATTGCAAGGGTTTTCCACGAATTTGCAGCACTTTGAGGGGCGGGCCGTCCAAATAGACCACGGTGTCTGCCAGGGACAGGGTGTGCCTCTCGTGGGCGGCGAGAAGAACGGGGATCCCGGCGGCCCGCACCGCCGCCATCAGGGCCTCGGCCCGGGGGGCGTCTACGCCGGTGAAGGGCTCGTCCAGCAGGAGGTATCTCCGCCCCAGCGCCAGGGCCCGGACCAGGGCCAGCCGCCGGGCCATGCCGCCGGACAGAGCGGCGGGGAGGTGTTCTTGCTCCCCGGTCAGGCCGGCCAGCGCCAGCAGCCGGGCCGCCTCGTCCCGGCGGGGGCGGGGCAGCACGTCGGTGAGCTGCTGCTCCACCGTCCGCCAGGGCAGCAGGCGGTTTTCCTGGAAGAGCAGGGCGGTCTCCTCCGGCGCCAGCCCCAGCACCCGGCCGCTCTCCGGCCTCTGGAGCCCGGAGAGCACCCGCAGCAGGGTGGTCTTGCCGCACCCCGAGGGGCCGGACAGGGCGGTGACGCCCGTATCCGGCAGCTCCAGCGAGAAGCCGTCCAGCACTTGTTTGCCGCCGAAGGCGACGCTCAGGTCCTCGATGCGGATCATGGCCGCCTTCCCCCTTCCAGCCCCTCCGCCCGCCGGAGCAGTCCGCCCACCGCCCATTCCAGCAGAAAGCTCAGGGCGATGACCACCAGGGTCCAGGCGAAGAGGGAGGGGGTCTCCAGATAGTATTTGGTGTTGTAGATCTGCGTGCCGATGGCGTTCTGGGGCTGGCAGAGCACCTCGGCGGCCACCCCCGCCTTCCAGGCCAGGCCCAGGGCGGTACGGCAGCCGCTGGCGAAGTAGGGCAGCACGGAGGGGATGTAGATCCGCCGCAGGGTCCTGCCCCGCCCGAAGCCGTAGGCCCGGGCGAGCTCCAAAAGCTGGGGGTCGGTCTCGGCGATGCCCCGGGTGACGTTGCCCCACACCACCGGCAGCACCATGAGGGCGGAGATGAGCCCCGGCACCCGGCCCCGCTCCACCCACAGGTAGACCAGCAGGATGAAGGAGGCCACGGGGGTGGCCCGGACCACCTTGACGGCGGGGGTGAGCACCCAGTCCAGCAGGGGGACCCAGGCGGTGAGCCCGGCCAGCAGGGCGCCCAGCGCCACCCCCAGCAGCAGTCCGCCGAAGATGCGCAGCAGAGAGGCCAGGGCCGTCTGCCAGAATACGGCGCCGGCCGCCAGCTCCAGCAGGCGGCGGCCCACCGCCGCCGGGCCCGGCAGCAGCAGCTCCTGCCCCACGGCGGCGGCGGCAAGCTGCCACACCCCCAGCCAGAAGAGCACTGGGAGAAGGACCCTTCCAATGCGTCTCATGGCGGTACCTCCTTCCCCTGCGCGCCGGTCCCCGCGCCTTTATTCGAAATAGAAGCCGTCGTCGGGGATGCTCCCTCCGAGGGCGTCGGGGTTGGCGGCGGAGAGCACCTCAAAATACCCCTGGATGGCGTCGGCCATGTCCACCTTCCCGGTGATACACACCAGAGAGCACTTGGGGATGGCCAGCTCGGCGATCTTGGCCTTGGGAGTGATCCCGTACTGGGCCACCAGCTCAGAGGCGGCGGCGGGGTCTCCCTTGACGTACTCCACCGAGGCGGCGTAGTCCGCCAGGAAGTTTTCCACCGCCTCAGGGTGCTCCTGAGCGAAGGCCGTGCGCACGGCGATGCAGGTCATGGTCAGGTGGCTGCCGTTGTTGAGGCCGTCCCACTCGGCGGACAGGTCCAGAGCCTCCCGCACGTCGGGGTTGCTCATCTGAATGGCGGTGGCGGCGGGGACGGGCATCATGCACAGCCTGGCCTCGCCGGAGACCATGAGGGCGGAGACCTCGTCGGCGGTCTTCCACTGGATGTCCACCTCGGCGGGGTCCACCCCGTTCTCGGTGAGCAGGTAGTTGAGCACGTACTCGGGGTTGGCGCCCTGGCCGGTGGCGTAGAGGGTCTGGCCCTTCAGGTCGGCCATGGACTGGACGGTGTTCCCGTTCTCCAGAATGTAGAGGACCCCCAGGCCGCTGACGGCGGCGATCTGGATGCCGCCGTTGGTCTTGTTGTAGAGGTTGGCGGCCACGTTGGAGGCCACGGCGGCGATGTCCAGGCTGCCGCTGGACAGTCCGGCCACAATCTCGGTGTTGTCGGCCATAATGCTGTAGGCATAGTCGTTGGCGGTCTCCCCGGCGTCGCTGTCGGCCAGGAGCTTGGCAGCGCCCACGCCGCTGGGTCCCTTGAGAACAGCCAGGTTAACGGTCTGCTTCTCCGCCGGAGCGGTCTCAGACGGGGTGGGGGTGGGCGTCACGGTCTGGCTGGGGGTGGGGGAAGGGGACTGACTCCCGCTCCCGCCGGTGCAGCCGGCCAGCAGGCCGGCGGTCAGGGCCAGCGCCAGGCCCAGGGCAAGAATCTTGCTTCTTTTCATGTGGGTTTCCTCCTTGATTTCGGCTTTTACGCCTGACTTTGCCGGAGCAGGGCCTCCCGGTCGGCGGTCTGGACCAGCTTTCCCGTCCGCCGGATGGCCCCCGCGCCCTCCAGGACCTCAAAGGCCCGGTAGAGAGAGGCCCGGCTCACGTCCAGCCGCTGGGCCAGCTCAGTGGCGGTGCACGTCACCGCCCTCCCTTCGCTACCCTCGCTGAGCAGATAGCGGGCCAGCTTGCCCACGGCCCCGGGCCCGGTGAGCCCCTCGATCTTCCGGTTCAGGAAATGGATGCGCTCGGAGAGATAGCGGATGTAGTTGGCGCACGCCGCGGGGGATTCGGCCATGAGCCGACTCACCAGCTCCTGGGGGAAAAAGGCCACGGCGCAATCCTCCAGGGCAGTGATGGTGGTCTCATAGCGGGTCCGCTGGTTGTAGAGGGCGGCCGCCCCGAACAGATCACCCCGCTCCAGGGTGCTGACCACCAGCTCCCCCTTGGTGACCCGGGCCCTGCCCTCCAGCAGCACCCCCAGGCTGCGCCGAAAATGCCCAGGGCTGTAAATCACGTCCCCCCGCTGGTAGTTCTCCCGGGTACACAGGGGGTCCTGGACGGCCCGCCGGACCGTCTCCCACTCCAGTCCCTGGAACAGGAAGGTCCCGGCCAGCAGCTCCAGCTCCCGGGGATTCCATTCTGGCCGCATCGTCGCTTTCCTCCGTTTTGTCTCATTTGAGACACTTTAAGAGTTTAGTCTTTTTGATAACCAATGTCAAGGCATCTGCATAGGATATTTTGGAAATGGAGGTAACGCCGATGCCTAAGAATTGTTCCAAGGACCGCCCGCCGGTGTGGTCGGTGCCGGGCCCGCTGCCCGGCGGGGATGTCCGCGCCGGAGGCCGCGTCTCCTCCGCCCCGTCGTTCTCCCCGGCGGAGGAGGCCGCCGCCCGCCGGGCGCGGCTGGAGGATATGCCCATGTGCCGCTACAGCCACCCCATCCCCACAGCCACCTGCACCGAGGAGTCCGAGGTGGCCTGTCTGCTGCAATGGCAGAACGGGCTGCTGTGCGAGCTGCTGGGCACGGTCAACGCACTGCTGGCCCTGGGTCTGGGCCGCCCGCCGCAGGACCCGCCGTCCTGCCCCTGAAAAGCCGCATGACGCCCCGGCCGTGAAGCCGGGGCGTCATGCGGTTTATGTTGAGCTTCCGATCCTCCGATAGGTCACGTAGCGAAAGGGTAGGCCCCCCTCCTCCAGGGGCGGCTCCTCCGCCTCCACCGCCCAGTCCTCCCGGGCGTCCAGGTCCGGGAACCAGGTGTCCGCCCCGGGGAAAACGGCGTCGATCTTGGTCACGTAGGCCCGGTCGCACCAGGGCAGCAGAGCCCGATAGACGCTGCCTCCGCCAATGACGAACGCATCGGCGGGGGCGACCGCCAGCAGGGTCTCCAGGCTGGAAAAGACCTCCGCCCCCTGGGGGCGGAAGTCCGGCTTCCCGGAGAGCACCAAGTTCCTTCGTCCGGGCAGGGGCCGCCCGCCGGGGAACGTCGCCAGGGTCCTGCGGCCCAGGATCACCGTATGGGCGGTGGTCAGGGCTTTGAAGCGCTTGAGGTCCGCCTTGAGGTAGGCCAGTTGGTCCCCGTCCCTGCCAATGGCCCAGTTCCGGTCTACGGCTGCGATGAGCTGCACGGTCCTCTCTCCTTCCGATGCAGGCCCCGGAACCATGCGCAAACACACCTTCCGTCCGGGAAGCTGTCCTTGCGCGCGGTCCCGACCCGGGTGCGCCGCCGAATGGTGCCAGACGGGGAGGCAGGAGCCGGAGGCTCCCCCCGGCATCCCCCGCTCCGGTCGGTCGGCGCCGGCGTAGCCGGGCCTTCCCATCGGGCGCGGGGACGGGCGGTCTCCCCCCTGTCCTCGCCGTCTGGTCCTCGGTTGGCAAAGCCGACGCGTCTGCCTCGGGTCGGCTTTGCCGGTATTGGTAGCACCAATGAGGTCTTGCCTACAAGATACCACAGATATTGGTGAGTGTCAACAATTTTTTGTCTGTTTTTGGCCTGGAACTCCGTTTTTTTGTCCTCCGGCCTGACCGGTTTTTCTACTTTTACACCGCCACGGGAATCTTTTCCTCCAGCGTGTGGGCCCGGTAGCCCTCCAGCTTCAGATCGTCCCGGGTGAAGGCGTAGAAGTCGGTAACGGCGGGGTCCAGCACCAGCGCGGGGGCGGGATAGGGCTCCCGGGCGATGATCTCCTCCACAATGGGCACATGCCGGTCATAGATGTGGGCGTCGGCAATGACGTGGACCAGCTCCCCCGCCTCCAGGCCGGAGACCTGGGCGAGCATGTGGACCAGGGCGGCGTACTGCATCACATTCCAGCCGTTGGCGGTGAGCATGTCCTGGGAGCGCTGGTTGAGCACGGCGTTGAGGGTCCGGCCGCTGACATTGAAGGTCACCGACCAGGCGCAGGGGTAGAGGGCCATCTCGCTCAGGTCGTGGTGGTTGTAGAGGCTGGTGAGGATGCGCCGGGAGGCCGGGTTGTGCTTTAGGTCGTAGAGCACCCGGTCCACCTGGTCGAACTCCCCCTCGGGATAGCGGTGCTTCACCCCGAGCTGATAGCCGTAGGCCTTGCCGATGGAGCCGCTCTCGTCGGCCCAGGCGTCCCAGATATGGCTGTTCAGGTCGTGGATGCTGCTGGACTTTTTCTGCCAGATCCAGAGCAGCTCGTCCAGGGCGCTTTTGAAGGCCATCCTGCGGATGGTCTGGATGGGGAACTCCTCCCGCAGGTCGTAGCGGTTGACGATGCCGAATTTCTTCACCGTGTGGGCCGGCGTCCCGTCCTCCCACCGGGGGCGGACGTTCTGGTCGGTGTCCCACACGCCGTGGGCCAGGATATCCCGGCAATTTTCGATAAAAAGCTGATCTGCCCGGCTCATAATGCGCCTCCTGTCCCGCTGAGGGCGATTTGTTCACTATCATAGCACATTTTTGCCTCGCCGTGAAGTCCTTTTTGTGGCTTTTAGAATATGGACTTTCCCGTAAAATCCCCTATAATATACTATTGTTGTCCCATTTTTTCGCTTGCGACTTATTCGGATACTAAATATTCCGTCGGAGGTCACCATGGAGGAGAAGCCCAAGTTTCATCTGCCCGGCGTGGGCCTGCGCAACCTCAAGGCGGCCTTTTCCGCCGCCCTGTGCGCCGCCCTCTACTTTCTCATCGGCCGGAACCCCACCTTTGCCTGCATCGGCGCCGTCTACGGCATGGGCAGCGACATGGGCGACTCCTGGAAGCAGGGGGGCAACCGTCTCATCGGCACCGTCATCGGCGGCTTTTTGGGTATGGCCCTGTTCTGGCTCTACCGGGTCCTCAACCCCTCCGGGGAAACGCGGGTCCTCCTGGTCCCCCTGCTGGCCCTGGGTGTGGTGGTGCTCATCGTGCTGGCCCAAATGTTCCAGTGGCCCACAGCGGTGCAGCCGGGCAGTGTGGTGTTGTGCATCATCCTCTTCAACACCCCGGTGGACACCTACGTCAGCTACGCCCTCAACCGCATGGTGGACACCGGCGTGGGCGTCATCTTCTCCATGCTCATCAACTACCTGCTCCCCCGGGAGCGGCTGGAGCCCTGGCTGGAAAAGCTGCGGGGCAGCTCCGGTCGGGTCCAGAGCGGTGAGAGCTGAACTTTCTCATACAAACGCCGCGGAAGCAAAGGCTTCCGCGGCGTTTTCCGGTCCTACAGGGACAAAAAGATTCCCTCCAAATCGTTGTGCGGCAGGGCGGCGCGGACCCGGGGCCACAGCCGGGCGGCGGCGGCCTCCACGTACCATGCCGTCCCCCGGTCCAGAGCCAGTCCGCCGCTGAGGGTGCGCCCGGCAGCGCGGAGCTCCCTTTCCCCCGCCTCTGCGGGCAGGGCCCGCAGCCGTCCGGCCAGCCGTGCCCGCCCCTCCGACGGCAGAGCCAGGTCCAGCGGGTCCAGCCCCAGCAGGGTGCGCCCCAGAGCGTTGACGGCCACCGGCTCGAACAGGTTGATATGCAGGCCCCGGTAGTCCGGGCAGGAGCCCTCCAGCACCCGGACCACCGCACGCCGGTCAAAGCAGTTCAGAAACCGGCTCTCCGCCAGCAGGCGGGACAGCCAGGAAATCAGGTAGTCCACCCCCAGCAGCCTCTCCGGCGCTGGGAGGCAGAGTTGATAGTCAATGTCGCCGGGCACCTCATGGGCGAAAAAGCGGCGGTCATACCGGCGCCAGAAGGCTCCGATGCCTGCCAGCGTATCGGTCAAGGAGCGGTTCTCGATCCGGGGCCGGGCAATACAGGCCGCCTGCCACAGCCGCCTAGCCTGTGCCGTCCGCTTCTCCAGCGCGGCCTGCTCCCGGCGGAAGGCCTCCTCCAGGGGTTCCCGGAGCAGAGGCCGGGGGTCGGCGGGCCGCTCCCGCCCCTCCAGACCCAGCACATACCGCAGGGAGCACAGCAGCTCGGCGGCGGTCTCCCGGGGCAGGGAGCTGTCCCCCGCGGCATAGCGGCGGCACTGGTCCGCCAGCAGTCCGGCCAGCCGCTCCTGAAGCGTCAGCAGCTCCGCCGCCGACCATCCGGCGCAGGTCAGCTCAGCCGTCGTCATCGGCATCCCCCTCCCCGCCCCGCAGCTCCCGGCACAGCCGGTCCAGAGCGGTGCCGCCCAGATACTCCAGACTCCCCTGCGCCGGGCCGTCGAAGGCCTTACGCATGGCCGCCAGGAGTGCGTCATCGGTGAGCCGCCCCAGGGACTCATTCTTATAATAGTAGAAGAGGTCCTGGAGCTCCGCCAGGGTATCGGCATAATTGTCGGGGGCCAGCCAGGGGGAGTCGTAAAATGCGTAGATCAGCTCGGGGAGGATTCCCTCCCCAAATTCCCCCCGGCCGGTGTCCCGCAGGGCGGCGGCGCGCCGCTCCAACAGGCGGGTGATCTCTCCCTCTGACAGGGTCAGACCCGCCCGTTCCGTCACCCGGCTGCACGCCCGCAGGCCCGCCGCCCCGTCCGTCCGCCGGAGGGGCAGGGCCGCCAGAGAAAAACAGTCCTCCATGCTTCATCACCTCATATTCTTCTTACACCCTGGGCGGCGCAAGTACAAGACTGGACTTTTGTCCGGTTTTGTGGTAATATAAGAGCAGAAAACGCGGGAGAAAGTTTGGCCTTGCCAAACTTTCTCCCGCGTTTTTATTCAGATCATGGGGGGCACCGCCGGTCTGGGCAGAGACCCCCGGGGCCGCTCCCGCTGGGTCCGGAGGGGACTGGGAGAGGGTTCCAGTCCCCTCCGGCGGGCGCGCAGATGGACGGTCAGGGTGACACCGCCGCTGATGAGGAGGAAGGCGTAAAAGCTGATGCCCCGGGAGACCAGGACCGCCGGCGTCACCAGGGCGGGACCGAAGAAGTGGGTAAAGGCCGTCAGGGCCACCCCCTCGGAGGCCCCCACCGCCCCCGGCAGAGGCAGGGAGCCCACCGCCAGATTCACCAGGGCCTGGGTGCCCACGATCTGGAGGAAGGATGCCTCCCGAAGGCCGAAGCCCCGGTACACCAGATAGGGCACGGCATACAAGGCGGTGAGCTGGAGGGCGGTCAGCGCCAGCAGGGCGGGCAGCAGGGGCAGATTGCGCTTCAGGCACTCCGCCCCCCGGCGGTATTCCGCCATCTGCCGCTCCAGCTTCTCCCGCAGCTCGGCCTCCCGGCGGACCAGCCGCAGCCGCACCAGCAGACCCAGCACGCCCCCCGTCAGCCGCGCGGCGGCGTTGGGGAGGAACATCATGCAAAGCATCCCGGCGGTGAGGACCGCCAGCACCGCGCCGCCGTACAGCAGGAGCAGCCCCACCCCTGTCCCCAGGCCCTGGTGGGTCCGGGACAGGCCGAAGAAGGCCGCCGCCGCGTAGAGCAGGGTCACCACCTGGTAGCACACGGCGATGAGCATCATGTTGAGCGAGCCGTGGGCGGCGGGCACCCCGTCCTTGGACATATAGTAGATCTGGGCGGGCTGTCCCCCGGTGGAGGAAGGGGTGATGGAGCTGACATAGAAACCGGCGAAGGAGTAGCCCAGGCATTGGCGGTAGGTGACCTTATGGCCCAGCCGGCCCAGGATCAGGCGGGAGCACATGGCCTCGCAGCCCACGAAGGCCGTCATCAGCCCCAGGCCGCCGGGCACACACCAGATCCTGACCTGCCGCAGCGCCGCCCCGAGGCTGGACAGGGGCTGGCGGCTGAGGAGGAACCAGGCGGTGCCCCCGATGAGGGCTAGCATCAGCAACAGGCTCAGCCGGCTTTTCCGGTCATTCACGCGCATACCCCCTCGGACTGAATCAGCGCGGAGAGCCGGCGGGCCAGAGCGTCACCCTCCAGCCGGCCCTTCAGCGCGCGCATATTGCGGCTCATGCGTTCCAGCGCCCGGTCGTCGTACAGCAGCCGCTTGATGGCCTCGATGCAGGCCTCCGGCTCCTTGGATGCCGTCCGGCCGATCTGATACCGGGTGATGAACCGGGCGTTGTTGATCTCCTGCTGCAAAAAAGGCTCCCAGGCCAGGATGGGCAGCTCGGAGGTGATGGTCTCAAACAGGGTGATGCCGCCGGGCTTGGACAGCAGCAGGTCGGCCCGGGCCATGTACTCGTACACCTTGTCGGTAAAGCCCAGCACCTCGATGTGCCCGTATCTGCCGTGGAGCCGGTCGTATAGCTTCTGGTTGCCCCCGGTGATGAGGGTCGTCCGGACGCCAGGCAGGGCGTCCAGCGCCTCGTAAAAGCTGTCCTTTCGGGGCAGCAGGCCCAGGCCGCCGCCCATAATGAGCAGCCGCCGCTCCCGCTCGCCGCCCCGCCGGGGCGGGGCCTGGAACTCCGGCTTCACCGGGATGCCGGTGACCAGAATTCTCTCCGGCTCCACGCCCTTTTCCACCAGGGCGTCCCGGATGTCGGGGGCCCCCACCAGGTAGCAGTCGGTGCCCTCGTTGAGCCACTCCGAGTGGGAGGTCAGGTCGGTGACGCAGGTGACCAGGGGCACCGCCGCGCCGGTCTCCCGCTTGTAGTCGGCCATCAGTTGGGCGCAGGTGGGGTGGGTGCACACCACCGCGTCGGGCCGCCGCTGGGCCAGCAGCTCCAGCAGCTTGTCTTGAAAGTAGCTCTCAAAGGGCGGCTTGGTCTTAATGGTGATGTTCTCCGTACATTTATAATAGGTGTTGTAAAGGCCGCTGCCCAGGGTCACCAGCAGGGAAAACCCCTTATACAGCGCGTCGGATGCGTCGGGCATGGCATAGGCAAAAAAGTCCTCCACCTCCACCCGCGCGTCGGGGAAGGCGCGCAGCAGACGCTGCCGCAGGGACTGGGAGGCAGACCAATGTCCCATGCCGAATTTTCCCGTCAGGATCAGAATGTTCATGGCTGTTCCCCCTTTCTATGTTATCCAGTATATCGGCCTTTTCTTTAGAAAATCGGGGGGCAATCCTTAACATTGCATTAAGATTTCTGTGCAGCCCGCTTCAGACCCTCTGAAAGCCATCCACCGGCTCCGGCCCGCACACCGCCGCCCGCCAGCCAGGGCCGCCGAAACTCTGGAACCCCAGGCCGTCCAGCCCGGCGGACATCCCCGGCTCCAGCAGCGGCACCCGCAGATGCTCCGGCCGCCGGTCCAGGCCCCGGCCGTCCTGCTTGGCCAGGGCCTCCTTCAGGGTCCACAGGGTGTAGAAATCCTCCCAGCGGCTTCCCCGCCCCCGGAACCAGGCCAGCTCCTGCGCCGACAGCGCCCGCAGCAGGGCCTCCCGCCGGGGCCGCACCGCCTCCACGTCCGCCCCCACCGGGCCGTCCCCCAGCGCGCACAGGGCCCAGGGCCCGCTGTGACTCAGGCTGAAGCAGAGCTCCGGCCGGTCCGGGAAATAGGGCTTTCCCCCGGGCGCCCGCTCCACAGCCGGCATCTGCTCCAGGCCTCGGTCCGCCAGGGCGCGCTCCAGCAGCGCCCAGGCGTCTATTTTTCCGTCCGCCGTGCGGGAGAGATAGAGCCGCAGCACACTGCCGCCCCCTTTCTTCTGATTATGGCTTCCTTTTCCTATATTTAACCCTATTTCCCCGGGAAAAACAACGGTCTGCCGGTATCTTCCCGGTAAATTTTCGGAGAACCCCGCCCATGAGCCGCAGTCTCTCCCGGCCCAGCCTGGAATGGAAGGCCCATCCATTTGCTTTTTAGGTGGGTCATGGGGTAAAATGTTCCTGTACGCCTTAAGCAGTTCTTAATCAATTCCCCTCTTGGGGCTTAAAACTCTGTTGTTATGATACCACATAAGGAGTGAGCGCGTTGTATCACATTCTCATCTGCGACGACGACCGGGATATCGTCTCCGCCCTGGACATCTACCTCACCAGCGAGGGCTACAAGACCTACCACGCCTACGACGGTCTGGAGGCCCTGAAGCTGGTGGAGGAGCACGACATCCACCTGATCCTCATGGACGTGATGATGCCGCGCCTGGACGGCATCCGGGCCACCGCCAAGCTGCGGGAGAGCACAAATATCCCCATCATCCTGCTCACCGCCAAGAGCGAGGACTCCGACAAGGTGCTGGGTCTCAACATCGGGGCGGACGACTATGTCACCAAGCCCTTCAACCCCATCGAGGTCCTGGCCCGGGTCAAGTCTCAGCTCCGGCGGTACACCACCCTGGGTGGCCGCCCGAAGGAGGACGACGCGCTGCTCTTCCGCAACGGCGGCATCGTGCTGGACGACGGGGCCAAGTCGGTGAGCGTGGACGGCGAGCCGGTCAACCTCACCCCCATCGAATACAACATCCTCCTCCTGCTGATGAAAAACCCCGGCCGGGTCTTCTCCACCGGCCAGATCTATGAGCTGGTGTGGAACGATCCCTCTCTGGGCTCGGAAAACACCGTGGCCGTCCACATCCGCCACCTGCGGGAAAAGATCGAGATCGACCCCGCCAACCCCCGGTACGTCAAGGTGGTGTGGGGTCTGGGGTACAAGATGGAAAAGCAATGATTCCTCGCACAAGGGAGTGATCCGATGAACAAAAAGCGCGCCGGTCCCCTGCGCCGCACCCTGCGGGCCCTTCTCTGTCTGGCGGTCACCGCCGCCGCCTTCTGGACCGGTCTGTTCACCATGTCCCGGTGGGACGACCTCTGGTCCGGGGGGGACTATATCAGCAGCTACAGCGTCTACGGCCCCCTGCAGCGCTACTCCCACCAGGCAGAGGAGCTGGAACGGCTGTGCCTGAAGCAGCGGTGGGACGGCGCGCTCAACTACGCCGACCAGCAGCGGCTGGAGCAGTTGAAGAAAAACCTCTCCCCCGCCGCCACCAACTACCGCTTTGAGATCCACGACCAGAGCGGCACGCTGCTCTACTCCAACCTGCCCGACGGAGAGAGCATGGATTCCGCCGCCGCCGTCCAGCTCAGCGAGAATACCCTCACCCAGGGCGAGGATCTGCGCGGCAGCGACTACGTCATCTATGAGTCCGACACGGGCCGCAACATCCTGATGGCCTGCACCGGCGGGACGGAGGACGCCTTCGTCCGCTGCGACCCGGCGGAGACGCCGGGCTGGTACAATCGGTACGGCTGGCTCTCCGACGGGGAGGACTGGCTGGAGTACCACTCCGACCGGGACAGCCGGGTCCAGACCGCCTCCGTCACCCTGCAGGAGGGGGTCCGCTGGCCCTTCACCGTGGAGGACGCCTTCGTGGAGGACGCCCGGGACTATCAGGAATCCCAAACCTACCTGCCCGCCATCGCCGCCGCGGCCGCCGTCACCACGCTGCTTTCGGCGTGGCTGCTCTTCCGTTTCTGCCGGGGGGCCGGCTGGCGCCGGGAGCAGGAGGGACTGTACCTCGACTGGCAGGACCGGGTCCCCTTCGACCTCTATCTGGGAGCCAGCTTCCTCATCCTAATCCTGCTGCTGGGGGCGGGGGACTCGGTGGCCTGGAGCTTCAATCAGGGCTCCGACCGCCCCGCCGCCTATGTGGGGCTGGGCTTCTTCACCGTCCTCATCGACGCGCTGGTCCTGGCCCTGCTCCACACCCTGGCCGTGCGCATCAAGGCCCGGACCCTGCTGCACAACACCCTGATCGGGCGTCTCTGCGCCTGGCTGGGCCGGTTTTTCCAGCCCGTGGCCGCCAACTGGCACGTCACCAGGCGTCCTGTGCTCACCTTTCTGCTCTATGTGCTCATCACCGTGGTCACCATTCCCACCGTAGTGCTGGTGCCGGTGTGGCAGGGCTTCGTGCTGTGGTGCCTGTGCCGCTGGGTCCGCCAGTGGCGTGCCATCCGGGAGGGCACTGGACGCATCGTGGGGGGGGACCCCGACTGCCGCATCAGCACGGACAAAATGTTCCCCGACCTGAAAGAGCACGCCGGGCAGCTCAATGACCTGGGCAGCGCCATCAACACCGCCGTGGACGAACGCATGAAGTCGGAGCGGTTCAAGACCGAGCTCATCACCAACGTCTCCCACGATCTTAAAACTCCCCTTACCTCTATCATCAACTACGTGGACCTGCTGAAAAAGGAGGACATCCCCAACCCCAAGGCCCAGGAGTATATCGAGGTGCTAGAGCGCAAGAGCCAGCGGCTCAAGAAGCTCACCGAAGACCTGGTGGAGGCCTCCAAGGCGTCCGCGGGGACCCTGTCGGTGGTCCGGGAAAGGCTGGGCTTTACCCAACTCCTGGACCAGGCGCTGGGGGAGTACGAAGAGAAGTTCCGGGCCGCCGGCCTCACCCCCATCCTCACCAGTCCCGACCACGAGCTCTGCGTGGAGGCCGATGGGCGGCATCTGTGGCGGGTCATCGACAACCTGCTGGGCAACTGCTGCAAGTACGCCATGCCGGGCACTCGGGTCTATCTGGATGTGAAAGCCTGGGACGGCAGCGTCGCTCTGTCGGTGAAGAATATCTCCAGGAATCCTCTCAACATCCCGCCGGACCAGCTCATGGAGCGGTTCGTCCGGGGCGACGTCTCCCGGACCACCGAGGGCTCCGGCCTGGGGCTGTCCATTGCCCGCAGTCTCACCGAGCTCCAGGGCGGCGCCTTCCGCCTGGATATCGACGGGGACCTGTTCAAGGCCGTGGTGACCTTCCCCGAGTACCGAGAGTCTCTCCCCCAGCCCGGGGCAGAGTAGCGAAAGGACTGCGCCGCAGAGCATTGTGGAGGGGGGCAGGCTGATTTTTCAGCCTGCCCCCCTTTCCTTTTACCAGCAGCCAACCCTGAACCGCCGCCAAAGGCAGGGCCGTCTGCCGTTCCCTCCAAAAATTACAATGCAAAAACGAGAGGTCTTACAGCTTTTCAAAGGCTGTAAGACCTCTCGTTTTGGTGCGCGAGGCGGGACTTGAACCCGCACGTGCGTAATGCACACTAGAACCTGAATCTAGCGAGTCTGCCAATTCCACCACTCGCGCACACCGCTGCGCCCTGTTCAGCGCGAAAATTATAATACCATGTGCTTATCCGGATGTCAATACCTTCTTCGACTTTTTTGCAAAAAAGAAAATGGGGAGCGGCAGGGCATCCAGAAAAAATCAGGTTGACAAAAAGAGAAGAGGCCGCTATAATAATCAGGCAGTCTTTTTCTAACAGGCTGTTTATGCGGCTGTGCTGGAACTGGTAGACAGGCACGTTTGAGGGGCGTGTGTTTCACGACGTACGGGTTCAAGTCCCGTCAGCCGCACCATCAGCAGGACCCTGGAAGCCTTGTGTTTGCAAGGTTTTCGGGGTCTTTTCGTTTTGTCGTTCCTATATGCTTTCTCCCAGCCTCTAAATAATGTCTACGGAATAAACCGCCAAGCGGTCGATTCGTGTGGCCACTGCCGCATAATTTGATCGGAAGGCAGGCGCCAATGGTGTCTCCGCGGATGATCTGCCAATCCAGGTAAAACAACGCACGCCTCCAATCCCGGGGGATACAAAATTAAGCTGTATGAAACGCCTCCGGTGTGATATAGTAGACCCACACAAGGAAATCCTGTATCACATCGGAGGTATTTTTATGTACGACATCATCATTGTGGGCGCGGGGCCGGCCGGCCTAACGGCCGCGCTCTATGCCCGGAGGGCGGGCCACACCGTCCTCATCCTGGAGGGAGGCGTCCCCGGCGGCCAGGCCGCCACTACTCCCAACGTGGAAAACTGGCCGGGCACACCCGCCATCGGCGGAGCCGACTTCGCCATGAACCTGTACCAGCAGGTCCAGGACCTGGGGGCGGAGGTCGCCTTCGCCGCCGTCACCGGCCTGCGGGACGAAGGAGCGGTCAAGACAGTGCTGGCCGGGGAGCAAGCCTTTCAGGGCCGGGCGGTCATCCTGGCCAACGGCGTCCGCCGCCGGAAGCTGGACGTTCCCGGCGAGGCGCGGCTGGCGGGCAGCGGCGTTTCCTACTGTGCCACCTGCGACGGCGGCTTTTTCCGGGGCCGGAATGTAGCCGTGATCGGCGGCGGCAACACCGCGCTGGAGGACGCCGTCTATCTCTCCGCTCTCTGTCCCACGGTATGGCTCATCCACCGCCGGAACCAGTTCCGGGCGGAACGGCACCTCATCGACGCTTTGGCGGGCAAGGACAATATCAAGTTTCTGATGGAGCACCGGGTGCTGGAGATTCGGGGCGATCACCAGGTGGAGGCCTTACGCCTGGTCGGGCCAGAGGGTGAGACTACCCTGCCGGTGGCGGGGGTATTCGCCGCCGTGGGCCTCATTCCCGACAACGCCCCCTTCTCCCCTCCGGTGGAGCTGGACCAGGGCGGCTATATCCGTTCTGGCGAGGACTGCGCCACCAACGTGCCCGGCGTGTTCGCCGCCGGGGATACCCGCACCAAGGACCTGCGGCAGTTGGTCACCGCCGCCGCCGACGGGGCCGCCGCCGCCAGCCGGGCGGGGCAGTACCTGGGCCTCCGGTAACCCAAAAATGCGGGGCCCTCAACACCTTGAGGGCCCCGCATTTTTCCCTTCATTCGCCCCGGACTAGGGCCTCTCCCGCGGTGTAGATGTCTCCGGCCCCCACGGTGAGAATCAGGTCTCCGGGCCGGGCCAGCTCCCGCAGCCGGGCGGTCACCTCGGGCAGCGTGGCATAATATTCCGCGCCGGGGATCTGCTCCGCCAGGTCCCGGGAGGAGATGCCGATGTCGTTGGTCTCCCGGGCGGCAAAGATCTCCGCCAGGAGGGTCACGTCCGGCTTTTTCAGCACCTCCGCAAAGTCGTCGAACAGGGCGGCGGTGCGGGTATAGGTGTGGGGCTGGAAGGCGCAGATCACCCGCTCGTACCCCAGGGTGCGGGCGGTATCCAGCAGGGCCTTCAGCTCGCCGGGGTGGTGGGCGTAGTCGTCAAAGACCTCCGCCCCATGGAAGCTGCCCTTGTGCTCCAGGCGGCGGCCCGCCCCCCGAAAGGCGTTCAGCCCCTCCTCCACCGCCCGGGCGGGGACCCCCAGGGCGATGGACGCGGCGGCGGCGGCCAGGGCGTTTTTCACATTGTGAACCCCCGGCACCCGCAGGGATACATGGGCAAAGGTCTCCCCCCGGTACACCACGTCGAAGGCGGGCAGGCCCCTTTCCCAGATCAGACCTGCCGCGTGGACGTCCCCCGCCTCCAGGCCAAAGGTGGTGACGGGGCGGCTCTCCCCCTCCAGGGTGCGCATGGTGTTGGCGTCGTCCCGGTTGGCGATGATGCGCCCGCCCTCGGGCACCCGGTCGGCAAAGCGCCGGAAGGAGTGCTCCACATCCTCCAGATCCTTGAAAAAGTCCAGGTGGTCCGCCTCGATGTTCAGGATGACCGCCACCGTGGGGAAGAAGGACAAAAAGGAGTTGCAGTACTCGCAGGACTCCAGGATGATGGTCTCCCCCCGACCCACCCGGTGTCCCGCCCCCAGCAGGGGCAGAGTGCCTCCGATCATCACCGTGGGGTCCAGTCCGGCGGCCATGATGATGTGGGTGCACATGGAGGTGGTGGTAGTCTTTCCGTGGGTGCCCGAGATGCACAGGGCGTTGCGATAGTGCTTCATGATGGAGCCCCAGGCCTGGGCCCGCTCAAAGACGGGGATGCCCGCCTCCCGGGCGGCGGCGATCTCGGGGTTGACGTCGTGGACGGCGGCGGTGCGGATGACCAGCTCGGCCCCCGCCACGTTCTCCGCCCGGTGGCCTACGGTGACGTGGATACCCAAGGAGCGCAGATGCTCCACTGTGGCGCTGTCGTGCATATCGGAGCCGGTGATGACCATGCCCGCACCGTGGAGGACTTCCGCCAGCGGGGACATGGATACGCCGCCGACGCCCACCAGGTGGGCCCGGCGGCCGGGCTTGATGTAATCGTCAATGTTCAAAACCGTCATGGGGTTTACACACCCTTTGTTTGAGATTATAATGCAGGGGAAATCAAAATATTATATCTCCATTATAGACGTTAGGCAAGTAAAAGATACCAGCGAGAGGGGGAAAACGGGATGGACCTGCCCAACTGGCCGGCCCCGGTGGCGGCGTGCTGCGGCACGCTGCGCCGGGCGGGGTATGAGGCCTGCCCGGTGGGGGGGTGCGTCCGGGACCTGTTGCTGGGCCGCGCCCCCGGCGACTGGGACATCGCCACCTCCGCCCGGCCCGAGGCCGTGACGGCCCTGTTTGAACGCACCGTGCCCACCGGCCTGAAGCACGGCACCGTCACGGTGCTGCTGGGCGGCATGGCCCTGGAGGTCACCACCTTCCGCGGGGAAAGCGGCTACTCCGACGGGCGGCACCCGGACCGCGTCACCTTTGGCGTGGGGCTCCGGGAGGACCTGGCCCGCCGGGATTTCACCATCAACGCCATGGCCCTGGCCCCGGACGGATCGGTGCTCGACCCCTTCGACGGCCGGGCCGACCTGGCCCGCCGCCTCATCCGCTGTGTGGGAGAGCCGGAGCGCCGCTTTACCGAGGACGCCCTGCGGATGCTGCGGGCGGTGCGCTTCGCCGCCCAGCTCGGTTTTTCCCTGGAGGCGCGGACTGCCGCCGCCCTGGCCTCCTGTGCCCCCCTGCTGGAGCGGGTCTCCGGCGAACGCATCCGCGCCGAGCTGGAGAAGACCCTCCTCTCTCCCCACCCTAGTCTGGCCGCCCTGCCGGTGGAGCTGGGAATGCTGGTGCGCTTCGGGGCCCCCGCCCGGCAGGTGGAGCTGTCGGCTCTGGCGGCCCTGCCCGCCACGCCCGCCCACCGTTGGGGCGCCTTCTGTGCCGCCACGGGGCTGGACATTACCCGGCTGCCGGTGGAGCGGGCTCTGCGCCGGGCGGTACTCCATCCGGAGGACCGGGAGCTGGCCGCCCTGGCCGTCACCGGCCGGGACCTGTACGACCTGGGCCTGCGGGGCGGGGACATCGGCCGGACCCGCTGGGCCCTGCTGGAGCACGTGCGGGCCCATCCGGGGGACAACCAGCGGGAGTTCCTGCTCTCCTTGGCAAAAGAACGGACCTGACCGACGTCAGGTCCGTTCTTTTGCCGCCGTTTTCTGGAAAAACCCGGTAAAAAGCTGATAGTCCTCCTCCATTTTAGGCAACAATCGATAGGAATAGTTGTGCAATACCCAGTCGATCACCACGCCCCGGAAGTGCCGGTAGCAGAAGTCGGCCACCCACTCCGGGCTGCGTCCCGAGGCCAGGATGCCCTCCCGCTGGGCCTGGCGGAAGCACTCTACCATGGCTCGCAGCGTGTACCGGGAAGAATCCATGGACTGCGTAGTGGGGTCGGTGATCCGGCGCACATAGTAGCGCCCCGTCAGCTCGCCGCCCTCCTCCTCCATGAACCGGGCATAGGCCGACAGGATGTGCCCCAGGCGCTCCGCCGGCTCGTCCGCCTCATGGCCGCGGAGGGCCGCCTCCATATAGTCATCCAGGGGGGCAAAGCCCTTGTTGAGCAGGGATTCCTTGGAGGGGAAGTGGTGGTAAAAGGCCCCGGTGGTGATACCCGCC
Organism: Intestinimonas massiliensis (ex Afouda et al. 2020); assembly: GCF_001244995.1. Lineage (NCBI taxonomy): Bacteria > Bacillati > Bacillota > Clostridia > Eubacteriales > Intestinimonas > Intestinimonas massiliensis (ex Afouda et al. 2020). The sequence goes on from NZ_LN869529.1 coordinate 1,866,299, forward strand.
TGCTTGCAGATGTCCCGGATGGACACCTTGTCAAAGCCCCGTTCCCGCATGAGGGTCAGAGCCGCCTGGAGAATGTTCCGCTCGGTCTGGCGGGCCTGGGCCTGGCGCCGTTGTGCATAGCTCATGTTTTTTCCTTTCCGGGCGGTTGACATTCGCCCCTCCATGCCCTATAATTACATAACAATGTTATGTGACTATTATAAGACAAGGGCTTTCCCCTGTCAAGAGATGGAGAAGTGATGCTCGTATGGCTCCCCGCAAAATCGCGCTGCTGACCGATTCCTGCGCCGATCTCTCCCCCCAGTTGGCGGAGGAAAACCACATCCATGTGGTGCCCCTGCACATCCGCTGCGCCGATGGGGAATACCGGGACGGAGTGGACATCCACCCCGCCGACATCTACGCCAGGCTCCGCTCCGGCGAGCTGCCCAAGACCTCTCTCCCCGCCGGGGAGGACATCACCGGCGCCTTCGACCGCATCGCCGCGGAGGGGTACGACGGGGTCATCGCCGTCATGCTCTCCAGCGGCCTGTCCGGCACCTATAATATGACCCGGCTGCTGGCCGAGGAGCGCCGCGATCTGGAAATCAAGGTCTACGACTCGGTGAGCGGGGCCCTGGGTATGGGCATGACCCTGCTCCAGCTTGCCGAGGACCTGCGCTCCGGCGCCTCCTGGCGGGAGCTGACCCACAGACGGGTGCCCTATCTCATCCAGAGCACCTTTCCCTTCTTCTCGGTGGACACCCTGGAGTACCTGCTCAAGGGCGGTCGCATCGGCAAGGTCACCGCCATGGCGGGCACCATGCTCCAGATCAAGCCCCTCATCACCTTCGCCCCCGACGGGCAGCTCCAGTCCATCGCCAAGGTCCGAGGGCGCAGACAGGTTCAGGATAAGCTCATCGACCTGGTGGTCAAATCCTGCGGCAGCCACAAAAAGTACAACCTGGCCGTGGCCAACGGCGGGGCCCCTGAGGAGATGGCCCAGCTCAAGGAGAAGCTGAAGGCCGCCCTGCCCCACTACGACCACGTGTGGGAGGGCGAGATCGACGGCACCCTCAGCGTCTACATCGGCTCCGGCGTGCTGGGCGCCGCGGTACAGGTACTGGACTGAATGGCCCAAAGCGCGGTGCGGCCTTCCGCCCGCAATCGCTGGCACCAGGGAACCCCCATGGTAAACCGCACATCGCCCGCGGACCGCGGGTGAGATGTTCCGGAATTTTTCCTTCCGGCGCAAAAACCCCGGAGCGGACGGCGGTCCGCTCCGGGGTTTTCTTCGTCTTTCAGGTCCGTCCGCCGTACTCACTCTACCCGGACGGCGCTGACCGTGAGCGCGCCGTCCCGGCAGTCCACGGCCAGGGTGTCGCCCTGCTCCACCTCGCCGGCAATGATCTTCCGGCTGATGAGGGTCTCCACCGTGTGCTGGAGATACCGGCGCAGGGGCCGGGCGCCGTAAATGGGATCGTAGGCGCTGTCGATGATGTGCTCCTTGGCCCGGTCGGTCAGGTTCACGGTGAGCTGCTTGTCGCTCAGACGCCGGTTCAGCTCGGCCGCCATCAGGTCGATGATGTGGGTGACGTTGTCCTTGGTCAGGGGCTTGTAGAACACGATCTCGTCCAGCCGGTTCAGGAACTCTGGCCGGAAGGACCGCTTGAGCAGCTCGCTGACCTGGTTCCGGGCCTCCTCGGTGATCGCGCCGTCGGGCCCGATGCCGTCCAGCAGGAACTGGGAGCCCAGGTTGGAGGTCAGGATGATGATGGTGTTTTTGAAGTCCACCGTCCGGCCCTGGCTGTCGGTAATGCGGCCGTCGTCCAGGACCTGGAGCAGGATGTTGAACACGTCGGGGTGGGCCTTCTCCACCTCGTCGAAGAGGACCACGCAGTAGGGATGGCGGCGCACGGCCTCGGTGAGCTGGCCGCCCTCCTCATAGCCCACGTATCCGGGAGGGGCGCCGATCAGACGGGACACGGAGAATTTCTCCATGTACTCGGACATGTCGATGCGCACCAGATTCTTCTCACTGTCGAACAGGGCCTCGGCCAGGGTCTTAGCCAGCTCGGTCTTGCCCACGCCGGTGGGGCCCAGGAACAGGAAGGAGCCGATGGGCCGGTCAGGGTCCGCGATGCCGGCCCGGGAGCGCAGGATGGACTCGGCCACCAGGCGCACGGCCTCGTCCTGACCCACCACCCGCTGGTGGAGGATATCCTCCAGGTGGAGCAGCTTCTCCCGCTCGCCCTCCATAAGCCGGCTCACCGGGATGCCGGTCCACCGCTCGATGATGCGGGCGATCTCCTCCTCGGTGACCTTGTCCCGCAGCAGGGAGCGCTCCTTGCCCGCCTGGGCGATCTGCTCCTCGGCCTCCAGTTCCTTTTTCAGCTCCGGGATGCGGCCGTACTGCAGCTCGGCGGCCTTGTTCAGGTCGTACTCCCGCTGGGCCTTCTCCAGATCGGCGTTGGCCTGCTCCAGCTCCTCCCGGAGCTTCTGGACCTTGCCAATGGCGTTTTTCTCGTTCTCCCACTGGGCCTTTTTGGCGTTAAACTCGTCCCGCAGCTCGGCCAGCTCCTTCTGGAGCTCGGCCAGGTGCTCCCGGGACAGGGCGTCGTCCTCCTTCTTGAGGGCGGCCTCCTCGATCTGGAGCTGGATGATCTTCCGCTGGATGACGTCCAGCTCGGTGGGCATGGAGTCGATCTCGGTGCGGATCATGGCGCAGGCCTCGTCCACCAGGTCGATGGCCTTGTCGGGCAGGAAGCGGTCGGTGATATAGCGGTTGGACAGGGTGGCGGCGGCGATGATGGCCCCGTCGGTGATCTTCACACCGTGGAACACCTCGTAGCGCTCCTTTAAGCCCCGGAGGATGGCCACGGTGTCCTCCACCGTGGGCTCGCTGACCATGACGGGCTGGAACCGCCGCTCCAGAGCGGCGTCCTTTTCGATATACTGGCGGTACTCGTTGAGGGGGGGGGCGCCGATGCAGTGGAGCTCGCCCCGGGCCAGCATGGGCTTGAGGAGATTGCCCGCGTCCATGGCGCCCTCGGTCTTGCCGGCGCCCACGATGGTGTGCAGCTCGTCGATGAAGAGAAGAATCCGCCCCTCGGACTTCCTGACCTCACTCAGCACGGCCTTCAGCCGCTCCTCGAATTCGCCGCGGTATTTGGCCCCGGCGACGAGGGAGCCCATATCCAGGGCGAAGATGGTCTTGTCCTTCAGGCTTGCGGGCACGTCCCCCTTGACGATCCGCTGGGCCAGGCCCTCGGCGATGGCGGTCTTGCCCACGCCGGGCTCGCCGATGAGCACGGGGTTGTTCTTGGACTTCCGGCTCAGGATGCGGATGACGTTTCGGATCTCGTCGTCCCGGCCGATGACCGGGTCCAGCTTGTTCTGCCGGGCCCGCTCCACCAGGTCGGAGCCATACTTCTTCAGGGCGTCGTAGGTCTCCTCCGGGTTGTCGGAGGTCACCCTCTGGTTGCCCCGGACGGCGGTGAGGGCCTTCAGCACCCCCTCCCGGGTGATGTTGTAGGTGCGGTACAGGTCCTTCAGGGAGGAGTTGGCGGTATCCAGCAGGGCCAGGAACAGGTGCTCTACCGACACGTACTCGTCCTTCATGGACCCGGCGATGGACTCAGCGGTGCTGAGGGCCTTGTCCACATCCGGGGCAATGTAGATTTTTCCCGCCTCCCGGCCGCCCACGCTCACCCGGGGGAGCTTCTCCACCTCAGCCCGGACGGCGGCCTCAAAGCTGGGCACCGTCAGGCCCAGATTACCCAGAAGCTGGGGGATCAGGCCGTTTTCCTGCTTCAGCAGGGCGTAGAGCAGATGGGCCTGCTCGATCTGCTGGTTGCCGTACTCCTGCGCGATGGTCTGGGCGGACTGGACGGCCTCCAGGGATTTCTGTGTAAATTGATTCAGATTCATAGGTCTGTACGCTCCTTTCGTGGGGCGAAAAATTTGGGATAAAAAATGGGGCGCCGGCCGCGGGCCGGCGCCCCACGCTCTGGGGAACGGACTGTCAACGCTGGGGGGTTACTCAATGGCGATCCTGCGGGTCTCCGGCACGGCGGGGACGGTCTTGGGCAGGTTCAGGGTCAGGATGCCGTTGCTGTAGGCGGCGGTGATGCCGTTTTCGTCGATGCCCGTGACGTCGAAGCTGCGGCGGAAAGAGCCGTACCGGCGCTCCCGGCGGATATACTGGCCTTTCTCGTCCTTGTCCTCCTTCTCCTCCTTGTGCTGGGCGGAGATGGTCAGGATGCCGTCCTTCACATCCAGGGAGATGTCCTCCTTGTCAAAGCCGGGCAGCTCGGCTTCTAAAACGAACTTGTCGTCCGCATCCTTGATGTCGGTGCGGAAGGCGGGAAGATTGGCGCTGCTGTTGCCGAAGAACTTACGCTCAAAGTTGTCGAACACATCAAAGAAATTGTCCTCGTGACGCTCAAACGGAACCATACCAAACATAATGGAAAACTCCTTTCACAATACAAAAGACGATGTTAGCAATCAAATGATTCTTGTGCTAAAACCTGACGTTTTTCATGGCGACCATCCTCTTTCCGGGAATCAAACCCGCCTCCGGGCCATTCCCTTCTCTTTATTTCTGAGCTTAGTATAGTGTGATTCTGTGAACAAATATACAATAAATTATGTCCAGATTGTAAACTTAGCACTCTATACGTAAGAGTGCTAAGTTCGGATTACCTCTTTTCTTTTTTGCTTTGCCGTGCTACAATGTGGTCAATCTTTTCAGGACACGGAGGTCACAGCAATGAGCAATCTGCCGCAGGACCTGGTGCAGATGGGCACCAAACGAAACATCATGCGGGAAATCCGGGAATATGGACTGCTCCGCGCCCGGGAGGTCGGGGCGGAGAACGTGCTGGATTTCTCTCTGGGCAATCCCTCCGTGGCCCCTCCGGCCCAGGTGAACGACACCATCCGGGCCATCCTGGACTCGCCCGAGGGGGCCTCCATCCACGGCTATACCACCGCCCAGGGCGATTGGTCCGTCCGGCAGGCCCTGGCGGACTCCCTGTCCCGCCGCTTCGGCGGGAGCTACGGGCCCGGCGACCTGTACCTGACGGTGGGGGCGGCGGCGGCTCTGTGCTGCTGCTTCCGGGCCCTGGCCTGCCCCGGCGACGAGTTCGTCCTCTTCGCCCCCTTCTTCACCGAATATACCTACTTCGTCTCCGGCAACGGCGGCAAGCCGGTGGTGGTCCCCCCGGACTACGCCACCTTCCAGCCCGACCTGACCGCCTTCGAGTCCGCCGTCGGCCCCCGTACCAAGGGCGTGGTGGTCAACTCCCCCAACAACCCCTCCGGCGTGGTCTACTCCGCCGACACCCTCCGGGCCATCGCCGCCATCCTCCGGCGCAAGGCCGCCGCTTACGGCCACCCCATCTACCTCATCTCCGACGAGCCCTACCGGGAGATCGTCTTTGCCGGCTTCTCCGCCCCCTGGCTGCCCGATTTCTACGACGACACTCTGGTGTGCTATTCCTATTCCAAGTCCCTATCCCTGCCCGGTGAGCGCATCGGCTATATCCTGGTCCCCCCCGCCGCCGCGGAGCACGACGCGCTCTATGCCGCCGTCTGCGGGGCCGGCCGGGTGCTGGGCTACGTCAACGCCCCCAGCCTGTTCCAGCGGGTGGCCGCCGCCTGCGACGGGCTCACCGCCGACCTCACCGTCTACCAGACCAACCGGGACCTGCTCTACCACGGCCTGACCGGCATGGGCTACACCTGCATGGAGCCCGGCGGCACCTTCTACCTGCTGCTCCAGTCTCCCGAGCCCGACGCCGCCGCCTTCTGCCAGCGGGCCCGGGAGTACGACCTGCTCTTCCCCCCCACCGACGACTTCGCCTGCCCCGGCTGGTGCCGCATCGCCTTCTGCACCTCCACCAAAACGGTCCAAAGGGCCCTACCCGTCTTTGAACGGCTGGCCAAGGAATACGGACTGTCATAAAATAAGAAAAACAGAGCCGGACAGCAAGCTGTCCGGCTCTGTTCCTCCGTCTCAGGCGGTTTTCAGGCTCAGTCCGCTGCGGCGCAGCGCCGCCCGCAGGGCGATGCACAGGGGCGGGGCGGCGATGATGGCCACCGCGGCGTTGAAGATGGAGGCGGGGAACTTCAGAGGCAGGGCGGCCAGGGCCACCATGGGCTGGAGCCCCTCCACCAGGACGCCGTCGTAGGCCACGCTCTTGAAGAAGTAGAGGATGTAGTAGGCCACGCAACCCAGCACGGCCCCCAGCAGGCATCTGGGGTAGGCCAGCTTCTCGTCGTTGACATACCGGGCCACCACCAGGCCCGCCACCGTACCCATCAGACCCTTGGTGAGAAGGGTGATCCAGCACTCGGCGGCGTAGAGGGGGTTGGTTAGGTCATAGAGGGCGGAGCCCAGGCCGGAGGCCAAGCCGCCGATGGGGCCCAGCAGCAGGCCCGACAGGCAGCAGACGATGTTGGCCAGGGTGAAGGAGGTCCGGCCTCCGATGGCGATGGGCATGATGATGCGGGCATAGTTGCTGGCAAAGACCAACGCGGTCATCATCCCCAGGAAGGCCAGCTTCCGGGTGGTAAAACGCTGTTTCATAATGCACACTCCCTTGATCGTTTGGTTGCGTTTCTCTCTGCATGTTCCGTGGAAAGAAACCCGGTTGGGTTTCTTCATCGGACCTCATTATAGCAGAAACTGACTATAGTTCAAATGCCAGATTCAGAAAATTTGATAAGGTCAGTTTGGGCCATAGTGGACAGGACCGGCGGGGTGTGCTACAATAAAAACAATATGAATCGCTGACCGGGAGGGGGCGCGGAGAGCAATGGAACTGCAAAGGCTGAAAAAGATCGTGACGGCGGCGCTGATCACCTGGTCCTTTCTGGCCGTAGGCCTGTCAGCGGCTTGGTCTCTGGGGACTCCGGCGGTCCAAACCCTCCGCATCCCCGTCGAGAGCCTCTATTTGGAAGTGGGGGACACGGTGCATCTCCCGGTGGAGGGGACCACCGTCGACGGCAGTCCCGCCTCCGCCAAGGCTCTGGAGCAGCTAGAGCTGTGCTGGCATGCCGACTTCGACGACGGCGTCGCCGTGATTCACGCCACCGGGGCGCTGCACGCCTGCCGCCCCGGCCTGGGGAATGTGTGGGTGGAGAGCCGGGACGGGAGGCTCTCCGCCCGGCCCATTACGGTATACATTCAATAAAAAGAGACGGGGGAGGGCCGATGGCCCTCCCCCGTTTCAGGCTGTCGAAAAAACCTCCTGGAGAAGAGCCTCGCAGAGTTCCGTCGTCCGCAGACGGCGGAAGGAAAGGAAGCTCCGTCATTTTCGGCGACATGCGCGTCGGAAATGACACCTCTCATGACGGACAGGGCGACTTTTCTGCAAGAATCGAGTCCTGTCCGTCATGCATCTCTCTGTCGAAAAAGGCCAAAGGCCTTTTTCGACAAGCTGAGACGGGGGAGGGCCGATGGTCCTCCCCCGTTTTTTGTATCCGCTCAGTACCGGCCCATGTCGGCGGAACGGCCCTCCGTAACATCGGTCCCGAACTCGTAGTCCTTTCCAGGGAGGACGGCGTTGAGGGCGATGCCCGCAATGGCGGCGATGGCCAGCGCGGTCAGAGTGATGTGGGCCTCGCCCACCGCAAAGGTAATGCCGCCGGAGAAGCCCAGACCGCATACCAGGATGACGGCAGCGATGATCAGGTTGCGGGAGTTGGTAAAGTCCACCCGGTTCTCCACCACATTGCGCACGCCGATGGCGGAGATCATGCCGTACAGGATGAAGGACACGCCGCCGATGATGGCGGTGGGGATGGAGTTGACCAGGGCGGCAAAGGCGGGGGAGAAGGACAGCACCACGGCATAGAGCGCCGCCAGCCGGACCACCTTGGGGTCGTAGACCCGGGAGAGGACCAGCACGCCGGTGTTCTCGCCGTAGGTGGTGTTGGCCGGGCCGCCGAACAGGCCGGCCAGGGAGGTGGCGATGCCGTCGCCGATGAGGGTGCGGTGGAGGCCGGGATTCTCGATGAAATTTTCGCCCACGGTGGCGGAGATGGCGGACATGTCCCCGATATGCTCCATCATGGCGGCGATGGCGATGGGGGCCATGACCAGGATGGCGGTCAGGTCAAATTTGGCCACGCTGCCGCTGAATTCGGTGACAAAGGGCTGGAAGCCCAGGAGCTGGGCCTTGGTCACGGCGGAGAAGTCCATGAGGGGGACCAGCTCGCCGGCGGCGTTGACGGCGGTGGCGCCCATGGCGTTGGCGGCGAGGGCCACCAGGTAGGGGATCACCACGCCCAGCAGGATGGGGATGATCTTGATCATGCCCCTGCCCCAGATGTTGGCGACCACGATGACGGCGATGGACAGAATGGCCAGCCACCAGCAGGAGGAGGCGTTGGTGACGGCAGAGGGGGCCAGGGACAGGCCGATGAGGATGATCATGGGCCCGGTGACCACCGGCGGCAGGAAGCGCATGACCTTTTTGACGCCCACAGCCTTGATGACGGCGGCCAGCACCACATACAGCAGGCCGGCCACCACGATACCGCCGCAGGCATACTGGAGCTTCTCGCCCGCCTCCATAGCGGCGTACCGCCCGGCGTCCAGCTTGGCCATGGCCTGGAAGCCGCCCAGGTAGGCAAAGGAGGACCCCAGGAAAGCGGGGACCTTCAGCTTGGTACAGACATGGAAGAACAAGGTGCCGATCCCGGCGAAAAACAGGGTGGTCTGGATGGACAGAGGCAGGCCGTAGCTCTGGACCAGGATGGGGACCAGCACGGTGGCGCCGAACATGGCGAACATGTGCTGCAGGCCCAGGATCAGCATCTTGGGCAGGCCGAGCTGCCGGGCGTCGCGGATGGGTTCATTGGTGTTCATGTCGTCTCTCCTTCTCTCTTCTCTCTTGCGTCTGGCCCGCATTTGGGCAAAAAAAAGACAATCACCACGTGATTGTCAACAAAAACAAGGAGAAAGGGAGGAATCCGCCTCCCGCAGCAGTCGGTCGTTCGTCAGCAGCCCGAACACAAGCATCCTCTCCTTCCCCACATTTCGTTTTATGATACCAGAACCCACAGCCCAATGCAAGAGGGAATTTTTCTTTTTTGTGCTTTTGGCTCCGGGCCCTCCAGGCCGCACAAAAGGGGCCGTCCCCAGTTCCCTCCGGCTTGGCGGTTGTGTTGATTGACTTTTTTTCCGAGACTGGGTAGACTATAGGTAATTTTTATTCATTTTTATCCACTCTGTTTTGCAGGAAAGGACGGATCTGCCTTGAAACAGCCCTTTGTCACTCCGGATCAGCTCCGGGCCATCACCGCCCGCTACCCCACCCCCTTCCACCTCTACGACGAGAAGGGCATCCGGGAAACCGCCCGGAAGCTGCAGGCGGCCTTTGCCTGGACCCCCGGCTTCCGGGAGTATTTTGCCGTCAAGGCCCCCCCCCCCCCCGCCATTTTGAAGCTCCTCCGGGAGGAGGGCTGCGGCGTCGACTGCTCCTCCCTCACCGAGCTGATGCTCTCCGACCGCTGCGGGTTCACCGGCGGGGAGATCATGTTCTCCTCCAACGAGACTCCGGCGGAGGAGTTCCAACTGGCCGCCAAGCTGGGGGCCACCATCAACCTGGACGACTTCACTCTCATCGACGGCCTCCAGGACGCCATCGGCTATATCCCCGAAACCATCTCCTGCCGGTTCAACCCCGGCGGCGTATTCCAGTTGGGCGCCTCCAAGGAGGGCTTCCAGGTTATGGACACCCCCGGCGACTCCAAGTACGGCTTCACCCGGGAGCAGCTCTTCGAAGGCTTCCGGAAGCTGAAGGCCATGGGGGCCAAGCGCTTCGGCATCCACGCCTTTTTGGCCTCCAACACCCTGTCCAACGACTACTACCCCGCCCTGGCGGGCATTCTCTTTCAGCTCGCCGTGGACCTGGAGCGGGAGACCGGAGCCGACGTGGCTTTCATCAACCTGTCCGGCGGCGTAGGCATTCCCTACCGCCCCGACCAGCCGGAAAACGACATCATGGCCATCGGCGCGGGGGTGCGGGACCAGTACGAGTCCATCCTGGTCCCCGCCGGGATGGGAGACGTGGCCATTTTCACCGAGCTGGGCCGCTATCTGCTGGGCCCCAACGGCTGTCTGGTCACCACCGCCATCCGCGAAAAGCACACCTATAAGGAGTATATCGGCGTGGACGCCTGCGCCGCCAACCTGATGCGCCCAGCCATGTACGGCGCCTATCACCACATCACCGTCATGGGCAAGGAGGACGCCCCCTGCGACCACAAGTACGACGTGGTGGGCTCCCTGTGCGAGAACAACGACAAATTTGCCATTGACCGGCTGCTGCCCCGGATCGACCGGGGGGACCTGCTGGTCCTCCACGACACCGGCGCCCATGGCTTCTCCATGGGCTACAACTACAACGGCAAGCTGCGCTCCGCTGAGCTGCTCCTCCAGGCGGACGGCGGCGTCCGGCTCATCCGCCGGGCCGAGACCCCGGAGGATTACTTTGCCACCATGGTCTTTGACTGACCGCCGCAGGCCCTCCGGCTGCGCTGCTCCGGAGCCCTCTTCCCCCGAAGGGCAGCGCCGCCCGCCGCCATAAGAAATGAAGCCTCCTTTCAAAAGAAAGGAGGCTCTTTCCTTTCTTGTGCGTTTCCTCCATACCGCCCGGCCGCCCGGGCGGAAAACCATGTGCTTTGTGACAAGAATTGCAATTTCATCTAAATTCGATTGCAAAACCTTGCCCGACCGCATATAATAAAATTATCAAATTAAAATTGGGATAAGGCGCCAGCAGGGGCCGCCAGGCTGTGGGGCGGGCGGTTTTGTCCGTTCCCTTTTGTTGGTAACGTGTCTGGCTTTTGAATGAAAGGAAGGATGCAGAAAGTGTCAGAATGCAATTTCAAGAAGGTCTTGGTTGCAAACCGCGGCGAGATCGCCATCCGGGTGTTCCGGGCCTGCTACGACCTGGGGCTCCACACGGTGGCCATGTACTCCAACGAGGACACCTACGCCCTGTTCCGCACCAAGGCGGACGAAGCCTATCTGATCGGTGAGAACAAGTCTCCCCTGGGGGCCTATCTGGACATCCCCGCCATCCTCGACCTGGCCAGGCGCCGGGGCGTGGACGCCATCCACCCCGGGTACGGCTTCCTGTCCGAGAACGCTGACTTTGCCCGGGCCTGCGAGGCGGCGGGGATCAACTTTGTCGGCCCCCCCTCCCACATCCTGGCCCAGATGGGCGACAAGCTGGCCGCCAAGGCCACGGCCATCGCCTGCAATGTGCCCACCATCCCCGGCTCTACCGAGCCCCTGAAGGACGCCGACGACGCGGTGGCCCGGGCAGTGAGCTATGGCTTCCCCATCATCCTCAAGGCTGCCGCCGGCGGCGGCGGGCGCGGCATGCGCCGCTGCGACAACGAGGAGGAGGTCCGCCTCCAGTTCCAGCTCGTCAAGAATGAGGCCAAAAAGGCCTTCGGCAACGAGGACATCTTCATCGAGAAGTTCCTGGTGGAGCCCAAGCACATCGAGGTCCAGATCCTGGCCGACCAGCACGGCAACGTCTATCACCTGGGGGAGCGGGACTGCTCCCTCCAGCGCCGCTACCAGAAGGTGGTGGAGTTCGCCCCCGCCTGGAGCGTCCCCAAGGATACCATTGAACGGCTGCGGGCCGACGCGGTGAAGATCGCCCGCCACGTGGGCTACATCAACGCCGGCACCGTGGAGTTTCTGGTGGACCGGAACGGCAGCCACTACTTCATTGAGATGAACCCCCGGATTCAGGTGGAGCACACCGTCACCGAGATGGTCACCGGCATCGACCTGGTCCGGGCCCAGATCCTCATCGCCGAGGGCCTGCCCATGTCCGACCCCCGCATCGGCCTGACCTGCCAGGAGGACCTGCACATCAACGGCTACGCCATCCAGTGCCGGGTGACCACCGAGGACCCGCGGAATAACTTCGCTCCCGACACCGGCAAGATCACCGCCTACCGCTCCGGCGGCGGCTTCGGCGTGCGGCTGGACGGCGGCAACGCCTATGCCGGCGCGGTCGTCTCCCCCTACTATGACTCGCTGCTGGTTAAAGTCACCGCCTGGGACAACACCTTTCAGGGGGCCTGCCGCCGGGCAACCCGCGCCATCAGCGAGGAGCACGTCCGGGGCGTCAAGACCAACATTCCCTTTGTCACCAACATCCTCACCCACCCCACCTTTCACGCCGGCAAGTGCCACACCAAGTTCATCGACGACACGCCGGAGCTCTTCGACATCGACACCGGCCGGGACCGCGCCACCAAGGTCCTGAAATACATCGCGGAGATCCAGGTCCAGAACCCCTCCGCCGAGCGCAGGCAGCTGGACGTCCCCCGGTTCCCGCCCTATGAGAACACCCCGCCCAAGTGCACGGGCCTCAAGCAGGTGCTGGACCAGGGCGGCCCCGAGGCCGTCAAGCAGTGGGTGCTGGACCAGAAGAAGCTGCTGGTCACCGACACCACCATGCGCGACGCCCACCAGTCGCTGCTGTCCACCCGGATGCGTACCCGGGACCTGGTGAAGGGGGCCGAGGGCACCGCCGAGATTCTCAACGACTGCTTCTCCCTGGAAATGTGGGGCGGCGCCACCTTCGACGTGGCCTACCGCTTCCTCCACGAGTCTCCCTGGGAACGGCTGGACCTGCTGCGGGCCAAGATCCCCAACATCCCCTTCCAGATGCTCCTGCGGGGCGCCAACGCCGTGGGCTACACCAACTACCCCGACAACCTGATCCGGGAATTTGTCAAGGAGTCCGCCGTCTCCGGCATCGACGTGTTCCGGGTCTTTGACTCGCTGAACTGGCTTCCCGGCATGGAGGTTGCCATGGACGAGGTCCTCAAGCAGAACAAGCTGCTGGAGGCCACCATCTGCTATACCGGCGACGTGCTGGACCCCAAGCGGGACAAATACACCCTGGACTACTACGTCCGGATGGCCAAGGAGCTGGAGAAGCGGGGGGCCCATCTGCTGTGCATCAAGGACATGTCCGGTCTGCTGAAGCCATACGCCGCCAAAAAGCTGGTGACGGCCCTCAAGCAGGAGGTGGGCCTGCCCATCCACCTGCACACCCACGACACCTCCGGCAACCAGGTGGCCGCCCTGCTGATGGCCGCCGAGGCCGGGGTGGACATCGTGGACGCCGCCATCGACTCCATGGCCTCCATGACCAGCCAGCCCTCTCTCAACGCCGTGGTCACCGCCCTGAAGGGTCAGGACCGCGACACCGGCCTGGACCCCGACAAGCTGCAAAAGCTGTCCGACTACTGGGCCGACGTGCGCCTGCGCTACGCCGCCTTTGAGGCGGGCATCAAGAACCCCTCCACCGACATCTACCGCTATGAGATGCCTGGCGGCCAGTACACCAACCTGAAAAGCCAGGTGGAGAGCCTGGGCCTGGGCCACCAGTTTGAGGACGTCAAGGAGATGTACAAGGCGGTCAACGACATGCTGGGGGACATCGTCAAGGTGACGCCGTCCTCCAAGATGGTGGGCGACCTGGCCATCTTCATGGTGCAGAACGGCCTGACCCCGGACAACATCGTGGAAAAGGGCGCCGCCCTCACCTTCCCCGACTCGGTGGTAAGCTACTTCAAGGGCATGATGGGCCAGCCCGCCTGGGGCTTCCCCGAGGACCTGCAGAAGGTGGTTCTCAAGGGCGAGGCGCCCATCACCTGCCGCCCGGGCGAGCTGCTGCCCCCGGTGGACTTCGAGGCCGTGGAGAAGAAGATGCGCGCCTTCATGGGCGACGACCGGATCAACCGCCGGGCCATGGTGTCCTACTGCCTGTACCCCAAGGTGTACGAGGAATACCGCAAGCACCGCAAGGAGTACGGCTACATCATGCGCATGGGCTCCCATGTGTTCTTCAACGGCATGGCTCTGGGCGAAACCAACAAGATCAACATTGAGGACGGCAAGACCCTGGTCATCAAATACCTGGGCCTGGGCGATCTGAACGAGGACGGCACCCGCAACGTCCAGTTCGAGCTCAACGGCATGCGCCGTGAGATCGCCGTGCCCGACCCCCACGCCGACGTGCAGACCCACACCGTAGCGCTGGCCGACCCGGAGGATAAGAGCCAGGTGGGCGCCTCCATCCCCGGTATGGTGTCCAAGGTCAGCGTCCAGCCCGGCGACGCCGTGGAGGAAAATCAGGTCATCGCCGTCATCGAGGCCATGAAGATGGAGACCTCGGTGGTGGCGCGTATGGCCGGCGTCATCGACCAGGTGCTGGTCAGGGAGGGCTCGTCCGTCAAGGCCGGCGAGCTGCTCATGACCATCAAGGTAAAGTAAGAACGGCTTGCCCAGCGCATATGCAAAGCCCCCTGCTCGATCCTGGGATCGAGCAGGGGGCTTTTTGCCCGCAGGGCCCCCGCGTCCCTATGTTCTATATTCCTCCGCCACTCAGATCATATTTTCCCGTGATCTCTTCCCCGGCGGCGTTCCACAGGGTCACCGGACCCAGGTCCAAACGATCGGATTCCATGCGGTTGTCGATCTCCGCAGAGACAAGAAAGCGCTCTTTTTGCGGAAGTTCCAGGCGGTACCGCAACCCATCCGGCGCAACGGTGATATTTGCAATCTGCCGTCCCGTGTTTCTTCCGCCATAGAGCAGGTACTTTCTGCCGCCGCTATGCGCATGACTCATATCCCTTCCTCATTTTCATACAGAGCATAATACAGGAGGGGGCGGAAGTCTGTGCACTTCCGCCCCCTCCTTTCCGTGTCGATTGGTCCCGGCGCCCGGGGCGCTTTTTTATTCCCCGGGTTCTCTGGGCCGGAGGAGCCCCTCCAGGGGGGACACCGCGCCGTCGGTGGCGGCGGAGAGCAGATAGCCGTAGATGCGGCCCTTCTGCTCCTCGTACAGATCCAGCTTCTGGTAGAGCTCCTTGTACGCGGCAAAGGTCTCCTTCTTGGTCCGGATCAGCCGCCGCAGGCCGGTCTGGGTGTTGACCAGGCTGTCCTCCCGCTTGCGGTAGTAGTACACCGCCCGGGGCACCGCCGCGATGAGCCGGGCGTACTGGATGTACTCCAGGTTGAACAGGAAGTCCTCGCACCAGGCCATCCGGCGGTCGCAGCGCAGACGGTTGGCCTCCACAGTGCTGCGGCGGTAGAGCTTGTTCCACAGCACGCCGTAGTAGTAGTTGGCCGGGGCCTTCACCATTTGCTCGGCAAACTCCCGGCGGGTCATGACGCCGCCGGTCTTGATGTGGCCGCGCCGGGCCTGCCGCTCCCCGGCCACCCGGTAAAAGTGGGCGATCACCAGGTCGCAGCCGGTAATCTCCGCGGCCCGGACGAAGGTCTCGGTGGCGTCGGGGGCAAGCCAGTCGTCCCCGTCGGCAAACTGGAGGTACTTGCCCTCGGCCAGGTCCATGGCCTGATTCCGGGCGTCGGACACGCCGCTGTTGGACTTGTGCAGGGCGATAAAGCGGCTGTCGGCGGCCGCCGCCCGGTCACACAGGGCGGCGGAGCCGTCGGTACTGCCGTCGTCCACCAGAAAGCACTGGAAATTGGAGTAGCTCTGGGTCCGGATGCTCTCTACGCACTGCTCCAGGTAGGGCGCCACGTTGTAGACCGGAACGATGATGCTGACCAGGGGCTGATTCACGGCTCAGGGTCCCGGTTCAGGCGGCCGTCTCAGGCGCGGCGGTCTCCATCCCCAGCTCCTCGAAGGGCACCACAACGGCGCCGGCGGGGGGCTCCACGGCGGGGGTCTTGTCGGTGGTCTTGTAGTCGCCGGAGATGGTCATGTTCATGCTCATCAGGCCCAGCATATCCATCTTCATCTCGGCGGTCATGTGGTTTTTCTCATCCATGCCCATGGTCATGGTCATGACCTCAGTGGTCTCGCCGGTCTCGGCGCCGGTGACCATGGTCATCTTGATGTCCATGGCGTAGCCCACCACCTTGTCGTTCTTGGTGTTCAGGGTGAAGGACAGGGTCATGTCGGCGCCGTCCTGGGTATAGGTGTAGGCGGTGGTGTAGTCGCTGCCGTTCTTCTGGAAGCCCTCGTCGGAGAGCAGCTTGGCGGCGGAATCCACCAGGCCGGCGACGGTGGCGTAGGCGGTGTCCTTATCGGACAGGTCGGCGCTCTGGAGCATGGCCTCCAGCATGGCGGAGGCGTCCAGGGTCTTAGACAGGTCCATCAGCTCGGCGTAGTCCATGCCCAGTTGCTCAAACAGGGCGCCCATATCCATGGAGTACCAGGTGTCGGCGGGCAGGCCCAGGGCCTCCAGCGCTTCGCCGGTAAAGGTCATGTACAGCATGCCCTTGTCCATGTCCATGCGCATCTCCAGGCCGACGCCCTTCTCCTTCAGGGCGGTCAGCAGAGCCTGCTCCTCGGCGGTCGGCGCGGCGGGCTCCTCGCTGGTGCCGGCGGCGGCCAGGGCGGACAGGTCGGCCATGAGCTCCTCCAGGTCCAGCTTCATGTTCATGGACATCTGGGCCTTGACGGCGTCCGCCACCACGCCCTCCAGGGTGCCGTCCACGGTGGCGGGGCCCATGCCCATCATGCTCAGGTCAGCGTCAAAGTCGGCGGTCACGGCCCAGGCGCCCTCGTTGAACTGCCGGCTGTACTCCAAGTATTTGGCCAGGATGGTGTACTCCTTGCCCGCCTTGGCGCTGCCCAGCAGCTTCTCGGTGTCCACGATGACGGCCGTCTGGTCGTCCTGATCCCAGCCCACGGCGCAGCCGAAGGCCTGGGCGGCGAAGCGGACGGGCACATAGGTGCGCCAGGTGGCGGAATCCACATAGGGCGCCACGTCCATGGTGATGACGGTGGCGGTCTCACCCTCGGTGAGGGTGGCCTCGGCGGAGCCGATGGTCATGGTCAGGGTCTTGCCGTCCCGAGCGGCGGTGATGACGTCGCCCTCGTTGGACACCTCGGCGCCCATGGCCTCAAACACGGCGCGGAAGGGCAGGAAGGTGCGCTGGTCCTTCACCTGGGGCACGGCGTCGGTAAAGGTCAGGTTCTGGCCGTCCAGTTGAACGGCGATGGTCTGCTCGGCGGCGGGGGCGGGGCTGACAGGGGGCTCCTCCCCCTCGGCCGCCAGGGCGGCGGTGGACAGGCCCAGGGTCAGGACCAGGGCAGTCCCCATGGCGAGGACCCGCTTCAGGGTATGCTTCATGGTAATTCTTCCTCCTTGATGAATGCATTTGGTCTTTTATTTTGAATCAAACTGATTGATTCCACCGGGTGATACAATAGAAACGACGCAGCGCTCTGAAATATGACAGGCGCGGGCCCTTTTTTTCTTTCCAAAAAAGGATTATACCAGCATCTCCGCTCCACCGCAACCCATCGGAAGCGGCCATTTTTTGTATTCACTGCTCTTCCCCTTGCCTTCGGCGCCTTTTTGCTGATCGTTAACACAATTAAACCATTTACATGTGCTAAAATCAAGTAAATTTCTGGCACACGGGCCCGCCCTGCCTTCTCTCTTGTCGGGCGGGGCGAAAACTGATATAATAAAATGATTTTTGGGAGGAGATGCTCTTATGACCTACAAAGAGGAATTCATCACGTTCATGGTCCGCGCTGGCGTGCTCACCTTTGGGGATTTTGTCACCAAGTCCGGCCGCAAAACCCCCTATTTCATCAACACCGGCAACTATAAGACCGGCGCCCAGGCCGCCCAGTTGGGCGACTACTATGCCGCTTGCATCCAGGAGCATCTGCCCGACGGGGTGGACTGTCTCTTCGGCCCCGCCTACAAGGGCATCCCGCTGGCGGTGGCCGCCGCCTCCAGCCTGTACCGGAATTACGGCCGGGACCTGCCCTACTGCTTCAACCGCAAGGAGGCCAAGGACCACGGCGAGGGGGGCTCCATGGTGGGCTACAAGCCCCAGGACGGGGACCGGGTGGTCATCGTGGAGGACGTGGTCACCGCCGGCACCGCCGTGCGGGAGTCCCTGGCGCTCTTTCAGGCTCTGGGCGACCTGAAGGTCACCGCTCTCATCGTCTCGGTGGACCGGATGGAGCGGGGCACCCGGGACTGCTCCACCCTGGACGAGCTGCGCGCCGACCACGGCATCGCCGTCTACCCCATCGTCACCGTCGGGGAGATTCTCGCCTTCCTGCACAACCGGGAGATCGACGGCCGGGTGTATATCGACGACGCCATGAAGGCGCGCATGGAGGCCTATCTGGCGGAATACGGCCCCCGGGCTTAAGGGCTTCCGCCGAACAATCCACGCGCAGAAGAGGGGTGCCAGCATGGGTGTCCACGACGGCCACCGCAAGCGGCTGAAAACACAATTTCTCATCCATGGGGAGGATTTCCACGACCACCAGCTCCTGGAGCTGCTGCTGTGCTATGCCATTCCCCAAGGGGACGTGAACGGCCTGGCCCACGCCCTGCTGGACCAGTTCGGCTCTCTGGCCGGAGTGTTCGACGCCCTGCCCCCCTCCCTCACGCGGGTGGACGGGGTAGGGGAGCACACCGCCGTCCTTCTCAAGCTCATCCCCAAGCTGGCCGGCCGCTACTCCACCATCCGCAGCTCT
The DNA here is from genome assembly GCF_001244995.1 of Intestinimonas massiliensis (ex Afouda et al. 2020). Lineage (NCBI taxonomy): Bacteria > Bacillati > Bacillota > Clostridia > Eubacteriales > Intestinimonas > Intestinimonas massiliensis (ex Afouda et al. 2020). Next base: position 1,884,817 of record NZ_LN869529.1, read on the forward strand.
CCGGGGGACATTCTGGCCTCCAGCCGGGCCGCCCGGGACTACCTGCTGCCCTACTTCCAGACGGGTCCCCGGAACGAGATGGTCTACCTGGTGTGCATGGATGCCAAGTACAAGGTGCTGGGCTGCCACAAGCTGGGGGAGGGCACGGTGAACGCCGCCGACATCACCCCCCGCCGGGTGGTGGAGCTGGCCCTGGCCCACAACGCCTCCGCCGTCCTCCTGGCCCACAACCACGTCTCAGGCCTGGCCCTCCCCTCCAACGCCGACCTGCTCACCACTGAAACGCTCGCCCGGGTGCTGCGGGAGGTGGGGGTGGAGCTGGCCGACCACCTGATCTTTACCGAGGACGACATGGTCTCCCTGAAGGATAGCGGCCTGCTGAACGGGTATCCTAACCCATACTGAGGGCCGGAGCATCGGTGGATTTTTCCGGTCCCCTCTTGATTTAGAACAAATGTTTTGATATGATATCGAATAGATGTACGATGCCCCGTTGAACGCCGGCCCCGGTACGGGGTCCGGCGCGGGGAAGGAGGTCGGAACCGCATGCCCGATTTTCACGTTGTCTCCCCTTATCAGCCCGCCGGCGACCAGCCGCAGGCCATTGAGGCCCTGGCCAAGGGCGTGGAGCTGGGGCTGACCGAGCAGACTCTGCTGGGGGTCACCGGCTCGGGCAAGACCTTCACCATGGCCAAGGTCATCGAGCAGGTCCAGCGGCCCACCCTGGTGCTGGCCCACAACAAGACCCTGGCCGCCCAGCTCTGCGCCGAGTTCAAGGAGTTCTTTCCCGATAACGCGGTGGAGTATTTCGTCTCCTACTACGACTACTACCAGCCCGAGGCCTATATCCCCCACACCGACACCTTCATTGAGAAGGACTCGGCGGTGAACGACGAGATCGACCGGCTGCGCCTCAGCGCCACCGCCTCCCTCATCGAGCGGCGGGACGTGATCGTGGTGTCGTCGGTGTCCTGCATCTACGGACTGGGCGAGCCCGACGACTACGCCAAGATGATGGTCCCCCTGCGGGTGGGGGACGAGTTTCCCCGGGATGAGCTGCTGCGCCGCCTGGTGGAGATCCGTTACGAGCGCAACGACATCGCCTTCGAGCGGAATATGTTCCGGGTCCGGGGAGACACGGTGGAGATCTGGCCGGCCTACTTCAAAGACACCGCCATCCGGGTGGAGTACTTTGGGGACGAGATCGACCGGCTCAGCGAAATCAACGTGGTCACCGGCACTCCCATCCGGCGTCTGGAGCATCTGCCCATCTTTCCCGCCAGCCACTACATCACCCCCAAGGAGAAAATGGACGCCGCCATCCAGGAGATCTACCGGGAGCTGGAGGAGCGGGTGGCCTTCTTCGAGGAGCGCAATATGCTGGTGGAGGCCCAGCGCATCAAGCAGCGCACCCTGTACGACATCGAGATGATGCAGGAGCTGGGCTATTGCTCCGGCATCGAGAACTACTCCCGGCCCATCGCCGGGCGGCCGGTGGGCTCCGCCCCCATGACGCTGATGGACTACTTCCCCGACGATTTTCTGATGTTCATCGACGAGAGCCACGTCACCCTGCCCCAGGTTCGGGCTATGTATAACGGCGACCGGGCCCGCAAGACCACTCTGGTGGACTACGGCTTCCGTCTACCCTGCGCGTTTGATAACCGTCCGTTGAAATTTGACGAATTTGAACAGCGAGTAAACCAGGTGGTCTACGTCTCCGCCACTCCCGGCGACTACGAGCGGGAGCGCTCCGGCCAGATCGTGGAGCAGGTCATCCGGCCCACCGGCCTGCTGGACCCTAGGGTGGAGATCCGCCCGGTGGAGGGCCAGATCGACGATCTGATCGGGGAGATCAACGACCGGGTGGCGCGGAAGGAGCGGGTGCTGGTCACCACCCTGACCAAGCGGATGGCCGAGGACCTGACCGCCTACCTGAAAAACGCGGGGATTCAGGTGCAGTACATGCACCACGACATCGACACCATCGAGCGGCAGGAGATCATCCGGGACCTGCGGCTGGGGACCTATGACGTGCTGGTGGGCATCAACCTGCTGCGGGAGGGTCTGGACCTGCCGGAGGTCAGCCTGGTGGCCATTCTGGACGCCGACAAGGAGGGCTTTCTCCGCTCGGAGACCTCCCTCATCCAGACCATCGGCCGGGCGGCCCGGAACGCCGACGGCCTGGTGGTCATGTACGCCGACGCCGTCACCCCCTCCATGCGCCGTGCCATGGACGAGACCGAGCGCCGCCGGGCCAAGCAGGACGCATTCAACCAGGCCCACGGCATCGTGCCCAAGACCATCATCAAGTCGGTCCGGGACGTCATCGAGCTGTCGGCGGAGGAAGAGGAGACCGAGCAGCTCATGCGCCGCAAGACCAGCTTGACCAAGAAGGAGCGGGACGCCGCCATTGAGAAGCTGGAAAGAGAGATGCGGGAGGCCAGCAAGCGGCTGGAGTTCGAGTACGCCGCCGTATTGCGCGACCGCATCATCGAGCTCAGAGGGAGGTAAGCATGTCCCAGTGGAGCACCCTGACCCGGTTTCAGCGGGTCCTGCTGATCGCTCTGACCGCCCTGCTGGCGGTCTTTACCGTCGTCTACCCCGTCCTCAGCCGCCGGAAGGGCATTCAATATCGGGACGCCCTGCTGCTCTGGTCCGCCCAGGGGGAAAACGACGTCTACGCCGGCCGGGTGGACGGGGCGCGAACCGTCTTTACCGTCGCTCCGGACGGGACCATTCAGTACCGCCGCGGCGATACCGACTACGGCCCCTATACCGTCGCCCTGGACCCCTCCGCCGTCCCCCGGGACAGCGACATGGCCGATGTGCTCACCGGGGTGGAGGTCCGCGACGGAGCGGATATCCTTTTCCGGGGCGGCTGGTATAACAGCAGCTTCCCTCTCCTGGTGGACGAAAACGGCGCGATGGAGCCCCTCTTCTCCCTCTCCGTCCATACTTCTTCCGGCAAGGTCTACGGCCCCGACGGGCAGGCCCTCGCCCCCTCCTACGAGCCCACTGCTTCCTTCCTCCTCCAACTGGCGCTGGAGCCCCCTCTCACCCACCGGGGCGAGCTCTACGCCTATTTTACCGGCACCCTGCTGGCCGTTGTGGGTATCGTCTCCATCCTGTTTGCCGACCGGCTCTTCCGCTGGGACCTCAGCTTCCGCATCCGGGACCCGGAGGGGGCCGAGCCCTCGGAGTGGGAGATCTTCACCCGTTACCTGGGCTGGATCGTCTGCACGGCGGGGGCTCTGATCGTCTATCTGATGGGCGCTTTCGCCATTGTCTGACCCCATTTTTCCTTCGTGCGAAGATAAAGGAGTAACAAATCTATGCTCGACCACATTTCCGTCAAGGGCGCCCGCGCCAACAACCTGAAAAACATCGACGTGACCATCCCCAGGGACAAGCTGGTGGTGCTGACCGGCCTGTCCGGCTCGGGCAAGTCCTCCCTGGCCTTTGACACCATCTACGCCGAGGGGCAGCGCCGCTACGTGGAGTCCCTGTCCTCCTATGCCCGGATGTTCCTGGGCCAGATGGAGAAGCCCGACGTGGACTACATCGACGGCCTCTCCCCCGCCATCTCCATCGACCAGAAGACCACCTCCAAAAACCCCCGCTCCACCGTGGGCACCGTCACCGAGATCTACGACTACCTCCGCCTGCTGTGGGCCCGGGTGGGCACTCCCCACTGTCCCAAGTGCGGCAAGGAGATCCGGCAGCAGACCGTGGACCAGATCATCGACCAGGTGATGGCCCTGCCCCCGGCCACCCGCATCCAGGTCATGGCCCCCGTCATCCGGGGCAAGAAGGGCGAGCACCTGAAGATCTTCGAGGACGCCCGCAAGTCCGGCTACGTCCGGGTGCGGGCCGACGGGTCCATCTACGACCTGACGGAGGAGATCCGGCTGGATAAGAATAAAAAGCACAACATCGAGGTGGTGGTGGACCGCCTGGTCATCAAGGAGGACATGGCCCGCCGCCTCACCGACTCGGTGGAGATCGCCGCCAACCTGTCCGGCGGCCTGGTGGTGGTCAACATCGTGGGGGAGGACCGGGACATCCTCTTCTCCCAGAACTACGCCTGCGAGGACTGCGGCATCTCCATCGAGGAGCTCTCCCCCCGGATGTTCTCCTTCAACAACCCCTTTGGGGCCTGCCCCACCTGCACCGGCCTGGGGGCTCAGCTCAAGGTGGACCCGGCCCTCATCATCCCCAACCCCGGTCTCTCCATTCTGGAGGGGGCCATCACCGCCTCGGGCTGGAACAACGTCAAGTCCGACTCCATCTCCCGCATGTATTTCGAGGCCCTGGCCCAGAAGTACAAATTCAAGCTGAACACCCCGGTGAAGGACCTGCCGCCGGAGGTGCTGGACGTCATTCTGTACGGCACCAAGGGGGAGAAGCTGAAGCTGACCTACGACCGGGCCAACGGCCAGGGGACGCTGTACCAGGCCTTCGAGGGCGTGGTGAACAACCTGGAGCGCCGCTACCGGGAGACCCAGTCCGACGGGATGCGCCGGGAGCTGGAGGAGTGCATGACCGAGCGGCCCTGTCCCGACTGCGGCGGCAAACGGCTGCGGAAGGAGGCCCTGGCGGTCACCGTGGGGGGCATCAGCATCTACGCGTTCTGCCAGAAGCCGGTGACCGAGGCCCTGGCCTTCGTGGACGCGCTGGAGCTCTCTGCCCAGAAGATGCTCATCGCCGCGCGCATTTTGAAGGAGATCAAGAGCCGGCTGGGCTTTCTCCAGTCGGTGGGCCTACAGTACCTGACCCTGAACCGGGCGGCCGCCTCCCTGTCCGGCGGCGAGAGCCAGCGCATCCGCCTGGCTACCCAGATCGGCTCCTCTCTGATGGGGGTGCTGTATATCTTGGACGAGCCCTCCATCGGCCTGCACCAGCGGGACAACGACAAGCTGCTGGCCACCCTCAAGCACCTGCGGGACCTGGGCAACACCCTTCTGGTGGTGGAGCACGACGAGGACACCATGCGCCAGGCCGACTATATCGTGGACATCGGCCCCGGGGCCGGGGTCCACGGCGGACAGGTGGTGGCCTGCGGCACCGCCGAGGAGGTCATGAACACCCCCGGCTCCATCACCGGCGACTACCTGTCCGGGCGCAAAACGATTCCCGTCCCTGCCCAGCGGCGGGCGGGCAACGGCCACACGCTCACCATCCGGGGGGCGGCGGAAAACAACCTGCGGCACGTGGACGTTTCCATTCCCCTAGGCACCTTCACCTGCGTCACCGGCGTGTCCGGCTCGGGCAAGTCCTCCCTCATCAACGAGATCCTCTACAAAAGGCTGGGGGCCGACCTGAACCGGGTCAAGGTCCGCCCGGGCAAGCACGACTCCATCGAGGGCGAGGAGTTTTTGGACAAGGTCATCAACATCGACCAGTCCCCCATCGGCCGCACCCCCCGGTCCAACCCGGCCACCTACACCGGGCTGTTCAACGACATTCGGGACCTGTTCGCCACCACGGCCGACGCCAAGGCCCGCGGCTATGGGCCCGGCCGGTTCTCCTTCAACGTCCGAGGCGGCCGGTGCGAGGCCTGCGCCGGCGACGGCCTCATTAAGATCGAGATGCACTTCCTCCCCGATATCTATGTGCCCTGCGAGGTCTGCAAGGGCAAGCGCTACAACCGGGAGACCCTGGAGGTGCGCTACAAGGGCAAGAACATCTATGAGGTGCTGGAGATGACGGTGGAGGAGGCCCTGGGCTTCTTCGAGCACCTGCCCAGGCTGTACAACAAGCTCCAGACCCTGTACGAGGTGGGCCTGAGCTACGTCAAGCTGGGTCAGCCCTCCACCGAGCTGTCCGGCGGCGAGGCCCAGCGGGTCAAGCTGGCCACCGAGCTGGCCAAGCGCTCCACGGGTAAGACCATCTATATTCTGGACGAGCCCACCACCGGCCTGCACACCGCCGACGTCCACAAGCTCATCGAGGTGCTCCAGAAGCTGGTGGACGCGGGCAACAGCGTGGTGGTCATCGAGCACAATCTGGACGTCATCAAGACGGCGGATCATATTATCGACCTGGGCCCCGAGGGCGGCGACGGCGGCGGCGGCATCGTCTGCACCGGCACCCCCGAGGAGGTGGCCCAGTGCAGCGCCTCCTACACCGGCCGCTACCTCAAGCGCATGCTGTAGGGGCTGGGTCCTCCTCCAAATTTTTATGAAATCTTCCTGTTATACCCCCGCCGCTTATGGTAGAATAAAGGTACCCTTTCTGCCGATGAGGTGACACACTTGGATTTTGCACAGTGGCTGACGGAAAATCCCGCCGGCGAGCTTTTCTATACCTTTCTCATCGCCATGCTCCCGGTGGTGGAGCTGCGGGGCGCCATTCCCGTGGGCGTGGGGATGCTGGGGCGCAGCGCCCTGCCCTCGGTGTACCTGGCCGCCGTGCTGGGCAACATGCTCCCCGTACCCTTCATCATCGTCTATATCCGCCGCATCTTCCAGTGGCTGCGCAGGCGCAGCCGCCGCCTGGACGGCCTGGTGACCCGTCTGGAGACCAAAGCCCACCTGAAGGGCCGGATGGTCACTCGGTACAAGTACCTGGGGCTTTGCATCCTGGTGGCCATTCCTCTGCCCGGCACCGGGGCCTGGACCGGAGCTCTGGTGGCCGCCTTCTTGGATATGCGGCTGCGCAGCGCCGTGCCCGCTATTTTCCTGGGCGTGGTCATCGCCGGGATTCTGGTATCCCTGGTCACCGGCGGCGTGATCGCGGCATTTTTTTAAGGGATTGCCGCATAATTCAACGCGTGCAGATTGGAGCGAAAATTTCTGCCTCAAAAAGGCGCAAAACCACAGGAATACTTTGTGTATTGCAAGGTTTTGCAACGCATTTGTGGGGCAAATTGGCCGCCAAGACGTGTGTGGGGAATTGTGCGGTGATGCCTTAACAAACGCCCCCTTTTCCGCATAGAATGGCGCGGAGGTGGGTATTGTGCTGCAAGCAATCGTGGAAATTCTGCTGTCCCTTCTGGCCGTTTTCGGGCTGCTCTGTCTGAGCTGGCTGCTCTTCGGGCGGCTGCTCTCCCCCGCGTCCTGGTCCGCCCCGGCCTATGCCGTGGTGCCTGCCCGGGGGGATGGAGCCGGTCTGGAGCAGACGGTGAAGGGACTTTTGTGGCTCCGGGCGGGCCATCTGGAGCGCTTCACCCTGGTCATCGCCGACGCCGGGCTGGACAGTGAGGGCCGCAGGCTGGCCCGGCTGCTGGCGGACCGGGAACCAGGGGTGCTCCTGTGCCCGCTGGCCGCGCTGCCCGACCGGCTGACGGAGGGCTAACCCAGAACGGGAGGTCGAGTACATATGGAGGAGACCCCGGCGCTGCACAGCATCGACGGGACGGTGGACGCGGTGATCTTCCAGAACGAGGAAAACGGCTACACCGTCCTGCGTCTGGAGGTGGGCGCTCCGGAGCCGGTGACGGTGGTGGGGTGTATCCCCGGCGTGGCGCCCGGCGAAGGACTGACCGTCACCGGCACCTGGGGCCGCCACGCCTCGTACGGGGAGCAGTTCAAGGCCGAATCGGTGGAGCGCCGGGTCCCCGCCGGGGAGAAGGCCATGCTGGAGTACCTGTCCTCCGGCATCCTCAAGGGGGTGGGCGCCGCCACCGCCCGGCGGCTGGTGGAGGAGTTCGGCGCCGACCTTTTCACGGTGCTGGAGGAGCAGCCGGAATTGCTGACCAAAATCAAGGGCATCACCCGGAAGCGGGCCCTGGAGATCGGGGCGTCCTTCCGGCTCCAGATGGGGATGCGGCGGCTGCTGGACTTTCTGTCGGCCAACGGCCTGCCCCTCCAGTTGGGGATGCCCCTCTACCGCCGCTACGGCGTCCAGGCTCTGGAGGTGCTCCGGGACAACCCCTATTTGCTGGTGGACGAGGAGCTGGGGGTGGGCTTTTCCGCCGCCGACCAGTTGGCCCTCCGCCTGGGCATGGAGGGGGACGACCCCCAGCGGTTGGAGGCGGGGCTTCTGTTCGAGCTGTCCCACAACCTGATGAACGGCCACACCTTTTTGCCCCGGCGCAAGCTGCTGTGGGCCACGGGGGCCCTCATCGGCCTGGAGGACGCCGAGCCCCTGGAGGACGCTCTGACCACGCTCGTCGAACGGGGCGAGGTGGTCCGGGAATCCATCGCCGGGGAGGACGCCTGCTATCTGGCCCCCATGCAGGAGGCGGAGGAATACGTGGCCTTCCGCCTGGCCGAGATGGCCGCCCACGAGCTGCTCCCCCCGGCGGGGCTGGACGGACTCATCGGGCGCATCGAGGCCGAGCAGGGCATCACCTATGCTCCCCAGCAGCGGCAGGCGGTGGATCTGGCCGCCCGGTCCCAGGTGATGCTGCTCACCGGCGGCCCCGGCACAGGCAAGACCACCTCCCTGCGGGGGGTGCTGGCTCTCTTCGACGCCCTGGGGCTGGAGACCGCCCTGGCGGCCCCCACCGGCCGTGCGGCCAAGCGCCTGGGGGAGACCTGCGGGGTGGAGGCGCTGACCATCCACCGGCTGCTGGAGACCCAGTTCGACGACCACACCGGCCAGTTGGTCTTCTCCCACTGCGAGGACGATCCCCTCCGGGCCGACGCCGTCATCGTGGACGAGACCTCCATGGTGGATATCTCCCTGATGCGGGCCCTGCTGGCCGCCCTGCGGGGGGACTGCCGCCTGATCCTGGTGGGGGACCCGGACCAGCTCCCCTCGGTGGGGCCGGGCAACCTGCTGTCCGATCTGATCCGCAGCGGGCGGGTGCCCATGGTGCGGCTGACCGAGATCTTCCGTCAGGCCGCCGAGAGCGCCATCGTCATGAACGCCCACAGCGTCAACCGGGGCGAGGTGCCCGACCTGCATAACAACAAAAAGGACTTTTTCTTTCTTCGCCGCCGGGACCCCCAGCGGACGGCGGACACCATTGTGGAGCTGTGCCGGACCCGCCTGCCGGAAAAGATGGGCATACCGGCGGAGCAGATCCAGGTCCTCTCCCCCACCCGCAAGCACACCACCGGCACCCAATCTCTCAACGCCGCCCTCCAGGCGGCCCTGAATCCCCCGGCGGAGGACAAGCCGGAGCGGCGCTTCGGCCCCTTTCTCTTCCGGCAGGGGGACCGGGTGATGCAGGTGCGGAACAACTACGACCTGATGTGGAAGGCGGCGGACGGCCTGAGCTCGGGCCTGGGGGTGTTCAACGGGGATGTGGGCCGCATCACCGGGATCGACCCCCGGGATGAGCGGATCACGGTGGACTTTGAGGGGCGGATCGTGGCGTACACCCCCGACCTGCTGGGCGAGCTGGAGCCCGCCTACGCCATGACCGTCCACAAGGCCCAGGGCAGCGAGTACCGGGCGGTGATCCTGGCGGCCTGTGACGGAGCCCCCATGCTGCTGACCCGGGGGGTGCTCTACACGGCCATCACCCGGGCCCGGGAGCTGTTTATCGTGGTGGGGGACGAGGGCAAGGTGGTCCAGATGGTCCACAACGACCGGCAGCAGCGGCGCTATTCCGGCCTGCGGGCCCGGCTGTCCGCGCCCTAAATGGCCGCCTGTCGGCGTGCAGCATAGTCATCCGCCGCCGAAGCAGCGCTTCTTTCGCGCTGGGCCTTCTGCCTAGCAGTCTCTCCGTGCGGTATCCGCAGCTTATCGTCCATGTAGTCGCTTATAGGCGCTCTAATTCCACGAAGTCCCAGGAACTCGTCCAGCGACAGCCTACCGCCCGCATCCGTGGCGGATAGATCGCCTTTATGGAGGGCAGACTGGGTATTGCCACCGGCGGAGGAATCTGCTATAATGGGGGCAGAAAGAGTAGGCCCTGTCTCTTGGTACGTTCCGCCATTGGCGGGATTGCCGTAGGCGGGGCTTACTCCGGGAGACCCAGTCCTAGCGGGCGGCGGATTTATTCCGTTGACACCGCGGGTGGACGGGTCTCCCTCTTTTTGTATCTCAGTAATGTCGTGGAACACGCGCCCTCGATCAGTGACCTTTGTCTTTACAATCCCGAAGTATACGTCTGTTTCTGTTTTGAACATCACATAGAAATTGTCCCACCCTCCGGTCGCTTCCGGATGGTGCCCGTTATCAACGGTATTCAGCAGGAATACGGTCGGTTCGAGTGTGGTGTTCAAATTTGCTCCCGCTTTGATCTTTGTGGTTTTCAGATCGGCATCCATCCTGCGGACTGGGAAAGCAAATCCTTTCGTTCCGTTTTTGTCAGTATAGACTTTGTGGTCGGCTTCGACATTGAGCACCTTCCCGCGGAATAACCGAATCATGTATTTTCGTATCGCTTAGGATGTGGGAAGGGCGGAGAGTCTTCACTCTCCGCCCTTCCCGTCCCGCGCGATAAAAATTTCCTCCGCGTCCCGCTGCCCCCGGCGCAGACGGTCCGCCGCCGCGCCGAAGTTTTGCTGTGCCATGGCCTCCAATGCCTCTGTGACCGCCCGGAAAAGCCCGAAATACATCTTCCGGTAGAGCACCTCACTCTTATCATCGTCCATACTATCCCTCCATTTTGTAATCACATTATGATTACAAAATTGTACATTATAAACTTTATGATGAACCGCCTTCGGCCGAATAACGGCCGAAGGCGGTTTTTTCAGTCTTGTGCTCTTCCCTCCCGGTACTGCTCCAGGAACGCTTCGTCCTGGATCTCCAGGCCCCGTTCTCCGGCCCGGCCCTCCATGTGGTGGGTGAATTCATGGGCCAGCGTGCCGTAAAGCTCCTCCTCCCAGTCCTCCTGCCGCCAGTTCTCCTGCCGGGCCAGGGCGGCGAAGGAGCCGTAGTACAGATTGATGAACTTTCCCATCATACCGCTGTTGCGGTATTCCCCCATGATGTAGAGCTCCCCCTCCGGGAACTCCGGATCGTGCTTGGCCTCGGGCAGCAGGCAGATGCCCCCATTGAGCTCGTCGTAAAATTCCGGTGGGAACTCCTCGGCCATCCGGTCCAGCAGCTCCCCCGCCTGTTCAAAGGACAGGACCATTTCTATCCCTCCTTGGGCTTCCGCATCGTCAGTGAGATCCGCTTTTTCTTCTCCTCCACCTCCAGCACCCACACCGTGACCACATCCCCCACGGCGCAGACCTCGCTGGGGTGGCGGACCCTCCGCTGGCAGAGCTGGCTGATGTGGACCAGGCCGTCCTGATGGACCCCGACGTCCACAAAGACCCCGAAGTCGATGACGTTGCGCACGGTGCCGGTAAGCTCCATGCCCGGCTTCAGGTCTCTGATCTCCATCACGTCGGTGCGGAGGATGGGCTTGGGCAGCTCGTCCCGGGGGTCCCGGCCGGGCTTCAGCAGCTCCGTCACCAGATCCCGCAGGGTGGGCACCCCCACGCCGCAGGCCGCGGCGGCCCGCTCCTCGCCGTAGGCGGCCACCCGCTCCCGCAGATCCCCGATGGCCCCGGCCTTCACCCCCTTCCGGTCGCAGCCGCACAGCTCCAGCAGCACCTCCGCCGCGGCGTAGCTCTCCGGGTGGACGGCGGTGTTGTCCAGCACGTTTTTGCTCTCCGGCACCCGCAGAAAGCCCGCCGCCTGCTCAAAGGCCTTGGGCCCCAGCTTGGGCACCTTCAAAACCTGTCTGCGGGTAGTAAAGGCCCCGTTCTCCTCCCGGTATTTGACGATGTTTTTGGCGGTGGCGGCGTTGAGCCCCGACACCCGGGTCAGCAGAGGGACGGAGGCGGTGTTCAGATCCACGCCCACGGCGTTGACGCAGTCCTCCACCACGCCGTTGAGGGTCACGTCCAGCCGGGCCTGGGGCATGTCGTGCTGGTACTGGCCCACGCCGATGGCCTTGGGGTCGATCTTCACCAGTTCGGCCAGGGGGTCCTGGAGCCTGCGCGCGATGGACACGGCGGAGCGCAGATTCACGTCGTAGTCGGGGAACTCCTCGGCGGCCAGCTTGGAGGCGGAATACACGCTGGCCCCCGCCTCGTTGACGATCATGTAGGACACCCCGCCCCCCAGACTACGGATGAGCTCCACCGTCATCTGCTCCGTCTCCCGGCTGGCGGTGCCGTTGCCGATGGCGATGTGCTCCACGCCGTGCTTCCGGGCCATCCGGGCCAGCACGTCGATGGCCTCCTGCTTTTTCCGTTCGCTGAAGGTGGGGTAGACCACCGCCGTATCCAGCACCTTGCCGGTGCCGTCCACCACCGCCACCTTGCAGCCGTTGCGGTAGCCGGGGTCCAGGCCCATGGTGACCTTGCCCTTTACCGGCGGCTGCATGAGCAGGGGCTTCAGGTTTAGGCCGAAGTTGCGGATGGCCCCCTCGTTTGCGTGTTCGGTGAGGGTGTTGCGGATCTCCCGCTCCACGCTGGGGGCGATGAGCCGGTCGTAGGCGTCCTCGGCGGCGGAGCGGACAAAGGCCATGGAGGGGGCGCCGGGGACCAGCACCGCCCGGCGGACGGCGATGAGGGCGGTCTCCCGGTCCATGTCCACCGCAGCCTTCAGGAGCTCCTCCCGTTCCCCCCGGTTGATGGCCAGCACCTGGTGGCCCATGGCCCGGCACACCGGGGTACGGAACTGGTAGTAAAGCCGGTACACCGAATCCTCCGGCTCCTTGCCGGCAGCGGAGGAGACCAGGTCCGCCTTCCGCCACCACAGCTCCCGCAGGGCCTTGCGGATGCCCGCGTCGTCGGAGATCCACTCGGCGATGATGTCGCCCGCCCCCTGCAGGGCCTGCTCGGCGCTCTCCACCCCCTTTTCCGGGTCGATGTAAGCCTGGGCGGCCTTCTCCGGGTCGGGGCAGTCCCGCTCCTGGGCGAAGAGGAGCTGGGCCAGGGGCTCCAGCCCCTTTTCCCGTGCGGCGGTGGCCCGGGTGCGCCGCTTCTGCCGGTAGGGGCGGTACAGGTCCTCCACCTCCGCCAGGGTGGCGGCGGCGTCAATGGCGGCGGAGAGCTCCTCCGTCAGCTTGCCCTGTCCCTCGATGGCGGCCTTGACCTCTTCCCGGCGCTTGTCCAGATTGCGCAGGTAGTTCAGCCGGTCGGCCAACGTGCGCAGGGTGGTGTCGTCCATGGTACCGTGGAGCTCCTTGCGGTACCGGGCGATAAAGGGGATGGTGTTTCCCTCGTCGATGAGCTTGACCACGTTTTCCACGTGGACGGCTTCGCGGCCCAGCTCCCGGGCCAGGCTCAGTATGATGGCGTCCATAGGTTACTCCTTTGCAGTGATGTACGGTGTATTTTACCACACTCCGCCCACGAAAAAAAGGACGAGCCGCCCGCCCGTCCCTCTTTTCTCTCACCACGCGCCCTTCAGGGTGGCGAATTCCGCCAGCTTTTTCCCCTCCCAGGGCCGGATCTTGATGGAGCGCACCCGGTTGCCCGCGGGCACGCACAGCCGAAAGGCGGCCAGCTCGGGGGTGCGTTCCATGTCCCCGGTCACGTATAGCAGCACCCGCCGGCCGGTGTACTTCAGCCGGGAGGCATACTCAATAAGAGGGCGGGCCAGCCCTCCCAGATAGGCCGCCCCGCCGAAGATCAGCAGGTCGTAGCCCATGGGGTCGTACTCCAGCCGCCGGGAGGGGTGGTTTACCGTGACGGTGTAACCGGCCTGAGCCAGCGCCTCGGCCAGTGTCTGGGCCGCCAGGCGGTTGCCGCCCCGGTTGGAGGGCTGGTAGATCAGCAGGGCCCTTTTAAAGCCCACGCCGTAGATGGTCTCGTGGGGCTTATGGACCTGGTCCCGCTGATTCAGGACCCGGTAGAGCAGAAGGACCGTCAGGCCCGCCAGCAGCCCGGCAATCAGCACTCCCCATCCCAGCGCCGGCATCGCGCGCCCTCCTTTCCGTTGGTTTTTCTTTATTGTACCATGAATTGTTCAGTTTTTCACTGAATTTTTGAGCGTTATTCAGCGCCGCTAACGCTTGCAGTTCAAGGAAGTTCAGTATTTTAGCGTTTGTGGGAACCGCCCCGTTTTAGGGGGTATTAGTAACACAAAAGCAACACAGTTTTTCCCTTGAAAATTAACTTTCAATCCCAAAGGCTAACGGCTACAATATCCGTTTTCTTCAGGGGGTCCCGGCAAGCTGGGCAAACCATATCTTTCCCGCTCCTGATCCGGTGCATGGTGGCCCCACAATCACACCGCTGAAGGATTGGAACCCGGACAGGGGCCTTCACAGTGACCGCCAGACGGCTTTCCAGCTTGCCACAGGCCCCGCATTGGTACATAGCCCTTTCAACGCTCACAGGGGCTTCAGGATGGGCTACAAGGGCCGCTTGTGCCTTGGGGCCATAGATACCCGCCAGAATGCTTTCCCGCTCCATATCGGCTTCCACAGGGGACATGAAGCCCACACCGGAAAGAAGTTCTTCTTCATGGCCGCATTTTGAGCATCTATACACATACCCTTTCCCCATACTGGTTCACCCCCTTTGAATTTCAGTATAGCATACCTGACCAAAAGAAGAAACCCCGGATCGGCTATGATCCGGGGCCGCTGTCTGTATCAGCCATTTTCAAAGATAGGCCGCAAAAATTGGTACAACTTCTGTTCAATCAGTTTGGGCGCTTGCTGTTCCAATTCTTGTGTGGAAATCGTCAGCATATAACGGCCCTTCACCCAATTCTTCTTCAGCACCATCCCGCCTTCAGCATCGGGATCATAAACAAAGCGGTCATTCTCCCAATATCCGGGGATGAAGCGCCCCGGCTCTTGCCGGTGGCCGTACTCCACATAGGAAGCATACTGAAGGTTATTCAGCACAACCACCGTGTAATGGGTTCCCCGGTGGCCCACGGGCATCACAGCCCACGCATCCCGCAAGGTGCCATATACAACAGGTGTCCGCTTCACAACCTTGTTCAGCAACCGCCCCGCAAGGTCATTAGCCATTTGGCGGCAAAAGCTATCCAAATCAGCTTTATCCAACTGCCCAAGGCGCTTTTCCAAATTCTTCAGTTCTTTGAAGTCGCATTTTCCCCAACGCGCCATTCTGGAACCCCCTCTTTCTCCAAAAGCATATTCAAATAGTCAATGCCTTTCCGGTGCCGCCTATATAGGGTTTCTACTTCATAATTCATCAGGGGTGGTATATCCATCCAAGGCATTTTCTTTGTAGCGTTGTCCAAAAGTCCATAGCGCAACTGTAAAACAAGCTGAACTTCTCCATCCGGTATCTTCTTTACAAGGGCCAAAATCTTTTCACGCTGGGCGGTTAAGCAGTCAATGAAAGTCTGAACTTCATCTTGATAGGCTCTTATGGAAGCCTTGGTAGAAGGTAGCAAGTTCAAGTGAACCAGAGGAATAGGGTGATCCATACAAAACCGCAAACGCTTTATAAGCTGGTTGGATTTTGTCACCTGATCCAGTATGATTTCGGCTTTTGTTGGCTCTACCATCTGATTACCGCCCTTCCATAGTAGACAACAGCCCTTCCAGTTCCACCAGCTTCTTTTCATATTCGTCTGTTTTAATGGCCGCAAGAGCGGCATTACAGGCATAAAGAAGGGTGTTGGCTCTCTTGGGATCAATTTCATTGTTCAGGGCCATATTTGCAACCCTTGAAATGGCCCGGCGTATATCTGCCGGGGTAGATAGCTTTAGCGTTTTGCGCCGGGGCATGGTGTTTCACTCCCTTCTTACTGGTCAATCACATTGAAGAAGATCACGGCATCTTCAACGGGGTTTGGGTATTGGTCATAAAGGCCAATCAGGGCATTGGTGGCGGCTTCTGTGCTGTCATGCCATGTAACCACATAACGGCATCCAGAAGCCTTCCTGCCGCCCCACAGGTGGCCGAAAGCCTTGTATTTACCCTTATCCGGTTCATAGGTCACAAAACCCACTGTAAACCGTTCCGCCTTGGCTTGTGCGGCCTTTTTAGCTTTAATGATTAGTCGGTCTATCCGTTCCATGAAAACCTCCCACAAGTCAAATACGGGGCGCATAGGCCACGCCCACACACCCCGCATCAGATATTAGCCCTCGGTCACAGCCTGATAGTAGATAGCTGCTTTCTTGTTATCCAGCACAAAGGCATCATAGCAAACACGGCCTTCCACCAGATCACCGGAAATTCCGGGCGGGTCTTGATGGATTCTGTAATCCTCCAACTTGGTAGGGGCCACAGTTGCCACAGGATGGGCAATCATAAAGCCGAATTTGTCAGGAAGGCGGTTGGCGGGAACCTTGATGATCTGCGCCCCGTCAAGCTGGGCGATCACGCCCCGAAGCCGCATATTTTCCGCCACATCGGTTTCCAAGAAAATATCCTTAGACTGCTTCATCAGAAGGTAAGTATCAGGTGTTACCACGATGATCCGCCCGGTTTCGGGCACCTCGGCATTATCAAGGGTGGTATTTGCCTTGAAAATCTCACCACAGATGTTTTCAGCGGTCAGGGCAATGGCGGCGGGTTTGTTACCGGCACCGGCACACATCACGCCATAAGTGTAAGTGTCCACCTCCGGGATCACCACTTCCCGAAGCTGACGGGCCAAAGCACTTGCCGCCTGAAGCTGACTGGCTGTTTCGTCCGTGTCCAGCTTGTCAATGGCAAAGGTGAAGGAACGATCCTTCTTCAGGGTCATTTCCTCGGTGGTGGCATCCAGACCGGCCACGGGGCCAAATCTGCTCCAATTTGTGGCGGTGTTTGCGCCGGGGCGGTCATAGTCGTTCATGGCCGAAGTGCTGACCTTATAAACCTTGATGGAATGCGCCCCAGTCCAATCAAAGTCATTGTTGGTCAACAGGGATTTGCGGGATTCCGTGGTAAACTTTTCATCCACCAGCGGAAGGAATGTAGTAACTAAATTGATTGTAGCCATTTATGGCACTTCCTTTCTTATTCGGGAAGCCCCATAGCCTTTCTAAGCGAACTGTCACCGGTGTTCTTTGCATGGGACAGACTTTCAGCCGGTTTAGCCCCGCTGATCTTGATAGGTCGGGCTTCCGCTTTGTGTTTGTCCATAACCGTTTTCACGATGGACAGGGCCTTTTCCAGTGCTTCAGGGCTGGACACATTCAGAGCGTCCACCAGCTCCACCGGAAGGCCGTTTTCGGTCAACTTCTCTTTTGCGGTCAACAGCAATTCACGCTGGGCAAGTTGCTGTTCCCTTTCAGCAAGGGCGGCTTCCCCCTTTGCCTTCTCTTTGGCAAGGCGTTCACCAACAATGCGGTTCACATCGTCCTGACTGAAGGTTTTTGCCCCGGCTCCATCCGGGTTCTGGTTGTTCATGGTCTTGGTTTCATCCATCTTTCATACCTCCGTTTAACGCCCGAAGTAGGCTAAATATAGAAAAAGCGTGGGAACCGTCCCAAAAAGAACGATTCCCACGCCGTTTTCTCACAGCTTCCACCCGGTAGGGGGTGGGGTACTATATTAGAATTATACCATATATGGGGGTGTAGGTCAAGGAAAACCGCCTATTTCGTGTGCTTTTCGCTTTTCGTAGGTGTGAAATACAGGTGGTTATAGGGGGGTGTACCTGCGCTTTTCTTGACCTTATGACGGGGCAAAAGTGACTTCATAAGGGTTTCAAGCCGGGTTATTTTCGCTTCCTCGTCCGGGGTATAGCTGACATTGATTTGTATCGACATCAGCGATAACCCCCAGCATGAAGGGAAGCCACATAGGAAAGAATCTGGTGCAAGATTTCAGAATCATCAATCACCTGAACCAATGCGGAAATGGCCTTCTTCACATCATCGGTTGACTGCTCCGAAGATTTGTTCATACGATGGGCGGCTTTCTTCACATCGGCAAAATACCGGGTTCGGAAATCCTTCATCCGATCCTTGGGAATACCAAGGGAAATCATATCTTCCTTTGTCATGATTATTCCCCCTTTGCCTTCTGCCCCTGATGGAAGCCAATCTTGAACGCCCAAGAAATCATCCTGAACACATCCCCATGGGCTTCACAGTACAGGGTTTCCAGATCACTTGCCCGAAGTTCGTACTTCTCAGGAACCTTGGTGGCCTTGGCCGTGTCGATCAGATTTTTCATTATGTAATTCCGTCCTTTCTTGATTGCCGGGCGGATCATGTGTTATACTATCCACAAGCCGCCCTTTGGGTGGTTGGTTTGGCTCCCTTGTGTCAGAGTTTGCAGACGGTGACACAAGGGGGCTTTTCTTATTGCTGGGGCTTGTCCAAATCATCCAGCCACATTTCCACTTCTTCAATGGTCATGGGGCCGGGAGCGGCAAGGGCGTTGGTGCTGGGGTCTACCAACAAATAGCCGCCTTTGCCATCCTTGCGGATCATAAGATCAAGGGCCTTGGCTCTGGTTTTCAGTTGATTAAGTGTCATTTTGATGCAGTCCTTTCTTTGAAATCTTCAAAATTCGGTAGTTTTTAGCTTGTGCGAAACAATGGGGACATCTGGGGCCTTCATAATGACCTTTATCGTTTCCGTGAATATGGATTTGCTGACAATAAGGGCAAACGATATAAACATGAAATGAATCAATCGCTATCGGGTATATGTTCCAATATCCATCTGAATCCATAAAGGAACGATGATCCACAGCATGGGTTTTCCGCTTTTTATTGGCCGGTAGCAATTCCAACTGATCCAAGGGTAACAACAGCTTTACCGGGTCTTGACCTTTACCCCATTTCTTTGCATACTGCCTAAATTCACTTATCGTCAATGGGTATCCTCTCCTTTCGGCCTGTCCGTCTGTCCTTCTCAAAGTAGTATTTTATATACTTTTTTCCTATCAAAAAACTTTTTAGAAAAATATTTTCCCTATATACAAGGTTGTAAAATGGGATTTCAGAAGGACAGGCAGACAGTTATTTTTTTCCGAAACATGGGCATCCGTTTACCCTCTATGCGTTTGATATAGCTCTCATATCCATAGCGGGTTTTAATAATCCGGGTGAAATCCTTTTGATCCTTTGCCCTTTCTCCGCTGGCGTTACAATAGATTTCATACGCTTTATAAAGCCCTTCCGGGCCGCTTATCGGCTCCCGCTCCAAAATGCCGACATCATCAAGGCTTTCCACCCACGCAACAACGGAATCATTTTCCGACACAAAAGCGGCCATCTGCTGTTTGCTTTTCCGGGTTTCAATAAATCCTTTGTTTTGGGTCAGGCTCTTATAACCAGAAATGGCCCGGTTTAGAAGTGCGCTCATAGCTTCATCAGTAGAAAGATCATCGTCAATGGCGGGGTTATAATCGGGATCCGTCCGCTTGTAAACCCGTTCAAACTTCAAAATCACAAGCCGCCGTTCGATACCTTCAAAGTCTGCTGAAAAGTCCGGGAACAGGTTCATACCAAAAATCATTTTCCCGGTGAAAACATAATCAAACGATTCCCGGTATTTTTGTTCCACATGAACGGCATCGCCACCCACAAGGGCCTTAAACAGACCGGAAGCAAACAATTTCGTTTTCTTAATATCCGGTACAATGTTCAGTGTTTTGTTCACAAGGCCAGCCAATCCGAACCGATTCCCCAAATCTTCCAATTCCACGGAAGAAACATTTTCTTCCCCGCAGAACCGGCGAACCATCGTAGAAAGCGTACTTTTAGCCGAAGATGGAAGCCCCACCCAAAAGAAGCACTTCTGATACCGTGTGTGGTTCATCATAAGATAACCCATGATCTGGTCGAATAGTTCAATCTGTTCTGAACTTTTGCTAAACGCATTTTCAAGGGCTTTGTCAAGCACAGGGCAAACCGCTGAAGGGTCATAGTCTGCATGAAACTGTCGGAAGCTGATAATATCAGGGTTGTGGGGGTGAAGCGTTATTGTACCATCATCCGCAATTTCCAACATGCCATTTCTCACATTGATCATGGGGCTTTCTTCCGCTTGGTCAATGTAAGCGGCTCCCTTGATTTGTTCGGCCACTTCTTGCCGAAAGCGGATTTTGGCGAAAGGATAGTGCTTGCTGATATATGCGTTGATTTGATCCTTGCCGAATGGCTTATATACCCCATTTTGATAGGCATAAAGATTGCCATTCAGATAAATCAAATGGTGCTGTTCCAGAAGTTCATTGGCAACAGCCACAGGGGACAGGTTCTTTTCTTCCTTCTGGTTAATGATGTTCCGCAACTTCTCCAAGGTTTCTTCCCGAAGAATGGTATCAATTTCACTACAACGAAGGCCGGTTTCCAGCACAAAATCATTGATAGCCTGAATTGTGCTTTGAATTTGTTCAATGGTGTAACCTTTCCAAGCCAAAGCGAACGCATATTCAGAAAAACCATTGTTCCGGGCATCCGATAGGGTTGTAAAATCAAATGGCCGGTTTTTAGACTTCTGCAAAGGCCACAATTCAACCGGCAATTCATCAATGGCTTCATTCAGCATATCACCAGCGGCCCACTTTCGGAGAACGCCCCCCACTTTGAATGGGATGTGTTCTTTGGATTGCCCACCGCCCAATTTGACTTCAACTTTAATTCCCAATGCAGAATACCAGTTGATTTTATTGGCTTCATGTGGGTAATTTTGTGGAACTCTGAAATAAAAGTGTTTTCCATGTTCCGTGATCATCAAATTATAGCGAATTCCTTTGGAATCCAGCCAAGCCAATACAGCTTCACTTCTGGGCTTCCCTTTAATGGGTTCGTCAAGTTCGCTGGTATCGTGGTCGAAATCGTCAATGTCCAGCTTCAGGAATCCCGGCTTCAGACGGGCGCACAAATCGCCGTTGTAACCTCTGATTTTTTCATCCGGGCCGACATATTCCCGGTAACCCTCACCCTCTGAAGGGTGCTTGTTATTGGCTCTACAAATGCCGTCAATCACTGATTATCACCTTCTTTTTTTTTTTTTGCATCATTGGCCTCCTATCATTCTTCAAGAATCTGTTCCACAGGCACATTCAGGGCCTTGGCGATCTTGCCAATGGTGGCGGGGCGTAAATTCCGCCCGGTTATGGCATTGTTCAGCGTGGGCCGGGGAAGATTGGCGGCAACCGCCAAATCCCTTGAGTCCATACAGACATTAGCCATTGCCAATTTCAGTTTCTTTTTGTTTACCTTCAATTTGATTCATCCTTTCTAAAAATCTGTTGACAGGTTGTTTTCGACCTGCTATAATCATATCAGGTTGAAACAAACCTGTCAATACCGAAAAAGATTTTTTTCAATCTGTTATTTTCTCTATTCTTGTGCTATACTGGTTTCATTGGAGGTGATACCGGCATGACGGTAGGTGAAAATATCAGGAAATTGCGAAAAGAAAGGGGGCTAACACAAAAACAGCTTGGGGAACTATGCGGTATAAATGAAGCAAATATTCGTAAATATGAAGCGGATAAGCAAAACGCAAAAATTGAAACCATAGAAAAAATAGCAAAGGCTTTAGGGGTTCCCATTGTCAAAATCAAGGAAGATTTGACTTGGGCAGAACACCAGAATACAGAGGAATTTAGGCAGTTGGAGCAGTCCACATATTTATTTGAAGGTATTGTGGTGGCCCTTGAAGAAATCTATGGTGATGTGGAAGAAAAATCCGTCATAGGGGAAAATGGACTGGAACGCCCTTATTGGGTTGTTGGAAAAGCCCCCAATAGCTTCATTCTGTATGAAGATGATATAGAAGCCCTTGTAGAATCCACCAAGGCTTCTATTCCGGCTTTGGTGGAACGGTTGAAGGATACCCGGCCAGAAACTGAAATTATCCAAGAAATCACAGAAGAACTTAACAAGTAAAAAAATAACCGCCCTCCCTGCGCCAACAGGAAAGGCGGTTAAAGATACCATACTGGGACAGGCCCAATAATAGCACCTCTGCAAAAGCTATTATAGCACCTGCCCTTGGTTCAATGCAACCATTTTCACGAAAGGACAGGTGTTTACTATGAGAGCGCCCAACGGCTTTGGAACTGTGGCCCGGTTATCCGGGAACCGGCGTAGGCCCTTCATCATCAAGAAAGTAACCGGGTGGAATGACAAAGGCCATCCAATCTATGAGATCATCGGATATGCCGCCACACGGGAAGAAGGTTTGATGATCCTATCAGAATACAACCGTGATCCATGGGATGTTGACCGGGCCAAGATCACACTTCAACAGCTATTCGACTTATGGAAAGAGAAAAAGGCCCCAAAGCTGGGAGCCAGTAACCGGGCATCAATGACTTCTGCTTACAAATACTGCGCCCCGCTTGGAAGTAAGCCCTACAAACAAATTCGATCCTATCAAATGCAAGAAACCATTGATACTTGTGGAAAATCCTATTCCACCCAAGCGGCAATCAAGAACCTTTGGGGCCATCTTGACCGGTTCGCTTTGGAAATGGATATAATCAACCGGTGCTTTTCTGATCTTCTCACTTCTGATCCAATTCCACCAACACAAAAGCAACCGTTCACAGATGATGAGGTCAACACAGTTTGGAAACACCAGAATGAACCGTGGGTTGATTCCGTCCTTGTATTTCTATATTCCGGGTGGCGAATCAGTGAACTTCTATCCATGAAGAAATCTGATGTTGACCTTCAGGCCGGGACGATGAAGGGCGGAACCAAAACCAAGGCCGGTAAAGATAGGGTGGTTCCCATCCATTCCAAGATCAGGCCGTTGATTGAACGGCGCATGAATGAGCCGGGAAGTTATCTTTTCAGCTACAACGGGAAACAGTGTTCCCAAAGTCAATACCGCTTGTTCTGGGCTGACTTCATGAAGGCTTGGGGAATGGATCATACGCCCCACGAATGCCGCCATACATTCAGAACCCGCCTTGACCGGGCCGGGGCAAACCAAAAATGCTGTGATCTTCTCATGGGTCATGTGTCCAAAGACACAGGAAACCGGGTCTATAATCATAAGACTTTGGACGAACTGAAAGCCGCCGTGGAACTGGTGGAATAGGGGTTCAAAAGGTTGAACAAACCATGTTCAAAGAACCCTGAACAGTAGCGCATTAGTAACAGGCAACCCCGGAAGCCCTGATATTATGGGCTTTTCCGGGGTTGTTGTCTTTATTGTACCACAGCCGCCCTCCGACGGTTCTTATTTTTCCCTTAAAAATGCGTAAACGCAAGGAAAGGGCCGGTCTGAGACCGGCCCTTTGCACTTTTAATTTTGCCAGTTGGCCGGGTAGACGAAATAGAGGAACCTGGCCTTGTCCCGCACCGAAAACTGGATGGAGGTGTCCTTGGGGATATACAGCACCTCGCCCGGCCCGGCGGAGACGGTCTGTCCGTCCACCAGGATGTCCAGCCGCCCCTCGATGACGTAGTCCATCTCGTCGTAGGTCAGGGTCCAGGGGAAAGTGGTCCGCTCCATGACCATCAGCCCGCAGCCCAGCCGGGGGGCCTCCTCCAGGGTGAACAGGTCCCGGGTCCACACCCGGTCGGCCGGGTTCCCGGTGTCCATGCGGTGCTCCGCGGCCACATCCAGCCGGGGCACCTCCACTTTCTTCACCCGCGGCCCGTTTCCGCCCAGCTTTTCCAGCAGCACCCGCCGCACCAGCTCCTCGATGGCAGCTCGGTCCCGTTCAGCCATGGTCTGCCTCCTTTCGGGTCAGCAGCATAGCCGCAGCTACGGCGGTGACGCCGCCCACCAGCTTGCCCACGATCATGGGAAAGATCATGGCGGCGTCGAATCCGGCGGTAAAGCCCAGATGGTCCCCGAATACGAAGGCGGCGGAGACGGCGAAGGCCACGTTGATGATCTTGCCCCGCCGGTCCATGTCGCCCATCATCTGGAACATGGGGATGTTGTTGGCCAGAGTGGCCACCAGCCCGGCGGCGGCGATGTCGTTCATGCCCAGCAGATGGCCCAGCCTCATCAGGGGCTTCCGGAACACCTTGGTGATGACGAAGACCAGCGGGAAGGCGCCCGCCAGCACGATGGCGATGCCGCCCACGGTGGCATAGCCCTCCTCGATGGGGTTCATGCCGGGGATGAGGGTGATGCCGGTGAGGGCCTCTACGATGGCGGCGGCCAGGCCCACGGTGATGACGATGATGACGAACCTGCCAAAGACCTGGAAGCCCTTCACCATTCCGTTGGGAATAAAGGCCAGGCCCAACGCGATGAGGACGGCGATGAGGACGATGGGGATCAGGTTTTTCAACACCATCATCAGGGGGAAGCCCGCCGCGAGGCCGCCCACCAGGCCGCCGATGGGGATGGTGATGACCCCGGCCAGCACGCCCCTTGCCAAGAACTCTTGGTCCTCCGGCCGGATGATGCCCAGGGCCACGGGGATGGTGAATACCACCGTGGGCCCCAGCATGGAGCCCACGATCAGGCCGCCGAACTGGCCCGCCTCGGGGGTGAGGGCAAGCTCCTTGGCCAGGGGCGCGCCCCCCATGTCGTTGGCCAGGATGGTCCCGGCGAACATGGCCGGGTCGGCCCCCAGGAAGGAGTAGAGGGGCACCACCACCGGCCGCAGGAGCCCGGCCAGCACCGGCGCCAGACAGATGATGCCGATCATGGACAGGGCCAGCGACCCCATGGCGATGATGCCCTCTTCAAATTTTTCCCCCAGGCCGAAGCGGTTGCCGATGATCCGGTCCACCGCTCCCAGGGCCATGAAGAGGACCATGATATAGACGATAATTTCATTGACGGACAAAGGATTGCCCCCTTTGGATTTGGTTTTTGGGCGGGCCCAACCCGCCCGGCGCCGGCGGGCGGCCGCTACCGCTCCACGTGGTCCACGATCCCCACGATGGCGGCGTCCACGGGCACATGGGCTCCGGCGGCCACCCGGGCCCCGCCGCCGGATACCACCAGCACCTGGTCGCCGGGCCCGGCCCCGGCCTGATCGGCGCACACCAGGGGCGGACCCTGGTGCCCCTCCGGAGCCACCAGCAGGAAAGCCTGCCCGGTGAGGCTCTGGAGCTTTTTGGTGCACCACACATTACCAATGACGGTCCCTAATAACACAGACGCCCATCTCCCGCAGCTCCCGTTCCAGAGCCACAAATTTCTGAAAGACCCCCATGGGGGCCGTCTTCTTGTACTGCTTGTACTCCAGTCCGGACTCCAGGACCCGGACCTTCCGGCCGGAGAGAAGGGCCTCCAGCACCTGTTTTTCCTCCCGCTCCAGGGCCAGGCCCAGGGCGAGTATGCCCATCTGCTCCACGGGCAGCCGGGTGATGACCAGCTCACTGCCCCGCTCCTCCACCGTCATTTCACGATCATCCCCCGGTCGCCCTTTCGGAACCCGCAGGCGTTGGCCTCGTCATAGTCCAGGTGGACCACGGTGGTAAACTTGTCGCTGACCCGGACCTCGGTGTCCCCGAAGACCAGCGGCCGGGCGGTGAAGGTGCGGAAGCTGACGTTCTGCTTGTCGGCCACGCCGAACAGGGCGGCGTCCGCCGGGGTCATGTGGATGTGACGCTTGGCCACGATGAGCCCCCGCTGGAGCCGCAGCTCCCGGTCCCCGCGGCGCACGGTGATGCCGGGGGTGTCCCGGATGTCGCCGGAGATGCGCACCGGGGGCGCCACCCCCAGGGCCACCGCGTCGGTGAGGGACAGCTCCACCTGGCTCTCGCCCCGCTCGGGGCCCAGGATGACCACGTTCTGGAAGCTCCCCTTGGGGCCCGTCAGGGTCACCCGCTCGGCGCAGGCGAACTGTCCGGGCTGGCTCAGGTCCTTGACCCGGTTGAGCCGGTAGCCCACGCCGAACAGCGCGTCCACATCCGCCCGGGACAGATGGACATGACGGCCCGAGGCCTCGATTTCGATGGTGACCCGGCGGACGATCTCCTCCGCCAGCCGCTCCATGCCCACGGTATTGACGCTGTGCATCTGTTCACCCGCTCTCTCTGGGATACTTTCCCGCCTTTAATTTGATCATCATGATCCACATCAGGGAGGACAGCCGGTTGAGCCCCAGCAGGATATCCTCCCGGGTCACCGCCCCGTTCTCGTCCCGGAAGGCCTTATAGGCCGCCAGCTCGGTCTGCCGCACCACGGTGCGCAGCTTGTTCACCGCCAGGATGGCGGCTCCGTCGGTCCAGTGCACCAGGAAGTGGGGCTGGCCGAAGTATTTTTCCGGGTAGTGGGACTGCTCCCGCAGCTCCTCCGGCCCCAGGGAGCACACTCGCACCTCCCCCACCGGCTCGGAGAGCACATCGAAGCGGATGAAGCGCCGGACGAAGCCCAGCACCTCCTCCAGCTCTCCGCACAGGGTCCGGTATCCCTCCTGGGCGGCGGCCTGCTGGGCCAGAGTGATCTCGGCCTCCAGCAGGTCGATGTACCCCCGGAACGCGATGCGGGGGTGGTCCTTGAAGACCAGCACGTTGCCCCGGAGGTGGGTCATATGCTCCGGCTTGTGGTCCAGGGCGGCTCCGAACAGGGTCTGATACCGGGCCCGATCCCCCGCGGGAGCAGAGGTCTCGCCCTCCGCCGCCCGCCCCTGGGGATAGACCACCTCCACCCGGTGCTCCCGGAGCCAGCTCCGGGCGGAGGGGGTCAGCACGTCGTCCCGGGAGACCACCACGGGGCCCCGGGTCCCGCCGTTGGACATCTGCCGGACGACCTCTTCCGTCAGCAGGGCCATGGCTTACCCCTGATTGTACTCGCCGCTGCGGTGGGGCAGGATGCCGTCCACCTCGGCGTGGGGCCGGGGGATGACGTGTACGGAGATGAGCTCGCCCACCTTCTCGGCGGCGGCGGCTCCGGCGTCGGTGGCGGCCTTGACGGCCCCCACGTCGCCCCGGACCATGACGGTGACCAGGCCGCCGCCCACCTGCTCCTTGCCTACCAACTGGACGTTGGCGGCCTTGACCATGGCGTCGGCGGCCTCGATGGCCCCCACCAGTCCTCTCGTCTCCACCATGCCCAGCGCGTTTGTGTTTGCCATTTTTGTACTCCTCCTCATATCGTTGTCCGCCCGCCGCTCCCCTTCTGCTTTTGGGGCGGGGGCCTCGGTCTTTTTGGTTCGGCCGGCGGCCGCAGCCGGGGCCTTGGCCTTTCTTTTGGGCTCCGGCGCGCCCGCGTTCATGCCCGACCCGGCGCCCTTATGCCCGCCGGGCGGCGCCGCCATGGCCGTGGGCATGTGGGGGATGCCCCCCACGGTCCCAGCCGGCTCGCCGTTGGCGGCGTAGACGGTGTGCTCCTTGTCGTCCTCCATCCCCTCCGGCTTTTCGGCCATCAGGGAGTTGGACAGGGCCTGCACCTCCTGCAGGAGGGCCTCATGGGGATTCAGCAGGACGCCGTCGGCGTTGACCTCGCTCATACGTTCAGCCTCCTCATGATCTGCCGGACCAGCTCATCCAGGGTGCCCGCATCCACCTGCCAGCCGCCCGGAGCGGTGTTCTCCCAGGGGGAAGAGGCGTTCCCGGCCCGGATGTCCTCCAGCTCCCGGACGCCCCAGGCCACCCGCTTGATGTTGATGAGGTCCAGGGGACCAATGTTGTTGGAGCTGGAGGAGCCGCCCACCGCGCCGCAGCCCAGGGTGAGGGCGGGGAACAGACAGGTGCTGGCCCCGATGCCGCCCAGGGCGGCGGGGGTGTTCACCAGCACCCGGCTGGCGGGGACGGCGGCGGCGAAGCGCTTGACCACGCTCTCGTCCTGGGCGTGGATGGAGAAGGTATGCCCCGCCCCCTCCCACTCCAGGATCTCCACGCAGCGGCGGAGGACGGATTCCTCGTCGGGCTCCACGTAGTAGGCCAGGATGAGGCCCAGCTTCTCGTTGGAGTAGGGGTAGCCCCGGCCCACGCCGGTCTCCCGGGCCACCAGGACCCGGGCGGAGGCGGGCACATGGGTGAGCCCGGCCAGCTTGGCCACGGTCTCCACGCTTTTGCCCACGATGGCGGGGTTCATGGTGCCGTTGGAGCGCAGGATGAACTGGGACAGGCGGGCGTGCTCCTCGTCGCTGAGGAGATAGGCCCCCTGGGTTTTCAGCTCGGCGGTGACGGCGCTCTCCATCTCCCGGGCCACGATGACGGACTGCTCGCTGGCGCAGATGGTGCCGTTGTCGAAGGTCTTGGAGTCCAGGATGCGCTTGACCGCCAAGCGCACGTCGGCGGTGCGGTGGATATAGGCCGGGCCGTTGCCAGCGCCCACGCCGATGGCTGGGGTTCCGGAGGAATAGGCCGCCTTGACCATGGCCCCGCCGCCGGTGGCCAGGATGAGCCGGGTGTTGTCGTGGCGCATCAGCTCGTTGGTGGCCTCCAGGGTGGGGGTGGAGATGCACCCCACGGCCCCGGCGGGGGCTCCGGCGGCCTCCGCCGCCCTGCGCACCACGTTCACCGTCTCCAGAATGCAGTTCACAGCGCTGGGATGGGGGGAAAAGACGATGGGGTTGCCCGCTTTCATGCAGATCATGGTCTTGTAGATGACGGTGGAGGTGGGGTTGGTGGAGGGCACCAGCCCGGCCACCACGCCCGTGGGCACGCCGATGTCGATGGTCTTTTTCACATGGTCCCGGGCCAGGATGCCGTGGGTCTTCTCGTCCTTGATGGCGTCATAGAGGGTGAGGGCGGCAAAGCGGTTTTTGAGCTCCTTGTCCGCCTTGATGCCGAAGCCGGTCTCCTCCACCGCCATGTCGGCCAGCCTTCGGGCCTGTTCGGCGGCGGCGGCGGAGACGGCCGCTGTTATTTTGTCTAATTGCTCCTGTGTCATACCTGCCAGGATGCGCTGGGCCTCCCGGGCTTGCTTCAGCAGGTCCCGGACCTCCTGGATGGAGCGCAGATCCTTGTCCAAATGCTCCGTCTCCTTTCTCATACTTCGCGGGGCCGGGCCGCCACCGCTTTGACCGCCTCGGCAAACGCCTCGCAGGCGGCCTTGCAGGCGCTTTGGGTCCCGGTGAGGAGCCCGCCGCCGAAGTTGGTCTCGCTGGGTGGCTCGAAGAGGGCCACAAGCTCCACGTCGGCGGCCTTCATGGCCTCGTCCAGGCCCACCACCGCCTCCAGGGGCGGGGCGATGAGGTAGGCCAGGGCCTCCCCCTCCCGCACACCGGAGGTCTTGGACAGGTAGGTGCCCGTGCGGGACACGGTGTGGGCGAAGTAGACGATGGAATCGTCCTCGTTGGCGGAGCGGAAGCCCACGCCGCTGTCCATGAATTCCACCGCCGCCCGCAGGCCGGAGCTGACCTCCGCCGGGTTGGGTCCGGCCAGGATGCCGATGACCTCGCCGGCCAGCTTGGTGTTGGCGTTGGCCGCCCCGGCGTAGAGGCTCCGGCCGTAGACCACCTCCACGGCGGCGGCCTTGGTGGCCTCGTCCAGGGCGCAGTAGGTGACGTCGTCGCTGTCGGCGGTGAGGATGCCGATGGAGCGGTAGCGCTCCGGCAGCTCCAGCTTCCTGGCCAGGGTCTCGGACACGTTAGCGATGGTGTGGGTGGCCAGCACATTGCATTTCAAGAGATCTCCCGTCATGCGCCCCTCCCCCTTTCCATCTGCGCCAGCGCCACGCCGGAGGCTTTTTTCTCCAGCATGGTGTGGATGAGTTCGGCGATGTGGGCCCCGGCCTCCACGGCGGTGGTGCCCTGCCGGTGGATGTTGGAGATGACCGTCCGCTGGGACTCGGGCACTCCGATGCGCGCGGCGTAGGTGAGATAGGCGGACATGCTCTCGGCGGTGACCAGGCCCGGCCGCTCGCCCACCAGCATGCAGACCACCTGGGCGCCGGTGAGCTCCCCGATGTGGTCGGAGGCTCCCACCCGGCAGTATTTGACGAAGAGGGCGGGTCCGGGGTCGATGCCGAAGGTCTTCAGGCCCGCCCGGATGGCCTCCAGGCAGTCGGCGGCGTTGGCCTCGATGGCGGCGGAGGACAGCCCGTCCCCCACCACCAGAGCCACCTTGGGGTTCTGGCCCAGGGTCTTTTGGATGACGTCCTGGTTGGCCTCGTCGAACCGGCGGCCCTTGTCGGGCCGGGTCAGGTATTCGTCCTTGTCCTTGCACAGGGTCTGGACGAAGACGTAGCGGTTGCGCTGGACGAAGTCCTCGTCCACCAGGGAGAACACCGAGTCCTGGGCGGCGGCGTGGTCGGCCCGCATGCGCAGCATGGTCTCGGTTTTGTACCGGGCTCCGGCCCGGCCGAAGCCCAGCCGGGCGGGGGTCTTGGCCTTTAGGTCCAGGAAGGCGGGGCCGTTCTGGGGGTGCTCCACCAGATAGAGCTTCCGCAGGTCCACCTCGGTGATGTCGGGGAGGCTCTCCCCGGTCCCGGCGGCCGGAGCGTCCTCCAGGGGCTTGTAATCGGCGGCCTTGACCTGGGGCGTGGGGGCCTGACCCATCAGGTCGGCCACCATGCGCTCCACCAGGGCCCGCAGTTCTGTTTCATTCAACGTGTGAAACCTCCTTTACGCCAGTAAGATCGAGCCGTCTCCCGCCAGAGCGGTGAGGGCTCCGTTCTCCACAAAGCCCATCTGCTCCAGCCACTGCTGGAAGGGCTTGATGGCGGTGAGCCCGAACAGCTCCCGCAGGGCCGCCGTCTCGTGATACCCGGTGGTCTGGTAGTTGAGCATCACGTCGTCGCCGTGGGGGATGCCCATGAAGTAGTTGCACCCGGCGGTGGTCAGCAGGACGGCCAGGTCCTCGATGTCGGACTGGTCGGCCTTCATGTGGTTGGTGTAGCAGGCGTCGCACCCCATGGGGATGCCGGTGAGCTTGCCCATGAAGTGGTCCTCCAGGCCCGCCCGGATGACCTGCTTGGAGTTGTAAAGATACTCCGGCCCGATGAAGCCCACCACCGTGTTCACCAGGAAGGGCTGATACCGCTTGGCAAAGCCGTAGCACCGGGCCTCCATGGTCACCTGGTCCCAGTCGTTGTGGGCCTCGGAGGAGAGCTCGGAGCCCTGGCCGGTCTCAAAATACAGCACGTTGGGGCCAGTGGCGGTGCCCTCCCGGAGCGCCAGGTCCCGGGCCTCGGCGAGGGTCTCGGCGGTGAAGCCAAAGGCCTCGTTGCCCTTCTGCGATCCGGCGATGGACTGGAAGATGAGGTCGGCGGGGGCCCCCTTGCGGATGCACTCCATCTGGGTGGTGACGTGGGCCAGCACGCAGGTCTGGGTGGGGATGGCCCAGCGGGTCTTGATGTCGTGGAAGCGCTCCAGCACCCGGGTGACGCTCTCCACGCTGTCGTCCACCGGGTTCAGGCCCAGCACCGCGTCCCCGATGCCGAAGGAGAGGCCCTCGAGCAGGGAGGCCATGATACCGTCCGGGTCATCGGTGGGGTGGTTGGGCTGGAGCCGGGCGGACAGGGTGCCGGGCTCGCCGATGGTGGTGTTGCAGGTGGCGGTGACCCGGATCTTTTTGGCGGCGTAGATGAGGTCCAGGTTGCTCATCAGCTTGGCCACGGCGGCCACCATCTCGCTGGTGAGGCCCCGGGAGATGCGCCGGATGGCGGCCCCGTCGTGCTTTTCGTCCAGAATCCACTCCCGCAGCTCGGACACCGACCAGTTTTTGATCTCTCCGTAAATCTTTTCGTTCACGTCGTCCTGGATGATGCGGGTGACCTCGTCGGTCTCATAGGGGACGGCGGGGGAATTGCGCAGGTCGGCCAGGGTCAGGTTGGCCAGCACCACCTTGGCGGCCACCCGCTCCTCGGCGTTCTCGGCGGCGATGCCCGCCAGCCGGTCGCCCGACTTCTCCTCATTGGCCTTGGCCATGACCTCACGGACCGACTTGAAGTCATAGACGTGGCCCAGCAGCTTGGTTTTTAAGATCAATTGTGTCAGCTCCTCCAGTTTTTACTTCTTTTCAAAGGCTAAGGTCTTGACCACCACCGGCAGGACGGTCCCCCCGGCCACGGGGGCGCCGATGTCGATGTAATCTCCGTTGCTCACACCGACGCCGTCCAGGCACAGCAGGGGGCCCGGCAGCCGGGGGGCCAGGGCCTGGCCCAGCACCTTGGCCAGGTCGGCCTCCACCGCCACGACGGGAAAAAAGCCTTGGTCCAGAAGGGGTTCCAGCCCTTTTTGGATGTGCTCGGCCAGCTCCTGCACCCGGCGGTAGGGCGGGGAATTCTCCCCGGCAAAGGCCAGGGCCACCTGCGTGAGCCCCCCCTCGTCGGCGTACCAGCCCAGCTTGGAGCGGATGGCGGCAGCCAGATCCCCCCGCTCCTCCTCCGGCTCCAGCCGGAGAACCGGCAGGTTTTTCAGCGGGAACTCCACCTCGCGGTAGAAGATGGTGGAGCCGGACACCTCCATGGAGTGGGCCCCCGCTCCCACCACCGTGGCCCGGATGGTCTCCGCCCCCTGGATGGGGGCCACGCCCTTGGCCTGCAGAGCCTTACGGATGGTTTGCCCCAGCAGGGGCCCCATGTCGCCGTAGGCCAGCTCGTCCGCCGGAGGCGAAAACAGGCAGTCGGCCACGCCGCCGGAGAAGGAGAGCGCCGCGCCCCGGGCCCGCATGGGGGACACCCCGGCGGTGGTGTAGAATTCCAGCAGAGGTCCGGGGGGCTCCAGCCCCGCCGCCTGCAAAAGGGCGGCCGTCATCTCCTCCGCCACGGGGGCCAAAAGGGCCGAAGAGGCCTCCGCGCCCCGTACAACTCCGGGAAAACGCCCCTCCAGTTTGGGGGAAAGATAGGTGATTTTTCCTGTTTTTGGCTCGATTTTTACCAATCTTCCGCCGATATCGAGACACGAGGTTGCACACAGCCGTCCACGGTTGTACAGGGCCAGGTTGGAGGTGCCGCCACCGATGTCATAGTGTAATACCTGGGTATGATTCTCCTTTGAGTATTCATCCGCCCCGGCCCCTCGGGCGGCCAGGATGGACTCCAGGTCGGGGCCGGCGGTGGCCACCACGAAGTCCCCGGCAAATTCCGAGAGCGCGGCGAGGACCTCCCGGGCGTTCTCCTTCCGGGCGGTCTCGCCGGTGATGATGACCGCCCCGGTCTGGACCTGGTCCCTCTGGAGCCCCGCCCGGCGGTACTCCTCCGCCACGATGTCCCGGACGCCCCGGGCGTCGATGACCGTGTCGGACAGCAGGGGGGTAAAGTGGATGCCGCTGCGGTAGACGATCTCCTTGTCCGTGATGGCGATGCGGGGCACCGAGAAGGGGTTGGCCCGGTTCTCCAGGGTCAGGTCAGAGACCACCAGTTGAGTCGTACTTGTTCCTATATCAATACCCACGGATTTCAGCGTCTCCGTCATACCAGCGCCTCCATCATGGCCTCCACGTCGGTCGCAGCGACCGGCCTGGGGTTGCCGGGCAGGCACACATCGGACAGGGCGGCGGCGGACAGGGCGGGCAGGGCGGCCTTCAGCTCCGCCGGGGGCAGGTCCAGCCGGGCGGGGATACCCAGGCCGGTGCGCAGGCGGACCAGAGCGGCGGACAGAGCCCGTGGGTTGGCGGCCAGGCCGCACCGGCGGGCCAGGCGGGCGTATTTCTCCGCCGCCCGGGCGTCGGCGGCGTTGAAGGCGACGACCTGGGACAGCAGCAGAGCGTTGAGCCGGCCGTGGGCCACGTGAAAGCGGCCCCCCAGGGCGTGGGCCATGGAGTGGCAGACCCCCAGCCCGGCGGCGTTGAAGGCCCCCCCCGCCATACAGGAGGCGTAGAGCATCTCCGCCTTGGCCGCCCGGTCCCCCTGGTAAGCCCTGGGGAGGGCCCGCCAGGCCAGAGCGAAGGCCGACTCGGCCAAGGCGTCGGTGAAGGGATTGGCCCCCACGGCGGCGGCGGCCTCGGCGGCGTGGGTGAGCACGTCCATGCCGGTGTCGGCGGTCACCTTGGGGGGCACCCCGTCCAGGAAGGCGGGCTCCAAAATGGCCCCCTCCGGCAGAAGGCCGTCCTCCACCAGCGGGTATTTCACCCCCTGGTCGGTGTCGGTGAGGACCGCGAAGGAGGTGACCTCGCTGCCGGTGCCCGCGGTGGTGGGGATACAGTAGAGCGGCAGGTCCCGGTCGCCGGAAAACCAGCACATGGCCTTGGCGCAGTCCATGGGGGAGCCGCCGCCGAAGGCCACCACCGCCTCGGGCCGGAAGGTCCGCACGGCCCGCACCCCCTCCGCCACCAGGCGCAGGGAGGGGTCGGGCTCCACCCGGTCGAACACCGACACCTCGCCGGTGAGCCTGGCCTTCACCCGGTCCAGCAGGCCGGAGGAGGCCAGAAAAGCGTCGGTGACGATGAGCACCCGCTTCCCCGCCAGAGCCGACAGGGCCTCCAGCGGCTCTGGGCCAAAATAGAGCTTGGGCTTGATCCAAAAGGTTTCCATGGCATTCCCCTGCTTTTTCCTTGATGGGCTTAGTATGGCAGGGAAGGGAAAAAATATAGCCGGTGCGGAAAATTTTCCGCTCCGGCCATTTCCTCTAATAGACGATTCCGGTACTGTCCATCAGACTGCGCATCAGACGGGCCCCCACCCGGAGACCGGAACAAAAGCCCACCCGCTGGTGGTCGGCACCCAGAGCCCCGGCGGCCCGGCGGATGGGTTCGGCGGCCGGCTCCCCCAGGCCGGCCAGGCTGACCTCCAGGCGGCCATAGGCGCGGTCCAAAAGCTGTTTTTCCGTCTCGCTGCGAGACAGGGCCTCCGGGCCCGGCGCGCCCCCGCTCATCAGGTACTCCCCCAGGTACTTCAGCTCTGCGCGTTTTAACATGTCCTCATTGTAACCCACGGTTCTTCCCCCTTATAAAAATTTACAGTTTGTTCACATATTCCCTTTTTAGTGTATATTCATCTTCCAATCGTTAATATTATACATTAATCAGCGAACTGTGTCAACCGCTTTTTAACTTTAAAATTTATTTTTTCATTGATAAAGTTTATGAACGAAATATAATAGTTGATAAAAGGAGTGATGCCCCATGAGCATGGCCACGAAAGTGCGCATGCTGCTGGCCGCCAGAGACATCAGCATGACTGAGCTGGGAAAACGACTGGACCCGCCTACCACCATTCAAAATCTAAGTGGGAAAATGAAGCGGGACAATTTTTCCGAGAAAGAATTGATTGCCATCGCAAAGGCCTGCGACGCCGAATTCGAGGGCTCTTTCATCCTGAACGATTCCAAAAAAGTGATTTAACACCTCCGGAGCACTCGGAGGGGACGCGAGAGGCAAAAACCCCGCGGCCATTCGGAAGAACGGCCGCGGGGTTCCCTTTTCTGTTTTCACTTTACGGCGGGGAACTCCAGCGTCAGGGTGGTACCCTGACCGGGCTCGCTCTCCAGGGTGACGGCGCCGCCGTAGAGCTGGGTGATGTGCTTGACGATGGCCAGCCCCAGACCGGTCCCCCCCGTCTTGCGGGCGCGGCCCTTATCCACCCGATAAAACCGCTCGAACACCCGCTCCTGGGCCTCCTTGGGGATGCCGATACCGGTGTCCGCCACGGTGATGAATACCCTGCCGTCGGTCTGGCGGACCCCTACGTCCACCCGGCCGCCGGGCTCGTTGTACTTGATGCCGTTCTCCATCAGGTTGGTCAGCAGCTCCCGCAGGCGGCCGGGCGCCATGGCCACCTGGGTCTCCACCCCGGCCAGGGACACCGTCACCCCCGCCCGCTCGGCCATCGGCTTCAAAAACTCCCGGGCCTCCCCCGCCACGGCCAGCACCGACGCCCGGTCGTCCGGCTGGGGCATTGCCACCGACTCCAGCTCAGACAGCTTGAGCACGTCGTTGATCAGCTCCACCAGCCGGTCCACCTCCACGCCGATCATGGTGATGAACCGCTTCTGGTCCTCCGGGTCCTTCACCATGCCGGAGGAGAGCATGTCGGTAAAGCCCTTGATACTGGTCAGGGGGGTCTTGAGCTCATGAGAGACATTGGCGGCAAACTCCGAGCGGACGGTCTGGAGCTTCTCCCCCTCCTGATCGAGCTCCTCCTGCTTCAATTCCAGGGGCTGCGCCGTACTGATGGCCAGCTTGCGGGCCAGCAGCAGGGTGAGGACCAGGGCCACCGCCGCCGCCGCCAAAAAGCCCGCCACTCCCTGGAGCACCAGGGCGTTCACCGACGAGATGGGCATGGAAACCCGGCCGATGTTGCCGTCGGTGAAGCGGCGGGCCTCATAGAGCATGGTGGTGCGGGTGGTGTCCGAGGGCCGGATGGCCTCCCCGCTCCCCTTCGCCAGCGCGTCCTGGAACTCCGGCCGGTCGGCGTGGCTGGCGGTCACCTCCCCCCAGGTGTCGGACAGCACCGAGCCGTCCGGGGCGATGATGGTCAGGCGCTTATCCGGCGCCGCCACGGCAAACTGGGCCGACCAGGCCGCCGCGTCGGTATAGTAGCTCTGGGCGTCCATCAGGTTCAGCAGCTCCACCAGCGTCTGGCGGGCGGCGGTCAGCTCCCGGTTCCGGTACGCCCACACGCCGAACACGCTGGACAGGGCGATGCCCAGGGCGGCGATCAGAAAAATGTAGGTGGTCAGGCGTTTTTTCATGGCGGCTCCCCCTTACGGCATCTTATAGCCCACGCCGCGGACCGTCTGTATGTACCCCTCGCCCAGCTTCTGGCGCAGGGTCTTGACGTGCATGTCCACGGTGCGGGTCTCCCCGGCAAAATCGTAGTCCCAGACGGCGTGGAGGATGTCGTCCCGGGTCAGGACGGTCCCCCGGTTCTCACACAAGAGCTTCAAAAGCTCAAATTCCTTATAGGTCAGCTCCACCGGAATGCCGTCCCGGCGGACCTCCCGGGCGGCGGGGTCGATCTCCAGCCCGTCGCACTTCAGAATGGCCGGGGTCTGGGGCCGACCCGTCCGGCGGAGCACCGCCTTCACCCGGGCCTGGAGCTCCATGATGCCGAAGGGCTTCACCACATAGTCGTCCGCCCCCTGCTCCAATCCCTTCACCCGGTCCAGCTCGGCGGTGCGGGCGGTGAGCATGATGACGGGGATATGGGCCGTATCCGGCGCCCCCCGCAGACGGCGCAGAATCTCCAGCCCGTCCATCCCCGGCAGCATGATGTCCAGGATGTAGAGGTCGGGCTGCACGTCGTGGACCGCCTGAAAGTAGTCCTCCCCGGATTCAAAGTCCTCCACTCCGTACCCCACCGAGTGAAAATAATAGCGGAGCATCTCGCGGATGCTCTCGTCATCCTCGATGATCGTAATCAGGTCCGGCACGCGGCATCTTCCTTTCCATATGGCTTTATCCCCCGGGGAAGCCCCGGGGGACACGCAATGCGCTGGGGGTGTGGTCTCAGAGCTGGCCCGTCACGCAGAAGATCGCCCACTGGGCGATGTTCACCGCGTGGTCCGCGATGCGCTCCAGGTACTTGGCGATGATGATGAAGTCGATGGACAGGTCGGCCTCGTCCCGGTTGGCCGCCACCTGGTCGATGAGCTCGCCCTTCACCTGCCGGAACAGATCGTCCACCTCGTCGTCCAGGTTGATCACCGCGTGGGCCGTCTCTACGTCCCGGCCGGTATAGGCCGAAATGGCCTGGCGGACCATCAGTCCCGCCTTGCAGGCCATGACCCCGATGTCCTGAGGCACCTTCACCTCCCCGTGATTGCTCAGCAGCAGGGAGATCTCCGCGATGTTGGCCGCCTGGTCCC
Organism: Intestinimonas massiliensis (ex Afouda et al. 2020); assembly: GCF_001244995.1. Taxonomy (NCBI): domain Bacteria; kingdom Bacillati; phylum Bacillota; class Clostridia; order Eubacteriales; genus Intestinimonas; species Intestinimonas massiliensis (ex Afouda et al. 2020). The sequence goes on from NZ_LN869529.1 coordinate 1,922,121, forward strand.
CGATGCGCTGCAGGTCGGTGACCATCTTCATGGCCGCCGAGATGGCCCGCAGGTCCCGGGCCACCGGCTGCTGCCGCAGCAGCAGGTTCAGGCAGCGGTTCTCAATGTCCCGCTCCATCTGGTCCAGGGAGGCCGTCATGTCGATGGCCGCCTTGGCCGTCTGCTCGTCGTCGGTGGACAGGCTCTCCGTGACCACGTCGATGGCGTCCTGGGCCTGACGGGCCATGGCCGTCAGCTCCTCGTTGAGCTCCAGCAGCTCCGCGTCAAATGTCTTGCGCATGGTGACCCTCCTTTAACCAAACCGGCCGGTGATGTAATCCTCCGTCCGCTTGTCCCGGGGCACGGAGAAGATCTGGGTGGTATCCCCATACTCAATGAGCTCGCCCAGCAGGAAGAAGGCGCACTTGTCCGAGATGCGGGTGGCCTGCTGCATGTTGTGGGTCACAATCACTATTGTATAGGAATTTTTCAAATCTGCAATCAAATCTTCAATCTTTGACGTAGAAATTGGGTCCAGGGCCGAGGTGGCCTCGTCCATCAGCAGAACGTCCGGCTCCACCGCCAGAGCTCGGGCGATGCAGATGCGCTGCTGCTGGCCGCCGGACAGGCCCAGCGCCGACTTCTTCAGCCGGTCCTTTACCTCGTCCCAGATGGCCGCTCCCCGCAGCGATTTTTCCACGATCTCATCCAGCTTGGCCTTGCTCTTGATGCCGTGGGTCCGGGGGCCGTAGGCGATGTTGTCGTAAATGGACATGGGGAAAGGATTGGGCTTCTGGAACACCATGCCGATCTGACGGCGGATCCAGGTCACGTCCACGTCCGGGGCGTAGATGTTCCTGCCCCGGTACTCCACCCGGCCCCGGATCGTCACGCCGGGCACCAGGTCGTTCATCCGGTCCAGGGTCTTCAAAAAGGTGGACTTGCCGCAGCCCGAGGGGCCGATCAGGGCGGTGACCTGCTTTTCCGGGATATCCATATTCACCGATTTCAACGCCTGGTTCTCTCCGTAAAAGAGGTCCAGGTCCTTGGCGGAGAGGATGGGAGTCTGGTTCATAGCTGCCGCTCCTTCTTACTTTTTGAGCTTTTTGCCCACCAGCTTGGCGCACAGGTTGATGAGCAGAGTGATGATCATCAGGATGGCCCCGATGGCAAAGGCGATGTCAAACTGGGCCCGCTCCTTGGCAAAGACGTACAGGGCCACGGTGAGGGTGGCACCGGAGCTCTGGGTCAGGCCCTGCCAGGTCTGGGCCAGGCTGGCGCCCAAGTCGCCGTTCCAGACGAAAAAGCGGTTGAGCGTGGTGGACATGCCGGCGGTAAACATCAGCACCGCCGACTCCCCCACGATGCGCCCCACCGACAGGATGCAGCCGGTGACGATGCCGTCGATGGAGTTGGGCAGCACCACGGTGCGGATCATGTGCCACTTGCCCGAGCCCAGGCCCAGCGAGCCCTCCCGGTAGGACTGGGGCACCGTCTTGAGCGACTCCTGGGTGGTGCGGATAATGGTGGGCAGAGTCAGGATGACCAGAGTCAGGGAGGCCGCCAGCAGAGTCTTGCCCAGGCTCATGAACTGGCTGAAGATCAGCACCCCCACCATGGCATAGATGATGGAGGGGATGCCCGCCAGGGTCTCGGTGGCAAACTCGATGGCCGCGACCAGCCGGCGGTTGGAGGCGTACTCCGTCAAGTAGACCGCCGCCCCCACGCCCAGCGGCAGCACCACCAGCATGGTCACCACCACCACGTACACCGTGTTCAAAATGCTGGGCAGGATGCCGGTGGTGTCGTTGAGGATGCTCTCCTGGGTGGAGACCAGCTCCCAGGTGATGTGGGGCAGGCCCCGGTAAAAGATGTAGCCGATCAAAAACAGCAGCAGGGCGCAGGTCAGCCCCGCGCACAGGTACAGCAGCCCCCGGAGGGTCCGGTCATAGACCCGGCGGCTGAGAGAGAGGGGATGTTGCTCTTTCACGGTATCCCTCCGTTCGGCAGTTTTGGGCCTGACGCCTTCCTTGACTTCGTCCATAGCTTACCCCTCCTTCTCCCGTTTTAAGACCAGATTGAGCAGGATATTGATGAGCATGATGAACAGAAACAGCACCAGGCCGATGGAAAACAGGGCCTGCCGCTGCAGGCCGGAGGAATAGGACATCTCGCTGGCCACGGCGGTGGTGAGAAACTTGACGCTTTTGAGCAAAGAGGGCATATTGGCCACGTTGCCCGCCACCATCAGGATGGCCATGGCCTCGCCGATGGCCCGGCCGATGCCCAGCACCACCGAGGCGGCGATGCCGCTTTTGGCCGCCGGGACGGAGACCCGGAAATAGGTCTCGATCTCGGTGGCGCCCAGGGCCAGGGATGCCTCCTCATACTCCCTGGGCACCGCCTTGAGGGCGGTCTCGGACACCGAGATGATGGAGGGCAGGATCATCACGGCCAGCACGATGATGGCGGCCAGCAGGCTGTCGCCGGCGGGCAGGCCGAACAGGTTGCGAATGGCGGGCAGCAGCACCACCATGCCCACCAGGCCGTAGACCAGGGAGGGGATGCCCGCCAGCAGGTCCACCGCCGGGCGGACCACCGCCGCCACCTTGGGGGGCGCCACCTTCGCCAAAAACACCGCCGTCATAAAGCCGATGGGCACTCCGATGAGAATGGCCCCGGCCGTGCCGTAGATGGAGGTGAGGATGAAGGGTAGGATGCCGAACTGCGGGTCGGTCTTGTTGGTGGAATCCCACGTCTTGCCAAACAGGAAATCCACCAGGCCGATTTCCCGGATGGCGGGCAGCCCGGAGAGGATCAGATAGACCGTGATCAGCAGCACAAAGGCCACCGCGATGAAGCCGCAGACAAAAAAGAGGGTGTGCATGGCCGTCTCCGCAGGGCTCATGCGACGAGTCAGTTTCAACGGGATCAACCTTTCCATTCCACTCTGGAATCTCTTTGATAGGGCGGAAACCCAAGACACGCACCGGGCCGGCGCGCGCCTTGAGTATCCGTTTCGATTGCGCTTGTTTACTTCGCGGGGGGCACCGCGCCGGCCTTCACGATCAGTTCGGCCACATCGCCGCTCATAGCGTAGTCCAGGAAGGCCTGGGCCGCGTCGGAGAGCTGGGCGCCGTCCTTGGTGACGATGAGGAAGGGGCGCTGGATGGCGTAGGTGCCGTCCTGGACCGTGGCCTCGGTGCACTCCACACCCGCCACGTCCACCGCCTTGACGGTGTCGTTCAGAGCGGACAGGGAGGCGTAGCCGATGGCGCTGGGGTTGGAGGCCACGTTGCCGATGACGTCGCCGGTGGAGGAGTACTCGTTGGTGTACTTGCAGGCGTCCTTCACGCCCACGATCTCCTCAAAGGCGCCGCGGGTGCCGGAGCCAGCCTCACGACCGATGACCGCGATGGGGCCGGCCACGCCGCCCAGCTCGGACCAGTCGGCGATCTCGCCGGTGTAGATCTTGGCGATCTGCTCCACCGTCAGGTCGGCCACGGTGTTGGCGGGGTTGACCACGATGGCCACGCCGTCCAGGGCCACCACATGGGCCACGGCGCCGTTGGCGGCCTCTTCGTCCTCCAGCTCACGGGAGGACAGGCCCAGATCGCAGGTGCCGTCGATGACGGACTGGATGCCGGTGCCGGAGCCGGAGCCGTTGTAGTTGATGGTGACGCCGCCGTTGTCCTGCATGAAGGACTCGGACAGGACCTTGACCACCTTCTCCATGGAGGTGGAGCCGTCGGTGTTGACCACGCCGGACAGCGCGGCGGGAGCCTGGGAAGCCTCCTGAGAGGGGCTGGCGGGGACGGAGGCGGAGGGAGAGGCGGAACCGCCGGCGTTGCTGCTGGAGCAGCCGGCAAAGAGGCCCAAGCACAGGGCCAGGGAGCAAATCAAGGCAAGACTCTTTTTCATTTTGTTTTCATTCTCCAATCCAAATATGGTTTCTCGGAACGATTTACAGTATACAGGGCTTTTGTAAAGTTGTCCTTCAGCTCTTCGTAAAGTCTGTGTAAAGCATAGTCTGCCCCCTTTGTAAAGAAAAACGCCCCTCCGCCATGCGGAAGGACGCTTTACAATTTCTTTTTTCGTTTTACAAACCCAGCCAGCGCCGCAGATCAGGCAGATCCGGGGCGATATGGACGCTGGGGTAGGGGACGAAGGCGGCCGCCGGCGTGGTGCCGTTGAGGACGGCGCAGAAGTCCGTCCCCGCGGCCTGGGCGGTCTGGGCGTCGATGACCGTGTCGCCGCAGTACAGCGCCTGCCGGGCCGTCAGACCCAGCCGGGCCAGGCCGGCGGTCAGGCCCTCCGGGTCGGGCTTGGGGCGGCTCACCCGGTCCCCGCCGATGACGAAGGAAAACATCTGATCCAGGCCGTGCCGGGCAAAGATGCGCTCCAGGGTGTCGGTGTGCTTGGTGCTCACCACTGCCGTGGCCACCCCCGCCGCCCGCAGGGCGGACAACAGCTCCCCCGCCCCGGGGAACAGGCTCACCTGGCCCTTGGCCTGCAGCTCCCGGGCCACCGCCCGGAAGTGCTGGTAAAAGGTCTGCCGGCGCGCCTCGCTCTCGTCCCCCGTCAGCAGGGTATAGGCGTCCGTCACCTGCATTCCCACGGTGCGGCGGACGGCCTCCCGGTCGGGCTCCGGCAGGCCCAGCGCGGCAAAGCCCGCGGCAAAGCCGGCAACGATGGCGTCGGTGGCGTCTCCCAGGGTATAGTCAAAATCGAACAGAACGGCCGGATAGACCATTGGAACCCTCTCCTCTCCATGGAAACGCGGGGCCGCCCCGCGGCGCCCCGCATCCGTGTTCACTCGTACTGCTTTCGTCCGGTGGTGCTGGGGATGCCCAGCTCGTCCCGGTATTTGGCCACCGTGCGCCGGGAGAGCTCACAGCCCTCCCGGGCCATCCGCTCACACAGCTTTTGGTCCGACAGCGGCTTGTGCTTGTCCTCCCCGCCGATCAGCTTTTTCAGCAGAGCCTTGGCAAAGTCGGGGGAGGAGGCGTTCTCCTCCGTGCCCGGTCGGGCCGCCGGCGCGCCCAGGCTGCGGGAAAAGAAGTAGCTCAGAGGGTAGACCCCGCTGGCACACTGGAGATACTTGTCCCGCACCGTCCGGCTGACGGTGGACTCGTGGACCCCCACCTTCTGGGCGATGTCCGCCAGGCACATGGGCTTCAGATGGCCGGGGCCCCGGCGGAAAAATTCCTCCTGGAGCTCCAGGATGCACTCAGCGCACCGCAGAAGGGTGGAGCGCCGCTGCTCGATGCTGTGGACCACCCACTTGGCCTGCCGCACCTTGCCCATCAGATAGTCCTTGACCTCGTTGTCCTCGGTGCTCTTGAGCATCCGGCAGTAATAGCCGCTGATGTTCAGGTCGGGGAAAAAGTAGTCGTTGGTGAGTAGCTCAAAGTGGTCGGGAAAGTTGACCACAAAGAGGTCGGGGTTAATGTAGACCAGGTTCTCCCGGGCGGCAAAGCCGCCGCCCGGCCGGGGGTTCAGCGTGCGAATCAGATCGCAGGCCGTCCGCACCTCCTCCTGGCAGACCCCAAGGCTCTTGGCGATGAGACCGTAGCGGCTCTTGCTCAGGGGGTCCAGGTAATCCCGCGCAATCCGGATGGCCAGCTCGCTGTCCTCATGCCGGCGCTGCAATTGCAGCACCAGGCACTCCGACAGATTCCGGGCCCCCACGCCCGCGGGCTCCAGGGATTGCACCGCCGCCAGGGCCTTCTCTACCTCCTCCACCGGCTTGCCCAGCTCCTCCGCCAGATCCTCCACGCTCTCGTCCAGCCAGCCGTTCTGGTTCAGGCTCTCCACCAAAAAGCGCCCCACCGGGAGCAGCTCCGGTTCCAGATCCATCACCTCCAGTTGGGACAGCACATAGAGATACAGGTTCTCCTCCCGCTCGTCTACGGTGCCGTAATTGGAGATCGGGTCCTTCTCGTCGTCCTCGGTGTCCTGCTGGTGATAGTAGCGGTTCTGCGCGTCGGTGGACTCCAGCCACTCCAGCTTCCGCTGCAGCACCGCCGTGTCGTCCCCCTTGCCGTATTTCTCCTCCATCTCCAGTACCGGATTCTCCTGGACCTGATCCTGGATGTACTCCAGCAGCTCCTGAGAACCCATCTGGAGGATTTCCATGGACTGCATCATCTGGGGCGAAAGAGTTTGTGTCTGCTTCATCGACATGCTCAGTTCCATGTTGCTTCCTCCATTCCACAGGTTTCATTCGACTGTTTTCTATCCTTTTAATTGTACCACAGCCGGAGTCAAAATACAACGGAAACTGGGCCGCCCGGCGGCACTCTTATCGGTAGAAAATGCGGTTCGAACCGCAGAACGGCCCGAAAAAGCCCCCGATCCGGGCGGTCCGGACCGGGGGCAAAGCCCTATTCCTCTTCCAAAAACGCCTTTGCGCCGTAGCGCAGGCAGCGCCGGAGCCGGGCCTCTCCACGCTTGATCGTCCGGGAGACGGTGGACTTGTCCACCCCCAGCTTTTCCCCGATCTCCCGCATGTTGAGGCCCTGGCCGTAGTAGAGCAGCAGGAACTCCCGCTGCCGGGCCGTTACGTCCTCCCGAAGGGCCCGGACCAGGTTCCGCTTCACCCGGTCGAGCTGCGCGCTGTTGTCGGAGGCCATACTGCGGGCGTAGACCGCCATATCCGCCGCATAGGCCCGCCCCCGCCTATAACGTGTATCTGGCATTGCGGCGATACCCCCTCTCGTAATACCGTTCGGTCAGCACGGCCAGGTCCCTGGCCTCCCGCCACATGGCGGTGAGCATATGGATGCGCTCCGCCATGCAGCAGCGCTCCTCCTCCGGCAGGTCCGGAAAACGGGCCTCCAGCTCCCGAATGCGTCCTTTCAGAACCTGGGCATGGGCCCGGTATTCGCTTGATAATTCCAACAGGGTCATTCTTTTTTCTCTGATGCCTCCCTAGGTCTCCGTTCCCAGGCGCACCCGGCGCACAGCGGCCCCGCCGCCGTCGGCACCGCCCGGTCCCAGCGGTAGAGCTCCCCGCCGCACCGGCAGCACCACGCCTTCGGCGCCTCCCGCTGCACATCCCGCAGCGGGTCCGTCCGTATCCTCCCGCTCCTCGTAACTGCCTCCCCAAAAGAAAATCTGCATTTTCGAATTTTTCTGGTTGACAACCAAACTCCTTTCTGGTAGAATAACCGTTGCTGTGGACGAGCTAAGTGCTGGTGTAGCTCAGTTGGTAGAGCAGCTGATTTGTAATCAGCAGGTCGGGGGTTCGAGTCCGTCCACCAGCTCCATCGTCACGGGACGCAAACTGAATATGGAGGAGTTCCCGAGTGGCCAAAGGGGACAGACTGTAAATCTGCTGCTTAACGCTTCGGTGGTTCGAATCCACCCTCCTCCACCACGTCGGAGCAAGCTTACCGCTTGCTCCGACCTTTTTTGTCAAGCTTCACCTCCCTTTTTTCCATCCCACAGAGAAAGCAGGAAGCCCACATGTCGGAGACCCTTTTCTTCGTTTTGGAACTGATTGGCACCATCGCCTTTGCTGCATCCGGTGCGATGGTCGGCCTGAAAAAGGGCATGGATATCTTTGGCGTCGCCATCCTCGGTCTGTGTACCGCCGTCGGCGGCGGCGTGATCCGGGACCTGGTCCTGGGGATCACGCCCCCGGTCACCTTTCAGGACCCGGTCTACGCCCTGATTGCCATCGCCACCTCCATCGCCGTCTTTCTCCCCGCCGTCCGGAGCCGCCTGGAGCGGGGGAGCCGTCTGTACGACGTAGTCATGCTGCTGATGGACTCCATCGGACTGGGCGTATTCACCGTGGTCGGCGTTCAGAGCGCCTACAGCGTATCCAGCTCCTACAGCATCTTCCTGCTGGCCTTCGTGGGCGTGATCACCGGCGTGGGCGGCGGCGTGCTCCGTGACGTGCTGGCCGGCGACACCCCCTACATCTTCGTCAAGCACTTCTACGCCTGCGCCTCCCTCATCGGGGCGCTGCTCTGCTCCCTGGCCTGGATGCCGCTGGGCAGTACGGCCGCCACTCTTTTGGGCGCGGCGGCGGTGGTGGCCCTGCGCCTGTGCGCAGCCTACTTCCGCTGGAACCTGCCCAAAGCCAGCCCAAGCCCCGGCGGGGCGCGGCGCTGATGCCACGCTCCCTGTCCCGTCTATCACCATCCACTGGAGGAATGCATCGTGCACCGCAAAGGCATCTTCTGTACCGCGCTCTCCGCCCTGCTCTTCGGCGTCACCCCGCTGCTGGGCCGTCTGACCTACGGCATGGGCAGCAACGCCCTTACCCTCACCTTCTATCGCAACGCGCTGGTCATCCTCCCTATCTTCCTCCTGCTGCGCCTCCGCAAGATCTCCCTGCGTATCTCCCCCCGGCAGCTCGCCACGGTCCTGGCGGTGGGCATCCTGGGACGGGGCTTCACCACCCTCATGCTCTACGACTCCTACCGCTTCGTGGGCATCGGCATCGCCACCACCCTCCACTTCCTCTATCCCGTCTTTGTGGCCGTCCTGTGCCGGGTCGTCTTTCACGACCGGCTGGGCCGGGTCCGCCTGGCCGCCCTGGTCCTGGCCGGCATCGGCGTGCTCTGCTTTCTGGAGCGGGACAGCGGCCCCGTCTCCGGCGCCGGCCTCGCCCTGGCCACCATCTCCGGCTTTACCTACGCCTGCTACATGGTGTGCACCGAAAAAACCGTCATCCGGGAGATGGACCCCCTTGTGGTCTCCTTCTACATGGCCATCGGCGTGTCCTGCGCCATGCTGGCCGTCCACATCCCCACCCGCCAGATCGTCTTCGCCCTGCCGCCCAAGGCCATGCTGCTCACCCTCCTGGTCGCCCTGTGCACCTCCTTCCTGGGCGTGGTCCTGTTCCAGATCGGCATCTGCTACCTCAGCGCCACCACCGCCGCCATTTTCTCCCTGCTGGAGCCCATCGCCAGCAACCTGTGCGGCATCCTGGTCCTGTCCGAGCCCGTCACCCCCGCCAAGGCTCTGGGCAGCCTCATCATTCTGGCCGCCGTGTTCCTCATGGCCCGGTTCAAGCCCGCGGAGGCCGCCGATCCGGCCGCCGCCGAATAGAACTCATGTTCTATTGCATGCCCATCATAGCACTTTTTTTCCGCCCGCGTCAATACAACTAAGGAATTTTATCGAACTTTCGTTCTATAAAAAGTCCCAGACATGGGACAGCAACACGCACAAGGCCGCCGTCTGGAGTCCTCCAGACGGCGGCCTTGTGCAATCTCATTTTTCAGAACTCGGCGTTGCCCACCGTGCGCGGGTGGGGCAGAACGTCGCGGATGTTGCCCACGCCGGTGAGGTACATCACCATGCGCTCGAAGCCCAGGCCGAAGCCGGCGTGCCTGCATCCACCGTAGCGGCGCAGATCCAGGTACCACCAGTAGTCCTGGGGGGCCATGCCCAGCTCCCGGATGCGGCGCTCCAGGACGTCCAGCCGCTCCTCGCGCTGGGACCCGCCGATGATCTCGCCGATGCCCGGCACCAGGCAGTCGGCGGCCGCCACGGTCCTGCCGTCGTCGTTCAGGCGCATATAGAAGGCCTTGATCTCCTGGGGATAGTCGGTGACGAACACCGGCTTTTGAAAGACCTGCTCGGTGAGGTACCGCTCGTGCTCGGTCTGGAGGTCGCAGCCCCAGTCCACCGGATAGTCAAACTTGTGGCCCGACTGCTTCAGCAGCTCGATGGCCTCGGTGTAGCTCACCCGGCCGAAGTCGGAGGAGGCCACATGCTCCAGCCGCTCTTTCAGGCCCTTATCCACAAAGGAGTTGAAGAAGTTGATCTCGTCGGGGCACTTCTCCAGCACCGTGCGGATGATAAACTTGATCATGGCCTCGGCCACGTCCATGTCGCCGGCCAGGTCGCAGAAGGCCATCTCCGGCTCGATCATCCAGAACTCGGCGGCGTGGCGGGTGGTGTTGGACTTCTCCGCCCGGAAGGTGGGGCCGAAGGTATACACGTCCCCAAAGGCCATGGCAAAGTTCTCCGCGTTGAGCTGGCCGGACACCGTCAGGTTGGCCGGCTTGCCGAAGAAGTCCTGGGTGTAGTCCACGGCCCCGTCCCCGGTCTTGGGCACGTTGTCCAGATCCAGGGTGGTCACCCGGAACATCTCGCCCGCCCCCTCGCAATCGGAGGCGGTGATGATGGGGGTGTGGACATAGACGAAGCCCCGCTCCTGGAAGAAGGTGTGGATGGCGTGGGCCGCCACGCTCCGCACCCGGAAGGTGGCCGAAAACAGGTTGGTCCGGGGCCGCAGATGCTGGATCGTGCGCAGGTACTCCACGCTGTGGCGCTTCTTCTGCAAAGGGTACTCCGGAGCGGAGGGGCCCTCTACCGTGATGGAGGTGGCCTTCACCTCCAGGGGCTGCTTGGCCCCGGGCGTCAGGACCACCGTGCCGGCCACCGTCAGGGCGGCGCCCACGTTCTGCCCGGCGATCTCCTTATAGTTGGACAGGGCGGCGGCCTCCATCACCACCTGGAGGTTTTTGAAGCAGGAGCCGTCGTTGAGCTCGATGAAGCCGAAGGTCTTCATGTCCCGGATGGTGCGGGCCCAGCCGGAAATCCGGACCTCCCGGCCGCCGAAGTGCTCCTGATCGGCAAAAATCTGAGCAATCTTTGTGCGTTCCATGGGTTTACTTCCTCTCTCTACGTCGTTGTAGGGTTCCACAGTACCCTATATTATAAGGACTCCTGCGGGATTTTACAAGGGTTTGTGAGGCGGAATGACCCCAGGGCCCACTTTTCTTGCTTTACCGCCGGGTCGTCACCCAGAATACCCACAGCGCCGACAGCCCTGCGGCGGCGGCATAGAGGCCCGTCCAGCCCAGCCAGGCCGACAGGCCGTAAAACGCCACGGCGGCGGGAGCTGCGAAGGGCAGGGCCAGGGCGCCCAGCCAGGTCCGCCCCAGCAGTCCCATGACGGCGGAGAAAAAATGGATGGCCCCCGCCGCCAGGGAGACCGTCCGGAGCCGGCTGTCCTCCCCCGCCAGGAAGGTAAACACCGCCCAGAACACCACATAGCACCCGGTGCCCAGCACGTTGACCGGCCCCGCCGGGCCGCCGTACCAGGCGCCCGCCCAGTTGCACGCCGTGGTCAGGGCCAACGCGCCCAGGACCCCGCCCAGCCAGAGCCCCCGCTTCATCGCGCCCCTCCTCTCTCCTCCCCGCGCCGCCGCCACCGCCGCACCACGGCGGCCAGCAGATTGGCGCCCAGGGCCAGCAGGGCATAGACAACCCCCTGCTGCCAATCATAGGGCACATGGGGCCAGAACAGATTGGGCAGGAAGCTCACAAACGCGGTCAGGGGCACCAGAGGGCACAGCCCCCGGGCCAGGCCGGAGGCCCAGCCCGTCAGCAACGCTACGAAGGGGTAGGCCAGCCAGGGCAGGAGCAGCGCCCGCAGCACGGGCACATCAGGGGCGTCCAGCACCTCCGCCAGCGGGCGCAGCAGCAGGAAGAATCCGGCCAGCAGCAGGGCGTAAGGCAGGCTCTCCCGCCCGTTGAGGCGGGACGGCGACGGCGCAGGCAGGTCCAGGGCGGAACGCAGGTCGTCCAGCTCGGCCCGCCAGCCCAGCCACCGTACCAGCCACACCGTCAGATAGAGGAAGGTATAGAGCCCCAGAAGCAGCAGAACGGCCGCCGGGCTGGACCCGACCAGCTCCAGCAGCCAGCCCAGCAGGAGCACCAGCCCTCCCGTAACGGCAAAGTGGAGCAAGGACCGGGCGGCCAGGGCGGGGCCATAGTTGTCGAAGGGCAGGGTGGCCACCCCCACCGAAGCGCCCAGAGCAAAGGTGACGGCGCACTGGGCCGCCTGGGCCAGGCCCTCGGAGCCGAAAAAGGCCGCCGCGCCGTGGGTGACCCACTGGAGATGGCGGTAGTCCGGCCGGCCGCCGGACAGGGTGATGCTGCCGATGCAGACGACCCCCGCCGCCATGAGGGCCAGCCCCACAAATCCGCCGATGAGGATGCGCTTTATCCACTGTTTCTGTACGTCCGTCATGCTCTTCTCCCCCTCCCCAGGCCCAGGGCCTGCTTGATCTTGGGCACATACCGCCGGGAGACCCAGCACACCGCCGCGCCCCCCGCCAGCCCGTCAGGCTCCGGGGCTCCAGGCTCCGGACCAGGGCCCGGACCTCCTCGGTGAGGGCGGGGGCCGTGACGGTGACCGTGGGCTCGGCCCGCGCCGGGTCGATCTTTATTTCCACCTTCAAGTCTCCGCCCCCTTTCCCCTTCAGTATAGGGCATAAAAGGGCCGTCTGTCCACTGGTCCGGGACAGACGGCCTTATTTTATGGATATTCGGTCAGGAAATGGCCTCGCTCCCCACGGCGTAGGTCCAGGTCCCGTCGTCAGCCTGGACAGCGGTGCAGTCCTGGAAGAAGTAGGCCCCCAGCCCGGAGCGCCACTTCTGGGCATTGAAGCCATCCCTCGCGCAGCCGCTCACGGAGAAGAGGACGCCCCCCTCCCAGTAGTAGAGGGCCAGGGAGTCGGCATAGCCCTCCGCCGGCTCCGTCATCCGGGTCAAATACCCCTGCTCCCACAACTCCTCCAGCGTCCCCTCCACCGGCATCAGACCGTGGGCATTGCCGAAGGCCCAGGCCACGGCGGCCTTCTCGCTCTCGGACAGGTCGGTAACCGAGCTGAGGTCCACACCCAGCTCCGTGATATCCCCGTTGAGGCCCTCATCCACCGCCCACAGGTCCTCCAGCACCTGGAGATAGAGTCCGCAGCGGTCGTCCCGCTCCGTCCTGGTGTGCTCCACTGCGGAGACGTTGCCAAACTGGGCGGTGAAGGTGGCAAACCAGGGCGCCGAATCCACCGGGCCTGTGGCCGCGGCCTCCGGGGACTCTGTCAGCTCCGGCGTGGGAGCGGGGGAAACCGCCCCCGGGGCGGCGCAGCCCGCCAGCAGGGCAAGGCCCAACAGCAGGGCCGTCTGCATGGCTTTTTTCATAGCCGCAGACCTCCTTTTTCTTTCTTCAGACGCTGCCGGGTCTTTTTTGTTCCCTCCGGGCAAAATACCCTTGACTTTTTGAAAAAAGCAGGTAAACTAATCATGTGATTACTTGTATAAATAATTGCTTAGGAGGTGTCCCCATGACCCAGCGGGAAGCCCAGATCCTTCAGTGGATTCAGGAAAATCCCCTGATCTCCCAGCAGGAGCTGGCCGACCGGGCGGGCATCACCCGCTCATCGGTGGCCGTCCACATCTCCAATCTGATGAAAAAGGGCTACATCGACGGCAAGGGCTACATCGTCCGCACCGCCCCCTACGCGGTGGTGGTGGGCGGGGTGAACATGGACATCGGCGGCACCCCCCTGGCCCCCCTGGTCCGGCAGGACTCCAACCCCGGCCGGGTGCGGATGAGCCTGGGCGGCGTGGGCCGCAACATCGCCCACAACATGGCCCTGCTGGGGCTGGACGTGCGCATGATCACCGCCCTGGGGGACGACGTATACGCTCAGAAAATCACCACCTCCTGCATCGAGCTGGGCATTGACCTGGCCCACAGCCTGCAGGTGCCCGGCGCTTCCACCTCCACCTACCTCTTCCTCACCGACGAAAAGGGGGATATGGAGCTGGCCGTGTCCGACATGGAGATCTACGACCACCTGACCCCCCAATTCCTGGCCGGCAAGGAGCCGCTTCTGAACAACGCCCGGCTGGTCATCTGCGACACCAACATCCCCGAGCCGACCCTGGCCTGGATCGCGTCACACTGCAAGGCCCCCGTGTTCGTGGACCCAGTGTCTACCGCCAAGGCCGTCAAGGTCAAGCCGGTCCTGGGCCGGCTCCACACCCTCAAGCCCAACCGCATCGAGGCCGAGCTGCTCTCCGGCGTGGCCATCACCGATGACGAAAGCCTGGCCCGCTGTGCCGACGCGCTGCTGTCCACCGGGCTTCACCGGGTGTTCATCTCCCTGGGGGGCGACGGGGTGTACGCCGCCGACTACCAGGGCGGGCGGATTAAGGTTCCCTGCGGGAGAGCCAAGATGGTCAACACCACCGGCTGCGGCGACGCCTTCATGGCCGCCCTGGCCTGGGGCTGGCTGGAGGGGCTGGGGCTGGAGGAGGCCGCCCGGGCCGGTCTGACTGCCTCCGCCATCGCCATGGAGGGGGCGGAGACCATCAACCCCGCCCTAAACGCCTGCGCCGTCCGGGCCCGCGCCGGGCTCTGAACCGATCCCATCCATCTTAATTTGTATTTTATCATTTTGGAGGTAATCAATATGTCTCTCAACTCGTATCTGGACGTCTCCCCCGAGGTGGCCGCCGCCCTCGCCGCCGGTAAGCCCGTGGTGGCCTTGGAGTCCACCATCATCTCCCACGGCATGCCCTACCCTCAGAACGTGGAGACCGCCCTCCAGGTGGAGTCCATCATCCGGGACAACGGCGCCGTGCCCGCCACCATCGCCATCCTGGGCGGACGCCTGAAGGCCGGTCTGTCCCACGACGAGATCGAGTATCTGGGCAAAAAGGGCCAGGCCGTCAACAAGGCCAGCCGCCGGGACCTGGCGGTGCTGGTGGCCCGGGGCGAGGACGGCGCCACCACCGTCACCACCACCATGATCATTGCCCACATGGCGGGCATCCAGGTCTTTGCCACCGGCGGCATCGGCGGCGTCCACCGGGGCGCTGAGACCACCATGGACATCTCCGCCGACCTGGAGGAGCTGGCCCAGACCCCCGTCATGGTGGTGTGCGCCGGCGCCAAGTCCATCCTGGACCTGGGACTGACCCTGGAATACCTGGAGACCCACGGCGTTCCCGTCATCGGCTACGGCACCAAGGAGCTGCCCGCCTTCTACACCCGCAAGAGCGGCTTTTCCGTGGACTACGAGCTGGACTCCCCCGCCGAGCTGGCCGCCGCCTTTCACGCCAGCCAGGGGATGGGCCTTAAGGGCGGCATGCTGGTCACCAACCCCATCCCCGAGGAGTACTCCATGGACCACGCGGTCATCAGCGCCGCCATTGAACAGGCCGTGGCCATGGCCAAGGAGCAGGGCATCCACGGCAAGGCCACCACTCCCTTCCTGCTGGCCACCATCAAGGATCTCACCGGCGGCGACAGTCTGGCTTCCAACATCCAGCTCGTCTTCCACAACGCCCGCCTGGCCGCGCAGACCGCCGCCGAGCTGTGCAGGCTCTAAGCATGGACAAACGGCTCCCTTTATGCTAGAATGAGCTCATCAGCCTACGGCGAAGGGAGCGACGGCAATGGCGCGCAGGAAAAAAGGCAAGGACCCGGCTCAGGAAGGTCCGTACAACCCCTACTTCGGGAAGGTCAAGGACGATTCCAACATGGCCAAAAAGCCTGTCTGGACCTGGGCCCTGGCCATTCCCGGCCTGGTGTTGGGGGTCTTCATCGGTATGGGCACCCACGAGCCGGTCCTGGGTCCCGTCTTCGGCGCTATTATGGGCATTGCCATCGGCTCGCTCATCGACAAGCGTCGGGAGCGCAAAGAGGAACAATAAAGGCAGGGGACCATGGTCCCCTGCCTTTATTGTTTTTATACAAAATAGCTTTGCTCGAGAATATCTTGTATCGTGAAAGGGGTCGTTATTATGTGTATCTGGCATCTCTATGTCTCCGGTATCCGCTGCGCCGACCTGCGGTTCACGCCCTGCGGGGTGCTCCACGCTCCCCTGGACCCCGAGACCGCCGTCCTTGCCCCCTTCCAGCCCCTCTCCGCCGAGGCGGCGGCCGGCTATCTGGCCCTGACCCACTTCGACCTGGAGGCCCTGGCCGGGCGCATGGCGGAATACGAGCGGCTCTTCCCCGGCCCCCCGGAGGTGGAGACCTCCTGGGGCGCCCGCTACCTTAGCGACGACGGTGTGCGCTGGGCTCAGCGGGAGATCAAATACCCCTGGAACGTCACCGTCTCCGGTGGAAGGCTGGCGGCCTTCACCTGCCCCAGCCGGGAGCGGGTCCACGTGCTGGTCCGGGAGGGCTGCGAGGATGCCACCGTTCTGGCCCGGTGGCGGGCCTACCGCCCCGAGCCCATCCTCCCGGTCCGGCGGGTGGAAAACCTGGAGGTGCCCATGCGGGACGGGGTGGCTTTGTCCACCTCCCTGCTGCTGCCCCAGACGGACCGGCCCGTGCCCGCCGTGCTGGTGCGCACCCCCTACGGCAAGGAGGACGAGCTGGACAACTACATGCGATACGCCTACCGGGGCTACGCCGTGGTGCTCCAGGACGTGCGGGGCCGAAACAAGAGCGGCGGGGCATGGATTCCCAACCACTTTGAGACCGAGGACGGCGACGACACCCTCAACTGGATCGCCGCCCAGAATTGGTGCGACGGCAGCGTGGGCATGGTGGGCGGCTCCTACCTGGGCTATGTCCAGTGGGCGGCCGCCGCGTCCCGGAATCCCCACCTGAAGGCCCTCATCAGCGTGGTCTGCGCCGGCAGCGCCTTCCACGACCTGCCCCGGAAGGGGGGCTCCCTGGTGTCCGGGATGCTGGCCTGGGCCTTCTCCGTCTCGCAGCAGCAGTTCGATGGCACCAAGATGGAGCGGGACGACTGGGACGAGGTGCTGGACATCCGGCCCCTGGCCGACCTGCCTCGGAAGGCGCTGGGCTATGACATCCCCTTCTTCCACCAGTGGCTGGCCCACCCGGACAACGACGACTTCTGGCGGGCCGGGGACTGGGCGGAGCGGGGGGCCGGCGTGGACGTGCCCGCCCTCATCGTCTCCGGCTGGTTCGACGACAACGGCGCCGGCACCACCGAGGCCCTGGACCTGACGGCGGACTACCCCGACGGGCGGCGTAAGATCATCCTGGGGCCCTGGCCCCACAGCGGCAACGCCCGCTACGACCTCCACGGGCTGGCGCTGGGCAACGGCGCGCTGCGCGACGACATCGACCTCATCTTCCTCCAGTGGTTCGACCACCACCTTCTGGGGGCGGACAACGGCGCCGAGGCCATGCCCACGGTGCGCTACTACACCATCGGTGAGGAGAAGTGGAAGACCGCCGGAAACTGGCCGGTGCCCGGGGGCCGAACGGTCTCCTTCTACCTGACTCCCGGAGGCGGGCTGTCGGACGCGCTGCCGGAGGAGCAGGGCTGCGACAGCTACACCTACGACCCGGCCGACCCGGCCGAGCACATCATTGACCTGTCGGAAAACGAGCTGGGGGTGCCCGAGGACTACACCCTGGTGGAGCAGCGGCCCGATGTACTATCCTACACCACGCCGGCGCTCACCCAGCCCCTGGTGCTCACCGGGGACTTCACCGTGGAGCTCTACGTCTCCTCCGACGCGCCGGACACCGATTTCATCGTCCGCATCACCGACGTGGACGAGCACGGCCGGTCCAGGAAGCTGGCCGACGGGGTGCTCTCCGCCCGCTACCGCGACGGGTTCGGGGCCCCCAAGCTCATGGAGCCGGGGCGGGTCTACAAGCTGTCCATCCGCACCTCCAAGCTCTCCGCCGCCTTCCAGCCGGGCCATCGGCTGCGGCTCACCGTCACCTCGGGCGCCAGGAACTTCCTCTTTCCCAACCGCAACACCGGCGCCGGCTTTGACGGCACAGAGGTCCGCCCGGCGGAAAACAGCATCCATTTCGGCGGCATCTGCCCCTCTCGGGTCATCGCCTGGCAGGAAACGCAGCCGTAACGCCAAAGACCGGGCGGACTCTCCAGTCCGCCCGGTCTTTTTTATTTGCTCAGGACAAACAGGTTGGTGTCGCTGACGAAATTCGCCGCGCTGTAAAGGACCAGCACCTGGTCGATCTCGTTTTCCGCGAGATATCCGCTGAGAGGGGTCTTGTTGTACCGGGGGTCCACCAGGTGGATCTCGGAGAAGTGGGCGGTGAGGAAGGGGACCAGGCTGTCGGTATAGGAGTCCCGGACAATGAGCAGCTTGGGAGCGTCGGTATGCTCCGTCCGCACCACCGCCAGGGATTGGTTGCCCCCCATGAAAAAGGCGTACTGGTCCTTTTCCTCCAGCTTCGACCAGTCGTAGAGGCTCCCCGTCTGGGGCTCCGCTCCAAACCAGGAGGTCACCTCCACCCCGTCCTCCGGCACGTACTGGTCGATGACGTCCGGCGTCATCCACCGCACGCCGGAGGAGGAAAAGGTGGTGCCGTTGAAGTCGGTGGAGACCGTGGTCTTTTCATAGGCGCTCAGGGGCACCGGGTCCAGTCCCATGGCCTCCGTCAGGGCGGCGTAGCCGTAATAGGCCCCCAGGCTGGTCCAGTGGTGGTCCAGCCGGTAGTAGATGTCCTCCCCGGCATGGGCCAGCAGAGCCCCCTGGACATCCACCCATCGGGCCCGGGAGGCGGCCGCCGCCTCCCGGAGGATGGCGCTCTCGTCGGCGTTGGGAGCCCCCTCCGGCAGCCGGTCCGCCCACACCGAAACCTTACCGGGGATCAGGGCAAAGTACACCGGAATGTCCACATGTTCCACCAATTTGTTCACATAATTCAGATTATCCGTCACCCTTCGGGCATCCGGCCGGTCAAACCGGGGGATCAGGGTCTCCTTTTTACAGAGATAGACCCCGTTGTTCTCCCCCTTGCCCGAGAGCTTTTCCGCCGCCGCCTTGGCGGCGATCCAGCCGTCCCGGCCCACAAACTGGTCGGTGACATAGCGCTCGAAGTCCGACATGAATTTGCCGCTGAAAAAGTCCCCGGTCCCGGCTGCGCTCCAGCTCAGGGTGAAGTCCCGTCTGTCCAGGGTGGGCCGCTGGGCCAGATAGCGGTTCTCCATGGGGGAAAACTCCCGGTCCGGCTTCAGGGCGTTGGCCACGGCAAAGGCGCCTAGAAAGGCGCAGAACAGCACGGTGATGAAGACAGCGTATTTTTTTGACATGCTTCTCGCCTCCTCAGAACCGGAAATACAGGAAGGGGTTGTAGGTGGCGTCCACCAGATAGGCGGTGGACAGCAGCAGACCCGCCAGCAGCAGCACCGGCAGCGCCGCCTGGACGGCCCGTGCGGGAGCCCTGTGCCACAGGCGGCGGGCCAGGGGGGTGGAGGCCAGGCAGGCCAGGACCAGCACCGGCAGGTAGGAGCACAGATAGTAGAAGAAGGCCCCATCGGTCAGGCTCCGCCCCGCCAGGCCGAACATCACCGCCAGGTAGGCGCCCAATTGGCCAAAGTCCTCCAGGGCGAAGATGGCCCAGCTCACCGCCACCAAGAGCAAGGTATAGGCGTGCCGGAAACAGGCGGGCCAGCGGTCGATCCACCGCTTCAGAAACAGCTTTTCCAGCATAAGGAGCACCCCGAAATAGAGGCCCCACAGCAGGAAGTTCCAGCTCGCCCCGTGCCAGATGCCGGTCAGGCCCCACACCACCAGCAGGTTGAAGCACAGCCGGCCCCGGGAGACCCGGTTGCCCCCCAGGGGGATGTAGACGTACTCCCGGAACCAGGTGCCCAGGGAGATGTGCCACCGCCGCCAGAACTCGGTGATGCTTCGGGAGATATAGGGGTAGTCAAAGTTGGGCTTGAACTCGAAGCCCAGCATCCGGCCCAGGCCGATGGCCATGTCGGAGTAGCCGGAGAAGTCAAAGTAGATTTGCAGGGAGAACGCCGCCACCCCCAGCCAGGCCCCCAGGACGGTGAGCCCGGCGGCGGGGACGGCCTTGTAGGCATCCCACAGCATCCCCAGGTTGTTGGCCAGCAGCACCTTCTTGGCCATACCCACCACAAAGACCTGCACGCCGGAGGCAAACTTCTCCGCCGTGTGGTCCCGGTGGTCCAACTGCGCGTCCAGGTCCTTGTACTGGATGATGGGGCCGGCAATGAGCTGGGGAAAAAGCGTAACGAAGGTGCCGAAGCTGATCACGCTGCGCTGTACCGGCGCGTCCCCCCGGTATACGTCGATGGTATAGCTCATGGTCTGGAAGGTGTAGAAGGAGATGCCGATGGGCAGGCTCAGACCCAGCCGGGGCATGAAGTCCAGCCCCACGGCGGCCAGGCTCTCGGCCAGGAAGTCCCAATACTTGAAGAAAAACAGCAGGGCCAGGTTGAAGAGCACCGAGGAGCACACCGCCGCCCGGGCCCGGCCGTCCCGCCCCCGCCGTTTGGCCCTCTCCACCAGCATCCCATGGGTGTAGTCAATGGCGATGGAGAGAAACATGATGAGGATATACACCGGCTCCCCCCAGCCATAGAAGATCAGATTGAAGACCAGCAGGACCGCGTTGCGCCACCGCAGAGGCGTCATATAGTAAACCAGCAGAACTGCGGGCAGATAGAAAAACAGAAACAGCGGGCTGGAAAAGACCAACAGGCTCACCTCACGTCACGGAATGGCGGAAAAGGGCCGGCCCACAGGCCGGCCTTTTGGTATTATACCCGCTTTTCCTTACTTTGTATAGTCGTCAAAGATCTCTACCGCCTGGTCGGCGTTCTCGGTGATGCAGAAGAGGATGTAATTGCCGTTGACCACCAGCTTGTAGTCCTCCACCAGCTCCACCAGCGAGGGGTAGAGGAAGCCGCCGGCCAGGGCCTCCTGCCGGGCCTGGAGCGCGGCCTTGACGGCATCCATCTTGCCGTCCTTCACCTTGGCAATGAAAAACTCGGTGATATGGGCGCTCATCATGGGCAGCTTGCAGACGTAATCCTCCAGGTCCGCCGGGTCGATGCCGTAGGTGCTCTTCAGGTCGTCGCCGGTCAGGTCCATGGAAGAGGGCAGCACGTCGGCCAAATCGGCGGCGATCTGCTCCCACACCTGGGTGACCACAGAGCTGGTGTCCGGGCTCTCGGAGGGGGTGGGGACGGGCGTGGCCTCAGGGCTGGCCTGGGGCTTTTGAGAGGGGGCGGCATTGGGCTTCTCCGAAGGCTTGGGGCTCTGGGAGGGCTTGGCGGCCCCGGGGGTGCTTTCGGGGGCGGCGCCGGGCGTCTCGGTGGGCAGGACCGGGGTCTCGGTGGGCTCCGCCGGCTGGGTGGGCGTGACCATCGGGGTGGTCTCGGGAGGCTGGGAGGTCTCGCTGCCCGCGGGGGCGCAGCCGGCCAGCAGGGTTAGGGAGAGGGTCCCCGCCAGCAGCACGGAGAGGATACGCTGATTCATAAGAGTGCTTGGCTCCTTTCGGTTTTGGGTGATACGCTGTCTTGGACGACGGGGCGGCGCAAAAGGTTCCCGGTCTGCGTCGATTTTTACAAAAAAGGGCCCCGCGCCAAGGCGCGGGGCCCTTTCGATGCTTTTGCGGTGCGGGCGCTTAGTTCTCCTCTTCCTTCTTGCGGCCGATGCAGAAGGCCAGGCCGGCCGCGGACAGGGAGGCGGACAGGGCCATCAGGCCCAGCGTGACAGAGGGGTCCACAGGAGCGGCCACGGTGCCGGTCTGGGGCAGGTTGCCCATGGGTGTGCCCTCATCCACAATCTCGGTCGCGCCGCCGTCGGGGCCCGGGTCCGCCGGAGAGGGCTGATCGGGGCTCTCCGTCTCGCCGCCGGGGGTGGGCTGGGGGTCCACCGGGTCGGAGCCGCCGGGGGTGGGCTGGTCGGGAATCTCGGTCACAGCGGTGTAGTAGACATCAATGATGACGTTGGACTGGATGTTCCGGCCGGTGGGCTCACCGTCCACGCGAACCCGCTCGTAGCCCTCGATGCTCTTTTCGGTCTGCTCGGTCACATCCCAGGAGTTGCCCTCTCGGATCTTCTCGGAGCGGTACTGGGTGGCCAGCACTCGATCCGTACCCTCCTCCAGGTAGTTGACGATGACCCGGTAGTAATCCTTTCCGCTGGGGCCCGGATCCGGCTCGGGATCGGGGGTGGTCTTCTCGCGGTAGTAAGTCAGCTCCAGAGTCTCCACCACGGAGGAATCGTCCAGCACGAAGGAGAAGTTCTTCTGGCCCTCCTGGTAGGTCTCGCCATTGAGCTTGGCGCTGCCCAGCACGTACTCGTAGTCGCTGTGGCCGCCGTAGGTGGTATAGTCGCCGGAGGCGATCCGGATGGTCTCGTTGGCGTCGCCGCGGCCGCCGGCCACCTGCACGTCGGTGACGGTGGTGGTCGTGCCGTTCACCTTGGAGATATAGGTGGCCTTGACCAGATAGCTGTAATACTCGTTGTCCTTCCAGGTGTTCACCACATCCCGGGTGCCGTCCTCGTTGGTCTTGTACTCCACCTGGTAGGTGTCCTTGCGATCCTTGCCGTCGCTCTTCACGGTGTAGATGATGGTACCGTTCTCCAGGACGCCCTTCTCTTTCAGGGTGTAGTCGATGAGCGCGCCACTGCCCTCACCCGCGTCGTTCCGATCGTACTTGGGCAGGCCGGTGAAGGTATAGCTCCAGTCGGGCGCGGCGGGAGCGCTCTCCACGGGCTCGGAGGTGGAAGGAGCGGACTCTGCCGGCGCGTCGGCGGCGGTCCTGGGCAGGTCCACGGAGTCCACCAGCACAGTGCCGTTGCTCTTATAGAGCTCGATGGTCACCCGTTCCGGCGCGACCCAGTTCTCAGGGGTGTTCTCCCACTTCTTCTCACCGGAAATGGAGATGGTCTTTTGCTGAATGGTGTTGGTCACGGTAAGGCCGTTCACGGACGCGGTGTAGCGCTCGCCCTCCACGGCGGCGGGCAGGCAGCCGTCCTCATCCAGGCCGTTTTCCCGGACGGTGTAGCGGTAGGCGTTCCGGCCGTCGTCATACTTGGGCAGACCGGTGAAGGTGTGGCTCCAGGTGTCGCCGTTCACGTTGGTACCGGGCTCATTCGGGCCCAGAGTCACGGTCTCATACTCGCTGCCATTGCGCAGCAGGGTCAGGCTGACGGTGGCGGGGCGGGTGCCGGCGGCGTTGGAGCCGTCCTTCCACACCTTGTTGATGGTGACGTCGGAGTAATCCTGGGGCTTGGTGTTGGTAATGGTGTAGTTGTCGCCGTAGGTCACGTCGTAGGTGAGGGTGCTGTCGCCCACGGTGTAGGTGACGCTGCCCTTGGTCTGACCCTCGGGGAGCTCCACCCAGGTTCCGTCGGGCGCGACCTCACGGACGGTGTAGGCGATGGCGGTATTGTAAGCGCTGTACTTGGGCAGGGTGGCGCCGCCGTCGCTCACGCCGAAGGTAAAGGCCCACTCGCTGCTGCCTTCCACGGCGCTGACGGTCTGACGGTCTACCTCGACGCCGTCGGCCAGAAGGGCCACGGTGACAGAGGCGGGACGAGCGGCGCTGCTGCCGTCCACCCAGACCTTCTTGCCGGAGACAGAGGTAAACTCCTGCTGGAAGGTGTTGGTCAGGTCATAGGCGCCCTGGGCGTTCCTGGCGCCGCCGGTGGTCTCGTAGCCGCTTACCGTGTCGGTCACCTTGTACTGGATCTCGCGGACGCCCCCGTCGTCATAGGCGTACCGGTCCAGGCCGGTGAAGGTGTAGGTCCAGCCGCCCTCGGCGGTGGCGGTGGCAGTCTTGCCGGTCACATTTGCAAACACGTTGGCTTCGGCCGCATCGGACTGGAGCTGGATGGTGGTGCTGGCGGGGTGGTGGATGCCGTCGGCAGGCAGCCAGCTCTTGGTGCCGGACACGGTGACGCCCTCGTCGCCGCTCTGCTGCTTCACGGTGTTGGTGACGGTGTAGCCGGTTTCCATGCTGCCCGCGATGACAGGGGTCTGATAGCCGGTGACGGTGTCCTCCGCCACGGTGTACTGAATCCGGCCGCCGTCGCGGTACTTGGTCAGGTCGGTGAAGGTGTAGGTGTTGACCAGGACGCCCTGCTCATCCGCCCGGGGCAGGTCGATGCTGTCCACCACGGTGGAACCGTCCATCAGCTTGATGGTGGCCTTGGGGCGGTCGGCGTTGGTGCGGGTGTCCTTCCAGATCTTCTCCACGCTGACAGCGGTGGTGTCGCCGTTCAGGGTGTTCTTCACGGGGAAGTGGATGGTGGCGTCGTCCACTTCGGCCTGCCCCACGGTGGCGTCGTAGTGGGCGGGCTCGGCTTCCACCACGGTGTAGCCGATGGCCGCGCCGGTGGCGTCGTACTTGGGGAAGGTGCCGTCAAAGCGCCCGGTGGTGGAGTCCTCCCAGTAGGTGATCACGGTGGGGGTGCCGCCGGGCTCCTCGGAGTCCTGCTCCTCTTCCTTAGCGTTCAGGACCAGGGTCGCAAGGGCGTTTTCCTTGTCCGCGCCGTAGAGGGAGAAGGTCAGACTGTCGGGCCGCTCGTCTTCAAAGCCCTCGTCGTCCCAGGTCTTGGTGACGCTGATGGTCATCTCGACCTGAGTCAGCTTGTTGGTCAGGTTATACTGGCCGTCCTCGCCCTTGTAAGCGATGGCGGGGTCATAGCCCTCGGCGTCGTCGGTGACGTAATATTCAATCTCGGCGCCGGTGCCCTCCCACAGGTCGGTGGTCTCGTTGTAGGTGAGGTCGTACTTGGGCAGACCGGTGAAGGAGTAGGTCCAGTCATAGGTCTCTGTCTCGGCGTTCCAGCCGATGGTCCGGGTGTCCTGCGCCGTATTGGAGCCGGTCTTCCACAGGCTGACCTCCACGGTCTGGGGCCGGGCGCCGCTGTTGCCGTCCACCCAGGCCTTGGAGCCTTCCACGGCGACGGTAGTCTGATTGACCACGTTCTGGATGGTGTAGCTGCCGTCGTCGTTCTTCACGATATGGGCGGAGTAGCCGGCGTCCTGGGACACGGTCTCGGTGATGGAATAGGTGTACCGGTCGCCGTTCTCGGCATACACGGGGACCTTCTCAAAGGCGCCGGACAGCTTGGTGCCAGACAGGGTCAGGGTCTGGAAGGGACTGCCGTCCCGGAGCAGGTTGACGGTGACCGCGCCCTTCATGCTGTCGGGGGTCAGCCACTGCTTCTCCACGGGGATGGACATCTCGTTCTGAATCTCGTTGGTGATGATGTTGTTCACGTCATTGTAGGTGACCAGATAGTCCTTGCCGTTGATGGTGGATACCTGGTTGCCCTCGGCCACGGCGCCGTTCACGTACTCGCGGACCACATAGGCATAGGCCTCGCCGGTCAGGATGTCACGGACGGGGACATCGTTCCAGGTGTGGGTCCAGTCGTCGGCAGCGGTGAGGGTGACCGGATCGCTGGTGGCGGTCTTGGTATGATTCAGGTACTGCTCATAGACCACCTGGACAGCGGTCTGGAGGCCGTCGGGGGTGGCGCCCCACTGCTTGGTGACGGTCAGATCCTGGGCGCCGGGGAGATAGGTGTTCTCCAGCTTCAGGTCCGTGGGGTTCTTCTGGCCGTTGACATAGACAACGCCGCCGGAGACCTTTACTGTGACGGTGCCGATGCTGGCGGGGTCGTGGGGATCGCCTTCGGGCAGGGTCTCGGTCAGGGTGTACGTATGGCCGGAGGGGATATCGGTGAAGGACACCGCGCCGGTATCGGAAGAGGCCGCGATCTTGGTGTGGGCGGGGTCCTTGCAGTCACAGGTCAGGGTGAAGGTCACGCCGGGCAGGGCGGCCTGGGTGTTTTTGTCCACCTTGGTGAAGCGCAGAGCGCCGAAGTTGCCCTTGACCGTGGGTACCGGGAAGTCCACGGTTTTCAGATGGGTCTCGGCGGTCTCGCCCTCGCCGATGCTGGGCCACTCGCCCTGATCGTTGGTCAGCATGAACTTCAGCGTGGCGGCGGTATTGGTCGGATAGGCGGTGGTGCTGCCGTCCGTATTGTCCAGACGGACGCGGTACTTCATGGTATAGCCATAGGTAGAAGGCTCGCTGGAGCCGGCGGGCTTGATCGTGGTGATGGCCGGATCATAACCGGAGGCCAGCACGTTCCACTGGAAGGACTCTCCGTCCTCGGCAGGGGTCACGGCGTTGGTAAAGGTTCCGGTGGTGGTCTCCCCCAGATAGGTGATGTTGGCGCCCATCTGGTCCTCCACCCGCCACGCCTGAGCCGCCAGGCGGATGGTACTGCCGATGGCCTCAAAGGCATCAAACAGGGTCTGGTTGTCATCGGCCTCATAGGCGTTGGTGGAGAAGCTGCCCAGCCACTGGCCGATGGTCAGGTTCTTCCATGTGGTGCCCGCCACGGGGCTGTCAATGCCGCTCACGCTGCCAAAGGGCTTATCCCCGGCCACGTCTTTGCCGTATGCAATGGAGAACAGCTTGGAAGCACTGGCGAGGCCCTTGATGGCCGAAGCCACGCCGGCCACGTCACGGACATCATTGGTGGTGGTGTAGCTGCCACCGCCCTTGGTGCCGTCGATGCGTTTCGTATCGGATTGGTCTTTATTTACATGGAAAGTGGGGGCTCCGTCCGTCAGCAGCACGGTATAGAGGTACTCCATCCCGTTCAAAGGCTGACCATTTTTCAAACCATCCTGCAGCAGGTTCCGGGCCAGCATCAGGCCGCCCTCGATGTTAGTGCCGCCCTTGCCGTCGCCGTTGCCCACCCGGATTCCACTGTCCAGCCCGGTGCCGATGATGTTCTTCAGCGCGGTGATATTGGCGGCGCCGTTGGCAGCATCGTTGACATCATACCACTGAGAGGTATAGGTCTTGGCATCGCTGCCGAACGCGATGATCTGCACCAGACGCTTGTCGCCCTCCTGAGCGCCGGTCTGGGTGGCGAAGGTGTCGATGAAATCCTTGGCCGCCTTCTTCGCCTGGGTCAGACGAGCCTCATAAACGCAGTCAGGGGTCACGGTATAGTGATTCTCCGCCGTTCCCCAGCAACCGTCTACGTCACAAGTACCGTTAGGTCCTCCCATAAAACCGCCGTGTTTATCTATGAATGCATGGCGGCCATCACACAACCAGGAACCGCAGTTGCAGCGGTTCGGCGTATGGTTAGCATGGTCCTGCTCCTTGCCGCACTTGGCGCAGTCGTCCATACTGTTGGACACGTCCAGCACCAGCACCACGGCGCTGTCGGGGGTCTTGCCGGGGATGGTGGTCAGGTCCTCGGTGGTCTTGACCTGGAGCGTGATCTCAAACTCATTCTCCACCTGGGTCCCGGCCACACTCTTGGTAATCTCCAGGATGGCGTCGCCGGCCTCTTTTGTGGTCTCGGCCACGCCGTTGCCGTCCTTCTTGAAGTACCGCGTGCCGCCCGCATCCACGATCTGGGCGGTACTGTCGTACTCGTCCTCCACCCGGGCCGCAAAGGCGGCGGCGGGCAGGAGGCCCAACACCATCACCAGCGATAGCGCCAGGGCCAGGGTCCTCTTCATTCTCTTTGCCATCATGTTTCATTCTCCTTCTTAAAAAGAGTGGAACATTGTGGCGGCCGGACGAGCCTGGCGGCACAGCCGCTTTAGCCTCCTGGCTTTGCGTCCCGGCCTTTCGGCCGGTTTGCCTCTGCACGTGTTCTGCTTTCTCGGGTTCGCTGCGTCTGTCTGCCAGACTTGGAAAAGGGCGCTCCTCTTTCTCAGTTCTCCCGGCCCGGCGCATCCCCCTCCTCTTCCTGCTCCAGCAGGGTACTGTCGATCAGGCGGATGAGCTCCAACGCGCTGCGGAAGGGCTCCGTCCTCCGGCCGTCCGTCCAGGTGACCGTCCCCTGCCAGGTGGCGTTCTGCGTATTGAGGATGCGCACCACGAAGGTCTCCCTCTCGCCTGTGGATTGCTTCACCAGCAATCACCTCCATCCATATGAGAGGCTCTGCGTGTTCTATGCACCAAGTCTAACTCAGAAAAGATACATTTCGGTCACATTTCAAATATTGCTGAAAAAAAGAATCGGACTCCTGTAGCAGAAGTCCGGTTCGTTCTACCCCCCGTCCACGTGGCTCTTGATGCGCTGGGTGATCATATCCAGCGCCACCAGGTTGTGGCCCCCGTCCAGCACCACAATGTCCGCATACTGGCGGCTGGGCTGGACAAACTGCTGGTGCATGGGCTTGACCGTATTCAAATACTGGCTGATGACCGAGTCCAGACTCCGGCCCCGCTCCTTTACGTCCCGCAGAATGCGCCGCAGGATTCGCACGTCGGCGTCGGTGTCCACAAAGATCTTGATGTCCATCAGGTCCCGCAGCTCCTTAGGGTGGAAGATCAAAATGCCCTCCACGATGACCACCTTGGTGGGCCGCACCTCCACCGTGTCCTTGGAGCGGTTGTGGATGGTATAGTCGTACACCGGGCAGTGGATGGTCTGGCCTGCGCACAGCGTCTTCAGATCCTCCACCATGAGGTCGGTATCGAAGGCGTCCGGGTGGTCGTAGTTGAGCTTGCAGCGCTCCTCATAGGGCATATTGGGATGGGCCTTATAATAGTTGTCGTGGTAGACCACGCTGACGTTTTCCCCAAAGTGGTCCTTGAGATGCTGGGTCAGGGTGGTCTTGCCCGAGCCGGTCCCGCCGGCGATGCCGATGATCATGGTGTCCATGCGTCCCGCCTCCTCGTTTTTCCCAATTATAAAGGATACAGACGGCTTTGACAATCCCTCTTGCGTCCCTCCGCCGGACGGGATACAATAGCCCTACGGAAAGGGGGGGCACCCATGGAGCTCAACGAGGCCGCCCGCGCCGCCTTCAACGCCATGCGGGAGGGCATCACCATCATCGACACCGACGGGATCATCGTCTTCGGCAACACGGCCTACCGGGAATTTCTCAACAAGGAGGCCGGAGGCGATATCGGCCCCATCGAGGGCTACCGGCTCCGGGACCTGCGGCCCGGCGCCCGCCTGCCCGATGTGCTGGCGAAGGGCGAGCCCATCCTCCATCTGACCCGGCAGGAGGTGGAGGACTTCTACTTTGTCAACCTGTACCCCATCTACCGGGACGGGGTGCTTCTGGGCGGCCTATCGGTGGTCACCTTCCTGGACGACGCCTACCGGGCCCGGGAAGAGCTGGAGGCCATGGAGGCCCGGAGCAAGCAGGTCCTCCACCGCATCAACAAGGCCAACGGCGCCCGGTATACCTTCGACGACATCGTGGCCGAGAGCCCGGCGGGAGCCCAGACCAAGGCCCTGGCGGAAAAGATCGCCGCCACCGACGCTACCGTGCTGCTGGAGTCGGAGAGCGGCACCGGAAAGGAGCTCTACGCCCAGGCCATCCACAACGCCAGTCTCCGGCGGGAGGGGGTCTTTGTGGCCATCAACTGTGCCAACTTCAATCCCAACATGCTGGAGTCCGAGCTGTTCGGCTACGTGGAGGGGGCCTTCACCGGGGCGAAAAAGGGCGGCAAGCTGGGGCTCTTCGAGGCCGCCGCCGGCGGCACCCTCTTCCTGGACGAGATCTCCGAGATGGACCTGGGCCTCCAGGCCAAGCTGCTCCGGGTGCTTCAGGAGCGCCGCATCCGTCCGGTGGGCGGCGTCAAGGAGATCGACGTGGATGTGCGGGTGATCGCCGCGTGCAACGCCGGCCTGCCGGACTATGTGGATCAGGGCAAGTTTCGAAAGGATCTCTATTACCGCCTCAACACCTTTCCCATCCACATTCCGCCCCTTCGGGAGCGGACCGGCGACATCCCCGCCCTGGCCGCCGCCATTCTGGACCAGCTCTCCCACAAGCTGCGCCGCCCCTTTACCCTCACC
Organism: Intestinimonas massiliensis (ex Afouda et al. 2020); assembly: GCF_001244995.1. Lineage (NCBI taxonomy): Bacteria > Bacillati > Bacillota > Clostridia > Eubacteriales > Intestinimonas > Intestinimonas massiliensis (ex Afouda et al. 2020). The sequence goes on from NZ_LN869529.1 coordinate 1,951,464, forward strand.
GACGAGGCCGTGCGCCTCCTCCAGGCGCATAGCTGGCCCGGCAACGTGCGGGAGCTGCGCAACGTGCTGGAGTTCTCCGCCTACCTCACCCCCTCCGGCATCATTACCTGCGAGGCCTTCCCCGCCGACCTGCGCCGCCCCGCGGAGCACGACGCCGCCCTCCCTCTGGTCCAAAGGGTCCGGGCCTTTGAAAAGCGGGAGATCCAGCGGCTGCTGGCCCGGAACGGCGCCAGTCTGGAGGGCAAGAAAAAAACGGCCGCCCAGTTGGGCATCTCTCTGGCCAGCCTATACAACAAGCTGAACGCGCCTGACTTCTAGTTTTTTAGAAATCAGTTCCAGCATTTTAGAATTTCGCCATTTGCAACGGCTTGGACCCCCATTCGTCCCGCAAAACATGTCGGATTTCTAATATTTTAGAATTGCGGTGCGGCCAATTGGCCGCGCTCCGCCCCGTTCCCAAAACCCGCGGCGCCTTGTCCCCCAGGCGCCGCGGGGCTTTTTTATTTTTTTCTCAAGTTTTGGCACGCCCCTTGCTTTGTTAACTAAGCGCAAGCGAGAAGCCCCACAGATCGCGCTGCAAAAACGAGGAGGTATTTGCATGTTAGCAGCACTTGGTTTCATCACAGTCATCGTCATGCTCGTCCTGATCATGACCAAGAAAGCGTCTCCCCTGGTCGCCCTCATCGCGGTCCCCGTCATCACCGGCATCCTGGCCTGCTTCTTCATCGCAGTGGTCCCGGAGGGCGCCCCGGAGGGGACCGCCGGCGTCGTCAACTTCATGGCCAACTTTAAGTCCCTGGGCAAGATGATCACCGGCTCGTCCGGCATCGGCTCCGTGGCCGCCACCGGCGTCATGTTCATCTTCTCCATCCTGTTCTTCGGCATCCTCACCGACGCCGGCACCTTCCGCCCCATCATCGGCGGCATCACCAGGATGATGGGCACCGACCCCGTGAAGATCGCCATCGGCACCGCCATCCTGGCCATGTGCGTCCATCTGGACGGCTCCGGCGCCGTCACCTTCCTGATCTGCGTGCCCCCGCTGGTGCCCCTGTATGACGCCGTGGGCATGAAGCGCACCACCCTGGCCACCATCGTCGCCATGGCCGCCGGCACCATGAATATCCTGCCCTGGGGCGGCCCCACCATCCGCGCCGCCACCGCTCTGAGCGTGGACGTGGTCAAGGAGCTGTTCATGCCCGTTCTCCCCGCCGTCATCGTGGGCCTGATCTGCGTGGTGGTATTCGCCGCCCTGCTGGGCAAGAAGGAGAAAGCCCGCATCGGCTCCGTGGCCCTGGGCAATGCCGAAGTCACTATGGCCGAGCTCTCCGATGAGCAGAAGGCCCTGCTGCGGCCCCATCTCTTCCCCATCAACCTGGCCCTCATCATCCTGGCCATCCTCTCCCTGCTGTTCTCCGGCTTTGCCCCCGCCGTGGTCTTCATGGTCTTCTACGTGCTGGCTACCGTCATCAACTACCCCAACGTGAAGGACTCCAAGGCCCGGGTGGACGCCCACGCCAAGGAGTGCTTGATGATGTGCTCCGTCCTCTTCGCCGCCGGCTGCTTTACCGGCATCATGAAGGGCACCGGCATGATTACCGAGATGGCCGGCGCGCTCACCGCCCTCATCCCCGCCTCTCTGGGCCGGTTCTTCCCCATCATTGTGGGTATCATCTCCATGCCCGCCTCCCTGCTGTTTGACCCCGATTCCTTCTATTACGGCGTGCTGCCCGTGCTGGCGCAGACCGCCGAGGGCTTCGGCGTGGCCGGCGTCAACGTGGGCCAGGCCGCCATTCTGGGCCAGATGACCACCGGCTTCCCTGTCTCCCCCCTCACCGCCTCCACCTTCCTGCTGGTAGGCCTGGCCGGCGTGGACCTGGGCGAGCATCAGAAAAAGACCATTCCCATGGTGTGGGCCATCTCCCTCATCATGCTGGTGGTGGGCGTCATCACCGGCGGCATCTCCATCTGAACCACACCTACCTTTTAACTGCTAGAAAGGAAGTCGTACTATGAAAACCATCCGTATCGGCAGCGGCGCAGGCTACGCCGGCGACCGCCTGGAGCCCTCCCTGGAACTCATTGAGAAGGGCAATCTGGACTACATCAGCTACGAGTGCCTGGCCGAGCGCACCATCGCCATCGGCCAGCAGGCCAAGCTGAAGGACCCCACCAAGGGCTATAACGGGCTGCTGGAGCACCGCATGGAAAAGGCCCTCCCTCTGGCCTGGGAGCACAAGGTGAAGATCATCACCAACATGGGCTCCGCCAACCCCCAGGCCGCCGCCAAAAAATGCGTGGAGATCGCCCGCAAGCACGGCCTCACCGGCATGAAGATCGCCTGTGTCACCGGCGACGATCTGCTGCCCGTCATCGACAAGTACAGGGACACCGAGGTCTGGGAGACCCACGAGCCCCTGTCCAAGCTGCCCGGCGAGATTGTCTCCGCCAACGCCTACATGGGCGTGGAGGGCATTCTGAAGGCCCTGGATCTGGGCGCCGACGTGGTCATCACCGGCCGTGTCTCCGACCCCGCCATCTTCATGGCCCCCCTCATCCACGAGTTCGGCTGGTCCCTGGAGGACTGGGACAAGCTGGGCAAGGGCACCATGGCGGGCCACCTGCTGGAGTGCGGCGGCCAGGTTACCGGCGGCTACTTCGCTGAGCCGGGCAAGAAGGACGTGCCCGGCGTGGGCCACCTGGGCTTCCCCATCATCGAGGTGGCTGAGGACGGCTCCTTCTTTGTCACCAAGGTCCCCGAGGCCGGCGGCATGGTGACCGTAGAGACCTGCTCCGAGCAGATCGTCTATGAGATCCACGACCCCGAGAACTACTTCACCCCCGACGTGGTGGCCGACTTCAAGCAGGTCAAGTTTACCGAGGTGGCCAAGGACAAGGTACAGGTGGAGGGCGCCACCGGCAAGCCCAAGACCGAGACCTTCAAGTGCTCCATCGGCTACCGCGACTGCTTCATCGGCGACGGCGAGATTTCCTACGGCGGACCCGGCTGCGTCGCCCGCGCCAAGCTGGCCCTGGACATCGTCAAGGAGCGGCTGGAGCTGGTGGCCCCCCACACCTTCGACGAGCTCAAGTTTGACCTCATCGGCTGCAACAGCCTGTACTGGAACCCCGACTACCAGTACAACGAGGAGCCCAGCGAGGTCCGGGTCCGGGTGGCCGGCCGGGCCAAGACCAAGGCGGACGCCGACATCATCGCCAACGAGGTGGAGGCTCTCTACACCAACGGCCCCGCCGGCGGCTGCGGCGCCGTGAAGCGCACCCGCGACATCGTATCCGTGGCCTCCATCCTGGTCAGCCGCTACGACGTCAAGCCGGAAGCCGAAATTTTTGAAGTCTGATTTTAGGGACAGAAAGGAAGTATCCGCCATGAAACTCTGGGATATCGCACACTCCCGCACCGGCGACAAGGGCAACATCTCCAACGTGTCCCTCATCGCTTACGACGCCAAGGACTTTGCGCTGCTCAAGGAGAAGGTCACCGCCGAAAAGGTGAAGGAGCACTTCAAGGGCATCGTCAAGGGCGAGGTGGTCCGTTACGAGCTGCCCAACATCCACGCCCTCAACTTCGTCATGTACGCCGCCCTGGGCGGCGGCGTCACCCGCTCCCTGTCCGTGGATATGCACGGCAAGGGTCTGAGCTCCTACCTGCTGGATATGGACATCTAAGTCCTTCCAATACCCTCCGAATCCCCAACACGAATTCTGCTTTTCCCACCCCGGACTTTTACGGAAGTCCGGGGCCTTTTTTCCGCGTGGCGGGGCAAAAGCCCGGTTTTTGCATATACTAGCGGTGTAAACCCGAAAGGAGAACTGCGTATGTGCGGAATTGCCGGATTCATCCACTTTGAGCGGGACAATGGCCGTCCGGAATGGGCGGCCATTGCCCATTCCATGGAGGAGACGCTGCACCACCGGGGCCCCGACGACAGGGGGGAGTGGACCTGCCCCGCCGGGGCGCTGGTCCACCGGCGGCTGGCGGTCATCGACCCGGACCGGGGCAGACAGCCCATGACCCGGTCCCGGGAGGGACAGGACTACGTTATCGTCTACAACGGTGAGCTCTACAACACCGGCGCGCTGCGCCGGGACCTGGAGGGGCGGGGCCACGCTTTTGAGACCGCCTCCGACACCGAGGTGCTCCTCGCCGCCTATCTGGAATACGGCGAGGCGGTGGGGACCCGGCTGGAGGGCATCTACGCCTTCGTGATCTGGGACGGGGCCCGAAAGCAGTTTTTCGCCTGCCGGGACCGCTTCGGGGTGAAGCCCTTCTTCTACGCCTGGGCCGACGACGGGGCCTTTGTCTTCGGCTCCGAGCTCAAGGCGCTGTTCGCCTATCCCGGTCTCACCCCCCGGGTGGACGCCGCCGGGTGGTGCGAGGTGCTGGGTATCGGCCCCGCCCGGACTGCCGGGGTAGGGGTGTTCGCCGGGGTGGAGGAGCTCCGGCCCGCCCACCAGATGGTCATCGGCCCGGCCGGGGCCCGGCAGGAGCGTTACTGGTCCCTGGTCAGCCGCCCCCACACCGACTCCTATGAGGACACGGTGGTCCGGGTCCGGGAGCTGGTCACCGGCGCCGTCACCCGGCAGTTGGTCTCCGACGTGCCCCTGTGCACCTTCCTGTCCGGCGGGCTGGACTCCAGCGTCATCACCGCCGTAGCCGCCCGGGACTACCAGCGCCGGGGCCTGCCCGCCCTGGAGACCTACTCCTTCGACTACGCCGACAACCAAAAGTACTTCCGGCCCTCCTCCTTCCAGCCCGACGCCGACTGGCCCTGGGTGGAGCGCATGGTGGAGGCCTTTCACACCCGGCACACCGTACTCACCTGCCCCATCCCCGATCTGGCCGCCCTGCTGGACCAGGCTATGCGGGCCAAGGACCTGCCCGGCATGGCCGACGTGGACGCCTCCCTGCTCTATTTCTGCCGCCAGGTGGCCCAAAAACATGTGGTGGCCCTGTCCGGGGAGTGCGCCGACGAGGTGTTCGGGGGCTACCCCTGGTTCGAGCGGCCCGAGATGCTCCACGCCTCCACCTTCCCCTGGAGCCGGGGCCTGGACGCCCGCAGGGAGGTCTTTGACCCGCGGCTGTGGAAGCGGCTGGGAGTGGAGGATTACGTGCAGTACCGCTACACCCAGTCGGTGGCCCAGACCCCCCGGCTGGAGGGGGAGGACCCGGAAAACGCCCGGCGGCGGGAGGTGGCCTGGCTCAACCTCAACTGGTTCATGTCCACCCTGCTGGACCGCAAGGACCGCATGAGCATGTGGTCGGGCCTGGAGGTGCGGGTCCCCTTCTGCGACCACCACCTGGTGGAGTACGTCTGGAACATCCCCTGGTGCATGAAGGCCATGAACGGCCGGCGCAAGCAGGTGCTGCGGGACGCGGCGGAGGGTCTGCTCCCCGTGGACGTGCGCACCCGGCCCAAGAGCCCCTATCCCAAGACCCACAACCCCCTCTACGAGGAGCTGGTCCGGGCCCGGGTGGCCGAGATCCTGGCCGACCCGGCAGCTCCCCTGCACGCTCTGGTGGACGAGAACGCCCTGCGGGCGGGGATGCTGGTCTCCGCCGGGGACTACGGCCGGCCCTGGTTCGGCCAGCTCATGGCCGGGCCCCAGATGCTGGCCTACCTGGTGCAGCTCAACGCCTGGATGGTCCGGTTCGGGCTGACGGTGTAGCACCCCGGCGGCGGGGAGAGCGCCGCCGGAAAAACTTTATCTTTTCTTCACTCCTTCTCAAGGAAAATTTACCTCCTTCGTGGTAGCCTGATAGCAACACGAAGGAGGCTTTTTCTTATGGAACCCATCCTATCCGTCTCACATCTGCAAAAGGTCTACGGTGACCGGGGCAGCCACACCCGGGCCCTGGACGACCTCAGCTTCGACGTGCTCCCCGGCGAGTTCGTGGGCGTTATGGGCGCGTCCGGCTCGGGCAAGACCACCCTTTTGAACTGTGTGTCCACCATCGACCGTCCCTCTTCCGGCACCATCACCGTGGACGGCACCGACGTCACCGCCCTCCGGGGCAAGGCCCTCTCCCGCTTCCGCCGGGAGCGGCTGGGCTTCGTCTTCCAGGACTGCAACCTGCTGGACACCCTCACCGCCTTTGAGAACATCGCCCTGGCCCTCACCATCCTGGGCACGCCCGCCGGGGAGATCGACCGCCGGGTCCGAGACACCGCCGGGCTGCTGGGGCTGGAGCGGGTGCTGGAAAAGTACCCCTACCAGCTCTCCGGCGGCGAGCAGCAGCGGGTGGCCGCCGCCCGGGCCATCATCACCGCCCCCGCCCTCGTCCTAGCCGACGAGCCCACCGGCGCGCTGGACTCCAAGTCCGCCGGGCAGCTTCTGGGCCAGCTCTCCCAGCTCAACCGGGAGCAGGGGGCCACCATCGTCATGGTCACCCACGACGCCTTTACCGCCTCCTGGTGTCATCGCATCCTCTTCATCAAGGACGGCCGACTCTGGCACGAGCTGCGGCGGGACGGGGAGGACCGGCGGCGGTTCTTCCAGGACATCATCGGCGTGGTCAGCCGGCTGGGAGGTGACGCGGCCGATGTTTTTTAAGCTGGCGCGGAAAAACGTCACCCGCAGTCTCAAGGACTACTCGGTGTACTTTCTCACCCTCACCCTGGGGGTGAGCCTCTTCTATGTGTTCAATTCCCTGGAGGGGCAGTGGGCGATGCAGATGCTGGCCAAAAGCGCCCACTATATGGTGGAATCCATCCTCATCTTCATGAACATCTTTTCCGCCTTCGTCTCGGTGGTGCTGGCCTGCCTGGTGCTTTACGCCAACACCTTTTTGATGAAGCGCCGCAAGCGGGAGCTGGGCACCTACTTCCTGCTGGGTCTGCCCGCAGGCAGGGTCTCCCTGCTGCTGGTGCTGGAGACCCTGCTCATCGGTCTGATGGCCCTGGCCACCGGACTGGTGCTGGGGGTCCTGCTGGCCCAGGGCCTGGGGCTGCTCACCATCGCCATGTTCTCCGCCTACCCTGCCGGGGAGCAGTTCGCTCTGGTCCTCTCCGTCAAGGCCATCGGCAAGACGGTGCTCTACTTCGGCGTCATCTTCCTGGTGGTCATGATTCTGACCGGGGTGTCGGTCTCCCGGGCCAAGCTCATCGACCTGATGCAGGGAGCCCGGAAAAACGAGGAGATGAAGGAGCGTCCCCTGTGGACCAGCGTCCTCACCTTCCTGGCCGGGGTGGCTCTGCTGGTCGTCGCCTACGCCATGCTCCTCATCCGGGGCATGCTATATATCGACCCGCTGTTCTTCCTCATGCTGGCCCTGGGTACTCTGGGGACCCTGCTGTTTTTCCGGTCCTTGTCCGGCTTCCTGCTGCGGGTGGTGAAGGGGCACAAAAAGCTTTATTACAGGGGCCTCAACATGTTTGTGCTGCGGCAGTTCAACTCCCGCATCCACACCACCTACCTGTCCATGACGGTGATCTGCCTGCTCCTGCTGCTGGCCATCGGCGTCACCGCCTGCTGTGTGGGCCTCAACGACACCATCGAGCAGAACACCTCCTCCGCCGCCCCCTACGACGTCACCATCCAGAATTACAGCGGGGACACCACCGTGGCGGACCTCCCCGCCCGGTTGGCAGAGTCCGGCTTTGACCCCGCTCTACTGGGGGAGCAGCACGACTTTCTCTTCTACTACAACGACCCCGCCGTCACCGGCATCCCCGCGGACGACGCCTATGCCGTGGTGCTGCTCTCCGACTACAACGCGCTGATGGCCCTCCAGGGCGGGCAGGCCCTGGCCGGGGACGGTCTGCCCCTTGTGACCGATCAGGCCATCGTGACCGGCTACAGCGGTATGAACCGCTATCTTGTGGCCCCCGACAGTTGGGCGGAGGCGCTCCAGGTCCGGCGGCAGGTCTTCTGCGCCAACTACCGGGGCGACAAGCAGACCGCCGAAGACGCCCTTGCCGCCGCCTGCAGCTCCCCCGCCTTTTCCGACGGGCTCACGCTGTCTCTGGACACTCGCATCGGAATCTACACGGAGAATATGGGCAGCAAGATCCTGGTGCTGTTCATGGGACTCTATCTGGGCATGGTCTTTCTCCTCACCGCCGCGGCGGTGCTGGCCCTCCAGCAGCTCAGCCAGGCGGCGGACAACGTGCCCCGCTATCAGATTCTCTCCCGCCTGGGCGTCCCGGAGCGGATGCGGGACCGCTCGGTACTCACCCAGGTAGCCCTGTCCTTCTTCCTCCCGCTGGCCCTGGCGGTGGTCCACTCCATCGTGGGCATGACGGCGGCCAACGCCGTGATCTCCGTCGTGGGGCGGGTGGATTCGGTGCGCAGCAGCCTGGTCACCGCCGGCTTCCTGGTGCTCATCTACGGGGCCTACTTCCTGGCCACCTGCTTCGGCGCCCGCCGCATCGTCAAAGGAAACGGGTAGCCTTCAGCCTCATCCCCCCTGAACGCACGGAGCGGTTGGACGCGCCTCCGGAAAATTTGCTTTTTTCTTTGCAAAGAACCGTCTTTTAAGAAGGGCTTTTGGTATTGCACCCTGTGGTGCTGTATGGAAAGTCCTTCTTTTTTATTTGAATGCGTAGTGAACAAGGCCGAAAGGCTTGCATCCCCAGGGTTTCAGGGCCAATTGGCTTTGTTCCAGTGCAAGGCAGGAACAGGAAACGCCCTCTTTCTTTTTATATTCTTTCGCTGTATCGGCGCGTCACGCGATATAGAACATAAAAAGCGCGTCTCGGCCCAAGGTGCGGGATAACTGTCTGGTCCACCGAAGCGGAACCGCAACATCCTCACGGTCTGCTTCTCCGACGGAGATAAAAAATTTCTTTATCCGGACGCCTTTGCCAAACACTTGACCTTAAAAAATAACGACATGCAGGATCAAATGAAACGCCTCCTGGCCGCAAGAAAGGCCGCAAGAGAGGCGGAGCGGCAAGCGTTCCAGCAGAAACAGGAGCACAAGAATCTCCTGCGCAATATGAAAATATCCGCAAACTCCCAGGCGGCGTTCCACCTCACCGCAGCACAGGAACAGGACGTATTCTCCGCATGGACTGTGTTCACCGGCACTTATCTGAGCGGACCTTCCAAAGGAGAGCCCCGGATTCCCGACCGGATGAAGCCGAATTCGCTTTGTCTGCTGACCAAACGTGGGGCTGGGGTGCAGGAGGCAAGCCGCCGCATCATCGGCGCTTTTATGGTCGGGGAGGATTTCTTCGGCGCTGATTGCCGAAGCGGCACAGTCGCCGCCCATCCGGTCCACCGCGTGGCGCTGCGGCCGGAAAAGGGCCTGGCCTTCTGGCCCTATTTTACGCGGGACCCTGAAAAACAGCGCTGGGGAAAAACGGCTCTGAAATATTTTTCCAACCAAACTGCCGAAAAAATTCTCTTTGATCTGCTGGGTCTGGCAGACACCGCAGAGGAACGCGAGGCCGCCCTGCGGTTCTATCCCTACTTTTGCAGGCTCAACCGAATACCACCCCGAGATGGGAAGGCGGAGGAGCCCTCCCGCGGCTGACCTCAGGGCCTCCGCCCCGGGGCCGCAAGCGCGCGGTTTGCGCGTCCTTTCCGCCGTGCCTGCCGCAAAATAGGGCTTGCATTCGCCGTCGAAATGTGCTATAATAGATTTCACGGTTTGGGATTATTGCGCCCATTTGAATGATGATACGGCCCTTCGGGCCTTTGAAAGGACGATGTATTTATGGGTACTCTGAAGCTCGTGCTCACCGTGGTCGATGTGATCGCCGCCGTTTTCCTCACCGCCGTAATCATGCTCCAGTCCGGCAAGAGCGCCGGTCTGTCCGGAGCCATCGCCGGCGGCGCCGACACCTTCCTGTCCAAGAACAAGGCCAAGAGCTGGGACGCCAAGCTGGCCCGCTGGACCAAGTGGGTGGCCATCGGCTTTATGGTCCTCTCTCTGGTCATCGGTCTGATGCCCAACGCCTGAGCGCATCAAAAACGCCTCTCCCAACGGGAGAGGCGTTTTTCTTTTTCCCATTCCGTGGTATACTACAGCTACCGACGAATAAAGGAGATTTTTTATTTGGAACTGAATGGAACCTACCAGGCCACCGGCAAGGGGTTTGGTTTTCTCATTCCCGAGGACGGGAAGGGCCGGGAGGACGACTGGTTCATCCCGCCCCGCAGCGAGGGCGGGGCCTGGAACGGCGACCGGGTGCTGGCCGTGCCTGTGGAGGACGACCGGGGCGGCCAGCGCCGTACCGCGAAAATCACGGCGGTGGTGGAGCGGGCCAACAAGACGGTCACCGGCGCCATTGAGCGCCAGGGCCGTGAGGTCTGGCTCCGCCCCGGCAGCGACCGTCTCCCCCACCCCATCAAGGTGGTGGGCCGTACCCGCTCGGCCAAGGCCGGGGACAAGGCCGCCGTGGCGGTGACCAGCTACGGAAACAAAAAGCTCCCCCCCATGGGCACGCTGCGGGAGATCTTCGGCAAGGACGGCACCCGCCCGGCCGCGGTGGAGGCCATTCTCTATCAGTACGGCATCGAGCGCGCCTTCCCCGTCTCGGTCCAGACCGCCGCCGAGCTGGCGCCCCGGGAGGTGGCGCCCGCCGACCTGGCCGGCCGCCTGGACCTGCGGGGCAAAACGGTCATCACCATCGACGGGGCCTCCTCCAAGGACTTCGACGACGCCGTCTCCCTGGAGCGGGACGCGCGGGGCCGCTGGGTGCTGGGCGTCCACATCGCGGACGTGTCCCACTACGTGGCCGAGGGCTCTCCGCTGGACCTGGAGGCGTGGAACCGGGGCACCTCGGTCTACTTTGCCGACCAGGTGGTGCCCATGCTGCCCCCGGAGCTGTCCAACGGCATCTGCTCCCTGAACCCCCACGTGGACCGGCTGGCCCTGAGCTGCATCCTGACCATGGGGCCGGATGGGGCGGTTCTGGACCACCGGCTCGTCAAGTCCGTCATCCGCTCCACCGAGCGGATGACCTACGGCGACTGCAACACCCTGCTGGCCGGGCTGGACCCGGAGCTGGAAGCCAAATACGCCCACATCCTGCCCATGCTCCGGGACATGGCGGCTCTGGCCGCCGCTCTGGAGCAGCGCCGCAGGCTCCGGGGCGCGCTGGACCTGGAGAGCCGTGAGTGCCATGTGATCTGTGACGAGCTGGGGGACCCGGTGGACGTCCAGGTCCGGGAGACGGGCGTCTCCGAGGCCCTCATCGAGTCCTTTATGCTCTCGGCCAACGAGTGTGTGGCCGAGCACCTCTTCCAGCTCCACGCCCCGGCGGTATACCGGGTCCACGAAAAGCCCTCGGAGGACAAGGTCGCCACTCTGCGGAGCATGCTCGCCCCCCTGGGCTACGACCTGAGAGAGGCCGACCACTTCTCCCTCCAGAAGGTGCTGGAGAAGGCCAGGGACACCCCGCAGGCCCCCGCCATCCACATGATGGTGCTGCGCAGCCTGATGAAGGCCCGGTACGATGTGGAGAATCTGGGGCACTTCGGTCTGGCGGCAAAGTTCTACTGTCACTTCACCTCGCCCATCCGCCGCTACCCCGACCTGATGGTCCACCGCATCCTCACCGCCCTGCTGGACGGGGCGCTGGAGGGCCGGACCCGCGGAAAGGAGTCGGCGGCGGCCCAGCGGGCGGCCCAGCAGTCCTCCGACCGGGAGGTGGCCGCCATGAACGCCGAACGGGAGATCGAAAAATGCTACCTGGCGGAGTATATGCACCAGCGCCTGGGAGAGACCTTTTCCGGCGCGGTGTCCGGGGTCACCCGGTTCGGCCTCTTCGTGGCCCTGCCCAACGGGGTGGAAGGGCTTCTCCCCGCCGCCGCCCTGCCCGACGACGACTATACGTACGATGAGGTGCGCATGACCCTGACCGGCTGCCGCACCAAGGCGGTCTGGTCCTTCGGAATGCCCCTGGAGGTGGTCTGCGCCGCCGCCGACCCCGGCTCGGGGCAGATCGACTTCGCGCTCCCGGAGGGGGCCGCACCCGCCCGTCCCGTCGAGGCCCGGCAGCCCCCCGTGAAGCCGTCCAGACGCTCGGCCAAGACGGGGAACAAGCCCGGTTACCGTCCGCCCAAACGGACCAAAGGCAGGAGGAAACGATGACAAATCGGAATTTACTCGCCCTCATATTGCTGATTGTATTCACGTTTACCGGCTGTCAGACCGCCGCGGTCCCCGCACCCGCGCCCGAGGCGGCCCCCACCGCCGCCGTGCCCAGCCCGGAATCCACCCCCACGCCGGCGCTCACCCCCGTCCCGGAACCCGACCCCTTTGCGGAGCAGCTCGCCGCCATGACGGTGGAGGAGAAGGTGGGCCAGCTTTTGATCGGGGGCTTTGAGGGCACGGAGATTGGGGACCAGGCGACCCGGCTGGTCCAGGAATATCAGGTGGGCGGGCTCATCCTCTACGGCCGGAACATCGCCGGCGCCGGCCAGCTTGTCACGCTGACCAACGGCCTTAAGGCCCTCAACGGCGATGGCATCCCCCTGTTCCTCTCCATCGACCAGGAGGGCGGCGGTGTGGACCGGATGCCCCCGGAGGTCCGCCGGACTCCCGGGGCCTACTGCGTGGGACAGACCGGCTCGGTCCCCGCCGCTCAGTCCTACGGCGACGTGCTGGCAGCCGAGTGCGCCGCCTTCGGCCTCAATCTGGACTTCGCCCCGGTGCTGGACGTGTGGTCCAATCCCGGCAACACCGTCATCGGGCAGCGGGCCTTCAGCGCCGACGCCCGGACCGTGGCGGGGCTGGGCCCCGCCGCCGCCCGCCGCATGATGGACCAGGGCATCATCCCCGCGGTCAAGCACTTTCCCGGCCATGGGGACACCGCGGTGGACTCCCACGTGGGTCTGCCGGTGGTGGATAAATCCCCGGAGGAGCTGGAGGAGACCGAGCTGATCCCCTTTCGCGCCGCCATCCAGTCCGCCGGGACGGACGGACAAGTCCCCGCCGTCATGGTGGCCCACATCCTGCTGACCCAGCTAGACCCGGAGCGGCCCGCCAGTCTCTCCCCCGCAGTGGTGACCGGCCTGCTGCGGGAGGAGCTTGGCTTTGCCGGAGCGGTCCTCACCGACGACCTGACCATGGGGGCCGTGACCCAGAGCTACGGTCTGGGTGAGGCCGCCGTTCTGGCCGTCGAGGCCGGCTGCGACATCCTGCTGGTCTGTCACGGGCAGGACAGCGTCCCCGCCGTCCGGACGGCTCTGCTGGAGGCGGTGGCCTCCGGCCGCATCACCGCAGAGCGCCTGGACGAGAGCGTCTATCGCATTCTCCGCCTGAAAACGGAATACGCCCTGACCAATGAGCCGGTGAGCTCCCCGGATCTGGAGGCCCTCAACGCCCAAATCGGCGCAGTGCCGGTCCAATGACTTGCATTTTCCACCTAGGCAAGGTACAATAGTGCCACTGCAAAGGCGGTGATCTGGATGACAAGAGAGGAAGCTTTTGAATTTCTGGACCGGACAGCCCGGGGCATTGCCGAGATGTTCGGCTCCACCTGTGAAACGCTGGTCCACGACATGGGCGTGCCCACCCATCCCATCCTCTCCATTTACAACGGCCACATCTCCGGCCGGACGGTGGGCTCTACCATGGACATCCTGGGCACCAACCGGGAGCTGGACCAGGAGGCCTCCACCACTGACCAGGTGAATCTGTACGCCACCACCCCCGCGGGGGCCCAGATCAAGTCCTCCACCTTCCACCTCATCGGAGAGGGCTACAATCTGGCTCTGGGCATCAACTTCGACTACACCTCTCTGGTCTATGCCAACCGCATCCTGGTGGACCTGATGAGCGCCGAGGCCGATCTGAAATCCGCCCTGTTCCAGGGGGGCGATACCGCCCTGACCGACCTGTTTGACGAGTGCCTGCGGGCGGTGGGCAAACCGGCAGATGCCCTGGGCAAGGCCGACCGGCTGAAGCTGGTGGCCTTGATGGAGCAGAAAAACGCCTTTTCCTACCGCAAATCCGTGCCCTTCGTGGCCAAGCGCCTGGGGGTAAGCCGGTATACGGTATATAAATACTTAGACGAGCTGGCCCGTCAGGGCGACGGCGGCCAGCCGGACTGAAACGAGGGATACGACATGAAGCATCAGGAACAGATCGAAGCCTATTGGAGCAACCCCGCCCGGGAGCGGGAACTGGTCGGCGCCATCGCCCGGCTGGTGAACGTGAAGAGCGTAAAGGGGGACCCGGAGCCCGGAAAGCCCTTCGGCCCCGGCCCTGCCGCCGCGCTGGACGAGGCTCTGGCCCTGTGCCGGGAGCTGGGCTTTTCCACCTCCGACTACGACCACTATGTGGGCCTGGCCGACCTCAACGACAAAGAGACCCGGCTGCACATCCTGGGCCACCTGGACGTGGTGGGGGAGGGCTCCGGCTGGGACACTGACCCCTATACCTGCGTGGAGAAGGACGGGATGCTGTACGGCCGGGGGGTCTCGGACGACAAGGGCCCCGTGGTCTGCGCCCTGCTGGCCATGAAGGCCGTGCGGGACCTGGGACTCCCCCTGTCCGCCAATGTCCGCTGCATCCTGGGCACCGATGAGGAGTCCGGCTCCGCCGACATCGCCTACTATTACGCCCGGGAGCCTTACGCCCCCATGGCCTTCACCCCCGACGCCGACTTCCCTCTCATCCACATTGAGAAGGGCCACTATCATCCGGACTTCGGCGCCCAGTGGGAGAGCTCCGACGCCAAGCCCCGGGTGGCCGCCCTCACCGGCGGGTTCCGCACCAACGTGGTACCTCCCGAGGCCGAGGCCATGGTACTGGGCCTTTACGCCCACGATGTGGAGCCGGTCTGTGACCAGGTGGCGGCCCGGACCGGGGCGGTGTTCACCGTCAGCGGCTCGGCCAGCGGCTGTCACATCCACTGCGCGGGCAAGAACGCCCACGCCGCCTCCCCCGACGGCGGCATCAACGCCATCGCCGCCCTGCTGGAGGTCCTTGCCGCCCTCCCCCTGGCCGGCTGCGCCGGCACGGACGCCATCCGCTCCATGCACGAGCTGTTTCCCTTTGGGGACAACCGGGGCCGCGCCCTGGGCATCGCCCAGTCCGACGCGGAGTCCGGCGAGCTCACCCTCAATCTGGCCGTCATGACGCTGACGGAAACCGGCTTTTCCGCCAAATTCGACGTGCGCTTCCCCCTCTGCGCCAACGAGGACAACTGCAAAAGGGCCTGTGAGGCCAGCTTTGCCGCCCACGGCATCGCCGTTACCGGCGCTCCGGATATGACCACCGTCCACTGTGTGAGCGCCGATTCCCCCCTGGTGCGGACCCTCCTGGCCTGCTACGAGACCTACACCGGCGAGCCGAACGCCCAGCCCATCGCCATCGGCGGCGGCACCTACGTCCACGACATCCCCGGCGGCGTGGCCTTCGGCTGCCAGTTCCCCGGCTTCGACCCCAAAATGCACGCCGCCAACGAGCAGGCCCGCATCGACCAGCTCCTCCTGTCCTGCAAGATCTTCACCCAGGCCATCGCGGAGCTGTGCGGCGGATGACGGGTCCGTACATCCGGCGGCGGCCGGCCGCCCTCCTGGCCGCCCTGTGCCTCTGCCTGGCCCTGACCGGCTGTGATACCGGGGCGCATATGACGGTCTTCGACGCCTCGTCCTATGTCTCGGGCCTGCTGGACCAGAGCTTTAAAAAGACCTGGTCCAACGCCTGGCTGGACCTGGTGGACCTGACGGAGGGCGCCGCTCTGGACGCCTACGAGGCGGGCCTGGACCAGGAGTACCGGCGCTTCGCCTACCAATTCGACCTTCAGGATGCCAGCCTCACCGACGAGACCCGACAGGCGGCGCGGGACCTGCTGGCGGAGATCTGCGCCAAGGCCCAGTACACCGTCCAGAGCGCCGTCGCCCTGGACGATGAGCGGTACGCCGTGGAGGTGAAGGTGCGCTCCATCGACCTGTTCCTCCAGGTGGAGGCGGACGACCTGTCCGACTACGCCGCCGCTTTTCAAGCCGCCCATGCTTCCGACCGTCCCGACGCGCTGGACGACGCGGACCGGTCCGCCTACTGGACCCAGTACGAAAACGACTGGGCCCTGGGCGTGGTGGAGCTGTGCCGGAGCAAGCTGGGCCTGCTGGGCTATGGCGACGTGGAATCCATCCTGGTGCTGGTGGCCCCCGACGACGCGGGGAACTACTCCATGGGGGACAATGACTTTGCCAACCTCTCGGCGCTGATCCTGCCCTATTGACTGCGATAAAAAACGGCTCTGTATTCCAAAACGGAATACAGAGCCGTTTTTCACGCCACTTACGCCTTTCCCCGATCTCCCTGCTCCCGCAGGACCGACAGGGCGTTTTTCAGAAAGGCGGGATAGGGCGCCCCCATCAGTCCCAGGTTCTCCAGCACCGACAAGCCCTCGTTTCCAATGAGAAACAGCAGCACCGCCGTCCGGGCATAGGTCTCCTCCACCAGGAGGTCCAGTCGCACCGCCACCAGCACCAGCGCCAGCTCCGCGCCCTTTTTACACAGCCCCCGGAAGCCCGCCCGGCTGTCCAGCGCCCCGTCTCCGCTCTTGTCCGACCGCCGGAACACCCCGGCCACCACCAGCCCGGTAAGGTAATCCAGCGCCATGCAAAACAGCAGGGTCTGCAGCGCGCGGTCCCATCCGCCCAGGGCGTTGACCGCCGCGCTCCCCGCTGCGGCCGCTCCGGCCAGCACCAGGTCCTTGGTCCGCAGCCATTGTTCTCTGTTCACGCCTCACGTTCCTTCCTATCGCACCATTTTCGCCAGCTCGGCCCAGGTGGGGCCCAGCGCCTCAAGGTCCGCCCAGGTCTGGAACCGCGCCTCCAGCTCGGCCCAGGTGGCGTACCAGAACGCATATTGGATCTCCAGGTGGCACGGCAGGATGTCTTCGATGATGCGCCGCATGGCAGGGAAGCCGTCCGGAACCCCCGGCACCTCGGGAAAGCACACCTCCACCGTCCCCGGCAGTTCCCCCTCGCTGGCCACAGCGTTGAGTCCGCAGCCGGTCAGGTTGTCGTTGACAGCGGCCAGGGTGAAGCAGTCCCCGCTGATGCGCAGCAGGGCGGCCAGGGCCTCCCGGCGGCGTGGAAGGCTGTCTGTCACCGGCCGCCGGGCCAGCAGCTTCTCCACCCGTTCCAGGCCCTCGTTCTCTGCGGTGGAGAGGAGCATTTCCCGCTGGATGGCCTCCAGGCGGGCGCCGCAGGCGTCCAGCGCCGCCCCCACCGCCTCCAGCTCTCCGGCTCCCAGGCCGCCCTCCAGCCGGTAGACCCCCAGGGGTCGGAGCAATTCCTTCAGATAGCGGGCGTAGCTCATGCCATCTCCTCCACCGTCAGGGTGCCCAGCACGGGTAGCACGTCGTCCGCCGCCGCCACGTCGGCGGCGGGGGTGACGACGGCATAGTTCTCCACCCCGTCCACGCCGTAGAGCAGGGCCCCCAGCCGGGCCCGCAGCACCGGCTGACCCAGCCGGCCGCCGTTGAACCAGCTCCGCAGGGCCTGCTCGGCGGCCTCCAGCACGGCGGCGGGGTCCGCCCCCGGCGCCACGGCCACCCGCACCGCCACATCCACCGTCCGGATCTCCGGCGCCCGGACCACCAGGTCCACGGCGATCTCCCGCCGCGCCTCAAAGTAGTCGGTCAGCTCCGCCAGCAACTCCGCCGAGGGTGTGCCGGAGGGGGCGGACACCACCACATCCACGGTACCCCGGCCTCTGGGCCGGGGTACCGCCACGGCGGCGGCCACTCCTTCGAAGGACAGCGCCCCCTGCTCATAAAAGGCGGCGTTGGCCCCGTTGGGCATCCGCTTGAAGCTGTCCAGCACCCGCTCCCGCAGCGCCTCGTCGCTCTCCCGGTCGGTACCGCCGGAGAAGCCCTCCGGATTGACGCACCGGCTCACCCCCACCGGGGCCACTGCCAACGAGAGGATGGTTCCGGCGGCCGCGTTGCCCGCCGCGCCGGCCTCCACGGCCCGGGCCCGGACCAGAGTGGTGAGCTCCCCGGCCGGCAGCGTCCCCTCCTCCACGGTCTCGAACCGCACCAGGCCCGCCGTCATGCACACCGTCCCCGCCGGGATAGGCCGGTCGGTGGCCGACGCCGTATCCACGCTGAACTGAATGCTTCCCTCGGCCTTGGCGGCCTCCCGCCGCTCCAGCCCCCGCAGAGCGGCGTGGCGGTCCAGGTCCTCCCCCTCCGCCGTCTGGGGAAAGCACTGCCGCTCCACCCACTGGGCCTGCACGTACATGGCGTAGATCTGGGCGGCCACGGCGTACAGCCGCGCCGCCAGGTCACCGCTCCCCGCCACCTCCGTCCCGGTGGCCTCGGCAAAGGCCGCCGCCATCTCCCGGTATATCTCCTCTACCGTTTTCAACCCGATTTCCTCCTCACACCGTCACCGAAGTGGAGAGGGCCTCTCCGTTCCAGTCCAGCCGCACATGGACCCGGAGCCGGTCTCCCTCCAGCTCCTCCACCTCCACGCCGGTGATCTCCAGCTCGCTTTCCTCCGCCAGCGCCTCGGCGGCGTATTGCCGGGCCAGGGCGGCCCTGGCCCCCGGCTTCTCCTGGGTCAGCCGGTACAGGCGGCTGCCCAGCTCGGGCAGGAAGGGGAAGCTCCCCCGCCGGGCGGAGAGCTGGAACAGCACCCGCTGCAAGAGCCCGTCCGTCCCTTCAGCCCGCCGGAGCCCGCCCTGTCCGTCCGGCACATAGTCTCCGTCCCGCAGCAACAGCTCCGCCATCAGCTTCCATCCCCCGGACCGGCCTGGGGCTGATAGGTGCCGGGCAGCTCCACGCCGTTGATGGATACCCGCCCGGTGATGGAAATCCGCCCGTCCGCCCCCAGCCGAACGGCGGTGTTTCCGCCGGGCCCCAAAAGGAGGATCTCTCCGGGGTCCAGCCCGGCAGCCGCTTCGGTCTCCACGCCGGCGATGCAGAGCTCCTCCCCCTGGTCTCCGGCTTTGATGACCAGCACCCGCTGCCCCGGGGCGGGCCGCCAGAGGTAGCCCCCCGGCCCCATCAGCGGCAGGTCCCGCCGCTCACCGGAGAGATAGACGCTGGGCCGGTCCCCGGCCAGGGTCACCGTCCCCAGCTCGGCGCCCGCCTCGGCGTTCCCGTTTCCCCGGCCTTGTCTTGACAGCCACATGGACTCACTTCCTCTCTCATAACACGCTTTCCGGCTCGCCCAGGACCAGCCGGGTCCGTCCGCCCTGTCCGTCCAGCTCCACGGCAGCCTCCAGTACCCGGTAGACGCCGTTGCAGCCCAGTCCCGTCCGGTCCAGGCGCACCAGGTCCCCCGGCCAGGCGAAAAACCGCTGGGGGACCGTCAGCTCCAGCCGTGACCGCTCGGCCTGGGAGCGCTGGAGCTGGAACTCCCCCCGGTAGCGCATGGCCTGGTATCCGCTCCGGCCCGGCATGGTCAGCACCCGGCGGCAGCGCCCTCCCTGCTCCGCGAAGGTCCGGTTGACCATCCGCTCGGCCTGCTGCCGGGTCTTGTCCCGCACCAGGATCTCCGAGAGCACGCCATAGCGCTTTTCCCGGCAGACCAGCTCCGTCACCGCCGTCTTGTCGTCGATGACCAGCCGCTCGCCGTCCTGCCAGGGGGAGAGGACCAGCCGGCCCTGCCGGTCAAAGCGGGGAGCCACACCCCCGTGGTAGCGGGCGAAGTCATAGAGCACCTGCCACTCGCTGCTGCCGCTGGCCACCGAAAAGCCCTCCACCGGCGGCAGTCGGTATCCGCCGGCCACCTGGATGCCGTAGGGCTCCACGTGGTCCCGCAGGATGTCCGCCGCCGTGGCGGTCTGATAGTCGGCCGCCTGGGCCTCGTTGTCCAGCAGCAGGGCGGCCATTCCCCGGCCAGAGACAGTCAGGGTGCTCCCGCTGTCCCCGAAGCGGCACTCGCACTCGTCCACCACGCCCTGAAAGACCCGCTGGCCGTCTTCCCATGCGGTAAAGCCCACCAGGTCGGCCAGACCTCCCTCCAGCCCCCGGTCCCACAGACATCGAAGTGCGAAGCTGTCGCAGGGCACTCCCGCCGTGTACTCCAGGGTGCAGGACAGCAGGGCCGGCAGGGTGAAGACCCGCCCGTCCCATCTGGTCAGCGCTGTCTCCATCACCGGATCTTCACCTGCTCTCCGGGCAGGATGAGGTTGGGGTTCTTGATCTGGGGATTGCGGGCGATGAGGTCGGTGAGCTCCACCTCATAGCTCCGTGCGATGCCCCACAGGGTCTCCCCCCTCTTCACCGTGTGCCACAGCGCTCCGGCACCGCCACTCCGGGCCGTCTGGTTGTGGGCGGCGGAGGCGGTCTCCTTCCACGTCCCGCGGTAGAGGTTCTGCTCCTCCCAGAAGGTAAAGCGGTAGCTGACGTAGTCGGCCCGGGGCTCCTGACGGAGGGCCAGGTCCACAAAGTAGGCCTCCGCCGTCTGCCAGACCGGGTGGACCAGCACGCCGGGGCCCGGATCGTAGAAGACGGAAGCCAGCTTTTTAAACTCCTGATAGGCGCCCTCCCCCACGAACTCGCCCTCTCCCCGCATGATCCGCCGGGTGAGTCCCAGGTCCTGGAGCTGATAGCCCCCGAAGGGGACCTTGTGGACCGCCATCTTCCGCTCGTAATCAATGGTGTAGGTTCTGGGGTTGTGGGGCCAGGTATAGGTCTTGTACCGCATGGCCGTCAAGCGCATGGGCTTCTCCCCCTTCTAAAACAGTGTAAATCGGCCGTCGTATCGCCGGGCGTCCCGCTGGAACAGGCGGTCCAGCTCCGCGGGCCGGAGGCCCGGCGTCTCCTCGGACGCCGGCGCGGGGACCCGGACCACTGTCCGGCCGGGGGCGGAGGTCCCATAGGCCGCGGCGGCCCGCAGGCGCGCCAGCCCCCAGTAGAGCCCGGCGGCGGCCTGTCCCGGCGGCGCGGTCCCCTCCAGCCCGCTCCACTCCGTCCCGCTCTCCGCCGGCTCCTGTGTTCCCCCGGCGGCGGAGCGGGCGGACGCCGGGAGGTCCGGCTCCCTTTCCCGGCGCCTTTCCCGGACCGCCGCCGTCTCCGGCGCGGCGGTCCCGTTTTGGCTCTGCGCCGCCGCTTGGCGGCTCTTCTCGGAGCTCCTTGCAGAGAGGACCGCCGCTGCCTCATGCCAGTCCCAGCTCCGTTCTTCCTCCTCCTCCAGCCGGTCCAGGCTGTCCTCGATGTAGTCCGTCATGCCTTCTCCCCCCGCCGCATCCGTTCAAACCGCTCCGGGTCGAACCCTGCGTTCTCCCCGGTCCGGTCGCCTCCCGTGGCCGCGCCGCAGACGGGGCACCGTCCCTCCCGTGCCTCCGCCCGGCAGGCGGGACACAGCGCATCCAGCGCCTCCTCGCCGTCCAGCAGCAGGTTGAGGGCGCACCACAGGTAATCCCGGTCGGTCATCGCCCGGGCCCGCGGCTCGGTGGGCAGCGCCCCAAAAGCCCGGAGCACGCGCCACTGAAGGCGCGCATAAGGCGCGTGCTCCAGGCTTTTTTTAAGTCGTGCACCCCCGGCTCTCCCTCCTCCGGGGAGGGATTTTCCCGCCGGTTGAAGGCGCTCCACTGGCGGCTGAGGGAGGCGATCTGCTCCACCGACAGGCCCTCCAGGACCGCGCCGCCGGTAGAGAACACCGGCTCTCCGCCCCGCTCCAGGGCTCGGGCCAAGAGGCAGGCGTTGGCGCACAGGGCCCGCTCCCGGTCCTCCCGCGTCAGGCCCGCCGCCTCCCGACGGGCCTCCAGCACCTCTCGGGCGGACAGGAGCCGCAGCTCCAGCCCCTGTCCCTCCTCTGCCGCCGTCCTCCGTGCTCCGGCCAGGAGGGTCATCCAATCCCGCTCCATGCTCACGCCTTCGTCTCGATTCGCTTGGCCGCCACAATGGTCACCTTTTCCACCACCATGTCGCCCAGGGTGCCGTTTTCCCCGATGGCGCTCCACTGGCAGCCGGAGTAGATAATCTTCCGGTCCGGCTTGCAGATAACCAGGGAGAAATCCTCCAGGTCGTGGAAGTTGATGCCGTCCCGCACGGCCTCGTCTGTGGCGTAGAGCCGCGTCAGCTCCACCAGATGGCTGCGTGGCCCGGGTATGGTGGCCACCGGCTGATCCTCGCCGAAGGCCTCCACCGTCCGGCTCGAGCGGCTGGTCTTTGCGGCGTAGCTCTGCACCACCGCCACCTTTTTGCCGTCTACCTCTAGATAGATGTCGCTGCTGGTGGGAAATCCCGTCACTGTCATTGCTTCCCCTCCGTATTAAACCGTCACATGGGCCGTCAGCCAGATCTGATTGAGTCCGTGGGTGACGGTAAAGCTGAACTCCACCAGACACACCGTGGGATTCTCCTCCAGCGCCGTCACCGTCACTCCGTCGTAGCCGGTGATGATCTCCCGGCCCAGCTTGTTCTCCAGCTCCAGAATGGTCTGGGCGCGGATCGCCCCTCTGGACTGCTCGGTGTTTTTGGCCCGCTGGAACTTGGCCCGCAGGCTGTTGCGCACTGCGGGGATCACGTCGTCCACGATGCGGATGGTGGACAGCTCCCGCCAGGTGCTGTCGGCGGCCTCGCCGTTCTTGGTTCTGGTGGTGACGCCCCGCACCACCGAGATCTCCCCCGCCGCGCTCTCCAGGGGGGTAACCCCGCCCCGCACCAGCAGGTCGATCTCGTTGTCGCTGTACTGGACCTTCAGTCCGCTCAGGCCCCGGAGTACCGCACCGCCCAGGGGCACCGCCGGGTCGTTCTCTCCGGCGATGGCCCCGGCCACGGCCGCCGCCGCCCGGCCCTTGCCGCTTGGGTCTGCGGGGGCCACCAGCACCATACGCTCGGCGTTGAGCCCCTCCGCCCGGGTCACCAGTTGGCTCACCGTCTCGGTCTCTCCTCCGGCCGCCACGCCGATGCGCTCCCGCCGGGCGGCGGAGGCGGCCTTTACGCTGTCCCGCAGGGCCTGCTGCACCGCCAGGGTGGTGGAGTCGCACACCACCACCGCTACGTCCTCCACCGCCTCCAGCGCGGCGAAGGCGGCGGCGTAACCGCTCTCATCCGCCGCGGGGACCGCGTCCACCGCCGCCGCCCCGTTGAGGAGCAGCAACCGGATCAGCTCGCAGATCTCCTCTCCGCTGCCGAAGGCGGAGACCGCATCCTCGTAGCGGGTGATCCGCACCGCCTCCCCGGCGGCGGCGCCGGTGCACAGCGCCGCCAGCCCGACCACCTTGCCGCCGCCGCTGCCGGACACCACCGCCGAGGCGTCGTAGGCAGAGTACACCCCCGGCCGTTCATGCGTCGTCATTGTCATGCTCGTTCCCCTCTCACCTCAAAATCCAGGAAGGTCCCGCCCTCATCGGCCACGGCGTAGAGCCACGCGCCGCACTGCGCCTCCGCAGGGCAGTGGAACAGCCCCGCCTCCCGGTCGAAGGCCGTCTCCCCCCGGGAGAGCGTGTGGAGCTTCAGCCCCTCCGGCCCCCCGGCGGCCAGGGCCTCCGCCAGATTGTCAAAGAGAGTCTGGCACCCCGCCGCCCCGCTCTCCCTCGGGGCGTAGAGGTCCAGCCCGAAGGTGACCTGTACCTTCCTGCCGTACAACTCCTGCCATTGGCCGCTGTCCCGGTCATACCGCTCTCCCAGGTAATCCCGGAAGCCGGACGGCCCGCCCTCGCAGGCGCGGATGGACACCGCCGCCACCGGCCCGCTCAGGCGTCTGCGCCCCTGGCCGGGCCAGGCCGCCACGGCCTGCACGCCCCGCGCAGTCAAAAAGGCCGTCATATGCTCCCGGATTCGATCCAATCCCGTCATGTCATTCCTCCGCATCCCTGGGCCGCAGCAGCCCCCACCAGTGGGAGAGCCGCCGGCCCACATAGATGGGCTGGGCCTGCATTATCTCGTATTTCCGCCCATTCCACTGGAGCCAGCCCTCCTCCAGCCCCTCCAGCGGGGCATCCGGGGGGCCCAGGTAGAGGAAGCGGTCCCGCCTGGCCTCCCCCAGGGGGGTGGGCAGGCTCTGCCACCGGTCCTCCCGCCGGTCCAGCACCGGCTGGAGGAAGGCCCGCGTCTGGACCTCCTGCCCGCCGCCGGAGTGGAGGCAGACGGTCTGTCCGTACCGTTTCAGAAGCCCCCGGAGCACTCCGCCCGTCAACCCGGCACCCCCTGAAAGTGAAATCCCCGGTCGGCCAGGTAGGGGGCCAGCACGGCCTCCGCCCGCCGCCGCAGCTCGTCCCGCCGCAGGCAGGCGGCCTCTCCGCCGCCACGGACGGTCAGGTCCCCGGCGGAGAAGGCGCTCACCCCCTCCAGGTCCTCCCCCGCCCGCCAGTCGGCCAGCGCGGTCCAGGCCGCGGCCAGGGCGAAGGCTTCGGCGCAGTCCCCGGCCGTCACCCCCTCCTTCAGGCGGGCGGCCAGCTCCTGTTCCGCCTGGGTGCACAGCTTGCGCAGGCCCTCTTCCTCCTCGCCGGCCCCGCTCAGTGCCCTGGCCAATGCAAAGATCTCCTCCGTCATGCCGCCTCCATCACACCGTCAGGACCTTGGCCGCGTCCTTGAAGATCTTGGCAAAGCCGCAAATGGTAGTGATCGCGGCCCGCTCCAGTTGCCGGTCGATGAGCTTGTCGTATTCCACCATCACCCGGTCACCGGACTGTACCATCTCCAGGGCGTAGCGCTTGTCCAGGCCGATGAGCTTGCCGCTGTCCATGGCGGAGGTGCGCAGCAGCTTGGCCCCCAGGGGGGTGGTCAGCCTGCCGGTACCCTGGAAGTTGAGGCCGGTCAGGGGGTTTTGGAACTCAGTCATCTTGAGCATGTCCACCATGACGCCGCTGGGCACCAGCAGGGTGTTGAGCTCGTAGGGCTCGAACTGCGCCCAGAAGTCCACCAGGGCGTCGTAGTCCAGCGTACCGCTGGTGCCGCCGATGGGGCTGGTGCCCACCTGATAGGTGTCGGCGGCGTTGTCGTTGCCGTCGCCGCCGATGAGCACGCCGATGGCGTCCTCCACCAGCATCCGGCTGATGTAGGCGCCGATCTGCTTGAGGGTGACGGAGAAGAGGTCCAGCTTCTGATAGCGGATGGCCTCGTAGGAGGCCACCAGCATCCTCCCCCGCTTGTGGAGCTTGACCAGGTTCTCCTGGGTCTTGACGGTGGTGGAGGGGATTGCGGCCCCTTCCTCCACCCGGCGGAGCTTTTTCTCGTCGCCGGGCGCGGAGGCGATGGAGCGGTAATCCAGCCCGTCGAAGCGGGTGACGGCTGCCACCAGATCGGGGAGGATGTCGGCCTCCTCCATGCCCAGCCGCACCGACCGGGCGATGTACTCGGGAAAGAGGACGGCGGAGTCGGAAGTACGGAAAAATTTCTCCACCACGTCGGAGCCCTCGCCCTTGACCTTGATGTCAAAGCGCTTGAGCTGCCGCTGGTAGGCGTCCAGCCCCTCCAGGGGGGTGCCCTTGTAGTGGGGACCGGGGTCCAGCTCCTCCAGCACCTGGGTAAAGGACTTACCCGTCTGGTTGTACATGCCTTTTTCCAGCTTTAGATTGTCATAACAGTATGCCATACCCGCATCCTCCTTTTCTTACAGCCGAACCACGGCGGTTTTGGCCGTGGTATCCGCGCTGACGACCAGATAATCTCTCGCCCCGTCGCCGGAGCCCGCCTGTTTCACGCCGCCGGAGCCATCGGCGGTGAGGCTCACCCAGCCGGGCGCGACGCCTGTGCCGCTGTATTTGACCCGGGCAAAGCCTCCCACCTGTACGGCGGCAAAGCCCCCCACCGGAGCCAGGGCCACGCCGCAGAAGCGCTCCCCTGCCGTGCAGGGGCCCACTGTGCTGTCTCCGGCCAGCTTGACCGCCATGCCGTCCTCCACGCCGCTCTGGGCGATAAAGGTGGCGGTCACCGCGCCGATCTCTTCATAGGAAACCTGTCTGCTCATGCTCTTCCTCCCTTTCTTCTCCGTCCAACCTGCCTCAGATCAGGAAGGCCCCGTCCCGGGCCGTCTCCTGTTCCTGCCCTTCCGAATAGGTCAACTGCGTCCGCAGGGCGTAGCGCTCCCGGGTCCGTTTTTCCAGCGCCTTGCGCAGCGCCTCCAGCTCGCCCTCCTCCAGCTTTTCCGTCATACGCTCCAGGACGGGTGCTTCCAGCTCCGGCTCGGCCAGCGCCCCCAGCCGCGCCACCTCCCGGCGCAGCCCGGCCAGATACTTGCGCCCCAGGGCGGCCTCCTGCTCCAGGCGCTCCAGCCGGGCCTCCCCCCGGAAGCCCTTGAGCACCCCCGCCCCCGGCTGGGCGGGCACGGCCACGAAGGACCACTCATAGGCGTCGGTGACGCCGTCTAGCTCGGCCCAGCACAGTTTTCCGTTGTAGGTCCGGCCCCGGATGTGCCGGCACTTCTCCCGGTCCCGGATGTCCTCGCCGCACACCGAGCAGACCGACCGCTCCACCGCGCAGCCCACCGATACCTCCCGTTTGATGCCTGCGTCGATCTCGGCGATCAGGTCCCGGTTGGCCTCGGTACGCAGCATGTAGGCGTACCCCTTCACATAGCACAGGGGGTCCCCCGCCCGGGTGGTGGCCTCCGGCTCCCGGACCACCTCCGCCCGGTAGATGCGGGCGGTCTGCCCCCTGGCGCTCCATTCGTGGTCAAAGATGCCGCTTTTCCCCACGAACTTTTCCGCCAGCGTCTCCAGGGCCTGGGGGGAGAAGCGCTCCCCATCCCGGTCGATCTCGTTGTCGCACAGCCGAACCGAGAAGGTGTAGACCTCTTCCGCCGTCAGCTCCTTCCGGCTAAATTGATGGATCTGCTCCAGCTCCCGCCGGTCCACTTGGGGGCCCCGGCCCAGCCCCGCCTCTTTTTTGATCTGCAAGCTTTCGTCCTCCCCTATCTTCCGCTGTTCTGTCCGCGCACCGCCCGGGCCTGCTCCCGGTACAGCTCGGCGCGGGCCTCCTCCACCTGATCCTGCAGGTTGATGTCGTCCCACCGGACCTCCACCCGGCCGCCGTAGCCGTGTACCCGCAGCCACAGCTCGCAGATGCGCTCCACCACCGGGTCCAGGGACCGCCGCAGTGCGGTGATCTCGCTGGTCATCATGTCGGCCTGCTGGGTGCTCATGCGCTCGGTGGAGGACCAGGACAGCCCCAGCAGGAAGGGTGGGATTCCCGTCTTGGCGATGAGCTGTTCCAGGATCTGCCGCACGGGCACCTCGCTGTCCAGCACCTGGTTGTCGGCGCCGATGACCTTGATGTCCACGTCGCCCACCGCCACAAAATCCCGGACCCCGCCGTTTTTTCCCGCCTGCATGGCCGCCGACCACTCCTGAGCGATCTGCCGGCACCGCTCCTGGGCGCAGGTCCGCTCCAGGCCGTCCTCCCCCGGCTTGCAGACCACGGCAAAGCGCACGTTGCCCATGCGCTCCCAGTTCATGCCCATAGCCTGATAGATTTTTAGCAGGATTCCGGTCAAAAAGGGCATGGACCGCAGCAGGGACACCCCATAGGGGCTGTCGGTTTCCGGCTGGAAAGGGGTAAAAAGGAGGAGCTCCTGACAGGGGAGCTCCTCAATCTGTCCGTTTTCCCTCCGGGCGCAGAGGGTGAAGTCCAGGGGGGAGTCTCCCTCCCGGATCTCCAGGTCGGCGGCATTCCCGCACAGCAGGGCGGCCACCTCCCGGCCGTCGGGGTCCAGCACCAGCTCACCCACGGCCCGTCCGCAGGTGAGCAGCGAGTCCATGTAGCAGTCCAGGAAGGACTGCACGCCCCGCTGTCCCCGTCCGGTGGGCACCGTGCGCAGAAACCGCTCCAGCCCCTCCTGGGCCCTGGGGTCTCCGCACTGCACCCGGACGCCGCCCACCAGCCGGATGAGCTTTATGAGGGCGGCGTCCACGATGGGCACCGCCTCCCGGATGGCGCGGTAAAGGGCAATCTCCCCATTGCGCAGAGGCACATAGCCGTCCAGCACCCCGAAGGGATGCCTGCCCCCGTCCCGGAGCTGTACCGCCGTCCCGGTCAGAGGCACTTTTTTCTTTTCAAACAAAGCCATATCCATCTCCCGTCACTCTAAAAGGCTTCCCGCTCCGCGTACCCCGCCGCCAGTCCGCCCCGCTCCCCTTCTCCCGCCGCCACCATGGCGGCAAAGTAGCGGATGTCGTCCATGGCGTGGTCGTGCTCTTTGAGCACCCGATCCCGCCCGCTTCCGGGGTCCCAGCGATAGAGCCCGAATTCCCGCAGGCTGTCCCGGCACCCGCTGCAAATGACCAGCTTCCCGCTCCGGAGCAGCTCCGCCGTCACCCGGATGCCGGAGAGCACGTCGTTGTCGGCCTTGCAGACCCGCCAGCCCTCCCGCCGCAGAGTCTCCAAGAAACTGGCCGCCGAGGGGTCCACCACCACCCGGCGGATCTCCCGCTCTCCGGCCAGCCGCCGCAGGTCGGCGGCATACTCACCGTCGGTTTTCTGCCGCCCGGCTCTCTTGGAATCGTAGTAGTACTCCTCCACCCGGTACCACACCCCGTTCTTCCTGCCCCACAGGCCGAAGGAGGCGGGGTTGACCGTACCGTAATCACAGGAGATGCGCCACTCCTCCATAGGTCCGGCCGGGGGCGGGCGTACCAGGCTCTCGTCGAAGAAGCCGTACACCAGCCCCTCGGCGGCCACCCATTCCCCCAGTACGAACCGCCGGTAGAAGGCGCCCTGAAAGCGCCGCTCATACCGCCGTCGCATCGCGTCCGACAGCCCCGGGTTGTCCTCCATGGTAAAGTGGAGATAGAGGGCCCGCTTTTCCCCGGCCTTCCGGATCCACTCCTGGTAAAACCAGTGTCCGGGGTGCTCCGGGTTGCAGGAGAACCACAGCCGGCTGCCCTCCACGGAGCATCGGGCGCAGGTCTGTTCCACAAAGGAGCGGGGCATGAGGGCCGCCTCGTCCAGCAGGGCCCCGGCCAGCGTGATGCCCTGGATGACGGCGGCGCTGGATTCATCCCGGCCGCCGAAGAGGTAAAAGGTGTTTTCCCTTCCTCCCACGCGCAGGGTCAGCCGGCTCTGGGAGAGCCGCTCCTCCGCCTGGAACCCCAGCTCCTTTAGCGTGGGCAGCAGCGGGACCAGGAGGTTGCGCCGCACGCTCTGGACGCTGCGGCCGCACAGGGCGAACTGCCGGTCCTGGAAGCGCCCCATGGCCCAGCAGAAAAAAGACAGCCCCAGGCAGAAGGTCTTTCCGCTGCGGACTGCGCCGTCGCAGATGACGGCCTCCCAGTGTCCGGCCTCGGGTGAGCACCACCAGGTGAGGACCCGCCGCTGCTTGGAGGAGAACCTCATAGGTCCTCCCGCTCGGTTTTTTCTTCGTCTCCGCCGCTCTCCTCCAGAGCCCGGAGAAAGCGCTCCGCCCCCTCGCCGCTCTGGCCCGCCATGCTGTAGAGCTTCTCCAGGGCCAGCAGCTTGTCCACCAGCCGGATCTCTACCGCGCCGTTGCCGTGCCGTTTGAGCTCCGTGAGTCCGGTGAGGTCCAGCTTTTCGATCTCCTCCAACTGCCCCTCGCCCAGGAAGGCCAACTTGACCGCGTCGTTGCTCTTCCGGTCCGCCAGCCGCTCCAGCCGCCTCAGCACGTCGTTTTTCCACTCCCGCTCTGTCTTTGCCTTCACGCCATCCCACCTCTCACCCTTTCCGCGCCCCGCCAAAATGTTGCATGCTCCGGTACACGAAGCCAAAAACCGTCTTTCGGCGTCGAAAAGCCCCTCTTGTCCTTTTGGGGGTTCTGTGGTATAATTTTTATCTTAGCAGAGGGGAGGTGCACCATGGACCGCAGCGCTATCAAACAGATTGCCGCCAACCGCAAGGCGTATCACGACTACTTTGTAGAGGAGAAATTCGAGGCCGGCCTCGAACTGTGCGGCACGGAGGTCAAATCCATCCGCCAGGGCAACGTCAACCTGAAGGACTCCTACTGTATCATCAAGGACGGCCAGATGGTGGTCCACGGGATGCACGTCAGCCCCTATGAGAAGGGCAATATCTTTAACCGGGACCCGGTTCGGCCCCGCCGCCTGCTGATGCACAAGCGTGAGATTCTGCGTCTGTTTGCCAAGGTCAAGCAGGACGGCTATGCTCTGGTGCCTCTGTGCATCTACTTTAAGGGGCCGCGCATCAAGCTGGAGGTGGGCCTGTGCAAGGGCAAAAAGCTCTATGACAAGCGTGCCACCGCCGCGGCCAAGGACGCTCGGCGGGAGATTGACCGCGCCATGAAGGACCGGGCCAGATATTAGGCATTGACACCGGCCGGAGAGTGTGTTATTTTATAGTACTCTCCCAAATTGAAAGGAGTGTTTCCCATGGCTCAGAATCCCATTGTCACCTTTGAAATGGAAAACGGCGGCAGGATGGTGGCCGAGCTCTACCCCGATAAGGCCCCCAATACCGTCAACAACTTCATTAGCCTGGTCCAGTCGGGGTTTTACAACGGGCTGATCTTCCACCGGGTCATCCCCGGCTTCATGATCCAGGGCGGCTGTCCCCAGGGCACCGGCACGGGCGGCCCCGGGTACTCCATCCGGGGGGAGTTTACCGGGAATCGCTTTCCGAACGACCTGAAGCATGACCGCGGCGTGCTTTCCATGGCCCGTACCATGGCGCCCAACTCCGCCGGCAGCCAGTTCTTTATCATGGTGGAGGCGGCCCCTCATCTGGACGGCCAGTACGCCTCCTTCGGCAAGGTGATCGAGGGCATGGAGGTGGCCGACGCCATCGTGTCCGTGCGCACCGACCGGATGGATAAGCCCATGGAGGACCAGCGGATGAAGGCGGTGACTGTGGAGACCTTCGGTGTGGATTACCCCGCGCCGGAAAAGGTATAATCACACGTAATGGTTGGATTTTGCAAACTCCCGGCTTTCTGAACGTGGCCCAGCGCAAGCGGGCCCATTCAGGGGCGGAGGCGCAAGGGCAGGAAGGGATGGATGCGCGGCTTTGCCGGGTGTGCCGAACGGAATGGACTTTGCGACGACGCGGGGGCGTACCGGTTTCGACGGGGATGCAGAGGCGGGAATAGCGGGCGAAGGCGCCCAGCCTTCTAAAAATGGGCATTCTTTATAAATTAAAGAACAACAACGATTACGAACTCGTAGCGGCTTAAGTTCCGCTGCCGTCCCAGCCGGAAGGCCCACGAGCCGGTTTGGGGCGTGATTTGAGTGGGGACCGTGCGTGCGCAAAGCTTTGAGCGCACCATGCATCATGAAGCTACCAACCTGCTGAGCGTGACGGCTCGCGCTTCAGGAAGGGAAATTTAAAAGACCGTCTGCGCCCGGAGAAGTTCCCGTTAAAACATTTTCGGACGGGGGTTCAACTCCCCCCGCCTCCACCAAATCCCGAACCCTTGATAAATCAGGGTTTCGGGATTTTTTCTTTGTTTTTCAATGGTTTCATGGTTTTGTCCATGGTACAATGTAAGTTGAAAGAGTATGGTGTCGTGTGTAAAAATCTCAAAAAATGCACACGAATTTGCACATGAAATTAACGGGCGAACCCAAGGCTTTCGATATAAAACCCCCCCCCGCCGCTCCAAGGAGCGGCGGGGGCTTTTTCAATCTTTCCCGAGCTGGCTGTACAGCGCGTTCCCTCGCTCGCCGACGAGCTCCCGTAGGGCGGCCTTTTTGTCGGCGGCGGACATATCCTTGCTGTCCTTGTTGTAGATGCTCCATGCTTGCGCGTACTGCTCCGGTGTGATATCCGGGAATCTCTTCTTTACCCCAGGCCACCGCTTCCGGGCCCCGTCGGACATCTGGGAAATAGCGAACGCCTCAGCATCCGAGTATTTCACGTCCAGATTCCTTGGAATCACAATGTTGTCCGAAAGCAGGGTCTGGTCCAGAAATTCCTTTTGGTTCTGGGTCAGCCGTCCATCCGAGAAGAGGGTCTTCCGCACGGCGGCGTTGGCCACGGAGGCTTTCCCCGCCGCCTTCCGCTCCGCCAACAGGTCCTTGTACTCCAGATAGACCCCGAAGTCAATTCCATTCCGAGTGATGGCGTACGCCTTTTCCCACGCGCGGCTTTTGTACTCCACGCCTCGGGCCGTCAGCATCTCCCGCTTGGCGACGTCCTCTCCGAAGGATACCGCGTCGGCCAGCATTTCCGCCTTCTCCTGGTCGGACGCGCGCTGGTAGCTCCTCGCGCCCACCAGGCTCTCCATCAGTCTAAGGGTAGCCTGGCCACGACTGCGCTGGTATGCGTCCCGCTCCTTGGGCGTGAGGCTGTAGGACTGGTTGTCATACCGGACGGTGTAGGGCGCGTTCTTGCCCGGATAAATGTTTGTCGCGCCGGTGCTGCCACTGATCCGCTCCAGCTCCTTCTCCACGGCGTTCTGCCTGTAGGTCCGGAGCTGTCCCGGCAGAAGGTTGGCATTGAGCAAATTCAGAGCTGTGTTCCCGGTATTGGTCCGCTCCCGCCCGAAACCATCCACGGAGGCGGGAAGGTCCTTGCGGAACATAGGCAACCCCGCCACGATGCTGTCCCGAGCGGTTCCCAGAGTGGTGCCGCTGCCGTACTGACTTCGGACCGTATCGTCTAGGCCGGTGGCGATACCCTTTACAAAGTTGGGCAGGAGGAAGCTGGACGCCTGGGAACCGGCGTAGCTGAACCCCGCTTCAAAGACCTTTTCTGCTGTGGTCTCCCCTTCGGCGTAGGTGTAGGCGTCGATCAGGCTGCCGATGGAGGACATAGCGGGCAAGTCCAGCACCGCCTGAATCGTCGCGCTGGCAGATGAGCCAACCACCTCCCCAAGCGACAGCGCCCCGTCCTCTCGGTAGGCATCGGCCATCAGCGCCCCCGCCGCCATAATGGCGTTCAGGGGCTCCAGGAAACCGATAGACACCAGCGTGTCCCCGTCCCTCCACTCCGTGCCCTTCCCGTTCAGCCAGCGCATGGTGGCGGACAGGTTCCATTGCGTGCCATTCTTCCCCTGCGCCCGCTCCAGAGCCTCCTTGTCCTTGTCCTCCGCCCCGGCCACGTTGATCAGACCGGCCAGCGCCAGCGCCCCGAATCCGGCCAGCGCGACGGAGCCGGTGAACCCGCGTCCCACATTGCGGACCGCCTGGGCCTGCATCTCCGGAGAAAGCTGCCCCTTCTTCGCCTGGTAAACCGTCCGGACAACATCCTTCATCCCGTTTACCAGCCCCATGGGGCTGTAGTTGGCCGCTTGGGAAACCAGGTTCCCGGGAACTCGGGCGAAGGGCAGCGCCAGGTCCCCGGCGCCAAAGGAACCGCCTCGGGAGTCCTTTAGGCCGACATGGTTGCCCGCAGCGCGCAGGCCGGTCATGACCCTGGCTACCCTGCCATCGTTTTGGAAGGTGCGCTGTAGCGCCGTCTCGTCTGCCCAGGTGGGCAGGGCCTTGGCGTCCAGCTTCCCCGCGGATTTCAGTTCGTCGATGCCGCGCTGGGCCTCCGCCCGGATGCCACCCTTCTGGAACTCGTCCGTGGTGTTCAGGGCATAGCCCTCATACTTGGCCCAGGTGGACAGCAGCCGCTCGAAGAGGTTGCCGGTCATCTTGAACGTCCGCCCGGCGGTCCCCTCGTAGCGGCCCCTGGCGTTCTCCGTGCTGGCGTCCAGGCCCACCTGTATGTAGGATTTCAGCAGCCCTTCCAAGGAGCCCTGCCGCTTGGCCTTTGAAAACCAGGACTTGTCCACCGCCGTAGTGCGCTGCCCGGTCAGCTTGGACAGCGCGATATCCAGCGGAACCCCAATGTCGTTGGAGAGCGTTTCCAGCGGGTCAAATACATTGTTGCTCACAAGGTTGCGCATGACAGTGGACGCTTTGGAGAGCATCCCCATGACGCGGAAATTCTTCACTGCCTCCAGGGGGCTGACTGGAAGATAGTCGGCGGCGATACTGCGGAGCTGAGACACGGCCACATCCCGCAGGAAGGCTTCCGCATCGCTGTAGCTCTTCGCAACTTCCCGCAGGGCCCAATCCATCTGGGATGCGGTTTTCCTGGAGAACAGGCCGGTAGTCCCCCGGATCTCGCTGTTGCGCTCAATCAGTTCGATCAGGCCGTCCAGGTCGCCCTCTCCGATGCGCTCCAGGGCGCCTACCTGCGTCTCCACATCCCCCAGGATGGCGTTGCGTCTGGCCTCGTCCAAGCCCGTCCGCTCCAAGGTCTCCGCCGCGTCCATCAGGATGCCCTCCGGGGTCCGGGTGTACTTAGCGAATGCCTGGATCATCTGGCCGGCATTGGTCCCCTTTTCCTGAATGAGCTTGCGCCACTGGTTAAACTCGGAGTAGTCGCCCGTCTTCTTCCCCTGCTGCCGCGCCTGATACAGGATGCCCATGGCGGTGTCCAGGTCCTCCCCGCTCCAAGCCTCCTTGTTGGGCAGGTCGGCTTTTTCGCCTTCAAAATCGTTTACCAGCCGGTCCAGCGCGTGGGACATGCTTTGCCGCTCAGAGACAGGGTCATAGGCGAGGTCCTCCGGCTTGACGCCGGCCATCTGCTTGTTTACCTCGTTATAGATGCCGCCGTTCTCAAAGGTGTTCGTTTCCACCTTGGATATCTTGGGGGCGGATTTAAACGGATTCTCCGCCGAGCCAACCGTGTTGGGCCCGAAGCCTCCGGTGGATGATTCCGGGCCGGCCTGGGCAGACTGGGTATTGCCACCGGCGGAGGAATCTGCTATAATGGGGGCAGAAGCGGAAGTATTCGCACCATGGGGCGCTTTGGGCGTAAGCTGCGGGCCGTTTTGCGGCACGTTCAGCACTTGGTCAGTACTTCCGCCATTTTTATGCATGTATGCGGATACCACACGCATTTGGTGTGCAGCGGAATCCGGTACAGCCTCAACGACGTAGTATGTGCCATTGACCTTCTTCTGGAATTGGACCATAGGTGCCGGAGTGTCATCTGCGTTTGCGTACTCCGTACTAGTCCTTGGCGTTCCATCGTCATTCCTGAGCAAATCAACGGAATCGTAGTTTTCCAAGACATACCCCATGCGACCAATGTCGTTGACGTCGGTCATGCTTTGGTCCGCGCGCCCGGACGTCCCATGCCGCTTTTCGATATGTTCAAGCGCATTCCCACTCAATACATGCTCAAATCCGGTCACATCAACACCTGTTGCATTCTGCACATCATGGGCCGCTCTTTCAGAAACTTCTGCGATTGGCATCCGTATACGTTTCTTGTAGTCCGGGTTCTTAAGCGTTTTCCACTTGTTCACAAATGCGACCAGCGAGGCATCGACCGCATTCTGGTATTCGTTGATGACCGCCTGTTCTTGCGGCGTATGCCGCGTCGGATCTGTATTGACCGCTGTGCTTCCTGCCTCCCCCGTGGAGGCGGTTTTTTGTGCCTGTTTTCCGGTGGGTGGTCCGTGGCCCACTCACACCGGGCAGGGGCTGGCTTCTGCACCTCCGGGAAGGTCTCCGCCCGCCGCCGAATTTGCCAGCTCGGCCAGGGGGAAGGAGGCGTTTGGGTCCCTGGCCGCCTTGTCCGCGATGTAGTCCATGACGTAGGACAGGCTTTCCTCCCCGGCCTCCACCCCCGCCTTATCCGAGGAAACCCCCGGCTGAATCCTGCTCCCGCCCCGCCACAGCGGCCCTAGCGCTGCCCTGCCGACGGGAACGCTGCTGCTTTTTGTGGCGATACATGGCCTGATCCGCTTCATACTTCCAGTCACTCATCCGCTTGATGTCGCCGGCCTCGTCCCGCAAGTAGCTAGATCCCCGGGCAATGGACAGCCAGAGGCGGCTGTCCTGGTTGTATTGGCGGATGGCTTGGTCCAACTGCTCGTTCCAGGCCCGCTCATCCCCCGCCGGGTCGGGCAGGATCACGGCAAACTCGTCTCCGCCGATGCGGTAACAGCTCCCCTGCCTACAAAACGCCTGCTCTATGCAACGAGCTGCGCCGATGAGGAGCTCATCGCCGGCGCTGTGTCCGAAATGGTCATTGGTGTATTTGAGCCCATCGAGATCCAGGAAGATCAGGGCCACATTTCCGTAGCTCCCCGTCTCCTTCTCCAGCCGGGCAAGGAACTCTTCGAAGGCACGCCGGTTCTCCAGCCCCGTCAACCGATCCTCCCGCGACAGGCGCTTATAGACCTGCACCTCGGTCTTGAAGCGCAGATTGGCTGCCATAGTGGTGATCAGAGAACTCAGCAGGCAGATAATGAACACCAGGATACCGCACTCGAAGATGGTCCCATACCAGGGCGTTTCCAACAGCCAGTACAGCAACAGCGCCAGGGCGCCCCCCGCCGCCAGCATGGCAAAGGCCCGCAGCACCGCCTGCATCTCTCGGTTTCCAGTCCTGCGGTATTCCCGCAGCATCAGCACACCCATCAGGCAAATCCCCGCTGCCAGCAGCAGGTGGGTCACGAACAGCATGTCGATGAAATCGAACCCCCAGAAGAAATTCAACAGGCTCTGCCCAACAGCGTTGACGTAGAACGCACCGATGAGGACGTCCAGGCTGCGGAACCGGCACATCTCTCCCGTATTGCGGACGAAGTGCAGCATGGGGATGGCCAGCGTCATGAATGCATAAAAGGACAGGTAACAGACCAGCGGTGATTGACCGCTCATCTGCTGCATCAGGGAGGAGTCCAGCGTGCACCAGGCGCCGCACAGCAGCAGGAAGCAGGCGACGTCGGCAAAGCGGCGGTCCTGCATCCGGACCTTGTCTAGATAGCTTGCAATGCCGATGGCCACTACGCTTATAATAGCCATGGTGAACACCAGAAGCAGAGTAAAGGCGTCACCCAGGCAGTGCTGGCGAAAGACCGCGCTGCTGCTGCCCAGATAGACTGCGGGCAGCGCGAAGCGCCCGTCCCCCGCATTCTCATAGGTCAGAATCAGGGGTTGCCCCCCCGTCTCCTCGGGCAGAACAACGTCGCAATCCAGCTTGGCCCGCATCTGTTCGTTGCGCCGGAAGGTGGAATCGTCATAGGCGTAGAGCAACTCCTCCCCCAGGTCCACCCGCAGCCGGTAGACCGCCCCCCGTGTGGTCAGCACCAGGCCCGCGTCTGTCGGATTCAGACCGTCGTAATAGAGGGTCAGGGCTTCCACGCTGTCCAGCGTGACGGTACCCGGTATCTGGACCTCCACCCGACGGCCGGCCTCCAGGCGGTACCAGCCCTCCGAGAGCTGCCGTACACCCTCCAGCGGGGTCCGTATCCTCTGTCTGGCGCTCTTGCCCAACGAGAGCCCCATTGCCAGCAGGATGGCCAGCATCAGCACGGCCTCCCAACTCCGCTTTCTCCTTCTTGCCGTTTTGCTCACCTCTTTTCCGTCTGCCGTCGACGGCGGGTCGGCCCATTTAATGGTCACTTTTATTTTATATCAATTAGTTTATTAAAGTCAATTGTAACCTTTTGTACGTTTTGAGATTCCGCGTGCCGGTACCCAAGAGGCAGCGGGTTGACACCGACTCCATTCTAGGCTATAATACACCGCAGGGAATGAGGTTCTCCCCTGGAATTCGATCCTAAACCGCTTTTTAAGCTGATGACTTCTGCGATGATTCACGTCGCAGGGTTATTGGCTTTTTTTATATCCTGCGAGAAGGGAGCTCGAGTATGTTACAAGGTCTGGCACTGATCTTTCTGGGCGGCATGGCGCTGGGGAGGCTGTCCTCCCAGCTCCGGCTGCCCCCCTGCTGGGCATGCTGCTCGCCGGCATTTTGCTCGGTCCGCATGTCCTGGGTCGCCTGGATGAGCGCATTCTCCTCCTTTCCTCCGACCTGCGCCGGATCGCCCTGCTCATCATCCTGACCCGTGCGGGCTTGAACCTCCGCCTGGAGGATCTGAGGCGGGTCGGCCGGCCGGCCTTACTGATGTGCTTTCTTCCCGCCTGCTTCGAGCTGGTGGGGATGGTGCTGCTGGCTCCCAAGCTGCTCGGCGTCCGTCCTCTGGAGGCGGCTCTTCTGGGCAGTGTGGTGGCCGCCGTCTCCCCCGCGGTGATCGTCCCCAAAATGCTCCGGCTCATAGAGGACGGCTGGGGCGGTGCACGTCGCATCCCCCAGATGATCATGGCGGGGGCTTCGGTGGACGATGTGTTCGTCATCATCCTGTTTACCTCTCTCACCGGTCTGGCGGCTGGTGAGAGTCTGGCCTTTTCGGATCTGGCCCGCATCCCCGTCTCGATTCTGTTGGGCATTGCGGCGGGGCTCCTCTGCGGCAGCCTTCTGGCCGTTCTCTACCATCGGGTGCCCATCCGGGACACCGTCAAGGTCGTGCTGCTTCTAAGCCTCTCTTTTCTGCTGGCAGCCCTGGAGGACCGTCTGTCCGGTCGGGTTGGCTTTTCCAGCCTTCTTGCCGTCATGGCTGCCGGGGTTGCCCTGCAAATGCGGCAGGGGGAGACCGCGGCTCGGCTGTCTGCCAGATACGCCAAGCTGTGGGTGGCGGCGGAGCCGCTGCTCTTCGTGCTGGTAGGCGCCACCGTGAATATCCGCTGCGCGCTGGACTTTGGCCCGGCCGCCGTACTGCTTCTTTTCCTGGTGCTGCTGTTCCGGATGCTGGGCGTTTGGGTCTGCCTGCTGGGGACCGCGCTGGACCGCCGGGAACGGCTGTTCTGTATGGTGGCCTACTGCCCCAAGGCGACGGTGCAGGCGGCGATCGGCTCCATCCCCCTGAGCATGGGCCTGGCCTGCGGCAACCTAGTACTCACCGTGGCCGTGCTGTCTATTCTTATCACCGCCCCTCTGGGGGCCTTTGCCATCGACCTGCTCTATCAGCGGCTGCTTCAGCAGCAGACAGGCGGAGGGGATACCTGAGTATCCCCTCCGCCTGTCTGCTGCTGTGCAGTAATCCAGATTCAAGCCCGCTTGTGCCGCTCCGGCGCGGGCCGGGCGCCGCCTGCCGCGCAGCCCAGGCAAGCGATCAGCAGGGCGATACCCATGCCGATGAAGAGCGGGTCCACGGGGCTTCCCAAAAACTTTCCCAGCAGGACTCCCAGCGGGCCACCCAGCGTGCACAACAGGGCAAACCGCCGGTCCATCCGACCCGGGAGGAAGAGGGCGCAAGTCAGCGGGATAAAGACCACCGCCCCCCGGAGCCCCATGGACAAGAAGCCGAAGTCGTTGATGGTGGCCGAAGGCACCACGCAGGCGATGACGGCCGAGGCCGCCAGCACGGCCAGAATGGTCCCGCGGGTGGCCACCAGGGCCGCCGCCGCAGAGTCAAAGCGACTGGAAACCTTCTTATAGATGTCATTGACCAGGATGGTGGCCACGCCCAGAGAGAGCCCGGCCCCACCGCCTACCACGGCGATCAGCAGTGTACCCAACACCACGCCGGCAAAGAGCACTGGCAGATGGTGGACAACAAAGGTGGGGAACACCTGGATGGTGGAGGCCAGTACCCCCACCCCCTCTGGCAGGGCCTGGCCGGCGGCCAGCAGGGCGTCCGCCTCCGCCTGGGTGATGTAGTGGCCACGCATGAACAGCCCCACAGCGATTCCGGCAATGCCGATGGGGGGAATGAGTCCCGCCGCCAGCAGTGCGCCCCGCCGGGCGTCCCGATCGCTGCCCCCCGACCAGACCGCCTGGGCGTAAGTCTGGGTGGAGAGGACACCCAGCAACAGAGAGATACCGGAGCCGATGTCCTTGGCCGCGCCCCGGGCGATCAGGCTACCGTACCGGGCGGACAGGTCTGCCGCGCTCTCGATCCCGGCCATGGCCCCCGGCGTTGTGCCCACCAGAGCTGTCCGGAGGCTTTCCCCCAGTCCGCCCAGCCCCCCGGTGAGCAGCAGCACTGCCGCCAGACCGGCGATACAGGAGACATAGAGCAGCACCAGCTTGACGATTCCACCCATACCAGCTCCCCAAGCGCCGCCGAACACCACATAGACGGTCATCAGCAGCACCGACAGCACCGCTGCCACTGTGGTGGACACCGGGAAGATCACGGTAATCAGGCCTGTGCAGGCCACTACCTGGGCCAGGACGGAGATGAAGATGCCGATGGAGCTCAGAACAGAGCCGGCGTACTCCACCTTGTGTCCATACTCCCGGTCGATAACCCCCATCAGGGTGGTGCAGCCGCTCCGACGCAGCGGGCGGACATATCCCAGGGCCAGGATGAGGCACCCGATGCCGGAGCCCAAGGTGAACCACCACGCAGAGATACCGTAGCTGAAAGCCAGTTGGGCCGTGCCGATGCTGGCCTGGCTGGAGACCAGCGCCCCCATGATGGTACCGCAGATGAGCCAGGGGCCCGATCGGCCGCCGCCCGTGGCAAAGTCGGCAGCCGACTTCACCCGACGTCCGGACGCGACGCCCACCCCGATGATGACCAGCAGGACCAGGACCACGCCCAGATAGTTCAGTGCTGCCATTGTGTCTCCTCCTTTTAAACCATGATGCGCATGGGGTCCACCTTTTGCAGCAGGACCTCCAGGACAGCCTCCTCCGGCGGCTCCGCCTCCACCGCCCGGGACAGATCCATGTCGAAGCCCGTCCGCTCCCGGATGGTGTCCAGGCTCACGCCCGGGAAGCATTCCGCCAGATACATGCGCTTGTCCGCGCCGAAGCGCATCACACCCAGCTCTGTGATGACGGCCCGCGGGCCCTTGTCGTTGAGCCCCCGCCGGGCCCGGCCGTCCGGTCCGTCAATCCAGCCGGGGCTGGTGATGTAGTCGATGTGCTCTACAAACCGCCGGGGTTCATGCTTCATGATGATGACGGTATCGCAGTAGGTGGCAATGCCGTTGGCCCCTCCGGAACCGGAAAAGCGGGTCTTGGGATGGAAATAATCCCCGATGCAGGTAGAGTTCAGATTTCCGTAGGGGTCAATCTGGGCCCCACCCAGGAACCCAGCGTCGATGGCGCCGGTGCGGGCCGCCAGGGCCTGGAAGCCGAAATAGCGGTACTGGGGCCAGAGCACCGAGGCCTGGTAGTTAATGCGCAGGTCGGAGACGCTGGTGGGCACCTCCTGGGGGTTGCCCTCGAACAGGGCGGTCTCAAAGATCAGATGGGCATTGGGCGCGTGGGTGTTCTTGGCCAGGGTGCCGCCGATGAGGGGCAGGCCCGTGCCGATGATGTAGGTCTTTCCGTCTTCGATCTGCCGTGACAGGGCCACGGCCATCATCTGCTTTGCGGTATATTCCATGCTTCTCCCCTCCCTCAGCGGCGCTTCAGGCCGGGCCGGTAACCATACCCCGGCTGGACGCACAGGCTTGTCAGATGTTCCGCCCCGATCTTGTTCAGATAATCCCCGTGGGTGGGGCACTCGTCCACGTATTCCCGGATGAAGGCGTCAAAGTCCTCCTGGGTACGGCTGACCTTATCATAGCACAGGTAGAACGTGCTGTCATAGTCGTAGCAGCCAAAGCACTGGGAGGGATGGGCGCCGTAGGCCGCAGGCACCACCGCGTCCACGCACAGTCCGGTCAGGGTATTGCGCTCGGGGTGGCGGTGCATTTCCTCGTCGGATACCAGCCGTTCGCAGGAGACAATGGTGTGCCGGGCCGCCATGGCAATGTCCAGGTCCTGGAACTGGGCCCCCTCGATGCAGCAGGTGCCGTCAGGGCTGGCCTCCTGTACGTGGATGCAGGCCACGTCGATCTGCGGAGTGGGCACACAGCAAACCTGGCTGCCAGGGTGGAAGGGGTCCTCCCGGATGACGAACTTCTGGTTGGGCAGTTTGGGGTGCTTCTTTCGCTCCTCAGCCGAGATGCCCCACACGTCGGCCAGATCGGAGCCCAGCATGTTTTTTACCGGGACGTAACTCAGGCCCAGGGCCGCGCCGTGGTAGGCGATGGTCTGCACGTCCAGGGAGTAGTCATCAAACAGGATGCGGCCATTTTCAACGGCATCCCGAAAACGGCGGCACACCATGGTATAACCGGAGTTGGCGATATAGGACACCATCATAATCTCCACGCAGCCCGCGCCGATGAGCATATCCATATCGCCGCCGGAGGGCCCCCCCTCCAGATAGAGCTTCCGCTTGCGCTGACGGATGATCTCCCGTACCAGGGCATAGGGCCGCCGATTGGTCACAAAACCGCCCAAAGCCAGACAGTCCCCGTCCTGTACAAAGCGGGAGACGGCCTGCTCGGCGGTCATAACTTTGGATGGAGCGTTCAAGTGGATTCCTCCTCTCAATAGTACGAGCCGCCCCGCACCTGGGGGCGGCTCATCTTTGGTTCGATTATTCCGCCCAGATCTCCTCGTCGGTGGGGACCGGGTTGTTGGGCATCTGATAGGCGATGCGGCTGATGTTCACCAGGTGATGCCACCACAGGTTCTCGCTGATGCTGTTGTTTCCCCAAGTGCCGCAGCCCAGGGTGGCGGTGGGGTTCAGGCCGCAGTCAAAGCCTCCGCCCAAGCCGCTGGAGCCCACCAGATTGACGCCGATGCGGGATACAGGCAGGCGCACCGCGGCGTACTCCACATGGGCCTTGTTGTTGGAGTGAAGGATGGTGCTGTGGCCGGCGCCCTCATTCTTCAGGTTCCGGACCGCCAGATCCACCGCTCCCTCCCAGGAGTCATAGGGGCAGATGGCCAGCACCGGGCAGAGCTTCTCCTTGGTCAGGTCTTCGTCCCGGCCGCCCTTGGTCACCCGCACCAGCAGGAAGCGGGCCTCCTCCGGCACGGTGAGTCCGGCCAGAGCCGCAATGGCCTGGGGCGTGGAACCCACCACGTCCTTGTTGATGCTTCCGTTGGGGAACATAGCCTTGCGCAGGGCCGCCACGTCCGCATCGCTGCCAATGTAGGCGCCGCCCTGCGCCTGAAGCAGGGCCACC
This sequence comes from Intestinimonas massiliensis (ex Afouda et al. 2020), assembly GCF_001244995.1. Lineage (NCBI taxonomy): Bacteria > Bacillati > Bacillota > Clostridia > Eubacteriales > Intestinimonas > Intestinimonas massiliensis (ex Afouda et al. 2020). Next base: position 1,994,041 of record NZ_LN869529.1, read on the forward strand.
ATCGCGTCAAACTTGGCGGAGGGGATATGGACACACTGCTCACACGTACACAGCACGCCGTTATCATAGGTGCGGCTCCTGGCAATCTTTTCTGCTGCCTGCTCCAGGTCCACATCGGTATCCACCAGGGACTGCACGTTGCCGGCGCCTACGCCGAAGGCGGGCTTGCCGCTGGAGTAGGCCGCCTTGACCATGCCGGGGCCGCCGGTGGAGACGCAGGCGTCGCAAAGCTGCATGATGAGGCCGGAGGCCTCCATGGTGGGTTCGGGCACCACCTGAATCAGGTCCTCGGGATAGCCAATTTCCCGCAGCGCCTGCCGCATGAGCTCCACCGTCTTGATGCCGGTCTCCTTGGCACGGGGATGGGGGCAAACGATGATGGCGTTACCGCCCTTTAGGGCGATCATGGCGTTGTGATTGGGGGTCATGGTGGGGTTGGTGGTGGGGGCTACACAGCCGATGACGCCGATGGGCTTGGCCACCTCCACGATGCCGATGTCGTCCAGATAGCGGATGATACCCCGGGACTTCACACCCTTGAGCTTATACCAGACGATCTTGGCCTTGGCCTTGTTCTTGACGATCTTGTCCTCGTATTTGCCCATACGGGTCTCGTCCACGGCCATTCTGGCCAGCATCTCGCCGTTGTCATAGATGATCTTTCCAATGGCCCGTACGGCCTTGTCCACCTGCTTCTGGGAGTAGGTCTCAAATTCCTGCTGGGCTGTCCGGGCCCGGTCGATCAGGCCCTGAATGTATTCCTTGGTATCCATGCTCTGTGCTTCCTTTCCATCGCTTAAAGACTGCGGGCCACCTCATAGGCGTCCCAAATCGCATACATAATGTTGGACACCCGCCGGGCGTCGCCCAGCAGGTAAGCCTCCTCGCCCGCGGCCTGGAGCGCACCATACAGGACGGACTCCGAGCGGTAGCCCACGCTAAGGACGACGGCGCCCGCCGGGATATGGTGCTTTTCTCCGCCGCTGGCGACTACCAGGCCCTGTCCGTCTACGTGGTCGGCCAGGCTACCCGTGTGGACCGAAATGTGGTGGAAGGCAATCAGGTCCTGGAGCATCTGGGTGTTGGCGTAGCACAGCGGCCCGTTCTGCCCCAGGATGGCGGGCAGCCCCTCCACGATGGAGACCTGCTCGCCCCGCAGGGCCAGCATCAGGGCGGTCTCGCAGCCCACCAGGCCGCCGCCCACCACTACATAGGGCCCCTGGGAAGTCACCTCGTTCTGCAGGATTTGGGCGGCAGTGAAGACCGGCACCCCGTCCCCCAGAGAGAAGGTCACCGGCCGGGAACCGGTGGCCACCAGATAGGCGTCGAAGCCTTGTGGCAGCGTCTCGGCGGTGAGGTCGGTCCCGAAGTGGACCGGTACCTTCCGGTCAGATATCTGTTTTTCATACCAGGCGATGAGCTTGCGCTCGTCCTCCTTGAAGTCCGGAGCGCTGGCCGGGTGCAGATTTCCCCCCAGCCGCTGGGTGCGCTCAAAGATCTCCGGCCTATGTCCCCGCAGGGCCAGGACCCGGGCCGCCTCGCACCCTGCAACGCCGCCGCCCAGTACCGCCACCCGCTTGGGGGTGACGGCGGGCGTCAGAGCCATTTCCCGCTCCCGGGCCGCCGCTGGATTGACCGCGCAGCTGATGTGCAGATACTTTTTGAGCCGGCCCATGCACCCCTCTTGGCAGGAGATACAGGGGCGCACATCCTCCCTCCGGCCGCGGTACAGCTTCCGGATGAGTGCGGGGTCGGCCAGCAGGGGCCGGGCCATGGACACCAGGTCGGTCCTGCCCTCCGCTACCGCGGCGGCGGCCTGCTCCGGATCGTCCATCCGCCCGGCGGTCAGCACGGGAATGGAGACATGCCGTTTGAGCTCCTCATTGTAGGTCAGATACATGCCCTTTTCAAAGTACATGGGGGGATGATTCCAATACCAGGAATCATAGCACCCCACATCGGCGTCTAGAGCGTCGTAGCCCGCCTGCTCCAACAGCCCGGCAATCTGAAGCCCCTCGGCCAAATCCCGGCCCATCTCCCGAAAATCCTCGCCGGGCAGGGCCCCACGTCCAAAGTCCTTCATAAAGCTCTTGGTGCTGTAGCGCATGACCACCGGAAACTGGGAGCCGCAGGCAGCTTTGATTTCCTGCACGATCTCCACGGCCATACGGATGCGATTTTCCAGGCTGCCGCCGTACTGGTCGGTGCGCCAGTTACAGCACTCCATGGCAAACTGGTCCAGCAGGTATCCCTCGTGCATGGCGTGGATCTCCACGCCGTCGAAGCCGCACTCCTTAGCGATGGCCGCAGCCCGGCCCATAGCCCGGACAATCTCCTGCACCTCCTCGGTGGAAATAGCCCTGCAGGTGATGGCAGGGTCCCAGCGATAGGGGATGGGCGAGGGGCCAATGGGCAGGTCTCCGGGCGGGATGCGGTTGGTCACCCGGCCAAAGCCCGCCGAGATCTGCAGAAAGATCTTGGCGTCATAGGCGTGCACCCGCTCAGTGAGCTGTTTGGCGGTGCGTTTGAAGAGCACCGGATTCAGGGTGGGGCAGGGCATGGTGCCCGGTCCATGGCGCTCCACGGTATTTTCCGAGTAGCACATGCCCGCGATGATGAGGCCCACGCCCCCCTTGGCCCGCTCCACATAGAAGTCGATGCCGGTCTGGGTAAAGGCCCCCTGGGCATCCGCCAGACCCGCCGGGCCCATGGGGGCCATGACAAAGCGGTTCTTCAGCATGCACGCCCCGATTTGGGCTGGTGTGAATAAAATCTGTAGGTCTTGCTTCATTGTGTCCTCCGTAGCTCAATAGCCGGTCAGCGGGGCGGGCTTCCGGTCCGGCTTCAGCGTGGCCACCAGGTTGCGGCAGACCCCGGCAAAGCTCTGGATGTCCGTCCCCACGATTACCAGGTGCATCCCCAGCTCGGCATAGAACGCCGCCTCACCGGGGTCTTTCGTGAAGATGCCGGCCAGCTTTCCGTGTCGCCGGGCCGCATCCAGCACGGCATCCACCGTGTCCCGGATGGACTCATAACCCACCTGGCCCGGCGCTCCCATGGAGGAGGACAGGTCATAGGGCCCCACAAAGAGCAGGTCGATGCCCTCCGTGGCGGCGATGGCGTCCAGGTTGGGCAGGCAGGCCACGTCCTCGCACTGGACGGCCACCAGGTTGCGCCGGTTGGCCAGGGCGAAGTAATCCGTCAGCGGAGTAAAGCCGTAATCAGAGGCCCGGGTGCTGGCCACACCCCGGCTGCCCTGGGGATAGTAGCGGGCGGCTCTGGCCACCCGGCTGGCCTCCTCGGCGGTGTTGACCCGGGGCACCAGGATGCCGTGGGCTCCGATGTCCAGCATCTTGAGGATGGTATCGCTGCTGCTGTTGGGGACCCGGACGATGGGGACCGTCCCGCGGTACTCCGCCGCCTGGACCAGTTCCCGGTTGTCCAGTACGCCGGTGGGGCCGTGCTCGCTGTCGATAAGGACAAAGTCAAATCCGGCCAGGCCGATGACCTCCGTCAGAACGGAGCTGCCTGAGTTGAGAAACATGCCGTATACCGTCTCGCCCCGCTCCATGCGCTCCCGCAAGTCGTTCTGTCTCATTCCGCCTCACCGTTGAAATCCGGCATGTCCCGGGCGAGTACGCCGCCTGCCATGTAGCGCAGGCGGGGGAGTTCATCAATGGTCACCCGCACCTGGGTAGGCTGGGCCTCAAAATTGCGCATGAGTACCTCGGAGATATCCTTCAGCGTGGCCTCAATCTGCTCGGGGGCCTTGCCGGCAGGCAGTTGAACCGTACACATGATGGGCATTTATTTCACCTTCTTTGAAAAGTCTTTGTGCTTGCCGCCAATGCAGAAGTGGTGGCCCTCCTCGTTGTCCAGGACATAGGCCCGTACGTCCTCCTTGGCGCAGCCCAGGTTCCGGCTGAGGATGGAGGCAATCTGATCCATGAAGGCATCCTTGGCGCCGGCGCTCCGGCCGGGGCCCACCCGGAACAGGACGGTGGGGGCCAGCTTTTCCGCCTGAGCCCCGCCCTGGTAGACCCGCTCAGGGTCGGCCTCCAGTACGGTCACCCGGATCATCCGCTCCAGAGTGTTCTCCAGCAGCTCGGCACCGGCCGCCGTGATCTCCCGCATAGAAGTTTCCAGCGCCCCGTCGTCACAGCCGCGGGGCAGGTACAGCGTAATAAAGGGCATGATCAATCTCTCCTAAGGGCCGCGCAGGCCATTAATAGTCGGTCACGATGGTGTTGTACATGATCTTACCTTTGATGATGGTGGCCTTGGGGATGATGTTGGTCTGTCCCTCGTAGTGCTCGCCAAAGGCGTCGGTAAAATCGTGGGGCCCCTGCTGCAGGTCCAGGATGGTCAGGTTGGCGGGCAGGCCCCGCTTTACGCCCACTTCAACGCCCTTCATAAAGGAGGCGGGGACGCTGGTGGTACGCAGAAGCACATCCTCAAAGCTCATACCGAGGGCCATGCACTCGCCCATATGGACGGTGAGGCGGCTGGTCTGGGGATCATTGCTCAGGGCGGTCAGGTCATCGGTGATCACGTCGGGGAAAAAGCCCTCGGCAAAGGCAGCCTTGGCCACCTCGGAGCTCCAGTTGCGGGAGCCGCGGGCCGAATCGAAGATGACACCACGCCTTTTGGCCTCCCACGCCTCCTTGTAGACGTGTCCGTCCTGATCCAGGATGTTTCCTTTATTATAGGTATGGGTGAAGTTGTCACCGGGATGGAAGTAGTCGATCAGCTCCGGCAGGGGCACGTCGGGGTTGGCCACATGGACGAACATGCGGCAGCCCACCGCGTCGCAGACCTGGCGAGCCTTTTTCATCACGGCGTGGGTAAGCTCGGCGCCGGGGGAGTCGGCGTGACCAATGAACACCTTGATGCCCACCAGTACGTCTCCGTGGACCTCGAAGAGCTCCTGAATCTTCTCCAGATTGACCTCCTGGTCCAGCAGGGCGTAACGGGGGATCTCGCCCTGGGTCTCCGCCATGTTGGACAGGCCCAAGCAGGCGTTGACCATGCAGGGTGCCTCGTCGATGAGATGGCGCTCCCGGTGGAAGGAAGCGGAGGTCTGGCTGCCCATATCAATGCAGGCGGTGATGCCTCGCTTCCACAGCTCGTCAATGGGGTAGGTGAAGCGCAGGCCAGGCAGTACATGGACGTGACCGTCCACCAGGCCTGGGACCACATACATGCCGGAGGCGTCGATGACCTTATGGCCGCAGATCTTGCCGGGAAGGCTGCCCGGCTCGAACACGTCGGCAATACGGGAGGCGTAGATGCCCACGTCCATCTTCTTATTCAGGCCCAGCACCGGGTCCACCACGGTACCGTTTTTGATCAGCAGGTCATAACAATGCACGATAAACGCCATAATGGATGCTCCTCTTTTCTATTCCTTAATTTGAATCTCGACATATCCCAGACCGCCGAAGTCGGCGCGCAGGGCGTCGCCCACCTGGACCGGGGTGGAGGGAGTGATGGCGCCAGAGAGGATGATGTCTCCCTTTTTAAGGCCCTTGCCGCCCTCTTTCCACAGGCCCCGGACCAACTCAGCCACCGCCCGGGCCGGGTGCCCCATCACCGAGGCCCCCGCGCCAAAGCCGGTGTTCTTCCCATTTACCTGCAGGCACATCCCCACGTTGGCCAGGTTCAGCTCCCTGGGACACTTGCGCCCCTCCCCCAGCTTGAAGCGGGCGGAGGAGGTGTTGTCCACCACAGCGTCATAGCGGCTGCCGATCTTGAAGTTGTGGAACCGGCTGTCGATGATCTCAAAGGCCGGTGCCACCCACTCCGCGGCGTTCATAACGTCCGGGGCCGTGACATAGGGGCCGGACAGGTCCTGGCCCATGATAAAGGCCATCTCTGGCTCCACCTTGGGGTGAAGGAGCTGGCTCAGGGACAGGTCCTCGTCGGGCGCCAGAAGCATGTAGTCCATCAGGCGGCCGTAGGTGATCCCGGTGGGCTTGACCGTCAGGCCGCCCTTTTCATAGATGGTGCTGGCCATCTGCTTCTGCTTGGCCAGGCTGGTCCCGCCCAGCTTGTAGCCTACCACCCGGTGCCCCATCTCCTCCATCCTCTGGACCCGCAAGGCCTGGCCCTCATAGGCTTCAGCCTCGGTCAGCTCCGGGTAGGTCTTGCAAAACTGGTCGATGGAGTGGTGGTGATATTCGCCGTCCAGGGAGAGCTCCACCAGTTGGGCGATAATTTTTTTGGATAAGGCCATGTTTTCACGTCACTTTCTCTGTCTGCTACACAAAGCTGCAGCTTACTTCCCCAAAGGGGCCGAAGGTACAGCGCAGGTAATCCCCCGCCTGGACCGCCACCGAGGAGACCGCCGACCCGGAGAGGATGATCTCCCCGGCCTTCAGGGGGTTCCCGAGCTGGGTGAAGCGCTCTGCCAGCCACGCCACGGACTTGGCCGGGTCGTTATACACCGCCGCACCGCAGGAGACCTCCTGCTGCCGGTGGTTGATCTCAAAGATGTAGGGCACCAGGGTCAGGTCCACCTGACCGGGCTTGAGGGGCACATCGCCCAGAATATAGGCGCCGAAGGCGGCGTTGTCCGCGATACTGTCCTGCACCAGGCGCTGGACCTTGTCCCGGAAGATGCGGAAGTCCACCACCTCCATGCAGGCCGCCACGTACTCCGTGGCATCCAGGACCTGCTCCCGGCTGATATGTTCCCCGTCCAGATCGTTTTTGAGCCGGAAGGCCAGCTCGCATTCGATGCGGGGCGCCAGGAAGTCGTCCATGGCTAGGGTCACACCATTGTCGAAGCAGCGCTGATGAAAGGCGTAACCGTAGTCCGGCTCGTAGATGTTTGCGGCCTTCCGCATGGCCTCGCTGGTCAGGCCCACCTTTTTACCCGAAATCGTCCAGCCGCTCCGAACCAGATCCTGCACCATGACCTCCTGGATGGCATATGCCTCGTCATAGGTGATGTCGGGAAAGGTCACGCTGGGCTGGTCAATCTGCTGTTTGGTCCGGCTGCACTCCGCCAGCCGGTGGCCGAAGGTCTCGATTTCTTTTTGATTCACATTGATCTCTGCCTTTCGTGGTTGAACTGTCTCAGGCCTTCTTCTTGTCTCTATGCTTCTGGAGCAGAGCAAAGGCCACGGAGACCACGCTCAGAGCGAGGAACAGCAGAGAGATGGGCCGGGTGAAGAAGACGGACACGTCACCCGCATACACGGCCATGGTCCGCACCAGGTTCTTTTCCGCCAGGGAGCCCAGCACGATACCGATGAGCATGGGGGTGGTGGGGAAGCCGAACTTGGGCATGATGTAACCGATGAGGCCGAAGAGGATGGCGATGAGGATGTCGGTCATGTTATTGCTGCAGGAGTAGGAGCCCACCATGCAGAAGGCCATGACCATGGGGAGCAGGATATAGTAGGGGATTTTGGTGATCTGGGAGAAGCCGCGGATAGCCAGTCTGCCCATATAGAGCATGAGGACTTGGATAATGATAAAGCCTACCAGCACCACATAGGTCATGTCGGCGTGCTTGACAAACAGCTCTGTACCGGGGGTCAGACCCTGGATGGTCAGGGCGCCCATGAGCACGGCTGTAACCGAGTCGCCGGGGATGCCCAGGGTGAGCATGGGGATGAGCGTAGCGCCGGTGACGGCGTTGTTGGCAGTTTCAGAAGCGCACAGGCCCTCTTCCGAGCCGTTGCCGAACTCCTCCGGATGCTTGGAGCCGCGTTTGGCCTCGCCGTAGGACAGGAAGGCGGCAATGGCGGCGCCGGTGCCGGGGCAGGCGCCTACGATGACACCGATGATGGAGGACTTGAGCATGAGCCACTTGAATTTGAGCATATCCTTCCATCCATGGGCCTTGTCCATCTTGACCTGGGGCGGCTGACTCAGGCGCAGGATCTTCTTTTCGGCCTGGCTAAACAGCTCGCTGATGGCGAACAGGCCGATGAGCGCGGGCACCAGGTCCACGCCGCGGACCAGGATATTAGAGCCGAAGGTCAGGCGGTAAACGCCCTGCTGGGGATCGATACCGATGGTGGTGACCAGCAGGCCCAGGGCGGCCATGGTCACACCTTTAAGGATGCTTTTGCCGCTGACGCTGGCAATGATGGTCAGGCCGAATACCGTCAGCATGAAGTAGTCGGGCGCGCCGAATTTCAAGGCCAGGTTGGCGAGCTGAGGGGCAAAGAACAGCAGGCAGACGCCGCTGAACAGTCCGCCCACCACTGAGCCGCGCAGGGCAATGCTGAGGGCCGTGCTGGCCTTGCCCTTGAGGGTCATGGGGTAGCCCTCCAGAACGGTGGCCGAGGCGGCTGCCGTACCGGGGGTCTTGATGAGAATTGCGGAGATGGACCCGGCAAATGTTGCGCCGCAGTAGACGCCGATCAGCATGAGCATGGCGGCCGCCGGGCTCATGCCGAAGGTGACAGGCAATAGCAGGGTGATGCCGATGGTGGCGTTCAGACCGGGCATGGCCCCGAAGGAGAGACCGACGGCCAGGCCGGCCACCATACCCAGGATAGTGGAAAGGTCCAACATGTTAACCAGTGCGTTTCCAAGCAGTCCAAGCATATTCAGCCACCTCCTTAAAATAGAATCTCGGGCAGGCTCACGTGGAGCAGCTCAACAAAGGTAAAATACACGGCCAGGGTAAAGATCACCGGGAAGGCCACCAGGACGATCTTGTTGCGGCAGCCCAGCAGGTAGCTCATGATGCACATGATGACAATGGTAGAGATGATAAAGCCGATGCGGGGCATCAGGATGTACCAGGCCAGCAGAAGCAGGGCCACCAGTACCACGCGGACATAGCTGACTTCTTCCTTCTTCTCCTGGGTAGCGGCGGCCTCGGCGGTCTTGTGGGAGAAGATATGCTCCTTGGCGTCAAACACCAGCAGAAGGGCGCAGCAGACAATTACGCCCAGAACGGAAAACGTGGGGAAGAACCGGGGGCTGATGGTGGCCTTAGCCACCATGTTCTCCGCGATCTGGCTGGGGATGCAGAGGTAAAGGATGATCATCCCCACCAGGAGGATCAGCGTCATTCCATTTCGTTTCAGATAGTCTTTGATGTTCATAGTTTTCTCCTATGTCCGGGTCTGAATCAGACTCCTCAGGATGGAAGTGCGGCCGGCTGGGACCGGCGGCAGTCACCGCGCCCCAGCCGGACCACAGATGGGAGGGAATTACCCGGCGATGAAACCGAGCTGATGCAGCAGTTCATCTGCCACAGGCACCAGCTCTTCCAGGCCGGCGGTGTACGCTTCGGTGTCGCGGTAGTCGGGCTCCAGGCCGATGTTGGCGATGGATTCCAAAACGCCCTCGTCCTGTACCGCCTGGTGGAACGCATCCGACAGGACCTTGACCGCATCTGCGCTCATGCCGGCAGGGCCGTAGAAGCCTACCAGCCCCTTTACCCGGCACTCATAGCCCAGCTCCACGGAGTTGGGGCCAAAGTAGCCGCCGTCGGTCATCCACTGGGGGGTGGTGTCGCCGAAGATCATGATGCAACGGACGTTGCCCGCCTCCACGGCGGACTTGGCACCATGGACCTGCAGAGTGGCGAAGGGCAGCTCGCCGGACATCAGGGCCACAATCTCTTCGGGGTCGCCGTCGTAGGGGACGTTGGTCAGATTCCATGTGCCCTCGGGGTCAGCCTGAGAGGCCCACTCTTCCAGGCACATGTGCTGCATGTTGCCCGTGCCAGAACCGGCGTAGCTCAGGGTGCCGCCCTTCTCGTTGATGAAGGCGATCAGGTCATCCACGTCCTGGATGGGGGAGTCCGCGGCCACATAGATGCCGTGCAGCACGGTGTAGGCGTTGCAGATGGGCTGCATGTCCTCCAGCGTGTAGCTGGTCTCGCCCAGCAGGGGAGTCACACACAGCGGAGTGCTGATGCTGAAACCGATGGTGTAGCCGTCGGTGTTGGCGTTGGCCACCTGGGTGGTGCCGATGGTGGCCGAGCCGCCGGGCACGTTGACCACCTCGATGGGCACGCCAACGATTTGGGACATCTTATCCACTACAATACGGGCAAACAGGTCGGTGCCGCCGCCGGCGGAGAAGGGAACGACGACCTGGATGCTGCTCTTGGGGTAATCGCCGCCGGCGGCGGGGGTCTGGGACCCGGCGGGTTGGCTGGGCTGAGGAGAAGCGGTTTGTCCGCTGCCGGAGGAACTGCATCCGGTCACGGCCATTGCCAGGATCATTGCAAGTGAAATCAGCAGTGCGGCTAACTTTTTCATTTTTTGTCCTCCATATTCAGTTTCCGTTTGCCTTTCCCCGCCTTCGCGCGCCAGTCGGAGAAAGTCGTTTTTGGGGGTCTTACGGAGCTGTACTAGTTGTACCAATTCTCAATTTGAGATTCAATAGTTTTTGTTTCTTCGGGCAATTTCCCCCATCACTTCAGCAAGATTCCATAATTATTATTCCCCTTTGCTTTGGCTATCTTGTTTTATCAAATTGAACCCGCGCAAATAGGTGCTACCAAATCAACCGCGTTTTTTAGGCATTATCCACAGATAAAAATCCACTCTCTCTCTTTTTTCTCCGTTCTCCAGCACAATTTTCCCTTGCAACTTGCCAAAAGATGCGCTATATTAGAGCAATATAAAGGCTTTTAAGGGGGCGGTCACCCTGATCCAGCAAACTTATATTGCACAGCACCGCGCCGAGCAAAACAGCTATCAGCGCACGCTGCACTTTCACGACATCAACGAAATCCTGTTTTCTCTGAACGACGGCTGCTCGTTTTTTCTGGACGATCAGATCTATGACATCCGCCGGGGCGTGCTGGTTCTTATCCCAGAGGGCACCATCCACCGCAAAATCAATCCCTCCAACGTCACGGTGGACACCTACACACTGCACTACCCCCTGGCGCTTTTGGAGGCATACTCTACTCCCCACACCGATCTGACCCAGCTCTACGGCACCCAGGCCATGTGCATCCAACTGCCGGAGAAGGACATTGGAGAAGCCATTGCCCTGTTCGAACGCTGCCTCACCGTGCCGGATGATTCTTTTGGCAGCGATTTGCGGCAAAATCTACATTTTCTGGACATTCTTTTAAAATTTTATCCCCTTCTCTCCGCCGGCCACGGAGGCAACAACGCCCACTCCAATATTTCTCCCCTGGTCTCTGAGCTGATCCGCTACATCAACCAGCACCTGTCGGAGCGCCTGACTCTGGACCGGCTGGCCAACACCTTTTTCGTCAGCAAGTACAACCTATGCCGACAGTTCAAAAGGGAAACCGGCTTCACCATTGTGGAGTACATCAACAGCAGCCGGATTCGCATGGCCTGCACCCTGCTGCGTCAGGAAAAGGCCATCTCGGACATCAGCTCCCGGGTGGGATTTCTGAACAACTCCCATTTTATCCATACCTTTCGCCAGTACACCGGCGTCACCCCCCGAAACTACATCACCCGCTACAAGACCTTTACCGACGTACCCTTCTTCAGCAACTTTGCCCCCCAGGAAAACGGTGCATGACGGCAGGCCACACTACGCATTTACGCATTTATATGCAAAAAATCACGGATTTTTTTATTCAAAAAAATCCGTGATTTTTTGTGGTTTTTTTCAATTTTTTGCGTTTTTAAGTAAAAAAACGCCCCCGGGCCGAAGCCCGGGGGTGAAAACCAAATCTGGGTTTTTACGTCAGTGGATTGCCGATAGCTTACTCAGCAGCCTTCTCTATCGCGTAAGTGAAGGTGTAGCTAACAACGCCCATCTTGGCAGAGACGCCAGTCACCTCGCCACCCTTAACGGTCACATCGATATCGGTGTAACCGAGGTCGGTCAGCTTAGCTACAACGGCATTGGCCTGATCGGTCACGCCAGGCTTCTCTTTGGTATAGGTCAGGGTGATCTTGTCATCCTTAACCGTCACAGTGACGTTATCGGGAGTCGCGGGAGTCTCCTCGGCGGTGTTATCGACCACCATCATGAGAATCTCGTCGTCATCAACCAGCATGTAGGTGATGTAGTCGTCATCCTCGGGGGCGGCGCCCAGAGTGGCGCTGGGGGGATTGGGATCATCCGTGTTGTCGATCAGCACGGTCTTGGACGTCACGGCATACTCCTTGCCGTTCACAACCACGCTGCTGGAGGACACATTGGTAGCCACGCCATTCACGTGGATCAGGTCTTTACCGGCGTCCTTCAGCTTGAGGTAGCCGTCGCTGTCTTTGGTGTAGAGGTAAATCGCACCATCCACAGCATCAGCCGCATCAACGTTGCTGTTATCGGAGACCTTCAGCTCAGTATTAGCCTGGTCCGTACCAGCCAGGAAGCCGCGGACCTCGGTGTAATCGGTGAAGGTTCTGTCCTTCTTGTAGATGAACACGTGATCACTCAGGTCAGTGCTGTCAAATTCCTCGGAAGTGATCGCCACGGCCACCATCTTACCAGCCTTATTATAGGCCGCAAGGGCAATGGCACTATCTTCCTTGTCAACATCGGGAGCGGCGGAGTAGCCGGTGTAGACGTCTACGTCATCAATCTTCTCATCATCCTTCAGGGTGACATAGAAGAATACCGTGTTCTTGTTGGCGAACTTGGTCTGGTTGGCTTCGGTCTTCAGGCCGTCCACAGTGGTCTTGCCCTTCTCGAAGGTAACCTGCTCGCCTTCAGCCATACCACCGGCAGGCTTGGTCAGCTTAATTTCATTGTTGGTGACCTTGTAGGCAAAAATCAAGCCCCGAGCTGCATCCTCGCCAACCGTTTTCTTCTCGGGATTATACGCAGAGTCACCCGGGAGAATATCAATGTCGCTGTCATCATCCAGGTCATAGGTGGCCTTGGTGCCGTCAGACAGGGTGACCTTCACGCGGTCAGTGCCGATGTTGCTGGCAGCCTCGGCACCCCAGACATAAGCGTAGTCATAAGCAGAGGCCTCAGGCTCGCCCACAGCCACGATGTAGCCGTTCACATCCAGATAGAAGGTAGCGTCCTTGTCCAGCTCGCTCTTGGAAGCATAGCCCTTGGCGGGAGTGATGTCGTCGGAGGTGCTCTTGTAGCAGCCCACGGCGGAGACGGTATACTTGGTGCCGTCCACGGTCAGGGAGGTGTTGGTGTAGGCATCCAGAGTGCCAGTCACGCTCTCAGCCTTCTGGACATGCAGCTTGCCGCCGATAAAGGCAGCCAGCACATAGTCGTTCTTGGCCACATCGTCAAAGCCCACCACGTCGTCCTTGTCGTCGACGCTCAGGGTGGCAGCACCGCTGTAGTTCACGGTCAGAGAACCGTCGCTGGAGGTAGATTTCCCGGTGACCTTACCGAACACATAGGTGGTCAGCAGGACGTAGTCCACATCGCCATCGTCGTTGTTGTCGATGAGGATCTTCTGAACGCCGTGGGTGCCGTCGGCCTTGGCGGCATCGCTGGAAAGATCGGTCAGGTCGGCATAGTTGGTGGCAACCTTGGTACCGCTCACGATGTCCAGGCTGTTGTCGTCGGCCACGCTATTGATGGAGTCGTCAGAAGCGTCGGTGACCACCTTGTTGTCATCGGTCACGATCACGGAGCCAAAGACCTTGGCATTAGCAGCGGAAGAGCCGGTCTTGACGTACAGGCGCACGGTACGGCCCAGTTGGTCCAGCCCGGTGGAGACCTTAAAGGTCTGGGTGCCGGTGTACTCGTTCTGGTCCTCGTCCTTGCCGCCATTGGTGATGACAATCTTGGTCTTGCCAGCATCCAGAGCGGAGCCGACGAGCACCTTGTTGTCGTTCTTCTTGCTGGAGTTCAGGTCAGCAACCTCGTTGGCAACCACAACGCCCTCGACCTTCACGGCGCCGAACTTGTCCTCAAGGACAGTCTTGTTGTCGGCGGTCTTGTCGATCTCAGTAACGGAAGTGAAGGTGCCGTCGCCATTGGCGACCATGGTGTACTTGTAGGTGACCTGCTCCACATCCAGAATGTTGTAAACCATCTGAGCGGCGGAGTCACGGGTCAGGCCCTGGGAGGGGTTGATGTCCAGACCGTCGTACAGGCCCACAGCGTTGGCCCGAACATTGGTATTGACTTCCCAGTTGGCGCCGGTGAAGCCCTCGATAGCGGACTGATAGCCAGCGGCGACCAGCAGCATCTTGGCGGCCTGAGAACCGGTGACGGTCTCGTTGGGGCCAAAGGTGCCGTCGCCCTTACCAGCGACGATACCACGGATCGCGCAGTACTCGATGTAGGGGGCAGCCCAGTGACCGACCGTGTCGGTGTAGCTGTACTTGGTGACATTGCCCAGGCTGGGGTCCTTGCCGCCATTCAGGACGACGCAGATCATCTTGGCCATCTCACCACGGGTCACGATGCCCGTAGGATCATAAGTACCGTCGTCCTTGCCGGCGATAACGCCCAGCTCAACCAGGGTGGAGACGGCCTCTTTGTTGACGATCTTGTCCTTATCGGAGAAGTCGTCGTAGTTCGCAGCGGAAGCGCCAACGACCATCATGCCGATCAGCATAACGGAAGCCAGAGCCAGGCTGAGAACCCGCTTGAGGTTTCTCATTTTGGAATTCCTCCTTCAAAATTTTGAGTTTGGAGACGCATAGTTCCCCTTACCTCTGGCAAGACTATACCGCGTCTTGTGTCCACCGTCAACCCCTTTGCCGGTTTTGTAACACAACCGTAAAAATACGCCGCTGCCCTGCCGTGAGGCTATGATAGTTTAGACGCGGCCGCCGCAAAAAGGTTCCCGATTCCCGCTTTTTTCTTTTTTCTGTTGTCTATTATATAAGGTATAGGCCGGAGGCGCGCTTTTGCGTCCCGGCCCTTTTTGCCGTCCGCACCCAGACGGCAAACTTTTTACCGGGGCCTGTAACTTTTTGCCGGTCTGCATCGTCTAAAGGATATATGGTACTCCCTGAAACAATTTCTTAAGCTTATCTTAAGAAATTGTCATCTGTTTGTTGTTGCGCCCCGCAAACCGCGTGATACAATGGATGACATGTAACGTTCACAGGAAACTTAGGAGGAATCCAAACATGGCAGAAATGACACAGCAGAACGCGCCGGTCACGGAAGCCCCCGCTCCGGCGGCTCCCCCCGCCCGTCCCAGCGGCACGTCCAACCAGAAAAAAAAGCAGCGGAAAAAGGTACGGAACACCATCATCGCCCTGGTCGTCCTGGCGGTCCTGGCGGTGGGCGGCTTTTTCCTGTACCGCTTTCTTACGGCAAAGGAAGCCGTGAACAGCCAGATCCAGACCCAGCCCGCCCAGATCTCCTCCATCCAGAGCATGGTCCAGGGCAGCGGCAACGCCAAGGCCAAGGATACCGCCGCCATCACCCTGACCCAGGGCGGCACCGTGCAGGAGGTCTTTGTCACTGCGGGCGACACCGTCACGGAAGGGCAGCCCCTTTACACCATTCGCAGTCAGGCCGCCGAGGACGAGGTGACGGCCGCACAGGAGAAGGTCTCCAACCTGCAAAAGGATATGGCCGACCTCCACAAGGCCCTGAATAACCTGACGGTTCGGGCGCCCTTTGCGGGCAAGCTCATCGAGGTCAGCGAGTTCGAGACGGGCAGCACCGTCTCCTCCGGCGCCTCCGTGGCCACCCTAGTCAACGACAAGAAGCTCAAGCTGTCCCTCTACTTCAGCTATGCCTATGAAAACGATATCTATGTGGGCCAGAGCGTCTCGGTCTCCATCCCGGCCGTTATGGACAGCTTTACCGGCTCGGTGGAACAGGTCAACAAGGTCCACTACATAACCCCCGAGGGGGCCGACCACTTTGAAGTGGTGGTGGCCTTTGACAACCCCGGCACCCTCACCGAGGGCATGACCGCCTCCGCCGCCCTCACCGCCGCCAACGGCACCCCCATCTACCCCTACGAAAACGGCGCCACCAAGTATTACGAGACCCGCAAGATTGTCACTGAGGCCGGCGGCCCCCTGCTCTCCGCCAACCTGCTGTGCTACTCCAACGTGTCCGCCGGTCAGGTGCTGCTGAGCATGGGCTCCGACACCATCGACTCCGACATCCGGGCCAAGCAGAAGGAGATCGACGACGCCATGGAGAAGCTGACCGAGGCTCAGAAGGCCCTGAACAACTTTAACGCCGTGGCTCCCATCGACGGCACCGTCACCACCTGCACCCTCGCCGAGGGCGCCGAGGTCAAGAGCGGCGACACCGTTATCATCATCTCCAACACCACCACCATGCTGGTCAACATCACCGTGGACGACCGGAACATCTCCTTCGTCAAACCTGGCATGACGGTGGACCTGACCGACTGGAACGGCAACGTGTTCACGGGCACCGTGTCCTCCATCAACACCGGCAGCGCTGAGGCCGGACAGGGTATGACCAGCTTCCCGGTCACCCTCACCGTGGACAACTACGACGGCTCCCTGCTGGAGGGCGTGTGGCTGGACTACTCCTTCGTGGCCAGCCAGTCCGACGACTGCATCGTGGTGCCCATGCAGAGCGTGAAGTACGTCAGCGACGAGAACGGCGAGACCGCCTCCGTGGTCTTTATCAAGGCGGACAGCAAGCCTGAAAATACCGTCGCCATCGATATTCCCCCCACGGAGCCTGGCGCTACGCCCCTCTATCCCAGCGAGTCCGAAGGTTTCTACCCCGTGCCCGTCACCACCGGCCTGTCCGACAACTACAACGTGGAGATCAAAGAGGGCCTCACCGGGGATGAGGAAGTCTTTGTCAACTACTATGTCGAGCAGGCCTGGGGCTAAGGGGAACGGCCATGCTCATTGACATCAAGAACATCTACAAGATCTACAACGAGGGCAAGGAGAGCGAGGTCCGGGCCCTGGACGGGGTATCCCTCCAAATTGACCGGGGGGAGTTCGTCTCCATCATCGGCCAGTCCGGCTCGGGCAAGTCCACCCTGATGAACATTCTGGGCTGCCTGGACATCCCCACCTATGGCGACTACCACCTGGACGGCACCGACATCACCGAACTCACCGACAAGCAGCTCGCCCACATCCGAAACAAGCAGATCGGCTTCATCTTCCAGGGCTACAATCTGATCCCCGCCCTCAACGCCCGGGAAAATGTGGAGCTGCCTCTGATCTATCAGGGCTTGGGAATGGATCAGCGCTACGACCGGGCTATGGAGGCCCTGGCGCGGGTGGGCATGGAGGACCGGGCCGATCACCGGCCCGCCGAGATGTCCGGCGGCCAGCAGCAGCGGGTGGCCATCGCCCGGGCCATCGCCACCCACCCCCCCGTCATCATGGCCGATGAGCCCACCGGCGCTCTGGACTCCAAGACCGGCCGACATGTGTTGGAGATCCTGCACACCCTCCATGAAGAGGGCTCCACCGTTATTTTAATCACCCATGACAACGGCATTGCCGCCACCGCAGAGCGTATCGTCCGCCTGTCCGACGGGCACATCGTCTCCGACGGCACCAGAGAGGAGGTCGGATTATGAATCTGGGCCAAGCAGTCAAGATGGCCGCCAAGTCCATCTCCTCCAACAAGGGCCGCTCCGCCCTGACCATGCTGGGCATCATCATCGGCCTGGCCGCCGTCATCATTCTGGTGTCCTACGCCAAGGGCCAGAACATGGCCATGGCCGCCTACTACGAGAGTATGGGCACCAACCAGATCTCGGTCTATGCCTCCACCTGGGGCAACTCGGGCGCGGTGGACGTGGGGCAGGAGCTGTACGACTACTGCCTGAATCTGGATGGTGTGCTGGGCATCTCCCCCAACGGTTCGGTCTGGGACCGCCCCACCATTAAGTATGAGTCCAAGACCCTCAGCCGGGAATCCAGCCGCAGCTATGCCGGCGGAGGCGCTTCGGTGACCAGTTACAACAACAGCGATGACTATCCCCAAATCTATTTGGGCAACGACAAGTTCGGGCTGTGCAGCGGCTATACCATCTCTAAGGGCCGGGACCTGAGCTATCTGGACATCGAGAACCTCAATCAGGTCTGCGTGCTAGGCTCGGCCACGGCGGAGTACCTCTTCTCCTTTGCCAATCCGGTGGATAAGACCATCACCATCAATGGGAGACCCTTCCGGGTGGTGGGCGTCTACCAGAGCAAGGCCGCCGGCAAGGAGCTTGGAGGCGGCGAGGACGCCGCGTGGATGCAGGATTCCATCAACCGTATGGACCGGATGATCCTGCTCCCCTCCACCATGACCCGCTACTTCAACAACAACCAGCCCATCGAGGAATATGTGGTAAAAGCCAAGGACTCCGACTCCGTCAAGAAGGTCACCACCAGCCTCAACGGCTTCCTCTCCGGCCTCATCAACACCAACTACGGCAGCTACGGCGTTTACCCGGTGGATACCTGGGCCAAGGAGTCCACGGAGGCCAACGCCATGCAGCAGCGCTTTCTGGGCGGCATCGCCGCCATCTCCCTGCTGGTGGGCGGCATCGGCATCATGAACATCATGCTGGTCACCGTCACCGAGCGCACCCGGGAGATCGGCATCCGCAAGGCCATCGGCGCCGAGCGGAGGAGCATCATTACCCAATTTCTCATCGAGGCGGCCATGATCTGCGGCATCGGCGGCGTATTCGGCATCATCGTGGGGTATCTGGGGACCATGATCGTGGGCAAGCTGTCCTTTGAGACCATCCTCATCCCCAGCGCAGGCATTACGGTTGGGGCGTTCTTCATTTCCGTGGCCCTGGGTATCCTCTTCGGCATGTATCCCGCCATCAAGGCCTCCGCCCTGCAGCCGGTGGAAGCCCTGCGGGCCGAATAGCGTCGGAGCGTCCACTCCAAGCGAGATTAAGGAGAGATTAGACATGAGAATCAAACGTTTTCTGGCCCTGGTGCTGGCGTGCGCGCTGACGGCGGGACTGCTGATCCTGCCCTCCTCCGCGGCCCGGCAGCCCTCCGCCTTCCCCGACATCACCGACGAGGCCACCGCCGAGGCGGCGGAGATCCTCCGGCTGCTGGGCATCGTCAGCGGCACCGGCTCCGGCAACTTTGAGCCGGGCCGCACCCTGACCCGGGCCGAGTTCTGCAAGATGGCGGTGGAGATCATGGGCAACGGCGACAAGGTCGCCGCCCAGATGAACCGCACCGTCTTTGCCGACGTGCCCTCCACTCACTGGGCCCGTGGCTATGTGGCCGTAGCCACCCAGGGCAGCTCCTCCGGCAGCGGTGAGAGCGCCGTCTCCACCCCAGGCATCATCCGGGGCGACGCCACCGGCCGCTTCCACCCTGACCGGGCCATCACCGGCGCCGAGGCGGTTACCATCCTCATGCGCATCCTGGGCTACCACGATGCCAACGTGGGCGTGGGCGCCGTGTGGTACGACGGGTATTTCAGCACCGCCCGCTCCATCGGGCTCACCGACGGCCTTACGCTGAACCCCACCGGCTCCATCACCCGGGGTCAGGCCGCCATTCTCTTTGAAAACCTCCTCTTCACCAAGTCCAAGGGCAGCGACGACGTGTACCTCACCACCCTGAAGGGCTCGATTACCGACGAGGTGCTCATCCTGGATGTGAACGCCACCGCCCCCGACGGCTCCACCGGCGCAGTGGAGACCGGCGACGGCAAGGTGTACCAGACCGACCGGGTCCCCTTCTCCGACGACATGGAGGGGCGGCAGGCCAAGCTGGTGCTGGATCAGGACGGCCATCTGCTGGCCCTCCAGGTGTCCGACAAGGGCACCCAGCGGGTGGTGGGCATTCTGTCCGCCAAGTACGACTCCTTTACCATCCCCGGCGGCGAGACCGTCAAGGTCAAGCCGGCCACCACAGTCTGGCAGGACGGCGAGCAAAAGAGCTACAAGGACGTCTACCTCAATCTGAAGGCCGGTACCCAGGCCCTGCTGCAGTACTCCGCGGCCGGCGAGTTGGAGTACGTCTTCCTGCGGGACGCCGCGGCCTCCGAGGATGCCACCCAGGTACTCAAAACCAAGCCCAGCGGCACCGGCACCCCCAGCTATCAGATCTACAAAAACGGCGTGCCCGCCACCGCCGCCGACCTGCGGCAGTACGATGTGACCACCTTTGACAAAAACACCAACATCCTGTACGTGTCCGACCTGCGGCTCACCGGCGTGTATGAAAACGCCTCTCCCAGCCCGGACACCCCGGCCACCATTACCCTGCTGGGTCAGGAGTTCCCCGTGCTGTCCATGGCCTATGAGGACCTGCGCGCTTTCGACATCGGCGACCAGATGACCATCCTGCTCTCCTACGACGGCCAGGTGGCCGGCGCGGTCACCGCCAGCGCCGCCAGCTCCACCACCGTGGGCGTGGTCCAGAAGGTAGAGGGCGGCAAGGCCTATGTCAAGCCGCTGGCCGACATCCGCAACGCCGCCGGGGAAAAGGTGGTGCTGTCCGGCCAGGTCTCCTACAGCGACAGCCGGGCCAAAGAGATGATCGGCCAGGTGGTCACCGTCTCCGCCGGGGCCAAGGGGCGCATCAGTCTGAGCAAGGTCTCCGGCTCCGACGCCGCGGGCGTCTTCGACGTGGCGACCAAAAAGATCGGCAGCGTACCGCTGGCCGAAAACGTGGCTCTCTACGAACGGGTGGGCAACGGCACTCCCGGCGAGATCGACCTGGAGCAGCTCACCGTGAACAAGGTCGCCGCCTCCAAGATCGTCTATGTCCATAAGGATTACGCCGGCAAAGCGGACATTGTGCTGCTGGACGACGTGACCGGCGACCAGTACGAGTACGGCTTCCTGAAGTTCACCGCCGGCGCCGAGAGCGGCGACCCGGGGGACTGGTCCTACTCCAAGCAGCCCGACACCGTCTGCGTGAAAAACAGCGCGCACCCGAACGGCAGCACCGCCCTGGTCACCACCGAGAAGCTGAAGAACAACGCGGCCATCGGCATCGTCGCCTCGCTGGACACCGCCACGGACGGCGCTACCCCCAAGCTGGGCGCCTATGTACTGCTGCACTCGGCCGAGGTCAAGAGCTCCGCCTTTGATATGGACAGCGAAACCCTGACCACTACCGACGCCGTCTTCCCCATCTCCCGGGATGTCCAGTGCTACAATGACGCCACCGACTCCTGGTTCACCTCCACCAATGAGGACGACAATTTTGACGCCCTTAACGCCGCCCGCGCCTTCTCCAGCACCCTTACCGTCTACTACGACAAGTCCCCCGACGAGGGCGGCAAGATCCGCCTGGTGGTGGCCGGCTGACGGCCTGACCAAAAAAGCCGCCCCCGGACCCGACAATGGGTCCGGGGGCGGCTTTTCCGCATTCATACTCCGGCCAGGGCCTTCTCCAGGTCCGCCAGGATATCCGCGCTGTCCTCAATGCCCACGCTGAGGCGCACCAGGTCGGGGGAGACCCCGGCGGCGGCCAGCTCCGCGTCGTTCATCTGCCGGTGAGTGGTGGAGGCGGGATGGAGAACGCAGGTCTTGGCGTCGGCCACGTGGGTGGCGATGGAGGCCAGCTCCAGCCCGGCCATGAACCGGGAGGCGGCCTCCCGTCCGCCCTTCACGCCGAAGGAGACCACGCCGCAGGTGCCGTCGGGCATGTACTTCTTCGCCAGAGCGTGATATTTGTTGCCGGGCAGGCCGGGGTAGTTGACCCAGGCCACCTTGGGGTGGGCCGCCAGGTACTCCGCCGCGGCCTGGCCGTTCTTACAGTGCTGGGCCACCCGCAGGGGCAGGGTCTCCAGGCCGATGTTCAGGTAGTAGGCGTTCTGGGGGGAGGGAATGGAGCCGAAGTCCCGCATGAGCTGGGCCGTGGCCTTGGTGATATAGGCGCCGCCCAGCCCGAACTTCTCGGCGTAGGTGATGCCGTGATAGCTTGCGTCCGGGGTGGTGAGCCCGGGGAACCGGTCGGCGTGTGCCATCCAGTCAAAGCGACCGGAATCCACGATGGCCCCGCCTACGGCATTGGCGTGGCCGTCCATATATTTGGTGGTGGAGTGGGTGACGATGTCCGCCCCCCACCGGAAGGGCCGGCAGTGGATGGGGGTGGGGAAGGTATTGTCCACGATGAGGGGCACGCCGTGGGCGTGGGCGGCGGCGGCAAATGCTTCAATGTCCAGCACCGTCAGGGCGGGGTTGGCGATGGTCTCGCCGAACACCGCCTTGGTGTTGGGGCGGAAGGCTGCCTCCAGCTCGCCGGGGGTGCAGTCCGGGTCCACAAAGGTAAATTCGATGCCCATGCGCTTCATGGTGACGGCAAAGAGATTGTAAGTGCCCCCGTAGATGGCGGAGGAGGCCACCACATGGTCGCCGCAGGAGGCCAGGTTGAACACGGCGTAGAAGTTGGCGGCCTGGCCGGAGGCGGTCAGCATGGCGGCCGTGCCCCCCTCCAGAGCGCAGATTTTGGCGGCCACCCGGTCGTTGGTGGGGTTCTGGAGCCGGGTGTAGAAATAGCCCTCTGCCTCCAGATCGAACAAGGCCCCCATGGCCTCGCCGGTGGTATAGCGGAAGGTGGTGGACTGTACGATGGGGATGTTCCGGGGCTCCCCGTTGCCGGGGGCATAACCGGCGTGGATGCACTGGGTGCTGGGCTTGTAGTCTGGCATGGCAATCGACCTTCTTTGCGTGTAAAAATTTCTTCTATCCTACCCTCTCCGGCCTTCCCTTGTCAAGAGCCAGATGCAGCGGCGGGCTTCTCCTCCCCTGCCATCTCGTAGTCTTTTTCCAGGGGATTGCGGGTGGGAACCCCGCCGTAACGGTCCAGGGACTCCCCCTCCACCAGCAGGTGGACCGCCTCCACCTGGTCCAGCGAGCACAGGGTGTCCACCACGGCATAGAGCAGGCGGGCGGCCTCCTCCCGGCTCTGGGGCGCGCCCTCGGTGAAAGCCCGGGAGAAATTCACGTAGCACACCCCCGCCTCCACGGCGGCGGAGAGCAGTTCCGTCCCCTCGGGCAGGGGCAGATAGAGCTCCTCCTGGTCCCTCGGCCCGGCCATGAGAGCCCCCATGACGGCGGTGGCCAGGGTGTCGTTCTCGGTGACCAGCACTTCACGGGACTCGCTGGCCAGCCCCCCGGACCGGCGCAGGAAATAGAGGCTGGCCGTAATGGTCACCGGCTCTCCCTCGCCGCCGGAGAGGACCACGTCGCCCTCCCGCATCAGCTTCCGGCCCCGGTAGGGGACCGTCTCCCCCTCTACGGTGATGTCCACCGCCTCCACCCCCTCCACCTGGCAGAGGGTGAGCACGATGCAGTAATCCGCGATGGTCAGGTCCACGCCGGACAGGCCGCCGTAGGCCTCCGACAGGTCCAGCCGCAGCACGCCCTCCTCCAGCCTCCAGGAGCGCAGCCGCACCCCGGATGGGAAGGGAGAACGCAGCTCAGCCGACTGGGGGCCGGACAGCAGGGCGGCCATCCGTTCCTCCACCGGGTCGGCCTCATCGGGCAGGGCGCGGTATTCAGGGGCCACGGCACCCCCGCCGTCCGCCAGCGGGCCGCCGTCCTCCCCGGTGCCCACGGCGAACCAGATCTCCGCCGCCCCCTCGGAGGGCTGGGGCCGGGCGCTCTCGTTGCAGGCGGTCAGCAGCAGCGCCAGGGCGCACGCCAGGGCCAGCATCCGTTTGCTCACAGCGCTCCCCCCTTTTCTTCGCCGTACCAGCGGGGAAACGCCACCTCAAAGCAGGTGCCCTCGCTCTCCCGGCGGCGGACCGTAACGGCGCCGCCGTGCTGGCGGACGGTGTCCCTGACAATGGACAGGCCCAGGCCGGTGCCGCCGGCGGCCCGGGAGCGGGCCTTGTCCACCCGGTAAAAGCGGTCGAACACCTTGCCCAGGTCCTCCTCCGGAATGCCCACGCCGGTATCCTCCACCGTGAGCGTCACCAGGTCCCCCGCTCCCCGCAGGGTGACGGTGACGCTCCCGCCGGGCAGGTTGTATTTGACGGCATTCTCCATCAGGTTGAAGGCGATCTGATAGAGGTCGTCCTCCGTGGCCAGCACCATGCAGTCCTCCTGCAGGTCGGTTTCCACCGTGACCTCGCCCTCGTCGGCCAGGGGGGTGAGCATGTGCTCCACCTTTTCAACGACGCGCTTGACGTCCACCGGCACCTCGGCCACCGCCACCGCGCTGTCCATCCGGGTGAGGGTGAGCAGCTTTTCCGAGATGCGCGTCAGCCGCTCGGCCTCCTCCCCGATGTCGGAGACGAAGTCCTTCACCGTGGCCGGGTCCATGTCGCCGGTCTGGAGGATGGAGTCGGTGAGCAGCCGGATGGAGGCCAGGGGGGTCTTGAGCTCATGGGAGGCGTCAGAGACGAAGCGCCGGCGCACCTCCTCGGTGGTCTGGAGCCGGCCGGTGAGCTCGTTGAACTCCCCGGCCAACTGACTGAGCTCGTCGCCGCCCTTGATGACCACCCGGTGGCCGTACTCGCCCTCCCGGACGATGCGGATGGCCCGCAGCAGGGCGGCGATGCGCCGGGTGATGGCGCCGGAAACGATTACGCTCATGACCAGCGCCACGGCGCAGATCATAAAGGAGATGTTGCGCAGGTTGTTCTGGATGCCCAGCAGCAGACTGGCCTGCTCGGTGTCCCGCTCGTGCAGGTATACCGCGCCGATGACCATATTGCGGTAGACCACCGGGGCCACCGCCCAGCTCCGGAAGGCCCCGTCCCGGTATTCACACCGGAACACGTCGTTCCCGGTGTCCCGCAGGGCGGTGGTGATCTCCCACAGCAGGGCGTAGTGCCCCCTGGCGTTGCCCACCTCCTCGGTGTCATAGAGCACCAGCCCGGTGGGGCCGGTAATCATGATCCGGTTAAAGGTCATGGGGCCCAGGTCCTCCATGGCCTGCTCCACCCCCTCCTCGGTGAGGGTCTCGGACACGGCCAGGGCCCCGGCGATGAAGCCCGCCTGACTCTGGAGGGAGGTCTCCTTGGAGGTGATGACCAGATCCCGGGACACCAGCAGCGGGTAGGTGTTCAGCAGCGAGAGCACCGCCGCCACGATGAGGATATAGGTCAGGGCGAACTTGACCTGGATGGACCGCCAAAAGGGGACCCGCTCCGTTGGATTCCGCATGTTCCCGCACCTCCTCTGCCGCGCCCGGCCCGGCTCAGCCGTTTTTCAGATAGTACCCCACGCCCCACTTGGTGAGGATATACTCCGGGTTGGCCGGGTCCAGCTCCAGCTTCTCCCGCAGCCGGCGGATGTGTACGTCCACGGTGCGGTACTCCCCGGCGTACTCATAGCCCCACACGATGTTCAGCAGGTTCTCCCGGGAATAGACCCGGCCGGGGTTGCGCATGAGCAGCTCCATCAGGTCAAACTCCTTGGCGGTCAGGTCCACCGCCTGGCCGTCCTTGCTGGCGGAACGCTCGTCGGTATCCAGGGCGATGTGCCCCACCTGGAGGCGGCTGGTCTTGTCCTTCTGGTGGGCCGCCCCCGCCCGGCGGAGCATGGCCCGGATGCGGGCCTTGAGCTCCAGGATGTTGAAGGGCTTGGTAATATAGTCGTCGGCGCCGCACTCGAAGCCGATGATCTTGTCCGTGTCCTCGCTGCGGGCGGTAAGCATGATGACCGGCACGTTGGAAAACTCCCGGATGCGCATACAGGCCTGGAGCCCGTCAATTTTGGGCATCATCAGGTCCAGGATGATGAGGTCAAACCCGCCGTTGCGTGCCAGCTCCACGGCCTGCTCCCCATCGTAGCCCACCTCCACCTGATAGCCCTCGTTCTCCAGGTTGAATTTGATGCCCTTTACCAGCACCTTTTCGTCGTCCACTACCAGAATTTTCGGCATATTCTGTTCCCCTCACTCCACCGTAATATAGTCGATCAGCCCCGCCAGCGTGCCTTCCCCAATGCCCTTGACCCGGGTGATATCCTCCGCGATGCGGAAGGGTCCGTTGGCCTCCCGGTCGGCCACGATGTCCGCCGCCCGCTTCTCCCCGATGCCGGGCAGGGTCTCCAGCTCCCGGGCCGTGGCCGTATTGAGGTTCACCTTTTCCCCCGCCGCCGGGCCGGACCCTGCCGCCGCCGGGCTCTGGGGCGTCTCCCGGCTCTGGAGGTATTCCACATCCACCCGGTAGGGCTCCGCTGTGCTGCGCGTTCCGGCAAAGTAGCCTGCCGTCACCAGCAGGAAGGCGGCGGTCAGCGCCAGGACGCCTTTTTCCAGTCCTGAAATCTTCACTTTTTTGTAACCGCCCTCCTGTTGCGCCCGCCGCCGGGGTCTGCTATAATTATGACAACCGAACCACAACGTCAGGACGCCCGGCCCGCCGGGCCCGGGCACCGATTGGTGCTATTATATCATAAGAGCCGGGAGTTTCCTATGAAAAAAAATCGTCTTTCCTCATTTCTGCTCGCTCTGAGCCTGACCCTGGGCCTTCTCGCCCCCATGGGCGCCGCCCAGGCCGCTGAAAGCCGCAGCGCCATCCTGGACGGCATGGAGGTGGAGGCCACGGCGGCCATCCTGGTGGACACCACCTACGGCTCTCTGGACGTGCTCTATGACCAGAATTCCCACGAGCGCCGCTATCCCGCCAGCATCACCAAGGTGATGACCGCCCTGCTGACGGTAGAGGCCGTGGACAACGGCCAGCTCTCCCTGGACGACTGGATCACCGTGGGCCCTGAGGTCAACCACGAGGTGGGCTCGGGCAGCTCCACCCAGAACATCAAGGAGGGGGAGGTCATGCGGCTGGAGGACGTACTCTACTGTGCCCTCACCGCCTCCGCCAACGAGGCGTGCAACGTGCTGGCCCAGGCGGTGGCGGGCAGCGTGGCCGACTTTGTGGACTTGATGAACCAGCGGGCGGCGGAGCTGGGCATGACCGGCACCCACTTCGCCAACACCCACGGCTACCACAATGAGGACCACTACACCACGGCCTATGACATCGCCATTATGTGCGCCGAGGCCATGAAGCACCCCGCCTTCCGCACCATCGTGAGCTCGGTGGGCCACACGGTCCCCGCCACCAACCTCCACGAGGCCCGGGAGCTCCACGAGACCAACGCCCTGGTCTCCAACTTCCGTTACATCGGCTACCTGTACCAGTACGCCACCGGCATCAAGACCGGCTCCACGCCGGAGGCGGGGCTCTGCCTGGCCTCTTCGGCCAGCCGGGACGGCCGGGATCTGATTGCCGTGGTCCTGGGCTGCGTGCGGGAGCCCAACACCACCGGCAGCCAGGGTATGACCCAGTTTTCCGAGAGCCGCCGCCTGCTGGAGTGGGGCTTCAAAAATTTCTCGCGGCAGACCGTGCTGGACTCCACCTCGCTGCGGGACGAGGTGGAGGTGACCCTGTCCAAGGAGGCCAACTACGTGGGCGTGGAGCCCCAGGGGGTCCTGGAGGCCACCCTCCCCACGGACCTGGACCCCGCCGCCTTTACCCGGGAGGTGGTGCTGGACAGCCAGTCGGTACCCGCCCCGGTGGAGAAGGGCCAGGTGCTGGGCCACGTCACCGTCTCCAACGGCGACACGGTGTACGGCACGCTGGACCTGGTGGCCGTGTCCAATGTGGAGCGCTCCGAGCTCCTCTACCGCTTGGACCAGATCAAGCAGTTCTTCTCCCGCGCCGAGGTGAAGCTCGGCCTGCTGGTGCTCCTCGTGGTGGTGCTCTTCCTCCTGCTGCGCTGGCTGCTGTTCGGGCGCCGGCGCAGGAGCCGCTACGGCAGCGGCCGGGGCGGATACGGCGGTTCTCATTACCGGGGCCGCCGGCGCAGATAACGAACCAGGGCCGGGGATGCGGTGCATCCCCGGCCCTTTTTTCAAAAACCCCTTGACCTTGACGTAACGTCATGGTCTATGCTCGTTGTGTCAGGAGGAGATCAGATGGAATACACCATCAAGCAGCTTTCGGATCTGGCGGGCATCACCCCCCGCACCCTGCGCTGGTACGACTCCCAGGGCCTGCTGAAGCCGGGCCGGGTCACGGAGGCGGGATACCGGCTTTACGGCCCGGCGGAGGTTGACCGGCTCCAGCAGATCCTGTTTTATCGGGCGCTGGACCTCCCCCTTGCCGAGATCCGCACCCTGCTGGGGCGGCCGGACTTCGACCGTCAGGCGGCGCTGCAGAGCCACCTGTCGGCCCTGGAAGCGCGGCGTGCCCAGTTGGATGCCCTCATCCTGACGGTCAAACAGACACTGAAAGGAGCAGATACCATGTCCGATGCGGAGAAATTTGAATGTTTTAAACGAAATGTAATCAAGGAAAACGAGGACCTCCACGGTGCGGAGGTCCGGGCCAAGTACGGCGACGCGGCCATGGAGCAGGCCAACGCCCGGGTGGCCGGCCTCACCCGCGAGCAGTATTGGGCCATGACCGCCCTGGAGGAGGAAATCCGGGCCAAACTGGAGGCGGCGGTCCGGGCCGGGGCCGACCCCGCCGGGGAGGCAGGGCTGGACGTGGCCATGTGCCATAAGACCTGGCTGTCCTATGGCTGGGACGGGAGTCAGTACAGCCCCGAGGCCCACCGGGGCCTGGCCGCTCTGTATACCGAGGACGACCGCTTTACCACCTACTACGACCGCACCGTCCCCGGCTGCGCAGCCTTCCTCCGGGCCTCCATCGAGCGGCACATCTAAAGCGGCGCCCGGCAGTTTGCCGGCGGCGGTAATCGGCGGCATTGCAGGGGCAATCTCTTCGCAAAAGGGCGCGGGACCGTTGTGGTCCCGCGCCCTTTCGGCTGCGCATCGAAATCAGGCGGCCTTCTCCGCCGTCACGGGGGTGGTCAGGGCGCTCTGGAGCGCCGCCACCTGCTCGGCGGTGAGACCGACGGTACCGATGAGATAGGCCTCAGCGGCGGCCTTCAGGTCGGCCTTCTCCAGGTCGGCCTGGGTCTCGGTGCCGGTGATGGTGCACAGGGTCTTGATAATATTGCTGTTGGCAATGCTGAACCAGCGGTCAGAGTGGTACTCCACGTGGTAGTAGTTCTCGTAGGAGCGCATGTAGTCCTCCACGATCTCGCCCACGCTGGCGCCGCACACGGCCTCCAGCAGCGCGGCGGTGAAGCCGGCGCGGTCCTTGCCCTCGTTGCAGTGGATGACATAGGGGCCCTCGTTGGCGATGAGGAACTCCAGGCCGGTCTTCAGCTTGGCGTTGAAGTCCTCGGCGGCGAAGTCCACGCCCATGTCCAGCGCCACCACGTTCAGCGTGGCGTAGTAGGAGTCGGCATAGCCCTCATAGGCCGCCAGTTCCTCCTGGCTGTCGGCCAGGTTGATGGCGGTCTTGACGCCCGCCTTCTCCACCAGGGCGTCGGCGTGAGTATTGCGGCCCAGCTCGGGGTTCACGGGGCTGGAGGAGCGGAACAGCACGCCCTCGGCGATGTCGCCCATGACCACGGGGCGGAAGTTGGCGAACACCTCGTCGGAGGCGTAGTCGGCCCGGTCATTGGTGCGCAGAGAGTCGATGTTGCGGATCTCGTACTCCTCCAGATAGCCCTCCTTCTCCCCCATGGCGAAGACGATGGGGGTGTCGGCGGTGACGTTGTATGTGGAGGCGAAGTTGCCCATGTTGATGGCGATGGCCACGGTGCCGGTGGAGGCGTCGGGCAGGACGATGACGCTGCCGTTGTCCACGTTGGCATAGGCGGTGCCGTAGGGGGCCTCGATGGTCTGATCGCCCACGGTGATCTTCAGAATGTCGCCCACGGCGTACCCGGCCCCGTCAAAGAGATCTACGGGCAGGGTGGTGGTGACGTTGCCGTACTTGCTGACGGAGGCGGCATAGGCGGGCTCCAGCGCGCCGTTGAAGGTCTCCTCCAGGAAGCCGATGCCCACGTTGATGGTCTGGGTGATGGCGGTAAAGTCGCCGGTGAAGATATTATAGGTGTGGTCGGCGCCGTCTACCAGCCAGCTCCGGCCGTTCTGGGCGGCCTGAGCGATGGCCACGGCGTTGTCAGGGGTGACCGTGGTATCCTGATCGCCGTTGATGGCCAGCACGGGGGCCTGGATCTTGGCGATTTCCTTCCGTACGTCGGTGTTCTTCACGTCCTCAAACCAGCGGACGCCCACGGGCAGGGGCTCGCGCCAGTCGAACGTCAGGGTGTAGGAGCCGTCCTTCTTGGCGGTGGCGTAGGCGGCGTCAAAATCAGAGAACAGGATACCCAGCTCCAGCGCGCCGGACCAGGTGATGACGGCCTGGAAGGTCTCGGGGTAAGCAGCGGCAGCCAGCAGGGCGTTGGTGCCGCCCTGGCTCCAGCCCATGACGGCCAGTTTGCCGCCGTCGATGGACTCCAGACCGGCCATGTAATCGGCAGCGGCCTTGGCGTCGAGGTTGGCGGAGGTGTAGCTGTAGTCGGCATAGCTGGCGGTGGACTCGCCGTTGCCCATAAAGTCGAACCGGATGGTGGCAATGCCGGACAGAGCCATGGCGGGGGCGGCCAGATCGTAGCCGCCGCCGGCCTCATGCTTGTCGGAGCCGGTGCCGTGGAGCATCACCACGGCGGGGTATTTGCCCTCGCCCTCGGGGAGGGTGACGATGGCGGGAATGGTGTGGGCGGGCACGCCGTCGGTCTCAGGGACCTCAATGGCCACGGTCTCCACGGTATAGCCGGGGGACAGCTTGGAGTAATTCATCAGGATGGTGGCCAGCTCGGCGCGGACGGCGGTGCCGTTGGGGTCCAGCAGGTTGCCGGGCTTGCCGCCGATGATGCCGGAGCCCACAGCCACACGCATGCCGTCCTTGGCCCACTCGGCCACGTCAGCCACGTCGGCGTAGGTGCTGAGGTCGCCGGCGGCGGTGACCATGTTATTGAGCGCAGCGTACCGGGCGAAGATGGTGGCGATCTCGGCGCGGGTGACGTTGCGGTCGCCGGCGTAGGCGCCGGTGCCGTCGCCGGTGGTCAACCCCACGTCCTCCGCCCAGGCGGCGGAGTCGGCGTACCACTTGCCGGCCACGTCGGAGAAGCTGGCGGCCTCCGCCACGGCGGGCTTACCGGCCATGTTGTAGAGCGTCTGGTACACAGTGGCCCGGGTCACGGTGCCGTTGGGGGCGAAGACCTTCACACGGGCATCGGTGGAGCCCATGACGCCGTGTTCGATGACGTAGTTCACCGCGGCGGCGTACCAGGCGCTCTGATCCACATCCGCCCAGTCGGCGGGAGCCTCGGGCTCCTCAGCCGGGGCGCCCACCACCGTGATGCGGCCCTGGCCCTTGGGGTCGGAGTAGTCGGCGCTCACCACGCCGCCCAGCTCGTCCACAATGTAGTTGATCAGCACCTGGTTGTCGATCATCACGCAGTCCTTCAGCAGGGCATCGTCCTTGAACATAACGAAGCCGTCGCCGCCGGACTTCAGCATATAGTTGTGGGAGGCCAGCGTGTAGGTCTTGGCGGGGTCAATGGCCTCGCCGTTCACCTTCACGTCCTTTACCCGGCGCTCGCCGTCCACCTTCACGAACTCCTTCTCGTCGTTGAGCACCACCGGGGAGGGAATCGAGGTGTCGATGGTATAGGTCAGGCCGGAGACCTGCAGGAACCCGCCGTTCTCCTCCGGCGTCACACGCGCGCCCATCTCCAGCGCGTCCAGAATGTCCTGGCCCGTGGTCTCCACCACGCAGGCCTCGTTGCCGAAGGGATGCACGTTGATGATCTGCTCATAGGTGATCTCCCCCGCGGGGATGTCGGCCGGCTCGCCCTCGCCGCCGGAGAGGACCACGTCGCCCTCCCGCATCACCCGGTAGGCGTCCGCGCACAGGTCGCCCAGATTGGTCTCGGCGCTGCGCACCGCGCGCTTCCCAGTGGCCGGGTCCTTGGTGGTCAGGTCCACATCGGTCTTGGCCACGACCTTCTTCAGCACCCCGGCAAACTCGTCGTTGATGCCCTTCACGAAGGCCCCAGTGGCCTCGTCCTCAGCGGCGCAGTCCTTGGCCGCCACCAGCTCGCTGGTGATCTCGCCCGTCTTGGTGTCGATGACCACCTTGCCCAGGTTGGCCAGCTTGGTGCCCGTCTGGGCCACCAGCACGTCCTCCCCGGCCTGGTTCTTCTCGGTCTTGGCAAAGGTGCTGTGGGAGTGCCCGTCGATCAGCACGTCGATGCCGGTGGTGTTGGCAATCACCTCGGTGGAGGTCCAGGGGGAGCTCTGCTCGTCCACGCCCAGGTGCCCCAGCGCCACCACGTAGTCGGCGCCCTCTGCCTTGGCCGCGTCTACCGCCTTCTGCACCACGTCATACAGGTCCTTGCCCTCGTTGCCCTGGCTGAAGCTGTAGATATAGTTCCCCGCGGCGTCCTGGAAATAGGTCGGGGTGGACTTGGTGAAGGACTCCGGCGTATCGATGCCCACGTAGCCGACCTTCACGTCGCCGTAGGTCAGCACCTGATAGCCGTCCAGCACCGCCTTCCCCTCCAGGTCGGTGAAGTTGGCGCACAGATAGGCATACTCCGCCTTCTCCCGCGCCAAGGTCAGGAAGTTGTCCATGCCGTAGTCAAACTCGTGGTTGCCCGGAATGGCCAAATCGTAGCCCACCTGGTTCATAATCTCCACGATGTACGCGCCCTTGGACAGCGTCCCGATGGGGCCGCCCTGGATGGCGTCGCCGGCATCCACCAGCGTCACGTTCTCCGCGCCGTAGGCCGCCTCCATGGCGGTCTTGTACGCGGCCACGCCCGCATAGCCGATGTTGGTCACCTCCCCTGCGTCGTTCTTGGCCTGATCAATGCCGCAGTGTACGTCGTTGGTGTGCAGGATTACGATCTTGCCGCTCTCCGTGCCTGCGGCGTCGCCCTCTGCCGCCACGGCCGGTACGGTCAGGCTGAACGCCATGGCCACAGCCAGCAGCAGCGACAGCAGCTTCTTCTGCTTCATTTTTCGTTTCCACCTTTCGTTCCATTTCTCGGAAGTTCCAAGCCGTCCTTGGATATCCTAATAGTAACAAATCGGTGACAGGATTACAAGGGCCGCCATAGAAATCTTGCCCGTTTTCCGCCGGGATAAGGAGGACAAGCCCGTCGGTTTTTTCGCGCGCGCTCCCTCCGGATTCCTCACCAGAGAGATTTTTGAAAATTTGAGCGCCCGGCGGTTCACCGGGCGCCGCTTTCTCCTTTTTACTGGGCCTTGGCCTGCTTTAAGGCTTGGGCGAGCTGGTCGGGGCAGGAGGTGGGCTTCCTGCCACAGCGGATACCCTCCAGCCGGGCAATCACGTCGTCTACCTTCATTCCCTCCACCAGCCTGGAGATTCCCTGGAGGTTTCCGGAGCAGCCGTTCTGGATGCGGACGGACCGCACCACGCCGTCCTCCACTTCCACGGTCATATGGGTGGAGCAGGTGCCCCGGGTCTTGTACTGAATGGTCATGTGAGTTCCCTCCCTGGTCCTTTTCATCCGGTCTGTTCTATACTAATGCGTACTGAACAAAGCCGAGGGTCTTGCATCCCAAGGCTTTCAAGGCCAATTGGCTTTGTTCAGGTGCCATACGGCGCTCCAATGGAAATACGCATTGTAACAGTGTCTAAATTTCATCTTGATGAAATTATGCGGCAGTGGCCGCACGAATCAACCGCTTGGCGGTTTATTCCGTGGACATTATACTAGCACAAAACCGGGCATTTTGTCTATGGGGTGCGGTTGGGGCCGCGTGAGTGGAGCGATACCCTCTGATGCGAGTCAAATGGTTTGAAAATGGGGCTTGTAGTATCCGATTCCCCTGCTATACTGGAGATACGGTACCGTAAAAATCCAATCAGAGAGGAACGATTTTTATGGAAAACAGCTTGCTTGTGCGCCCAATCGGCACGGTCCGCGCCTCCGGGGACGGCTTCCGCATCGAGGTGTCCCCCTCCTTTCGCCCTGCCCTGATGGGACTGGATGCCTTCGGCTGGGTCCAGATCCTGTGGTGGTTCTCAGGCTGTGATGACCCTGCCTCCCGGGCCACACTGCAGATATCCAGGCCCTATATCCGGGGCCCGGAACGATTGGGCGTCTTTTCTACCCGCTCCCCCCAGCGCCCCAATCCGCTGGCTGTCTCCTGCGCTCAGGTGCTCTGCGTAGATTCGGCGTGCGGCGCGGTGGACCTGGCCTATCTGGATGCGGCGGACGGCACTCCCGTGCTGGACCTCAAGCCCTACACCCCCAGTCTGGACCGGGTAGAGCGCCCCGGCGGGCCAGACTGGTGCGCCCACTGGCCGGGCTCGGTAGAGGCCAGCGGCGCTTTCGACTGGTCTTCAGAGTTTGCCTTCGAGAGCCAATAATAAGACCGCCCCGGGACCTTGGTCCCGGGGCGGTCTGTCAATTTTCCTTCAGCCACGCCTGAACATGGGGCAAAAACCGGGCCGTCACCGGAGAAACCTCCCTCAGGCTGCGCACTGCCAGGCCCAGTTCCCGGAACTGGGGCGGGTCCAGCGGCTTGACCACCACCTCGTAAGGGGTACGCCGGAGGACCAGCTCCGGCAGGATGCTGATGCCCAGACCGCTGGCCACCATGGCGATGACGGCATAGTCGTCGTTGACGGCGTACTCCACGTTGGGCCGCACCCCCGCCCGCTCAAAGATGCCGGCCACCTCCTTGTCCTTGTCGTCTTCCGGGCGGATAAAGGGCTCCTGAGCAAAGCGCTCCATGGGACAGCTCCCCGCCTCCGCCAGCGGGTGCCGCTTGGGCAGCACAGCCACCAGCCGGTCCCGCCGCAGGGAGATGGTCTCCAGCTCCCGGCCGGCGGGCAGGCCTACAAAGCCGCAGTCCACCCGCCCTTTGCGAATCCAGTCCTCGATCTCGGCGTACTCCACCCCGCCCAGCAGCTCGAAGCGGATGCCCGGATACTGCTCCAAAAAGGACTTCATGATGCCCGGCAGCCAGTGGACCGAGATGCTGGTAATGGTGCCAATGCGGATAGTGCCCCGGGTGAGGCCGTGGAGCGCCCCGATCCGCTCGGTCAGCTCCCGCTGGGCATTGCACACCGTCCGGATATCGGGCAGCAGCTCCGCCCCCGCCGGGCTCAGCGCCACGCCGCCCCGGCCCCGGACCAGCAGGCTCACCGCCCATTCCGTTTCCAGATCCGCAATCATACGGCTCACGGCGCTCTGGGTATACCCCAGCTCCTCGGCAGCCCGGGTGATGCTGCCCAGCTCCACGGTTTTGAGGAATGCCTGGTATTTGGAAATGCCCATCTCCTCATCTCCATTCCATTTTTTCATGTTATATATGATAAACATTCTCTTGTCTCATGTCTGTTTCCATTGTATAATGAAGACAGACAAAAGGCAAGACTGAGATTCAGAAAGGAGTTCTCCATGAAGATGCGTTACGCCACTCCCTTGGAGGCTTGGATCCATGCAGGCGGCGATCCGCTGGTCCGCAACTGGAACACATTGACCGCCAAGGGGAGCTTTTGGCAGGGCAGCCTCTGGCAGGCCTTCCGCCTGGCCTTTGGGGCACAGCTCTGAATTTCTTGGCCGATTCCCAAACCATTTTCCATACTCTCCCGAACAGATCAGGCCCGCGGCATTTGCCGCGGGCCTGATCTGTTCTAACAATCAATTATGGACGGGCACGGCGTCCCTGTTTTCTCCGCAAGTAACTCCCTTGCAGCGCAGTGTCCTCCGCCGGTTTACTTTTCCTTTCGCTGGAGCTGGAGCCGATCGGCAATCATAGCGATGAATTCAGAATTGGTGGGTTTGCCTTTGGCATTGGAAACGGTATAGCCAAAGTATTTTTGCAGGGTCTCCAGATCGCCCCGGTCCCAGGCCACCTCGATGGCATGGCGGATCGCCCGCTCCACCCGGGAGGCGGTGGTATTGAACCGCTTGGCCACCTCGGGGTAAAGCACCTTGGTCACGGCATTGATGACCTCCATGTTCTCCACCGTCATGACGATGGCTTCCCGCAGATACTGATAGCCCTTGATATGGGCCGGCACTCCGATCTCGTGGATGATGGAAGTGACGGAGCTCTCCAGACTCTGGTGCATGCCGGCCGGACTCCGGTTGTCCTCCTCCTGGGAGACCGCTCCGCCCAACTGCCGCACCCGCTCGATGACGGCGGACAGCTTACAGGGCTTCATCATAAAATAGCTGGCTCCCTTGGCGGCGGCCAGCTCGGCCATATTGCCCCGCACAAAGCCGGAGAGGACCAGGACCTTGGGCCGGGACGCCTGTTCCAGCGCGCTCAGCACCTCCAGGCCGTCCATCCGGGCCAGCACCATGTCCATAAGCAGTACGTCGGGGGACAGCTCTCGAACCAGCCGCAGGGCCTCCTCCCCGTCTCCGGTCGCAGCCAGAACTTCCATATCTGCCTCATCCCGCATGGCATCCATCAAAATGCTGCGGAACGATTCATCCGCGTCCGCAATCAACAGCTTCTTCTTGCTCTCCATGTCGTCTCCCTTTCCAGCAGAATTGCCCTGCTCTCTGATTTTACCGGTCCTCGCCGGCTTCATATCCATAATTTACCACAATCAGACAGCAACTTCAAGTCTTTTCTGACATTTTTTGGAATTAAATGGTTCGACCGAATTCGCCGCGCATTCTCCCGCAACAGGTCCAGCTTTTTGGGGGGCTCTCTTTTGAGATTACTCAAAAGTGGTAGAAAAGTCAAGTATCTGCTCTTTTGTGCGGGAAGGGCCGCCCGCTGCTCGTGCGGCGGGCGGCCCTTTCCACTTGAATCAGGAGACCTTGGCCTCCAGAGTCTGCGGCGTCTGCGCCAGCATGGTCTCCGCCAGGATGCCGTAGCCCTCGGTGGGGTTGTTGACCAGAACGTGGGTGACCGCCCCCACCAGCTTGCCGTTCTGGAGGATGGGGCTGCCGCTCATCCCTTGGACAATGCCGCCGGTGGCTTCCAGCAGCCTGGGATCGGTGACCTTAACCATCAGCTCCCGGGTATCGCCTCCACTGCCGGGATAGACCTTGGTGATCTCTACCGCATACTCCTCTACCGTGTCGCCGGCGATGTTGGACAGGATGGTGGCGCCGCCCAGCTTGACTTCCCTCCGGGCCGCCACGGGGACCGGCCGGAGGCCGTCCGTCAGGCTGTCGTCCGTAAGGGTGCCAAAGACTCCGCTGCCGGTATTGGCATACAGCTCGCCCATGTCCCGGTCCACCTGGAAGGCCCCGTGGAGCTCTCCCGGGGAACCGGACTCTCCTTTCTTCACGTCGGCCACCGTGGCATACATGATGGAGCCGGATTCCAGAGGCATCAGCAAAGCGGTGTCCACGTCATTGATGCCGTGGCCCAGCGCGCCGAAGGCGCCGGTCTCCGGGTCATAAAAGGTGAGGGTGCCGATTCCGGCCATGGAATCCCGAATCCACGCCCCCAGCTTATAGGCGCCGTCGGTACTGCATTTGACGGCCTGGGCGGTGAGCTGCATCTGCTTGTCCCCCCGGATGGCCCGGATGCTCATCCGATCCCCCTCCAGGCCCTGGAGCACAGACTGTACCT
The DNA here is from genome assembly GCF_001244995.1 of Intestinimonas massiliensis (ex Afouda et al. 2020). NCBI lineage: Bacteria > Bacillati > Bacillota > Clostridia > Eubacteriales > Intestinimonas > Intestinimonas massiliensis (ex Afouda et al. 2020). Next base: position 2,031,243 of record NZ_LN869529.1, read on the forward strand.
GTTCAATGGTGTCCACCTGGGTATCGTTGATGTGGGTGATGATATCACCCTGGCGCAGACCGCAGTCCTTGGCGGGCGCGCAGCTTCCCGCCTCGCCGGTGATCTCCGACAGCCCTACCACCAGTACGCCGTCGGAGAACATCTTGATGCCCACCGCCCGACCCAGCGGCACCACCATCCGCTCCCCGGTCTCCAAAGCCGCCGTGGTCCGGGCCTCTTCGCCGCCGGGTCCAACCGCTCTGGCCCGGCCGGTGACACTCAGCACCAGCAGCCCGGCCAGCAGGCACACTGCCGCCGCCCGAACCGCCTGGAGAAGCTCGCCGGCCCAGGGCATAAAGTGTTGTTCCTCATTCATTGTACCACCCCTTTTTAAAATCACAGCGTGCGAACGCATCCGATCGCACCAAATTTAATATGGCCCGGCGCGGTGCAAAAAAGAGGTGGCAACGCTGCCAATGAAACACACCTTTGGGTTGTCTGAAAATGGGAAACGCCTGAGCGGCGGCGTTATGCAGAACGTGCGCTGGCGGTTCCTGTCTTTTTGCCAAAATTAAATTTTTGATTTCAAACCAGTTTTTTCCAGACCCTTCAGGTCCTTCCGGGTCATGCCTGGCATCATTTGGGACGGGGCTGCATACCTTTTACTACCATTGTAAAGGGGGAATCGCCCGTGCGGAAGCATTCCAAAAAATGCCTGATTACCTTTGTCGCGGTGACATTGCTCGGCGCCTGCCTGCATTTTGTCTACGCTATCTTTCCCAACCCCGTCGTCGCCATCTTCTCTCCCATCAACGAAAGTTTATGGGAACATTTGAAAATTTTGTTTTGGCCCTATCTCCTGGGTTTCCTCTATCTCACCCGCGGCGGCGAGCAGGGCTGCCGCATCCCCTGGATGCTGTCCGCGCTGGCGCTCTGCGCCGTCATGCTGGCGGCGAGCTATGTCTATCACATACTCCTCCTGGGCGAGGCGCCGGCGGTCGATGTCGCCCTCTATGTGCTGCTGATGGCGGCAGGATTTCTTCTGCTCCCCGGTCTCTTTCAGGCTGCGGCCGGCCGCCGGGGCCTGCGGGAAGCCGTTACCCTGGCCTTCCTGACACTGGGAGCCCTGCTGGTACTCTTCACCTTCCTGCCGCCGGATCAGGTGCTCTTTGCGGACCTCTCCGGGGTCAATACCTTCGCCACCATTCCCTACTGACAAGCCGCTTGATCCCCGCCCAAAAAAGGGCACCTGCTTTCGGCAGGGTGCTCATCATGCAGTAAGCAATCCAACACAATGATGCTTTACGACCTTTGTCAGACGGGGTCGGCCAGCAAAAAATAGGCGGTGCTTGGCTTTTTTGTGCCGAGTACCGTTTGTTTTTTAGGTGGGAAAGGAGCATCTGTGCGCAAACAACTTATTCGATTTTTCCCATATCCTGCATGTGAAGCCGCTTGCGGGAGGCTTGCACCTGCCGGGAGCAGCCTCATCAAAGTATGATATAATTTTGTTCCAGAAATCCTGGATTTGATGTAGCATGCGCCGCCAAAACCGTAGTAGGACTTACCGGGAAAGTGGAAGTTTCATAAAATTGCCGCCTGTTTTTCTGTAATTATGTTGATTGCCGTATTTTATTTGGAACCGCATGCGCAGTGAGCGCAGATTTTAGACAGGCCGTTATTTCATTTCTCTTCCCAACTTATACAGAAAATCAACTTTGCGAAATAGATGAAGGCCATAGAACTGGGTCTTTTAGCATGGAGGATACATTATTCACATTTTTGGAAAAATTCAATAGTGAACATGTCGAACATGTTGTTATGGAACGAAATGATTACAAAGAAACTACGGGCCTGTGGCAAGTCATAGCCTATCAAATCCTCGATAGTGAAATTGCAAATGAAATGATTGATAATAGGCAATAGAATGACCTGTGCTTTCCAAAAAAGAGTGACTGCTATGAACGCAGTCACTCTTTTCCGTGTTAGAAAGCGGCCACCACCCATAACAAAACCAAGGGAAAAAACCGCGAGGAATTGACCGCCGAGATTGAGGACGGCAGGCCCTCGGAGAGGGGTTGGTAGCTAGCGCCGCAACAAAGACGGCATGACCAAAGCCCTGCCGTCCCTGCAAAACAATATTCTACTGTTTATGACCCGCGCTCATCACAGGCTACTCTTCCTCTCTGTCTTTTATTCCATGTCCGCCTGCACAGCAGCCTGCTTCCATCCTGCGGGATACGCCTCCGGGATCCATGCTGACAATAGGTGGCCCAAACGTTGACCAGGATCAGATCATAGTCGGACAGAAGGGACTGGTCCACTGCGCGGAGCATATTCCTGGTGCATGGTATCTCCTCCAATGTCACAGGTTGGTCTCTGCTCCCACTATATATGGCATATGGCGTCCGGCCCTCTCGTCAAGGAAATTTGCCGTACCGGTCAAAAACTGCCTCCCCTCTTGCCGCCCGGCGGAAACCGCGGTATGATACTGCTATCCGGTCCCGGCGGGCATCTTTTGCGGTCCGCCCGGCCCACAGGGGGGATCACACCGTGGACAGCCGCGACTGCCAGTTTCTCATTGACCTATACGAAATGAAGAGTATCACCAAGGTAGCTCAGAAATACTACTTGTCCCAGCCCGCCATGACCAAACGTCTACAGCGGCTGGAGGAAGAGTTCGGCTGCACGATCCTGCTGCGCCGCAAAAAGGGGGTCTCCTTCACCGCCGTCGGGGAGCAGGTGCTGCCCTACTGCCGCAGTATGCTGCGGCTCAACCAGGAGATGATGGGAACCATCAACCGCCACCAGGGCATCGTGGGCGGCTCCCTGTCCATCCTGTGCTCTCTTTCCTACTCCTATTACCGGCTTCCTTGGGCGTTGAAACTCTACTGCCAGCGCTATCCCATGGTGGGAGTCACCGTCCAGGCTGGGCAGAGCGGCCCCCTCTACTACCAGTTCCTGAAAAATGAGAGTTGCATTGCCATCCTGCGAGGGGAGCGGGCCTGGGGCGACGGCCGAATCCGCCTGGACTCTGAACCACTCTGCCTGGTGTGCAGTCACGAGAACGCCAGCCGCGCCCTGAAAGATTACAGCTATATCGCCAGCCACACCGACCAGGCTGTAGTCTCCCAGATTGAGCGCTGGGCCTTGGAGCAGAACCTGCCCCTATACAACACCAAGCTCTCGGTTAATAACATCAACTGCTGCAAGGAGATGGCCCGGTTGGGGCTGGGTTGGTCCGTCCTGCCTCGCACCTGCCTGGATGACTTTGATGGCACTGTGCGGCCCCTCTGCTTCCAGGACGGCTCTCCTCTGAAGCGGGATACCTATGTGCTCTATCATAGCTCCTATCATGAACTGCAACAGGTGCGGCTTTTTCTGGACACCTTGGTGGAAAGTGAGCGTCTCCACCATCATCCCTGAAGCGAACCATCTCAGCATGGTTTCTTTTTATCTATATCCATAACTATTTTTCATGAAAAATTATTTTACCGATAATCTTCAGTTCTTATTTCTTTTTTCTACTTTTTGAGCATTTTTTACCGCCATCCATCCACGCCCTGCCAAAAACCGTCCCGCTTGTCAACTTTGGAGACTTCTTGTACACTGTGGGCGACGGGGATTTTTCCCCGCGGTTCTTTTGCAGAGGTGAACAACGATGTCTCATCTTCTCCTGACGTTGGGGGCGGGGGCTGTCCTGGGCTTGGCCTTTCTTCGTCTCAAGGTACCCGGCGGTATGATGGTGGGGGCCATGGTGGGCGTGGCAGCCTTCAACATCGGTACCGGGCTGGCCTATATGCCCGCCACCGCCCGTCTGGCAGCGCAGATCACCGCCGGTGCCTTTATCGGCGCCTCTGTGGAAAAGCGTGATCTACGGCGTATGCCTAAGCTGATCAAGCCTGCCCTGATTTTGCTGGGCGGCATGCTGATCCTAAACCTGGCCATGGGGCCTGTGATCCATGCACTCAGCGGACTGGATTGGATGACCTCCTTTTTTTGCGCCGTGCCAGGCGGAATAAGCGACACCCCCATCATTGCCGCCGATATGGGGGCCGATGCGGGCGATGTGGCCCTGGCCCAATTTTCCCGTCTGGTGGCAGGCATCGGCATCTTTCCATCCCTCATCCTAGCCATGACACAGCATGATCCACAGGGGGAAGAGGGCGCGCATCAGGCCGGGGCGGCTGACCGGCAGAAGGCCCCCGCCTCGGTGGCGCTGACCATCGTGGTGGCGGCTGTCTGTGGCTTCATCGGCAAGCGCTCCGGCGTACCGGTGGGTGCCCTGCTCTTTGCCATGCTGGGTGTTATCGCCCTCAAGCTGCTGACCGACCGTGCCGCCGTCCCCCTATGGCTCAAGCGGCTGGCCCAGCTTCTCTCCGGAGCTTATATTGGCTCCAGCATGGGTCTGGCCGACCTGCTGGAGATGTGGGTACTGCTTCTGCCCATCGTCCTGCTGGTGCTGGCTTATCTGCTCAACTGCTTGGTGATCAGTACCTTGCTTCATCGCTTCTGCGGAATCCGCCGCCGGGAGGCCATGCTGGCCGCCACCCCCGCCGGGGCCAATGACATGGCGCTGATCTCAGGAGACCTAGGGGTCCATAGCCAAGACCTGAACGTCCTGCAGATCATTCGCATGATCGTCGTCGTATCGGTCTTTCCCCAGATCGTCCGTCTGGTAGTCTCTCTGTTGGAGGGCACCTGTCCGTAATGTACCTCAGCCACAACCAAAACCACCGCGGTCATTCAGACCGCGGTGGTTTTTTGTCACAGCGCTGCGGAAAAATCAATGTCGTGGCGCACCTGAAACCGGGGGATGTGGGTATCCACAAACTTGGGAATCTCACGCCGGGCCATTTCAATGAATCTCAGCGCCGCTGGGGAGAGCTTCCGGTTTTTCTTATACAGCATCCCCATAGAGCGCACGGTGGGCTTCTCCTCGATGGAGCAGAACAGGGGGGCGGGGTCGAACTGCTCCTCAAAAGTGACCGAGACTGGGGCAATGGCGAAGCCTTTTCCCCGGGAGGCCAGGCGGTAAGCGGTTGTGGTATTGATAATCTCCATCACCACCTCAGGCTGGAGTCGGTACTGCTCGAACAGGCGGTGGGCCAGGTAGTAGGTTCCCTGAGAGGGGGTAGCCGAAAAGAAGGGCAGCCGATCCAGGAGTTTGGGCGGCAGGTACTGGAGCACATTAGGCTGGTTGGCCGGCAGCTTCAGCCCAGCCAAAACGGGGTGCAGACGGCTGACTACCTCGGTCATCTCCTCGTCGCACAGGTGAATGAAGCCCACCCCCTCGGTCAGCACCGGTTGGGTTCCAATGAAAAAAATGTCGATAGTCTCTTTGGTGAGCATCTGCTCCAAGGTCAGGCTGTTGCCCTCTACGAGCTGGACCTCTACCCCTGGATTCTCCGCTTTGAACGCGGGTAGGATACGTGGCAGCCAGGTGTGGCAGCGGGTGGAGGCCATGCCCAGGACGAGCCGGTCCTTTTTGGCGGCGGCAATCTCGGCCATTTCCTGGTCCAGCCGCCCCTTCATGGCCAAGATCTCCCGCATACCGGCCAAATAGCGCTCCCCGGCATAAGTCAGCCGAATGGGGGAACACGAGCGGTCGAACAGCTTAACCCCCAACTCTTCCTCCATGTTCTTGATACAGCGGGTCAGCGCCGGCTGAGAGATAAAACACTTCTCCGCAGCTTTGGAAAAACTCTTGAGCTCAGCTACCGCGATCATGTAATGCACCTTGTTAAAATCCATGGTCATCCACTCTCCTGCAATCGGTTGCGGGTCGTCGCAGCTCCGGCGGCCATTTTCATATTTTTCTATTTTTCTTCTTTTATCTCAACGAGATTATAACTCTTATGTGGAAAAGGTATTGGACGAATTGCCCTCTTTTCAGTATCATGTGACCATAAACATTATAGATAATATCCAAACAAGTTGTCAATCATGAAATACAGGCGCATAATTATTTAGTATTTATGAATAATTTCCTATTTTTATGAATAGAGGGAGGAACCTTGATGCGAAAACCTGATGTGGCCTATGTGAACGGGAAGGTCTATACCGTCGATCCAAATTTCTCTGTTGCCACCGCCTTCTGCCTCTCGGACGACCGCTTTGTGGCCGTGGGTACCGACCAGGAGATCCGGGCGCTGTGCACTCCTGAAACCCGGGTGGTGGACCTGCACGGCCAGGTGGTCCTGCCCGGTCTGATCGACTCCCACCTCCACATCAACAACACCGGCGCCATGAAGCTGGAGCTGAACGTGGTGGCCAAGCAGCGGCGGGAGATTGTGGACATGGTAGCTCAGGCCTACCAGACCATCAGGCCCGGGGAGTGGATCGTGGGCCGGGGCTGGCTGAACGACGAGTGGCCGGACTCCTCCTTCCCCACCAAGGAGGAGTTGGACGCCGTGGCGCCGGACGTACCCGTCTACCTGAAGCGGGCCTGCGGCCACGCCGCCTGGGTGAACAGCAAGGCCTTCGAGGCGGTGGGCGTCACCGACGCCACCCCCGACCCGGTGGGCGGCGAGTACCTGCGCAAGCCGGACGGGACCCTGCTGGGTGTGGTCACCGACCAGGCTCAGGACCCCTTCAACAAGGCCATCCCCCCCTACAACAAAGAGCAGCTCCAGAAGATCGTGCTACTGGCCCAGGAGAGCTTCTTCGCCGCCGGTCTGACCACCGTCCACGACGCCGGTACCGCCGAGGAGTGGATCCAGGCTTGGGAAGAGCTCTACCAGCGCCGGGAACTCAAGTTGCGCATCTATGCCAGCATGCGGGTCATCGGCCGGCCCAGCTACGAGGAGCTCCTCCACGGCTCCATGGAGTATTTCAAAAAGGGCCTGCGCATCGGGATGTACGGCAACCGGCTCACCGCCCGGGCCTACAAGATTTCGGGCGACGGCTCTCTGGGTGCCCGCAGCGCCTGGATGTTGGACGACTACGACGACCGGCCCGGCCACAAGGGCAACGGCAAGTGGACCGACGAGCAGCTCTACAACGTGCTCTATCAGGCCCGCCGGGCCGGCTTTCAGATTTGGTATCACGCCATTGGCGACGCGGCCAACCGCCAGTGCCTGAACACCTACGAGCGGCTGCTGCGGGAGCTGCCCGACCCAGACGCCCGCCTGCGCATCGAGCACGCCCAGATTATCGCGCCCGAGGACATCCCCCGGTTCAAGAAGCTGGGCGTCATCCCCACGCACCAGACCGTGTTCCTGCGCACCGACAAAAAGGTGGCGGATACCCGCCTGGGCCCCCAGCGCATCAAGGGCGCCTATGCTTGGCGGACCCTGATCGATCAGGGTAACGTGGTGCCCAACGGCACCGATTCCCCGGTGGAAAGCTATAACCCCTTTCTGAGCATGTACTGCGCCGTCACCCGCATGGATGAGCGCGGGCAGCCGGAGGGCGGCTGGTACCCCCAGGAGGCTATGACCCGGGAGGAGGCCCTGCGCTCCTACACTGTATGGGGTGCTTACGCCGGTTTTGAAGAGCATCTGAAGGGCAGCATCGAGGCCGGAAAGCTGGCGGACTTTGTGGTCATCGACCGGGACTACCTGGCCTGTCCTGCCGAGGAAATCAAGGATATTCAGGTCTTGCAGACTGTTGTGGGTGGTGAGACTGTGTATCAGCGGGGATAACGGGAGAGTCCCCGACCGAGTTGAAAGGAGATTGGAAAATGGAAACAGCCAAGCAAGAAAAGAGAGCAAAGAAAAGTCTGTTTTACCGCTTTATCCACGGCGTGGAAGTGGTAGGCAACAAGCTGCCCCACCCCTTTTACCTGTTCAGCATCCTGATCGTCGTCGCCATCATCCTGTCCGTCATCTTTGCCGGCACCTCCGTCACCTATGAGAAGGCCTCCAGCTCCGGCGCCGCCGCCGAGATGGTCACCGCCACCGTCAAAAACCTGCTGAACAAAGAGACCATCACCTACGTCACCCAGAACATGTACAGCATCTACTACAACTTCTCTCCCATGATGATGATGGGTCTGCTGATGCTGTCCATCGGCCTGGCCGAGCAGGTCGGCCTCTTTGGCGCCGTCATCAAGCGGACCATCGCCGGGGCCAAGCCCGCCTTCGTCTTCGCCATCGTATCCTTCATCGCCATCAACGCCAACACCGCCTCCAACGCCGGTATCCTGGGCTGCACCGCGGTGTCCGCGGCGGTCTTTGCCTCCATGGGGTATAACCCCTGGTTGGGCATCCTGCTGGCCTATGCCGCCGGCAACGCGGGCATGTCGGCCAACGTCTTCGTGGGCAACCTGGACGTGCTCCTGTCCGGCATCAACGAGTCGGTGTGCAGCACCCTGGGCATCGACACCTCCACTGTCCACGTGCTCCAGAACTGGTACTTCATGGCCGCTTGCGCCATCGTCCTCACCGTGGTCTTTACCTTCGTCACCACCAAGTTCGTCCGCGGCTTCATCGGCGAGCCCAAGGACCTGAGCCTGGTCCAGGCCGACGACGCCAACCGGGAGCTGACCCCCCTGGAGCACAAGGCCCTGCGCAACGCCGGTATCGCCGCCATCGTCTACATCGCCGTCGTGGTGGCTGTGTGTATCCCCAAGAACTCCTTTTTCCGGGCCGACGACGGCAGCATCGTGCCCAACTCCCCCTTGCTCAAGAGCGTGCTGACCCTGCTGTTCCTGTTCTTCCTGGTCACCGCCATTGCCTACGGCCGCACCACCGGCAAGCTGGCCGATTGGAACGATCTGCCCAAAATGCTGGCTGGCAGCATCAACTCCATGGTCAACTTCATGGTCATCGCCCTGCCCGCCTCCGTGTTCATCTACCTGTTCAATGCCTCCAACATCCCCACCGTCCTCGGCGCCGCCGGCGCCGAGTGGATCAAGGCCTCCGGCATCAACGGCTTCGGACTGATGGTGTGCATCGTCTTCTTCTCCACCTTCCTGAACCTGTTTATGACCTCCGGCTCCTCCAAGTGGATGATCCTGGCCCCCATCCTGATCCCTATGTTCTACGCCATCGGCTTCAGTCCCGCGCTGACCACCGTGGCCTACCGCATCGGCGACTCCGCCACCAACGCTATCGCCCCCATCTCCTCCGACGTGGCCCTTATCGTGGGCCTGCTGGGCAAGTACAACACCGACAAGTCCAAAACCCCCGGCATGGGCACCGTGTTCGCCGGCTGTATGCCCTACGCCATCGCCACTATGATCGCCGAGCTGGCCATTCTGGCCGTGTGGTGGGCCCTCAAGCTGCCCTTGGGCCCCGGCGTAGGGATGTTCATCCACTAAATCCCACATTTGTCTGAGAGGAAATTGCCATGACTAATATGCCACTCTTCACCGTCCGCGGCGCCACCCACCGGGAGCGGGGCGCGGACTACGGCCGCCAGTGCCGGGACCTGATCCACGGCGTTCTGGAGCGCTACATCACCTTCTTCAACGGAGGCCACGCCGCCGTGAGCTGGGACGACGCCCGGGAGATCTCCAAACAGTTCCTTCCCTTCCTGCAGCGCTATTCTCCCGAGCTTTTGGAGGAGCTGGAGGGCATCGCCGAGGGCTCCGGCGCCAGCTTCGACGACCTGCTGACCCTCAACTCCCGCTCGGAGGCCATGACCCTCATCAAACGCCCCGCCTCCGACGAGGAGGAGCTGGACGGCTGCTCCAGCGTGGCGGTGCTGCCCGAGGCCATGGGCGATGGGCACACCCTGCTGGCCCAGAACTGGGACACCTACTCCTGGCAGGAGTACGGCACCATCATTCTACAGGTCCTGCGGGACGACGGCCCCGACCTCATGCTCGTCACCGAGGCCGGTCAGCTCGCCCGCTACGGCATGAACCAGGCCGGCATCGCCCTGGGCGTCAACAGCCTGCACAAAACCTTCAACACCAAGGTCTTCGGCATTCCGTCGGTCTTCGTCCGCCGTAAGTTCCTGGAGCAGGACCGCTATGTGGACGCCGTCAACAAGATCTTCGGGGCCGAGTCCATGCTGCCCATGTACTATGCGGCGGCCTATGCCGGCGGCGATGCCATGGGCTTTGAGAAGCTGGCGCGAGGCCATCTGGTCCTCTATCCGGAAAACGGCCTCATTGCCCACTCCAACCACCTGAAGCACCCCAAATACGCCTATCAGGTGGACGCCCTGGGCGGCACCCTGTATCGGGACCGCCGCATCCTCAAGCACCTGACGCCCAAGGTAGGGCAGATCACCCGCGAGGATGTGATCACCGCCTTCCAGGATCACTTTGGTTACCCCTTCTGCGTCTGCCGCCACGGCGATGAGCGCAAGAAGGAGCTGGACAAGATCAGCACCCTGGGCTGCATCCTGATGGACACCACGGACAAGCGCATGTGGGTGTGCAAGGGCACCCCGTGCTGCAGTCCCTTCCGGGAATACACCTGGCAGCGGCCCGACAAGCTTGCCCAATGGCAGGACATCGTCCTGTGGTGACGCCTCCCTCCCGCTTTCCTGTGATGCAGACCAATTCCCACCACTCCTCCCACAAGCCGAAAAGGCCGGAGCTCACGCTCCGGCCTTTTCCTGCTCCTCCCAGAAGAAGAAAAAGCACACCACTGCCAGCAGGTCGGCGCAGCCGCCGGGGCTCAGACCCTCCCGGATGAAGGACTCGTCCAGCCGGAGCAGGTCTTCCCAGGAAGGCCCTTCCCCGGCCAGCAGTTCCTCCGCCTCCCGGTGAACCTGGTCCAGGCGCTCCCTGCCCCGCCGCTTGACGATGTTCGTGTCCTCCGCCCGGGCGATCAGCCGGAGGAGCACCAGCGCCAGGGCGTCGTTGAGGGAGCGGCCCTCGGCCAGCAGGGCCCGCAGCGCCGTCAGCTCCTCCCGCTCCCGCCGGAAGCCGGAGGCCGCCTCCCCCCGGGCGCCCGTGAGCCCATGGGCCCGGAAGGCCGCCTGGCCCGCCGTCTCCGCTCCTGCTCCCAGCCCGCCCAGGGCCGGAGCTGCGATCTCCCCCGCCAGCGCCCCCAGGGCATCGTCGGAGGGGGCCTGCCCCGCCGCGGCCAGCATCCCCGCCGCCGCACAGAGGATGCCCAGGGAAAAGATGGCCCCCTTGTGGGTATTGACGCCCCCGGTGGCCCGATACATCTCTCCCTCGGCGCACATGCCCAGGGTCTGGAGCTCCGCCAGGACCTGCCGGGCCGGAGTCTCCGGGTGGGTCAGTCCCCACCGGGCGCAGGCGCGGAAGTATCCCCCCAGGGCGCAGGTACTGTCCAGAAAGGTGAAGAAATCCATGTCCCGGTGGGCGCCGCTGTTGTTCCGGTCCACCAGTCCCGGCTTGGGCGTGACCGAGACCTCGTAGAGCAGGGCCCGCTGGGCGGCCGCGCCGATGCGTCCGGCCTGGCGGGCGACGTACCAGTCCAGCAGCAGCCGGTCTGTGTACGCCTTCAACTCCTCCACGCTGTGGGCGCGGCTGCGGGCGCACAGGGCGGCGGGCTGGGTACACAAGAAGCAGCGCCGCCCCTCCTGCCCCACATCCCCCCGGCTCACCTTGGTCCCGTCGGGCCGCAGCACGTCGATGTCCCACAGGCGGCTGGCACCGCCCTGATCCTCCAGAGCGGTCATCCGGACTTTGACCAACTCCGCCGGCTGGTCCACCGCGAAAAAGGCGGTCTGTCCGGCGGGGCGGTCGGTCACCCGCTCATCCAGGACCGCGCCCAGGGCGGTGAGCACGTCCGCCGTCTGCCGTCGCCCCTCCTCGAACAGGGCGTCCGCCAGGAAATGCCGCTTCACCGGCCCGGCCATGTTCAGGCTCAGGCAAACCAGGCTGGCGCAGCCGCTCTCCGCCAGCATCTGCCGCTGCCGGGCCGCCCGCTCCTCCCGCAGGTCCAGCATCTCCTCCAGGGTGGTCTCCCGCCCCTGCGTCAGGCTGCTCATTGCTGCGCTCCCTCCTCCAGCAGCGCGATCCAGTCCCGCATATAACGGGTCTGGTACATGTTCTTCCGCCAGCAGAGATAGCTGTGGTGGCTGCTCTTCATGTTCTTCAGGAAATAGACGTTCCCCTGCCGCTCCAGATCCGGGTCGGTGCTGAACAAAGGATAGGGGGACAGGGTGACCGCTCCGCTGGACAGGGCGATACGCTTGGCGGTATCGAAGGAGTTGACCTCGGCCAGCACCTTGACCTTCATGCCATATTGCACAAACTGCTCCCGGACGAACTGGCCAATGTGATGTTCCTTTTCCAGCAGGACGAAGGCCTCGCCCTGGGCATCCCGGAGAGAGATGCTGGAGCCGCTGGGGTACTTTCGTGCCAGCGCGGTGTCCTGGGCGCACAGCAACACCAGCTTGTTTTTGGCGAACAGGCGGTACTCCAGGGGCTCCCGCTTACGCTCATACCGGGCCAGCACGATGTCGACGGTGCCGTCCAGCAGCATCTCCTCCAGCAGCGCCGAGCCCCGCTCCTCCACGCACAGCTTGACCTGGGGGTACATCTGAAAAAAACGGGGCAGCACCCGGGGCAGCAAATACATGCCCTCTTGGGCGGAGATGCCAAACCGCAGGATGCCGGTGGATTCTCCGTTCAGGTCGGACAGCTCGTTTTTCAGGTTCTGCTCCAGCATCATGATCTGCCGCCCGGTCTCCACATAGCGCTTTCCCGCCGGCGTGAGCTGCAGCGGCGTGCTGCCCCGCTGGAAAATGGAAGTACCCAGATTCTGCTCCTCCTGTTTAATCGCCTGGCTGAGGGCAGGCTGGGAGACGTGCTGGGTATGAGCTGCAGCGGTAATGTTGCCCTCCTGGCAGACCGCGAGCACATACTGAAGATTCTTCATATTCATGGCAGGTCCCCCTATAACAAATCTGTTATAACAGTTTTAATCTAAATAATATTTTACTTATTGTCAAGCCCCGAGTACAATAGAGTCGACAAAATTTCCAGATACGAAGGAGTGTCTGTTGATGCAGTTGAAAAAGGCGGCCGTCGCCGGGACGCTGGAGTCCAGCGACGTGCAGGTTTCGGTCGAGCCCGGCGAAGGTACCTTGGACATCTCCATCCAAAGCAGTGTGCTCAACCAGTACGGCAGGCAGATCATGGCCACGGTCCGCGAGGTGCTCGATCATCTAGCTGTCGCCGATGCAAAGGTCACCGTAGTGGACATGGGTGCGCTGGACTGCACCATCAAGGCCCGCGTGGAGTGTGCTGTGTTCCGCGGCTGCGGGATCGACGAGGGCTATCCCTGGGGAGGCGAAGTGCGATGATCCCACGTCCCACCCCCGAGCGCTTCCGCCTGCGCCGCACCATGATGTTCCTCAGCGCCCAGAAGCCCGGCCTCATCAAGGACGCCTACATCTACGGTGCCGACAGCCTGATCCTGGACCTGGAGGACGCGGTGGCGGAGAACCAGAAGGACGCCGCCCGCTTCTCCCTCTACCACACCCTGACCACGGTGGATTACGGCGACACCGAGGTGCTGGTCCGCATCAACGGCCTGGACACTCCCCACTGGCGGGAGGACGTGCGGGTGGCCGTGGCGGCGGGGGCCGACGGCATCCGCATTGCCAAGTGTGAGTCCGCCGCCGACATCCGCCAGGTGGAGCACGCCGTGGAGCAGGCCGAGGCCGAGTTCGGCATGGAGCCGGGCCGGACCCTGCTGATGGCGGCACTGGAGAGCCCCAAAGGTGTGCTCAATTCCTACGAGATCTGCTGCGCCTCCAACCGAATGCTGGGCATCGCCCTGTCCGGCGGCGACTTCCGCAAGTGCATGCAGGTCTCCCCCACCCGGGACGGCATCGAGATGGCCGCCGCCCGGGGTCATATGGTTCTCACCGCCCGGGCGGCCGGCGTCCAGTGCTTTGACACCGTGTTCACCGACCTGGACGACATGGAGGGCTTCCGCCGGGAGGTCGCCGACAACCACCGGATGGGCTTCGACGGCAAGAGCGTCATCAATCCCAAGCAGGTCCCCATCGTACATGAGATCTTCGCCCCCACCGAACAGGAGATCGCCGCCGCCGAAAGGATCGTCCGGGCCGTCCAGGAGCAGGCCGCCCAGGGCATCGGCGTCTTTACCATCGACGGCAAGATGATCGACGTCGCCTTTCTGCCCGGCGCAGCCCGCACCATCGCGCTGGCCAAGGCCTGCGGCATCTACAAGGGGGAGCTTTGAGATGAAGAATTTTGTGGGACGCGACATCCCGGATTGCCTGCTCGCCGGCGGCCGTGAGGTCTATCAGGGCAAAAACGCCAAGGACGGCGTCTATTTTACCAAGGCCGGGCCCCGGGTCCGGCGCTGTGAGAAGCCGGTGGAGACCAAGGTGGTCCCCACCCTGAAGGAGGCTCTGCTCCGCTGCGGCGCCCACGATGGCATGACGGTCTCCTTCCACCACCACCTGCGGGACGGCGACTACGTGGTGAACCTGACCGTGGCCACTCTCTTTGAAGAGCTGGGGCTAAAGGACATCACCATCGCCGCCACCTCGCTGGGCAGTGCCCACGACCCGGTGGCCGAGTATATCCGCCAGGGCAAGGTGGTGGGCATCCAGACCAGCGGCATCCGGGGCAAGGTGGGGGAGGCGGTCTCCCGCGGGGAGCTGAAGACCCCCGCCGTCATCCGCAGCCACGGTGGCCGCCCCCGGGCCATCGAGGCCGGGGAGCTCCACATCGACATCGCCTTTGTGGCGGCTCCCACCGCCGATTCCATGGGCAACTGCCGGGGCGTGGGCGGCAAGAGCGACTGCGGCTCCCTGGGTTACGCCATGACCGATGCCCGCTTTGCCGACCACGTGGTGGTGGTCACCGACACCCTGGTCCCCTTCCCCAACTACCCGGCCAGCGTGGAGGCCATCGACGTGGACTGCGTGGTGGTGGTGGACTCCATCGGGGACCCCAAAAAGATCGCCAGCGCCGCCGCCCGGATGACCGAGAACCCCCGGGACCTGATGATGGCGGAGAGCGCCGCCCGGGTCATGGCCGCCACCCCCTATTTCCGGGACGGCTTCTCCTTCCAGACCGGCGTGGGCGGCCCCTCCCTGGCGGTGAACCGCTTCCTCACCCCCCTCATGGAGGAGCGCGGCATCCAAATGGGCTGGGCCATCGGCGGCATCTGCACCTCCATGGTGGAGATGCTCAAGCAGGGCCTGGTGGGCCAGATCATCGACGTGCAGGACTTTGACCTGGGGGCCGTGGAGAGCATCCACCGTACCCCCGGCCACTACGAGATGAGCGCCAGCCAGTACGCCAACCCCGCCAACAAGGGGGCCTTCGTCAACCGTCTGGACTTCGTCATCCTCTCCGCCCTGGAGATCGACGTGGACTTCAACGTCAACGTGCTCACCGGCTCGGACGGCGTGCTGCGGGGCGCCCCCGGCGGCCACCCGGACACCGCCGCCGGCAGCAAGTGCTGTATCATTGTCACGCCGCTGGTCCGGGGCCGGATGGCTACGGTGTGCGACCATGTGGTGACGGTCACCACCCCCGGCGACTGCGTGGACGTGCTGGTCACCGACTACGGCGTAGCCGTCAACCCCCTCCGGGCCGACCTCATCGCCTGCCTGGACGCGGCGGGCATTCCCCACGTGACCATCCAATCCCTGCGGGACCGGGCCTACGGCATCGTGGGCGTCCCGGACGAGCTCCAGTGGCAGGACAAGGTGGTGGCCGTGGTGGAGGCCCGGGACGGCACCATCCTGGATGTGGTCCGGCAGATCAAGCCCTACACCTTCGACGGGACCGCCACGCCCTGATTTTGGATTTTACGCGCTGAGACGCGGGAGGGTTCGATGGACGATATCACGCTGAGACAACTGGACCGGCGGGACCCCGCCGCCGCTGCGGAGTGGCGCCGCCTGCTGGAGCAGGAGGGCATCCACGAAGACCCCCACCTGGACTACACCGCGGGCGTCTATGACCGGCATGAGCGGCTGGTGGCCACCGGCTCCTGCTTCCGCAATACGCTGCGCTGCTTTGCCGTGGACGGGGCCCACCGGGGCGAGGGGCTGCTGAACACTGTGGTCTCCCACCTGGTGGAATATCAGTATGGCCGGGGCAACTGCCATCTGCTGCTGCACACCAAATGCTGCAACCTCCCCGTCTTCCGGGACCTGGGCTTTCACGAGATTGCCCGGGTGGAGGGCCAGGTGGTCTTCCTGGAGAACCGCCCCCACGGCTTCGAGAGCTATCTCAGCCGGCTGCAGCAGGGCCATGGCCGGCAGGCCGCCATCGTCATGAACGCCAACCCATTTACCCTGGGCCACCGGCGGCTGGTGGAGACGGCCTGCCGGGAAAATGACACCGTCCACCTGTTCCTCGTCTCCGAGGACGTGTCCCAGTTCTCCTTCTCCGTGCGCAAACAATTAGTGGAGCAGGGCACCCGTGACCTGCACAACCTCATCTTCCATGAGACGGGCAGCTACCTCATCTCCACCGCTGTGTTTCCCTCCTACTTTTTTCCCAGCAGCGAAGCGATCACCCAGATCCAGGCCGCCCTGGACTGTAAGGTGTTCCTGCGCATCGCCCAGGCCCTGGACGTCACCTCCCGCTACGTGGGCCAGGAGCCCTTCAGCCCTACCACCGCCGTCTACAACGAGATGCTCCGCCGCATCCTGCCGGAGCACGGCGTGACCCTGCGGGAGATCCCCCGCTTCTCCGCCGACAACACGGTCATCAGCGCCTCCAAGGTGCGCAGCCTGCTCTCAGAGCCCCAAAGTCAGGCTTCCAGGCTCATCAAGCTGCTGCCCCCCACCACCTATCAGTATCTGGCCGGAGCACATTTAATCAAATAGCCCCGGCGGGTTTTTCTGCGCATTTGGGGCATCCTGGGAGTGGAGGTGATCGCCATGCCCCTGACCAACGTCCATTTCCACCTGCCTGCCCTGCCGGAGCCTTCCACCCGTCAGGTCCAGCAGGAGCTGTTGGCCATGCCCGGCGTGCTGGAGGTCCGGCTCGACCAGAGCTCCGGCGACCTGGCCGTCCGCTACGACACCGGCGGCACCAGCCGGGAGCTCATTCGGGAGCGGCTGAACCGACTGGGCTGTTTCTTCGTTCAGACCAGCCTGGAGCAGCTTACCAGTTAGCCGTCCAAAAAGAGACCGCCTGCGCCTCAAGGCGCAGGCGGTCTCTTTTTATGTATCTGCGCTCCGGCTCGGCGTTTCCTCCCGCTGATAGCGGGCCACAGTAACGTCATTGATCCAGGCGCGGGACCGGAAGCGCCCCACGCCAAAGCCGAATTTACTTACCTGCTCCATGGTGATGCCGATGTAGACCCAGAAAATCCCCCACTTCAGCGCCAGCCCGAACAGGGCGGCCAGGGGGAGGGCCACCGCCCACAGGGGCAGAATGTCGATGCGCATAGCGGTCCGGACGTCGCCGCCACCCCGGAGGACTCCCACAATGTTGGTGGAGTTGAAGGCCCGCAGGGCCAGCGTAGTCCCGGTAAAGGTGAGCATCATGGTGGCGATGCCCGCCGACCGTGCGGACAGGTCGAAGATAGGGTAGACCCACACCGGCAGGAGGAAGTGGGCGGCCAGCACCAACAGCCCCCCCAGTACACCCCCGCACAGAAGGGCCAGGGTGTTCATGGTGGCCCCCACCTCGTAGACCGTATCCCGCCGCCCCGCGCCGATCTCCCGTCCCACGATGATGGCGGTGGAACCAGCCACGGCAAAGATGGCCACCGAGCAGATGTCCTCGATGTTGCCCGCCAGGGCACGGGCGGCCAGGATGGCGGCACTTCCCTCCATGTGGCCCATGATCACTTTATATAAGGTAGTGCCCAGGCCCCACATGGTCTCGTTGAGCACCACGGGGCTGGAGTAGCGCACGAACTTTCCCACCAGCTCCCTGCTGGGCCGGAGCAGCAGGGCAAACTGCAGCCGGAAGCGCCGGTTGGTCAGAGCGTAGATTGCCATAGCCACAAACTCCACCACCCGGGACGTCAGGGTGGCGACCGCAGCGCCCACCACGCCCAGCGCCGGGGCCCCCAGATTGCCAAAGATCAGCACCCAGTTGAGAAAGGTGTTGGTGCACATGGAGATGGAGAAGATGATGAGCCCCAGCTTGGGGTTCTCCATACTGCGGTGGGCCCCCACGTAGACCCCGGTGATGCTGTTGAGAATGTAGGAGGGGCCCACGATGCGGGCGTAGTCGGCGGCGATCTCCACCAGGGCGGCGTCGTTCACCAGCAGACCCATAAGCGGGCGTGGAAAGGCCATCATCACCAGGGCAAAGAGAATGGAGATGGCCCCCGCCACATAGCAGCCGATGCCGATGACCCGATTGATGTTCTCCCGGTCACCCTTGCCCCAATATTGGCTGATGAGGACGGAGGAGCCACTCTGCAGGCCGAAAATGACCAGTTGGATGACGAACACCGGCATGTTGGCGGTGGTGACCGCCGCCAAGGGGGTCTCGCCCAGCATCCCTACCATCAGGGTATCGACGAGGCCCAGAGACGTGGTGACCAGATTCTGCAGGATAATGGGGATGGCCAGGATCACCACGTCTTTGTAGAAGGCCCTCCCGCGTCTCATATAGTGGAACATCATTACCTCACTGCAATGCGATTTTTTTGAATCTCGGCCAGTGCGTCGGCCAGAGCCTCAGCGTCCCGGCGGGTGCTGTCCGGCCCGAAAGAGACCCGCAGCACCCCCATCAGCTCCTGCTTGCTCAGGCCCAGGGCGGCAAAGACATGGCTGGGCTTCCCCCGATGGCAGGCCGAGCCGGAGGACACGCAGATGCCCCGGTCGCTCAGGTCCCGCACCAGCATCTCGCTGGGGTAGCCCGGCAGGCTCACCGCGCAGATGTGGGGGGCATCCCCCGCGCTGATTACCCGGAGGCCCTCCACTTGGGCCCGGAGCCGCTCCAGAGCGTACTCCTTCACATCGGCTATGTGCCGGATGGCCTTCTCCCCGCCCCAGGCCCGGCAGGCCGCCGCCAAGGCCGCGATCTGGGCCGTGGGCTCGGTGCCGGAGCGCAGCCCGCCCTCCTGCCCGCCGCCGGGGAGCAGAGGCTTCCACTTGGAAATCCGCTCCTTTTTGATATACAGGGCCCCGATGCCCTTGGGGGCCCGGACCTTGTGGCCGCTGATGGTCACCAGGTCGGCGCCCAGACCCCGGGGGGTGAAGGGCACCTTTAAAAAGCCCTGCACCGCGTCGGTGTGGAGCAAGGCTGGGCATTGGGTCCGCCGGATGGCCTCCGCCGCCGCCTTCACGGGCTGGATGGTCCCCAGCTCATTGTTCACCAGCATCACCGACACCAGCACCGTGTCCGGCCGCAGGGCGGCGGAGAGCTCCTCCGGGTCAATGTGCCCGGTCCGGTCCGGTCGGAGCCGGGTCACCTCATAGCCCTGCTCCTCCAGCTCCCGGATGGGCTCCAGCACGGCGGCGTGCTCGATGGCGGTGGTGACGATGTGCTTTCCCTTGTGCCGGTTGTACCGCACCGCCCCCCGCACAGCCCAATTGTCCCCCTCGGTGCCGCAGGAGGTGAAGAACAGCTCCTCCGGCGCGCAGCCCAGGGTGTCCGCCACCGTCTGCCGGTCCTCCCGGAGCCGGGCGGCCGCCCGTCCTCCCCAGGCATAACGCGAGGAGGGATTGCCGAACTCCTCCGTCATGACCTCCAGGGCGGCCCGGGCCGCCTGGGGACACACCTGTGTCGTAGCCGCATTGTCCAGATAAACCAGCATGTTTCTGCCCCTCCCACGTTGTTCACGTTCCGATATTGTATGTCAAAGCCAGTGGGAAGTCAACCCCGCCAAAATTCCCTCTTATTCACTAGGATTTTGTTGACAAGTCCCCGTCGGAACGCTATACTGAAAGGCGAAAAGTGTGCGGTCCGGCCGCAAATCCTGACTTTTGGAAAGGAAATCTGCTATGAGCGCCATCAAGCTGCGTGAGGGTATCTGGTCCGTCGGCATTCTGAATCCCGCCCTGCGGGTATTTGACATCGTCATGGAGTCCAAATACGGCACCTCCTACAATGCCTATCTGCTCACCGGAGAGAAAAACGTCCTCATCGAAACCGTCCACCTGGACTATTGGGACGAGTTTGTGTCCAACGTGGAGGAGGTCCTCCCCCTGGAACAGGTGGACTACCTGATCATGAACCACACCGAGCCCGACCACTCCGGCAGCGTGGCCCGGCTGCTGGAACGCTGCCCCAATCTGACGGTGCTGTGCACCACCTCGGCCAAGAAGTTCCTCACCGCCATCGCCAACCGGGCGCTCCCCTGCCGGGTGGTGAAGGATGGAGACACCCTGGACCTGGGCAATAAGGTCCTCCACTTCCTCACCGCTCCCCTGCTCCACTGGCCCGATTCCATGTTCACCTGGGACCCGGCGGACCGAACCCTGTTCACCTGTGACTTCCTGGGGGCCCACTTCTGCGAGCCCACCATGAAGGACACCGGCATCCACCCCGTCTACCGGAATGCCTACGAGGGGGAGCTGCGCTACTATTTTGACTGCATCTTCGGGCCCTTCAAGCCCAGCGTTCTGGCCGGACTGGACAAGATGCCCGCCGAGGCCGAGCTGGTCTGCCCCAGCCACGGCCCCGTCCTCACCGAGACCCTGGCCCATGCCAAGGAGCGCTACCGCGCCTGGAGCACCCCCGCCCCCAAGTCCGGCCCCACCGCCGCCGTGCTCTACTGCTCGGCTTACGGCTGCACCAAGGCGCTGGCCGAGGCCGCCGCCCGGGCCCTGGCGGACGAGGGCTTTCAAGTCACCGCCGCCGATCTGGTCTATGACGCCGCCGACGTATCCGGTCTGGTCAACGGCTGCGACGTGGTCCTCTTCGGCGCCCCCACCATCAACCGCAATGCCCCCGAGGCCATCTGGCACGCCGTCCACGCCGTGGACGCCATCAACACCAAGGGCCGGGCCGCCGGCGCCTTCGGCTCCTTCGGCTGGACCGGCGAGGCCGCCGACATGCTTCAGGCCCAGCTCGCCCAGTTGAAATTCAAGACCTTGGAAAAGCCCTTCAAGGTCTGCTTCCGGCCCACCGAGGCCGACCTAGCCGCCGTGGCCGACTACGCCCGGGCCGTGGCCGCCCTGACCGCCCCCGCTAAGCCCGCCGCACCCAAGGCTCAGAAGTATGTCTGCTCCATCTGCGGCTACATCTATGACCCGGAACAAGGCGACGCCAAGGGCGGCGTCGCCCCCGGAACCCCCTTCGAGTCCCTCCCCGCCGACTGGGTGTGTCCCCTGTGCCGCATGGGCAGGGAGATGTTCAAGCCTGCTCCCTGACCAATGTAAAAAAGCCTGTTCGGATGTCCGAACAGGCTTTTTTATACCTCTTTCCGCCCATCCCCCAGGATGAGGGCCTCCCGCTCCTGCCGAGTCAGGCTCCGGTCCCGCAGGCGGTAGAGCCCGCTCCCCAGGGCCGTCAGCCCCAGGGCCAGCAGGTACTCCAGGGGCGTCAGCGCCCCCGGGCTGAAGGGTAGCAGGATGTTCCCCGCCAGAAAGAGGGCGGCCAGAACACCGAACGCCGCCATGGGCCTCCCGCCGGGCATGCGCACCGGCCGGGGCAGGTCGGACCGGGTCCGGCGCAGCCGCAGCACCGCCGCCAGGGTCATGACCCACATGACGATGGTGGCCAGGGAGGCCACGTGGATGAGGGGCCGGAAGAAGAGCTTTCCGGTGAAGGGGGCGGGCAGGACGAAGGCGGCGGCGAACCAGACGCACCGGGTGGGGGTCCCGTACCGGGGGTGGAGCCGCCCGAATCCGCCGGGGACCAGCTTGGACCGGGCCAGGCCGTAGAGCATCCGGGAGGAGGAGTAGAGGGTGGAGTTCATCACCCCCACCGCCCCCACAAGGGCTGTGGCCAGGAAGGCCAGGCGCACCGCCGGCCAGCCGGTGATGGACACCAGCACATCGGCAAAGGGGGCGGTGCGGTCCACCGCCGTCCGCCAGGGCAGGTTCCCCGCCACCGCGGTGGGCACCAGGCACAAAAGGGCGGTGACGATGAGCAGGCAGGTAATCAGGGCGGCTCCCGCCTTCCGCGCGGCGGAGCCGGTGGCGTCGGCCGCCGCCTTGGCCACCGTCTCCCATCCGGCCACCGAGAACACCAGCATGGACAGCAGGGAGGCCGAACCGCTGAAGTGGAATTCCAGCCCACCGTCGGCGGCGTAGACCGCCGGGTCGAAGTGGGAGAAGCAGACCGCCAGCCCGGCCAGGCACATGGTGAGCAGCACCACGGTGGCCAGCTTGGCCAGGGAGGCGCACAGGTCGGCGCCTCGGTACTGGATATAGACAATGGCGCCGGCCAGGGCAAGCTGGCACAGCACATTGGGCAGGGTCACCGAGTGGCCTCCCACCGTATAGAGCAGCCCCACCCGGCCCAGGGCGGGAAACAGCTCATCCAGCAGGGAGATGGCGGCCAGGTCCACCCAGCAGAAGACGATGGAGTTCATCAGCACCCCCGCCCAGCCCACCGCAAAGCCCCCGCCGGGGCCGAAGGCGGCGCTGGAGTAGACCACCTCGCCCCCTTGCCGTGGCAGCATGGGGATGGCCTCCATATAGGCAAAGGCGAAGGGCAGCTCGACGACGATGCACAGGGCAAACGCCACGGCCAGGTTCAGGGGACCTCCCGCCACCTCCAGCCAGGGGCCGGTGAGCAGGAGCCAGGACGTACCCAGCATACACCCAATGCCCATGGCCACCAGGCCGAAAAAGCTGATGGACTTGTTGCCGTCTCCCATATACCGCGCCTCCCTGCCGGGTCTCCCCAGCCGTGCAGCCGGGTCCCGCCCCGTTCATCACCGCCCAAGGGCGTACCGCGCTGTGTGGTAATCTCTGGAACAGACATAAAAGTTGTATTCGTATGCCGCGCTCCGGGCCGTTCCGAAGCTGCTCAGGTTCTCCACCCGGATCCGGTATGCAATCCCTGCATCCGCCGGTTGCATGGGGTCATCATGGGTCAGCCCTCCCTCCCCAGCATCTATTTCCGCTTCTTATCCCGCAGATAAATGTGCTTGGTGTGGGGGTTGGAGGTCTGCCGCGCGTCCACCTCGAAGCGGGGCAGGCTTTTGATGAGGGTGGTGAGCTTGGAAAAGCCATAGTTTCGGGGGTCGAAGTCGGGTCTCTGTTTGGCCAGCAGGTTGCCCAGCTCTCCCATAAAGGCGTAGCCGTCCTCGTCCGCGATCATCTCCAGCGCGTCGGCGATCAGATCCACCATCTCCGGCGGCACTCCCCGCTCGGGTTCGGCGGCGGGCGGCTCCGGCACGGGGGGCTCCGGCGCAGGCTCCGGGACCTCGGCCGCCTTCTTCCGGCCCTTCCGGCTCTTGCCGGCGGCTGGCTCCTCCGGCCTGGCGGCGGACGGCTCTTCTTTGGCAACCTCCGCCTGCTCCTGGAGCTTCCGGGCCGCGGCCCGTGCCTTGTCCCCGGCAGCCCGTATGACCTCGATGTAGACAAATTTGTCGCAGGAAGCGATAAAAGGCTGGGGGGTCTTCTTCTCCCCCATGCCGATGACCTTCATCCCCGCCTCCCGCAGGCGGATTGCCAGCCGGGTGAAGTCCGAATCGCTGGAGACGATGACAAAGCCGTCGCACCGCCCGGTGTAGAGCACATCCATGGCGTCGATGATCATGGCCGAGTCGGTGGAGTTCTTGCCGGTGGTGTAGCTGTACTGCTGGATGGGGGTGATGGCGTTCTCCAGCAGGATGGGTTTCCAGGAGGCCATATTGGGGGTGGTCCAGTCTCCGTAGATGCGCTTGATGGTGGGGGTGCCGTAGACGGCGATCTCCGCCATCACGTCCCGCATGGCGGTCCGGGAGGCGTTGTCCGCGTCGATGAGCACCGCCAGGCGCAGATCTCTGTCATTTTGCTGTGGCATGTGATCCTCCCTTAGTCGCTGAGCACGAAATGGAAATAGCGCAGCATCTCGTACCAGTCGTCGCTGTCGAAGCATACATTTTTGCCGTCCTCCAGCCGGGCGCCGGGGTAGAAGCTCTTGGAGTAGGCCAGCTTGTGTTCCCGGAACCGGATGACCGACTCGAAATGGTCGGGCATGTGCACCCGGCACCGGTCGGCTTTTTTCACCGCCTCCTCGGCGCCCGCCCGGATGCGCTCCACCGCCACCGCCGGGTGGAGGGAGACCACCCCTCCGCCCACACCCCGATTGACAGGGACAGTGACGATCTCGGGGATGAGCTCCCGGGCGAAGGCGCACAGGTCGGCGTCGCCGGACAGGAAGGCCACCGGCACGCCGTAATAGCCGGCGGTGTAGGAATTGAGAAGAAACTCGCTGGCCCGCACGCCATTGATGGCAACGTACTCGTTGCCCAGGTTCATGGTGTGGCTGAGGGGATTGCCGGGGCAGGCGGCCCAGGCGTGATAGCCCGTGAAGAGCACCGCCCCGAAGGGGGCGGAATCCAGTCCCGACATCATGGACAGCGGGTCCCCGGTCCACCCCCGCAGGATGCGCGTCTCTCTGGGCAGGGCGGTGGGGTCAAGATTGCGGGCGGTGTCGTGGGCATCCTTCAGGAGAATATCTTCCGCCCCCGCCGCCACGGCTCCGGCGCAGGCGGCGGCTACCTCCCGGGTCATCTGCTGCTGGAAGGGCCGGTAATCGTCCATGGTCTTGCGCTCGGTCTCGGACCAGTCGGCGATGCCGCAGGTCCCCTCGATGTCGGCGCTGATATAGATCTGCATTGCTGTACACTCCTTTTTCTCTCCGACGGGGCGGTTTCGCCCCGATATTTTCCTTTTTAAGTATACCACATCCCTTTTTCTTTGGATACAGCAACCTGTGGGACTTTTGGGCAATTTTTGTCGCTTTGTGGAAAAATTTTTCTCAATTTCCGGTTGGTATTGTCCTCCGCCGCGTGTTTGTGATACAGTATAGATACGCTGCGAAAGGGGGAAGGCGCATGCCGCCCGGCCTGACCGCGCTGGAGCTGGAGACGGATCGCGCTCTGCTCCAGCAGATCTACGAGCAATATGAGCCCCGGATGTACCGTGTGGCCCTGCAGGTGCTGAAGTCCTCCGTCCTGGCGGAGGACGCCGTTCACGATGCGTTTCTCAAGCTCATCAAACATTTTTCCGAAATCCGCAAAATTTCCTGTAAGGAATTGGAGCCCTTCGTCGTTATTATAGTGAAACGGACTGCGCTGGACCTGCTCAAGCAGGAGAAGCGGCTGACCTCGCTGGAGGACGGCTGGGACCCGCCCGCCGGGTCCGGTCCCGAAACCGAGACCGCCTACCACCGCCTGGTGGAGCTGATCCGCTCCATGCCGGACACCTACCGGGAGGTGCTGGAGCTGCGCTGCGTGCTGGAGTGGTCCAACAAGGACATCGCCCGGCGACTCTCCCTATCGGAAAATGCCGTGGCGGTGCGTCTGATGCGGGGCAAAGCCTTGCTGCAAAACAAACTGGAACAGGAGGGGTACGGCCGTGAAGGATTCGGAATTTGACGCTCTGCTGCGCAGCGCCCTTCTGGAGGCCGCCCGACTGGATGCCGAGGCCCTGACGGAGGGTGAGACCGAGGCGCCATCCCGCTCGCTGGAGTATCAGGCCGAAATGGCCGCCCTGCTGCGGGACCCCATCCGCGGCGGTGCCCGGCCCAAGGTCCGGCCCGGCCTGTGGCGGCGCAGCCGCCTGTTCCGCTCGGCGGCCTGTCTGGCGCTGGGGGCGGTCCTGTGCCTGGGCAGCGCCGTGACCTTCAGCCCGAGCGCCCGGGCCTGGGTGGTCCACTTCTTCAGCCAGCGCTTTGAGGACCACTCCGCCTTCTCCTTCCAGGGGGATGGGATGGACGGCCCGGACGACGTCCTCTACCGGCCCACCTACCTCCCCGCGGGCTATATGGAGGACCGCTCCCAGGGCGATCTGCCCGAGGATATGGCCATCTACGTCAACGATCAGGAGCAGTTCCTCTACTTCTCCTATATGGCCGGCAACACCGCCGGCACCTTCGCCGTGGACAACGAGCACTCCACGGAAAAGCTCATCACCATCGGCAAGGACTGTCAGGCCCATCTGCTGGAGACCATCAGTCCCGACTATCCCAGCTTCCTCATCTGGATGGACGAGGAGAAGGGGGCGGCCTTCCTCATCGACGGCTACGTCTCCCCTGAGGAGCTCATCCGGGTGGCGGAGAGCGTGCAGGCGCAGTAAGCGCCCGGTCTGCATCCATCTTTACGGGAGGGAGCCGCGATGAAGAAAACGCCAAGACATACCGCCGTCTGGTTCGTCGTCACTTTTGCGGTGTGCGCTCTGGCGCTGGGTACCTTCTACCGGACCAGCGCCCAGGGTGAGCTGTCCCCCCATGTGCGCTATCAGGGGGAGTATTACGCCTGCCTGCATGACCAGCCTCTGGACTACGGCCGGCTGGAGGAGCGGCTTCTCCCCGCCGGCGTGGTGGATACCCTGGTGGAGGAACGGGCGGAGCGGGACTTTCAGACCAACTGCGAGGCCTACTGGGGCGGCGGGCTGTACCGGGACCCCAGCCAGGCGGACACACTCTACCTCCGGCTGAACGCCAATACGCCGGAGGAGACGCTGCTGCTGCTGGAAAAGGCAGCCTGAACTTCACGGAAAAGCGCCGGGGCAATGCCCCGGCGCTCTGTGGTTTCGTATTACAGCGCGTCCTCGATGAGGCCGTAGCCGCCGTTTTCTCTTTTATACACCACGGAGAAGGCTCCGCCGGCATCCTCGTTCTTGAAGGCGAAGAAGGCGTGGTCCACCAGGTTCATCTGGAGGATGGCCTCTTCCTGGGTCATGGGCTTGATGGGGAAGCGCTTGACCCGCTCGATCCTGAACTCCTCCTCCTCCTCGGGCACGAAGTCCGAGACCTCCGCCACATCCACGGACCGCTCGAAGGCGTCCTTGCGCAGACGTTTTTCCAGGCGGGCCTTGTTCTTGCGGATCTGACGCTCGATGGTGGACACGGCCGCGTCGATGGAGGCCCGCATGTCGGAGGTGCTCTCGGAGGCGCGGAGGATCATACTGCCGGAGCGGACGGTAACCTCGGCCCGGTTCCGGTCCTTTTCTACGCTAAAAGTAATGGCAGCCTCCGCTTCGCTGCTGAAATAGCGGTCCAGCTTGCCCACCTTTTTTTCGGCGTAGGCATGGACGGATGCAGGCAGGGTGACCTTCTTGTCGGTGAATACGAATTTCATTCGATTCAGCTCCTTCTTCCGCCCCCGGTGGGGGGCTATCGTTGACGGCGGACGGAGTGCCCGTCCTCCGGGTATTTTTATTATACCAGCTTTCCCCCAAAAAGTCACCGCCAATCTGGAAATATTCTGTGAACTTTTCACAATGTGCGTTTGGAGCGGCCGTCAGCCCTTGACCTGTTTTCCCCCGATGAACACATAGCGCACCTTCCCGTTCCAGTCCAGTGGATGGCCGGTGGTGACCACAATATCGGCGTCCTTGCCCGGCTCCAGAGAGCCTACCCGTTTGTCCAGACCGGCCAGCCGGGCGGGATGGATGGTGATGGCGGCCAGGGCCTCCTCGGGCTCCAGACCGCCCCGGACCGCCAGAGCGGCGCAGATGGGCAGGTATTGGATGGGGATCACCGGGTGGTCGGTGCAGATGGCCACCGGCACCCCCGCTCGGGCCAGAATGGCCGGATTCTCGATGGTCAGGTTGGCCAATTCCGGCTTGCTGCGGTCGGTGAGGCTGGGCCCGGTGATGACCCCCGCCCCCTCCGCCGCCAGCAGCTCGGGCAGCAGGTGGCCCTCGGTGCCGTGGACGATGACGTATTTCAGGCCGAACTCCCGGCAGATCCGCACCGCGGTGGCAATGTCATCCGCCCGGTGGGCGTGGATGTGGACGGGCAGCTCCCCCCGCAGGACGGGGATCAGGGCCTCCAGCTTGGCGTCGTAATCCGGTGCGTCGGTATCCTCCTCGGCATCGGCCTTGTCCTGCTTGTCCATGTACTCCAGGGTCTTGGAGAGCTCCTGCCGGATGACCGCCGCGGTGGCCATCCGGGTGATGGGGGTCTCCTTGCGCTCGTTATACACTGTTTTGGGATTCTCCCCCAGGGCCATCTTCATGGCCGCCGGGGCCCGGAGCACCATCTCGTCCACCCACCGTCCGTCGGTCTTGATGGCGGCAAACTGCCCGGCGATGGGATTGGCGCTGCCCGGCCCGGTGAGCACCGTGGTGACGCCCCCCTCCCGGGCCTCGTGAAAGCAGCGGTCCTGGGGATTGATGGCGTCGATGGCCCTAAGCTGTGGGGTACAGGGGTCGGTGGACTCGTTGCCGTCGTCGGCCTCAAAGCCCAGAGCATTGCCGAACATACCCAGATGGCAATGGGCGTCGATGAAACCGGGCAGGATGTGCCCGCCCCCGGCGTCGTACACCGGGCCGGCCCCCGCCGCGGTCCGGGCGGACATCTCCCCCACCGCCCGGATCTTTCCATTCTCTACCTCCACATAGCCGTGGGGGATCACCGGCCCAGCCATAGTGTGGACCACTCCGTTGAGGATGCGCATCATGATTTTCCGCCTTTCGACAAAAGTTCTCATTGACATTTTTAGGAAGTTTATGTAAGATAGGCTTGTACGCGAGGAAGCGTATTCCCACTCTGGCTGGAGTTCATTCCATTCTCCCGCACAATCCCCTTCTTTGAGCGCCCTGGTGCTTCCGGGCGCTCCCTTTTTTGCCCCGGACAAAAAAAGGGCGCGGCCTCCGGCCGCGCGCTTTTTCCATTTTTACTTGCGTCCTCCGCGGCGGGAGCTCTTCTTCTCTAAGTACCGCATCTCGGACAGCTTGCTGTCCGAGGCCTGCATAAAGTGCTTGAGGCGGTCCTCAAAGGTCTCCGGCTCGGCAGGCTGCGCGCCGCGAAAGCCGCCGGAACGGCCGCCCTGGCGGGGTGCGCTCTTTTACACATCTCCTTGACCTGGTTTTCCCCGATGAACACATCGCGCACCTTCCCCTTCCCGTCCCCTGGGTGGGCCGGGGTGGCCCCAATATCGGCGTGCCTGCCGGGGGCGGAGGCCCGGGCGGGGGGGACCGCCCTGGCGGCGCCCTGGGGGGTGGCCCGCGGCCGGGCCCGGCGCGGGCCGCGGGGGGCGGGGAGGAGGATCCATCGCCTTTTTGATGGACAGATTGATGCGGTTGTTGTCATCAATGCCGATGACCTTCACCTTGACCTCCTGTCCCTCCGTGAGGTAGTCCTTGACGTCGTTCACGTAGGAATAGGCGATCTCCGAAATGTGCACCAGCCCGGACCGGCCGCCGGGCAGAGACACAAACGCGCCGAATTTTGTGATTCCTGTCACTTTTCCTTCCAGGATCGAACCAACACCAAACTCCATACCTTTTGCTAAATCCTCCTTGCAATTTACCCCGGGGACCCTCGCTCAGTTCGAGGCGATGAAAATGCGCTCGTCCGGCGCAGCCAGGCCCAGCCTGTCGCGGGCAATGTCCTGGATGCGCTCAGGGTCGCCGCTGTTTTCCACGTCGTCGGCCAGGTCGGCGTTTGCCTGGGTCTGCGCCGCCACCTGCCGGCTCAGGTCGTCCCGCTCCGCCTGGGCGGAGGCGATCTGTCCCTGCAGATTCAGGAGAGAAGTCGCCAGGTAAATCAGCAGAGCGAGTACGACGATTTTTGTGAGCAGACCCGCCTTTTTTGTCTTTACCACGGCCCTTTTCCCCCTTTTCCGCGCCCTGATTTCGCTTCAGGGTCTCCATTTCTCCGGGTATCAGCCTTATTTTATACCATCTCCGGCCATAATGAAAGATATTTTTTGCAATTTTAATAAGTTTTTTACACAGAAGGCCCAGCCAAATCATGGGCAGGGCGGCCAGATGGCAGAGATAAGCGATCCCGTCGGCCAGCAGGCCCGCGAGAAAGAGGGCGGGGCGGCTGAGGAGGAGGAAATAGAATACCGCCCCCACCCCCACGGCGATGACCATAAAGATCCGCAGCCGCCCTCCGGTGGCCACGGCGTAGACGAAAAGGGCGGCGGTGAGCAGGAGCCAAAAGAGGAAATCCAGGACGGGGCCCAGCAGGGGGAGGCGTAGCCTGCGCCGGAGGACCCGCATCAGGTCGTAGACCAGGCCCGCCCCCATGCCCAAGATCGCCGCCCCGGCAAAGGTAAGAGCCTGGTCCCACAGGTCGATGCCCATCCTACCGGAACAGCCGGGCGAAGAACCCGCCCCGGTCCCCGGCATCGTCCTCATAGGTGAGGGAGTCCACCGAGCCCTCCACCTTCAGGTCCCCGCCGTCCAGACTCAGCTTCTCGATGTGCAGGTCCTCCCCCCGCACCACCAGGGAACCTTTGGAGGTGGACATGACGATGGTGGTTTCGTCAAAGCTCTCCACCTCCTCCACTCCGGAGACCGTCAGGGACTCCCGTCCCTCCAAAATCACGTGGTGGGCCGCCTCCGGACGGACCCGTTTCTCCTCGTATTGCATCCTGATCCCGCCTTTCCCACAGCTTTGTACCATCTTATGGGACAGGGCGGTCAGATATGCTTCTCAGTGGGAAAGGGCTCGCTTCAGGGGCCGGGCCAGCAGAGTGGTGACGGCAATCTTCAAAAAGTCCCCGGGCAGGTAGATCAGCATCCCCGCCCGGACCACATACCAGATCGACAGGCCCTTATCCAAATAGACGTTCAGGATCAGGTACATATACGGCAGACCCACCAGGTAGAGTACCCCCAGCCCGGCCAGGCAGGCCGGGACGATGCGCCGGGCCTGGGTCCCCTCCCCCGCCAGACGGCCGATGACCCAGGCGGCGGGGATCAGTCCCAGCAGGAAGCCGAAGCTGGGCTGGAACACATAGCCCAGGCCGCCGCCCATGGTAAAGACGGGCAGGCCCGCCAGCCCCAGCGCCACATAGACCGCCTGGGAGGCCGCCCCCCAGCGGGGCCCCAGCAGAACCCCCGCCATGGCAGTAAAAAAGAACTGGAGGGTCAGGGACAGGGCGCCCAGGGGAATCTTCAAAAAGGCCCCGATGGCGGTGAGGGCGGCAAACAGAGCCGCCAGGATCAGGGAACGGGTCTTACTGTGCATACGGGTCGCTCCAATCGTAAACCATTTTTTATATTGAGTTTACAATAGTATAGCGCAGCCATCGCCGGTTGTAAACTATTTTTTAATTTTTGTTGACAGCCTTTGGCCCTCAGCTATAATAAAAGGGTATTAGGGTGTCTTGTCAAGGGTCCAGGCAAAAAGGAGGCTTTGATATGCTGGAGGAAGAGGTCCTGGCGCTGCTGCGCGGCCATGGGGAGGGGCATCTCTCCGGAGAGGCCATGAGCCGCACTCTGGCGGTAAGCCGCGCGGCGGTGTGGAAGGCGGTGGAGGCCCTGCGGCGGGACGGCTACCAGATCACCTCCGCCCCCAATCGGGGCTACCGCCTCGCCGGCGGTCCCGACCGCATCCGGGCAGGCGAGCTGGCCGGAGCTCTGGCAGGCCGCACCGTCGGGCGGGAGCTGGTCTGTCTGGAGACGGTGGACTCCACCAACACCGAGGTCAAGCGCCGGGCCGCCGCCGGAGCGGCCGAGGGTCTGGCCGTTCTGGCCGAGGAGCAAACCGCCGGCCGGGGCCGTAGGGGGCGCTCCTTTCAGTCCCTTTCCGGCAAGGGACTTTACTTGTCTATCCTGCTGCGGCCGGCCGTCTCGCTGGCCGATCTGTCCCAGCTCACCGCCTGGACGGCGGTGGCGGTCTGCCGCGGCATCCAGGCCTGCTGCGGAGCGGAGCCCCAGATCAAGTGGACCAACGACATCCTTCTGAATGGAAAAAAGCTGTGCGGCGTCCTGACCGAGCTGGAGCTGGAGGCCGAGAGCGCCGCCCCGAGCCATGTGGTGGTGGGCCTTGGGGTCAACGTGAGTCAGACCGCCGCGGACTTTGGCCCGGAACTGGCCGATATCGCTACCTCGCTGAAGCTGGAGGGCTTTTCCGTCCGCCGTGCGGAGCTGGCGGGGCGGATCTTGGCCGCGCTGGACGACCTGTATGCCGCCTTCCCCGCCGGCAAGGCGGACTATCTGTCCGACTACCGGGCCCGGTGCGCCACCACGGGCCGTGAGGTGCTGCTGCTCCGGGGGGGCGCCCAGGTCCCCGCCTTCGCCGAGGCCGTCGACGACGACTTTGGCCTGGTGGTCCGCTGCCCCGACGGCCGCCGGGAGACCGTCACCTCCGGCGAGGTGTCGGTCCGGGGCCTGATGGGACAATATGTGTAAAGGAGGATGCCCTTTATGAATGCCGTCCAACGCCGGGAGGCCCTCTCCCGCTGCCTGACCGAGACCCTCTGCCCGGTGAGCGCCACCGCCCTGGCCCAGCGCTTTTCCGTCAGCCGCCAGATCATCGTGGGGGACATCGCCCTGCTCCGGGCGGCGGGAGCCAACATCGTCTCCACACCCCGGGGCTACCTGGTGCCCCGGGAGGTAGGCGGGCGGCTGCGCACGCTGGTCTGCCGTCACAGCGCCGCCGAGCTGGAGCCCGAGCTCAACATCATGGTGGACAACGGCTGCACCGTCATCGACGTGGCGGTAGAGCACCCGGTGTACGGCCAGCTCTCCGGGCGGCTGGAGCTCTCCTCCCGGTATGATGTGGGAGAATTTATACGCAGGGTAAAGGAGGAGGGGGCCAAACCCCTCAGCGTCCTCACCGACGGCATCCACCTGCACACCCTCCGCTGCCCGGACGAGGACGCCTTTCAACGTGTCCGGACCGCGCTGGATGCGGCGGGCTTTCTGGTGAAGGAGTAGCTTCCGCTTGACAAATATCCAAAATCCGCTATAATAGGACCTTACAGGTGTCTTGACACCTGTAAGGTCCTATTATTTTACCCAAAGGAGCCCGCCACTATGGACAAGCTCAACGCCTTCCTCCAGCGCAAAAACATCGTCATCTCAGCCAAGCGATACGGCATCGACGCCCTGGGGGCCATGGCCCAGGGCCTGTTCTGCTCCCTGCTCATCGGCACCATCATCAAGACGCTGGGCCAGCAGCTCGGCGTCCCGTTCCTGGTGGACATCGGCGGCTACGCCTCGGCCATGTCCGGCCCCGCCATGGCCGCCGCCATCGGCTACGCCCTTCAGGCCCCTCCGCTGGTCCTCTTCTCCCTCATCGCCGTGGGCTCCGCCGCCAACGGCCTGGGCGGGGCCGGCGGCCCTCTGGCCGTACTCGTCATCGCCATCCTCGCCGCCGAGATTGGCAAGGCCGTCTCCAAGGAGACCAAGGTGGATATTCTGGTCACTCCCCTGGTGACCATCTGCGCGGGCGTGGCTCTGTCGGCCTGGTGGGCCCCCGCCATCGGGGCGGCGGCCTCCGCCTTTGGCCAGCTCATCAAGGACACCACCGTACTGCAACCCTTCTGGATGGGCATTGTCGTGTCCGTGCTGGTGGGCATCGCCCTGACCCTTCCCATCTCCTCCGCCGCCATCTGCGCCGCCTTCGGCCTCACCGGCCTGGCGGGAGGGGCGGCCGTGGCGGGCTGCTGCGCCCAGATGGTGGGCTTCGCCGTCCTGTCTTTCCGGGAAAATCGCTGGGGCGGCCTGGTAAGTCAGGGCATCGGCACCTCCATGCTCCAGATGCCCAACATCGTCCGCAATCCCCGCATCTGGCTCCCCGCCATCGTCACTTCCGCCATCACCGGCCCCATCGCCACTTGCGTCTTTCGGTTAGAGATGAACGACCCCGCCGGCGGCGTGGCTTCGGGCATGGGCACCTGCGGCCTGGTGGGGCAGATCGGCGTCTATGCCGGCTGGGTCAGCGACGTGGCCGCCGGCATCAAGCCCGCCATCACCGCCTTTGACTGGGCGGGGCTGGTCCTGGTCTGCTTCATCCTCCCCGCCGTACTCTGCTGGGCCCTGGGTCTGGGATGCCGGAGGCTGGGGTGGATTAAGGAGGGGGACCTGACCCTCTCCTGAACTCCTATGCAAAAAAACAGCGGCCCCGGACGAAGATCCGGGGCCGCTGCCCTTTTATTCCAGGCTGTACTGTTCCACCAGCTCCACCGTGATATCCAGGGTCTCCCCTTCCCGCCAGAGGCAAAACCGGATGGTCTCCCCCACAGCCAGAGCGTTTTTCAGCTCCAGCAGGTCGTCGTTCACCGACAGCTCCACCCCATTGGCGGACAGCAGCACATCGCCGGTGCGGATGCCCTGGGTCCAGGCATCGGACTTCTCCTCCACCTGCTCCACCCAGAGGCCGTGGTCCAGGCTTCGTCCGGTTCTCTCTTCCGCGGTGAGAGGCCGGACGGTGATCCCCAGCATGGGCCGCCCCTTTACCACACCGTAGCCGATCAGATCGTCCACCACGGTCTTGGCCGTCCGGGACGGGATGGCGAAGCCCAGCCCCTCTACCGTGGAGTTGTAGGCCATCAGCTTCATGTTGGTGATGCCGATGACCTGACCCATGTCGTTGATGAGCGCGCCGCCGGAATTGCCGGTGTTGAGGGCGGCGGTGGTCTGGAGCAGGGTCATCTGCCGGCCCTCCACCTCCATGTCCCGGTTAATGGCCGAGAGGATGCCGTCCGTCATGGTGCCCCGCAGCTCCTCCCCCATGGGATTGCCGATGGCCACCACCACGTCCCCCACCTCCATCTGGTCGGAGTCGCCGAACTTGGCGGGCGTCAGACCCTGAGCGTCGATCTTCAGCACCGCCAGGTCGGTGGCCGCATCGCTGCCCACCAGCAGGGCCTCGTACTGCCCGCCGTCCTCCAGCACCACATCCGCCCGAAAGCTGCCTTCAATGACGTGGGCGTTGGTGATGATGTATCCATCCGCGGACATCACCACGCCGGTGCCCTGGGCAATGCCCTGTCCGGTGGCGGCCCGGATAAAGACCACCGAGGGGCTCACCTTTTTATAGATGTCCTGAAAGCTCATAGCCGCCTCCGCGGGCCGCTCGGCCAGGGTGAGGACCGTGCCGTCCCCGGTGGGGGCCCGCCGGAGCTCCGGCGCGGGCACCAGCTCCACGGAGGGCTGCCTGACGCCGGGCTGTCCCTGGACGGTTCCGGGCAGCAGCGCCTCCAGAGCCACGGGCTGGGCCCGCAGCGCCAGCAGCACCGCCGTCCCGCCCAGCAGCAAAGACAGTACGGCCAGCAGGGTGGCCGCTCCCCGCTCGGAACGGTCTTTCTTCCGCCGCGGCGGGGCGGCCGGCGCCTCCGGCGGGGCGGTCGGTTCCGGCTCTGCCGCGGGCAGGACCGCTGTCGTCCCGGCGGGGTCGTCCTGAGGCGTGTGGTCATAGTAATAAAGCATAGGGACCTCCTGTGTGGCGGCTCAGGCCAGCGTCAGCGTAAAGGTAAATTCGGTCACCCCATTTTCGCTGGTGACAGAGATGTTTGGCCCATCCGACTGCCTCGGATGGGGGCCCTGTTCTTTCTTCCTCGGGACGAATGAATCGTCCCTGCGGCAAGGGCTTGGACTCCCGTCCAAACCCTTGTGCGCGGCAGATCGCCGCGTCCCCGCTGCGCGGGTGCCGAAAAACATCTCCCCGGCCTTCCCACCCTCAGGCCAGCGTCAGCGTAAAGGTAAATTCCGTCACCCCATTTTCGCTGGTGACAGAGATGTTTTCTTTGTGGTTGTCCAGAATGGTCTTGACGATATACAGCCCCAGCCCCACGCCCTCCCGGTCCTCGCTGCGGGAGTGATCGGTCTTGTGGAAGCGGTCAAAGACCAGCGCCAGCTCCTCCGGAGGGATGGTCTCACCCACATTGCGCACCGAGATGTAGGCCTTTCCCCCTTTGGCCGCCACGCCGATGCCCAGGGTCTCTCCCTCGGCGGAGAACTTGATGGCGTTATCCAGCAGATTGTAGCACACCTGCGTGATAGCGTCCGGATCCCCCCACACCTTGACGGGCTCCTCGGGGAGCTGGGTGTCCACGTCCAGATGGCGGGAATTGATCTTGCCCTCCAGGCTCACCAGCACCCGCAGCATGATCTCGCTGACGTCGAACTGCTCCTGGGCGGTCACGTGCTCGGCCGACTGAAGGCGGCTCAGGTCCAGCATCCGGCGCACCAGGCGGGACAGCCGCCGGGTCTCGGAGGAGATGGTCTTGAGGGCGGCCTCCTGCTTTTCCGGCGGGACGGTGCCGTCCAGGATGCCGTCGGCAAAGCCGGCGATGGTGGTCATGGGGGTCTTGAGCTCATGGGAGATGTTGGCCACGAATTCGCTGCGCCGGGCCTCGGACTTGGCCAGGGAGTCCGCCATGGCGTTGAAGGCGGTGGCCAGCTCCCCCACCTCGTCGCAGCGTTCGCAGGAGCCGCTCACCCGCACGTCGAACTCCCCGTGGCCAAACTTGCGGGCGGCCTCGGCCATCTCCTTCAGGGGCTTGGTCTGCCGCAGAGAGGTGACCGAGCTGGTGATAAAGGCGATGAGCAGCACCACGATGGAGGTGAAGAAAAAGATGCTGGCGAAGGCCCGCCACATCTCAGTCAGGCTGGCAGTCTCGGCGGCCACAAAGACCATGCCGAACAGCTTATCCTGCACCACCAGGCCCTGGCCGGTCTTAAAATCAATGGTCTGCACCAGGATGGGGGTCCCGGCCACGAACCGCTTTTCCGGAAAGATGCCCCCCAGGTCGGTCATGCCGGAGTAGCTCCCGGTGGCGGCCACCTGGCTGACCATATAGGAGGGCACCACGCCGCCGGCCAGGTTGGACCCGTCGCTGCCGTCGGAGGAATAAAAGATCAGGCCGTCGGTCTCGGTGACAATGACATAAGAGTCGGAGACCTTGGCCAGAGTGTCGATGTTGACGGCGTAATCGTTCTGCTGCCCCAGGGTGGTGGAGGCGGTGCTCAGGGAGCGCATAAAGGACTGGGCGATGTACTTGGCGTTGTCCCCCAGGCTGTCCCGCTTCTCCTGGACGGCGTACTGGTAGGAGAGGGTGACGAAGGCGCCCCCCAGCAGGGCGAAGGAGATCAGAATGACCCCCGCCATCAGCATAAATTGACGTTTATAGAGGCTTTTCATGGGCGGCTGTTCCCCTTCTCTCGCGCATTCCGGCCCGTTCAGGCATTGACGGCCTCGAACTTATAGCCCACG
This sequence comes from Intestinimonas massiliensis (ex Afouda et al. 2020), assembly GCF_001244995.1. NCBI lineage: Bacteria > Bacillati > Bacillota > Clostridia > Eubacteriales > Intestinimonas > Intestinimonas massiliensis (ex Afouda et al. 2020). The sequence continues at coordinate 2,068,072 of NZ_LN869529.1, forward strand.
CCCCAGACCGTCTTCAGGGACCACTGGTCGGAGATGCCCTCCAGCTTCTCCCGCAGCCGCTTGATGTGCACGTCCACCGTGCGGGAGTCGCCGAAGTAGTCGAAGCCCCACACCTCATCCAGGAGCTGATTGCGGGTGAACACCCGGTTGGGGGAGGCCGCCAGATGGTAGAGGAGCTCCAGCTCCTTGGGGGGGGTGTCGATGCGCCTGCCGTCCACCACCAGCTCGTAGGAATCCAGGTTGATGACCAGCTTATCAAAAGAGAGCTTCTTCTCGCTCTCGCCGTTCTCGGCGCCGTAACGGCGCAGCACGGCGTGGATGCGGGCCAGGACCTCCTTCATCTCAAAGGGTTTGACGATGTAATCGTCGGCGCCCCCCTCCAGGCCCTGCACCTTGTCGTTGGTCTCGCCCTTCGCGGTGAGCAGGATGACGGGGGTCTTGTCGGTCTCCCGGATCTTCTTGAGGACCGACCAGCCGTCCATGACAGGGAGCATGATATCCAGCAGCACCAGCTCGGGGTGGAAGGAGCGGTACAGCTCCACCCCCTTGCCGCCGTCGGGAGCCACCTGGGTCTCGAAGCCCTCCTTCTCCAGATAGAGGTGGAGCAGCTCGGCAATGTTGTTGTCGTCCTCCACGATCAGGACCTTCCGGGCCATAATTTCACCAGCCTTTTCTCTCATTCGGGCGGAGCCGCCGCCCGCTTTGCTTTCTGCTCTATTATATCCGATTCCAGCCTGATTGGATGAATATTTTGTAAATCAGCCCTTATGGTCGGCGTAGACGTGGTCCACGCTGACCACCGTATAATAGTTTCCCGGCAGGGCCTTGACCGCCGCGCCGATGGCCTCCTGGACCTGCTCGTCCTCCAGCCGGCAGTGGTAGGGCACGGCCACGTCGAAGATAAGATTGGTGTGCTCGGGGCCGGCGGTCATGCGGAAGTCGTGGATGGTCATATCCGGATCGATTCGCCGGACCAGCTCGGTCACCTGAGCCTTCAGGGCGTCGGTGCGGGGGTCGCCCACGGCGATGGGGTCCATATGGATGACCACCTCCACCCCCAGTTTCCGGCGCAGCTCCCGCTCCAGATTGTCGATGACGTCGTGGATGGCGAGGATGTCGGCGTCCATGGGCACCTCGGCGTGGAGGGAGGCCATGCACCGGCCGGGGCCGTAGTCGTGGACCACCAGGTCGTGCATCCCCACGATCTCCGGCCGGCCCAGCACGGTCTCCTGGATGCCCCGGACCAGCCCCGGGTCGGGGCTCTGGCCCAGCAGGGGGTCCAGGGTATCCTTGGCCGCCCCCCATCCCGCCCGCAGGATGAACGCCGCCACCAGAATGCCCACCCAGCCGTCGATGTGCAGGTCGGCAAAGTGCCCCACCAGCGTGCCCAGCAGGACAGCGGAGGTGGCGGCGGCGTCGGAGAGGGAGTCGGTGGCTGTGGCCATCATGGCGGCCGAGCCGATGCGGCGGCTCAGGTTCCGGTTGAAGAAGAACATCCACAGCTTCACCAGAATGGAGGCGCACAGGATGCCCACCGACAGCCAGGAAAAGGCCACCTCCACCGGGTGGAGGACCTTCTCCAGGGAGGATTTGGCCAGCTCCAGGCCCACCACCAGGATGGCCACCGCCACGGCCAGGCCGGATAAGTATTCGATACGGCCGTGGCCGAAGGGGTGGTCGTCGTCGGCCCGCTTGGCCGCCATGCGGAAGCCCACCAGGGTGACCACGGAGGAACCCGCGTCGGACAGGTTGTTGAAGGCGTCGGCTGTGACGGCGATGGAGCCCGTCAGCACACCGGCGACAAACTTTCCCGCCGACAGCAGCAGATTGAGCACGATGCCCACGCCGCCGGACAGCAGGCCGTAGGCCTGCCGCACGGCGGGGTCCGAGCCGTCCTCCGGCCGCCGGATGCATCGTTGGACCAGCCAGTCTGTCATACCCTCACAGCTCCTTATACAGGGCGGGCGCGTCGTCCTTGCCCGCGTGCTCGCTGACGGCCAGCACCTCCACCCGGGTCACCCGCTCGCCGAAGCGGAACTCCAGGACATCGCCCACCTTCACATCATAGGAGGCCTTGACGCTTCTGCCGTTGGCGGTCACCCGCTGGCTGTCGCAGGCCTCGTTGGCCACGGTGCGGCGCTTGATGAGCCGGGACACCTTAAGCCATTTATCCAGTCTCATAACCATTCTCCTTGCATTGGATTAAAAAGCGGCCCCGGGGTCCCCCGGAGCCGCCACACTATCGCTTGCTGACCTGATTACTTGGCCACGGCGTCCTTCAGGGCCTTACCGGGCTTGAACACGGGCACCTTGGAGGCGGGGATCTTGATGCTCTCCTTGGTCTTGGGGTTACGGCCGATGCGCTCGGCGCGCTTCTTCACCTCGAAAGCGCCGAAGCCCACCAGCTGCACCTTGTCCTCGTTGGCCAGGCACTCGACAATGGCCTCGATGGCGGCATTGATGGCGCTCTCGGTGTCCTTCTTGGACAGACCAGACTTCTCAGCAGCGGCATTAATCAGTTCAGCCTTATTCATGTGATAGTTCCTCCTAAAAAGATAGTCAGACGGCAACCAGGTCCCCGCCTATATTACTTAAAGCGAAACACGACCGGTCTGGCTTGCTCCCCTCCGCCCGGCGCGGGTCTGCTTTTAAGCCTCATGCTCCTTGGCAGCATCCCATAGCTTGTCCATTTCGGCCAAAGTCATGTGCTCCAAGGCTTGTCCGCGCTCTGCGGCGGACTGCTCCACCTGCCGGAACCGCCGTGCGAACTTGTCGCAGGCCCCGCTCAGGGCGTCCTCCGGGTCCACCTGCACGAAGCGGGAGACGTTGACGGCGGCGAACAGCAAATCGCCCAGCTCCTCCTGGATGTTGGAGCCCTCCGCTACGGCGGTCCTGAGCTCCTCCACCTCCTCGGAGAGCTTGTCCAGCGCACCGGAGACGTCCGGCCAGTCAAAGCCCGCCTTGCGGGCCTTTTTCTGGATCTTCTCCGCCCGCCACAGCCCGGGCAGGCTTCTGGCCACGGAGTCCACGCTGTCAGCGGCGGTCTCCTGATGCTTCTCCTTCCGCTTGAGCTCCTCCCAGTTCTGGAGGACCTCGCCGCTGCCGGAAACCGCCACATCCCCGAACACGTGGGGGTGGCGGTAGATGAGCTTTTTACAGATCCCGTCGGCTACCGCGTCCAGGTCGAAGCGGCCGGCCTCCTGCTCCATCCGGGCGTGAAAAACCACCTGGAGCAGCACATCCCCCAGCTCTTCCCGCAGATGCTCAGGGTCGTCCTCGTCGATGGCCTCAGCGGCCTCGTAGGCCTCCTCCAGGAGATTACGGCGAATAGAGTGGTGATCCTGTTCCCGGTCCCAGGGGCAGCCCCCGGGCTGGCGCAGGATGCGGACGATCTCCACCAGGTCCCTTACACCGTACGAATTCTTATACTGGAAATCTACCATACTTCTCTACCTTCTGCAAGTTATTTTTTCACAAAAACCCTTAGAGCCGCAAAATTTTCGCAATTTTCTCGCCTTTTGGCATCAGGGACAGGTCATCTTTGGAAATAGCATGCAGCGCCACCACCAAAACAAAGTAGACCGCCACCCCCACGCCGATGGCGCCAAGAGCAGACAGGGTGTTGCCCAGAAAACGGTGGAGCAGGCCGTAGACCGCCCAGACCGCCGCGCCCATGACGGCCGCAGCCACCGTGGGCTTGATGAACACCCGGCTGTAGCTGGGCGCGGCTGGGATAACCCGCTTAATGAGGGCAAGCTCGGCCACGGCCACGATGACATAGCATACCAGGGTGCCCACGGCGGCGCCCACGGCGCCCACGCTGCGCACCATGAAATTGTTTACGATGAGCTTGGCGGCGCAGCCGGCCACCATGATGACGATGGGCAGGTTGACAAAGCCGCTGGCCTGGAGCACCGAGTTGCACACCAGCATGATACACACGAAAATGGAGGCCACGCCCAGCAGCATCATGGACGGGTCGGCAATGGCGTGGTCGGTGCCGGGGTAGAGCAGGTACATGATGGGGCTGGCCAGAGAGAGCAGCCCTATGCCGGCGGGCAGGGCCAGCAGCATACCGATGCGCATGGAGGACTCGGCAATCCGTCCCGCCCCCACGAAGTCCCGCCGGGCCCGGCAGGCGGCGATGGCGGGGACCACGCTGGCCGTGATGGCCACCATGAAGGAGGAGGGCAGATTGTAGATGGTGATGGCCTTTTGATAGGCGCCGTAGGCCGCCACCACCGGGTCGGTGACCCCCGCCTGGTCATACCACTCGGCGGGCTGGGCCTGCAGGATGTCCCGAAGGATGTTCTGCACCTGGGCGGTGTCCAGCCAGGAGGTGATGGGAGTGACGGAGGCGCAGATCGTGATGGGCACGGCGATGACCAGCAGCCGTCTGAGGATGGTGCCGTGGGCCTCCGGCTGGTCGTCCAGCCGCCCGATCTCCCGCCGGCGGCGGCCGATGTGGTCCAGGATCAGGTAGATGAGGCAGATGCCCGCGCCGCTGGTGACACCGAAAATGGCCCCGGCGGCGGAGTCGGAGCTGGTCGCGCCGCGGCTGACCAGCAGCCAGGCCAGGGCCAGGCCGATGACCAGCTTGCCCAGGGCCTCGATAACCTGGGACACGGCGGTAGGGACCATGTTGGAGTGGCCCTGGGCGTAGCCCCGGAAGGTGGACAGTACGCAGACGAAGAAGCAGGCGGGCGCGATGGCCTGGACGGCGTGGACCGCCATGCCGTCGCCCTGGAGGTTGGCCAGCGGCTGGGCCAGGATGAACATGACGGCAAAACTCACCGCGCCCAGGAGGAAGAAGGTGACCAGGGCCACGTTAAACACCCGGTGGACCTGATTCCGCCGGCCCAGAGCGTTGGCCTCGGAGATGGTCTTGGACAGGGCCACGGGCAGGCCCGCGGTGGACACCATCAGCAGCAGGTTGTAGATGACATAGGCGTTGTTGAAATGGCCGAAGCCCTCGTCCCCCAAGATATTGCCCAGGGGAATCTTGTAGATGGCCCCGATGATCTTGACGATGGCGATACCCGCCGCCAGGATGGCGGCTCCGCCGAAGAAGGTGCTCTTTTTTTCTTGTCTAGCCAATGGGCTGCACAGCCTTTCGCATGGATTGGAGCCTTACCCGAACAGCAGGGGCAGGGCATAGTCGCGGATCTCCCGTTTGACCCGGTCCAGGTCAATGGTCAGGAAGGCCCCATTTTGGTATATGACCCGGCCCCGCGCCATATTCATGCACACATCAGCGCCGTGGGCGGCGTAGACCAGGTTCTCCACCGTGTCGTGGCAGGGGATGAGGTTGGGCCGGTCAAAGTCCACCAGGATGAGGTCGGCGGTATAGCCGGGAGCCACCCGTCCGGCCTTGCGGCCCAGGGCCCGGGCACCGTTGACTGTGGCGGTCTCCAGGGCGTCCCAGGCGGTGACCGCCATGGGGTCATGCTCGGCGCCGCAGGTGAGGATGGCCGCCAGCTTCATGTCGGCGAACAGGTCGGTGGAATTGTTGGAGGACACCCCGTCGGTGCCCAGGGCCACGTTGACCCCGGCCTGCCGCAGTCCCTTCAGCGGGGCGATGCCGGAGCCCAGCTTCAGGTTGGACATGGGGTTGGTGACGGCGCTGACCCCGTTTCTGGCCAGGATGGCCCAGTCGTCCGGCGTGGTCCAGACACAGTGGGCGGCGATGGCCCGCACGGCGAAGACGCCGTACTGCTCAAAGAGGGCGGCGGGGGTGCGGCCATGGCGGGCGACGCAGTCGTCGTGCTCGCTCTTGGTCTCCGACAGGTGGACGTGCATCCCCAGTCCGTGGTCGGCGGCGTACCGGGCCATCCACTCCCACAGGGGGGCGTGAGAGGTGTACTCCCCGTGGATGGAGCCGTCGATGGCGATCTGCCCGTCGCCTGCGCCGTGCCAGCGCTCCGTGAGCTGCCGCTGAACGACGCAGTCGTGGTGGGTCTTCGGGTCAAAGCCGTCGGTGAACTGGGTGGCGCCGCAGCAGATGTTGGCCGAAATCCCGGCGGAGAGCACCTCCTGGATGATGGCCTCGTTGTTCATATACATGTCGGCGATGCAGGTGACGCCGGAGGCAATCATTTCCGCCAGGCCCAGGGCGGTGGCGGCCCGGATGGCCCGGTCGTCCCATTTGGCCTCGGTGGGGAAGATATACTGGTGCAGCCAGGTGTGCAGGTCGCACCCGCCGCCGTAGCCCCGCATCAGGGTCATGGGCACGTGGGTGTGGGCGTTGACAAAGCCGGGCATCAGCACCTTGCCGGCGCCGTCGATGACCCGGTCGAAGGGCCCGGCGGGCCGCTTCGTCCCCACATAGGAGATCTGGCTCCCCTCCACCGTCACAAAGGCGTTGGGCAGCACCGTCCGGCCCTCGTCCAGGAGGACGGCGGTGACGTTCTGAATGAGAATGGACATGGCGTTCTCCTTACGACAGCTTTTTCAGGCAGGCCAGCACCAGCCGCGAGAATTTCTCCTTGCAGGCCTCGGCGGCGTCCAGCACCTCCTGCTCGCTGAGGGGCTGGTCCAGGATGCCGGCGGCCATGTTGGAGCACAGGGTGAAGCCCAGCACCTGCATCCCGCAGTGCCCGGCCACGATGACCTCGGGGGCGGTGGACATGCCCACGGCGTCGGCTCCGGCGATGCGGGCGAAGCGCACCTCGGCAGGCGTCTCGTACTGGGGCCCCGGGAAGTACATGTAGACGCCCTCCTTCAGGTCGATGCCCAGCTCCCCGGCGCTCTGCCGAGCCAGATCCTGCAAGGCGGGGGTATACAGGTGGGAGGAGTCGGGGAAGCGTACCCCGAACTCGGGCAGGTTCTCGCCCCGCAGAGGGGACTCCATGAAGATCTTGATCTGGTCGGTGATGAGCATCAGGTCACCGGCCTGCCAGGCGGTGTTGACGCAGCCGGCGGCGTTGGTGACGATCAGGGTGTCGCAGCCCAGCAGCCGCAGCACCCGCACGGCGTAGGATACCTCTTCGTAGGAGTAGCCCTCGTAATGGTGCATCCGGCCCTGCATCACGGCCACCGGCCGGCCCTCCAGGGTGCCGAACACCAGCCGGCCCTTGTGGCCGGGGGCGGTGGAGGCCTTAAAGTGGGGGATGTCGCGGTAGGACACGCAGACGGGGTCCTCCACCACGTCGCCCAGGAAGCCCAGGCCGGAGCCCAGGATCATGGCCACCTTGGGGCAAAACGCGCCGATCCGCCTGCGGATGGAGTCGGCGCTCTCCTTGTACTGGTCAAAGGTGTAGGTCATTGCAGAGCCCTCCTTTGTATGGCTTTTATTGTTTTGGGTCAATCAAAGGCATTTTACACCACAGGAAGGCAAAAAGCAAGGAAAGCGGCCCTTTCTCCTCGCCAGGCCGTGGATTTTGGCCGGGACGGCCGCGTCCCGCTCCCCTTCGGCGCAAAGAAACGGCCCGCGGACGCATCGCCCGCAGGCCGTTTCTTCCCGACCGTTCAGCCGTTCGGGGCGGCAAAGGAATTGCCCTCGAAGGTGCAGTTCTCCACCGCCAGGGCCAGATTTCCGGCGCTGGTGTCCGAAAAGTTCGCCAGCGCATTGTCCTCGAACCGGCAGCCGCGCACGGCCACGGCGTCGCAGTTCGAGAGGGACAGCAGATAGGAGCCTCCGTCCGCATTGCTGCCATTGTTCCGGACCACGGTGTCGGAGAGGGTGACGCCGCTGGAGCTGGTCAGGCCGAAGAGGGACCAGGCCATGTTGTCGTAGACCTCGCAGCCGTCGAAGGTGACCGTCTGACTGTTCAGGATAGTGGCCGCGCCGTAGGAGCAGTGGTAGATGGCGCTCTTCTCCACCAGCAGGCCGGTGACCCCCTCCGACTCCACGCCGTAGGTGCCGCAGCCGAAGAGTCCGCAGCCGGTGACCCGGACGCCGCCGCAGTCGGTGAAATTGAGCACCGACCCCAGGCAGGAGCCGGTGGGCGTGTGGCCGATGGTCAGCCCGTCCAGCACCAGGTCGCTGCAGCCCTGGAAATGGAAGACATCGGCATAGCGTGGGGTGGCCAGCAGCTCGACCTGGTCCCGGTCCTGCCCGCGGATGGTCAGTCCGGACACGTTCACCACGTTGAGCTGCGGCCCGTCGAACTCCTCATACCAGACCACATACGGGTTGTCGGTCTTGCCCGCCAGCTCCGTCAGGTCGTAGTCGCCGGGGGCCAGGATGATCTCGGTGTCCGGGGCGATGGCGGCGACCAGCTCGGCCGCCGTGGCGGCCTGCACGGTATTCTTCCGGGGCGTGTCGGCGGCGGGGATGGCGTCGGCGGCGGGGCCGCGTGCCGTGGTCACCGTGGCCAGGTTGGTTTCGGCGTCGTAGCCCACGGTGAGGCCGTAGGCCTCGGCCAGGGCGCGCAGGGGCGCGTAGGTGGTGCCGTTGTAGGAGAAGACCGGCACGTCGTTTCCGTTGACGTCCTTGGGCTGGAAGAGCTGGCCGTCCACCTGGATGCGGACCGGGTCCACCTCCAAGGTGAGCCGGCCGGACGCGGCCAGGGCCGAGGCCCCCAGGGAGAGGACCAGCAAGGCGGTCAGCACGCCGGCCAGGAACGGTGGAATTTGTTTTTTCATCCGATGCTGCCTTCTTTCTGTTCAAAAAGCGTGCGGCGCGCAAACGGCCGCGCCGCACGCCGCTATTTTTAGACGCGGTAGCGCTTCTGTGGAACGTAGGTGCAGTGGAGGAGCTCGTGGGCCTTGTGGGAGCCGGGCTCGCCCAGGTAGTCCTTGTAGATGGTCTGGACGAAGGGGTTCTCATGGCTCTTGCGGAAGATCATGGTCTCATCCTGCTGATAGAGGGCGGCGGCCCGCAGGCCCTTGATGTCGGTGAAGGAGCGCACGTCGGCGGGCTGGAGAGGCTGGCCGCCGCCGTTGATGCACCCGCCGGGGCAGGCCATGAACTCCACAAAATCGTAGTCCAGCTCGCCGGACTTGAGGCCGTCCAGCACCTGCTTGGCGTTGTGCAGGCCGGAGGCCACGCACACTTTTACCGTCTTGCCGGGCAGGTCGTAGATGGCCTCCTTGATGCCGGCCATGCCGCGGACCTCGTGGAACTCCAGCGGCTTCATCTCGCCCCCGGTGACGATCTCCACCACGGTGCGCAGGGCGGCTTCCATCACGCCGCCGGTGGCGCCGAAGATGACCGCCGCGCCGGTGGACACGCCCAGCATTTGGTCAAACTGTCCCTCCGGCAGGTGGTCGAAGAGGATGCCCGCCCGCTGGATCATCCGGGCCAGCTCGCGGGTGGTCAGGGACACGTCCACCGGCATGCAGCCATTGGCCATGCGCTGCTCTTCCCGCTGGACCTCGTACTTCTTGGCGGTGCAGGGCATGATGGACACCACAAAGATGTCCTTGGGGTCGATGCCGGTCTTCTCGGCGTAATAGCTCTTCACCAGGGAGCCGAACATCTGCTGAGGGGACTTGCAGGAGGACACGTTGTCCAGCATCTCGGGGTAGTGCTGCTCACAGTAGCGAATCCAGCCGGGGGAGCAGGAGGTGATGAGGGGCAGCTTGCCGCCCTCCTGGATGCGGTGGAGGAACTCGGTGCCCTCCTCCATGATGGTGAAGTCGGCGGCGTTGTCCACGTCAAAGACCTTGTCGAAGCCCAGGCGGCGCAGGGCGGTGACCATCTTGCCCTCCACGTTGGTGCCGATGGGCATGCCGAAGCACTCGCCCAGCGTGACGCGGACGGAGGGGGCGGGGCCCACCACCACGTGCTTGGTGGGGTCGTTGAGGGCCTCCCACACCTTGGGGGTGTCGTCCTTCTCCTGGAGGGCGCCCGTGGGGCAGGCCACGATGCACTGGCCGCAGGAGACGCAGTCCACCTCGGCCAGGTCCCGGTCGAAGGCGCAGCCGATGTGGGTGGCGAAGCCGCGGTCGTTGGGGCCGATGACCCCCACCTCCTGGTACTTCCGGCACACGGCGGTGCAGCGGCGGCACAGGACGCACTTGGAGTTGTCCCGGATCAGGTGGGCAGCGGAGTCCTCGATCTGAGGCGGGAGCTGGTCGTTGGCGTAGCGCACGGCATCGATGCCCAGCTCGGCGGCCAGCTCACGCAGCTCGCAGTGAGCGTTCCGGGCGCAGGTCAGGCAGTCCATCCGGTGGTTGGACAAAATCAGCTCCAGGGTGAGCTGGCGGGAATGGCGCACCTTCTCGGTGTTGGTGTAGACCTCCATGCCCTCGCTGACCGGGTACACGCAGGAGGCCACCAGGCTTTTGGCCCCCTTCACCTCCACCACGCAGATGCGGCAGGCGCCGATCTCGTTGACGTCCTTCAGGAAGCAGAGGGAGGGGATCTTGATACCGGCGTTCCGGGCCGCCTCCAGCACGCTGGTGCCCTCGGGCACCGTGACCGAAATGTCGTTGATCTTCAGATTGACCATTTTCTTGTCCATGTTCTTCTCCCCTCCTTAATGCTTGGAAATGGCGTCGAAGCGGCAGTTGTCCATACAGGTGCCGCACTTGATGCACTTTTCCTGGTCGATGACATGGGGAGCCCGGACCACGCCCGAGATGGCGTCGGTGGGGCAGTTCTTGGCGCACAGGGTGCAGCCCTTACACTTGACCGGGTCGATGACGTAGTGGACCAGGCTCTTGCACACCCCGGCGGGGCAGCGCTTCTCCACCACGTGGGCAATATACTCGTCCCGGAAGTGGTGCAGGGTGGACAGCACCGGGTTGGGGGCCGTCTGGCCCAGACCGCACAGGGCGCTGGCCTTGATGTGGTTGCACAGCTCCTCGATGGTGGTCAGATCCTCCAGCGTGCCCTTGCCCTCGGTAATCTTGGTCAGCAGGTCGTACAGCCGCTTGGTGCCGATCCGGCAGGGGGAGCACTTGCCGCAGGACTCGTCAATGATGAATTCCAGGAAGAACTTGGCGATGTCCACCATGCAGTTGTCCTCATCCATGACGATGAGGCCGCCGGAGCCCATCATAGAGCCGATGGCGCCCAGGGAGTCGTAGTCCATGGGGGTGTCGATGAGGTTGGCGGGGATGCAGCCGCCGGAGGGGCCGCCGGTCTGGGCGGCCTTGAACTTCTTGCCGTTGGGGCAGCCGCCGCCGATCTCCTCGATGACGGTGCGCAGGGGGGTGCCCATGGGGATCTCCACCAGGCCGGTGTTGGTGATCTTACCGCCCAGGGCGAAGACCTTGGTGCCCGTGCTCCCCTTGGTGCCGATGGCGGCGAACTTGTCGGCGCCCTCGTTCAGAATCCAAGTGATGTTGGCGTAGGTCTCCACGTTGTTGAGCAGAGTGGGCCGCTGGAACAGGCCCTTGTTGGCCGGGAAGGGGGGCCGGGGCCGGGGCTCGCCGCGCTTGCCCTCGATGGAGGTCATCAGGGCCGTCTCCTCACCGCAGACGAAGGCGCCCGCGCCCAGGCGCAGCTCCAGGTCGAAATCAAAGCCCGTTTCAAAGATGTTCTTGCCCAGAAGGCCGTACTCCTTGGCCTGCCCAATGGCGATCTCCAGCCGTTTGACCGCGATGGGGTACTCCGCCCGGACGTAGATGTAGCCCTGATGGGCGCCGATGGCATAGCTGGCGATGGTCATGGCCTCGATGACGCTGTGGGGGTCGCCCTCCAGCACGGACCGGTCCATGAAGGCACCGGGGTCGCCCTCGTCGGCGTTGCAGCAGACGAACTTCACGCCGTCGGGGGCGGTGGCGTCGTGGGTGAACTGCCACTTCATGCCGGTGGGGAAGCCCGCGCCGCCGCGGCCCCGCAGGCCGGACAGCTTGATCTGGTCGATGACCTGCTGGGGGGTCTGCTCGGTGAGGGCCCGTCCCAGAGCGGTGTAGCCGCCAGTGCCGATGTACTCGTCAATGTTCTCGGGGTTGATGACGCCGCAGTTGCGCAGAGCGATGCGGAGCTGCTTTTTGTAGAACTGGGTGTCGCTGAGGCTGGTCACCTTCTCGGCGGCGTCGCCCTCCTTGTGCAGCAGCCGCTGCACGATGCGGCCCTTGACGATGTGCTCGCTGACGATCTCTGCCACGTCGGGCACCGTCACGTGGGTGTAAAAGGCCCCCTCGGGGTAGACCAGCACCACAGGCCCCATGGCGCACAGGCCAAAGCAGCCGGTCTTGACCACCCGCACCTCCTGATCCATGCCCTGGGCCTTCAGCTCCTGCTCAAAGGCCTCGATGATGGCCGGACTGTTGGAGGAGGAACAGCCTGTGCCGGTACATACCAGGATATGGGAACGTACAAAGTTCATGTCCACTACCTCCCCTTATTCCGCCGCGCCAATGGTGTACTCGGTCACGACGTTGTGATTGACCAGATGCTCGGTGACAATGCGGGGCACCATCTCCGGCTTCAGCTTCACGTAGGTCACCTTCTCCTCCCCGGGCACGTACACCTCCGCGATGGGCTCCAGGCGGCACACGCCGATGCACCCCGTCTGGGTCACCGTCACGTTCTTCAGTTCCCGCTTGGCCACCTCTTCCAAAAAGGCGGCCAGCACCGGCCGGGCCCCCGCGGCGATCCCACAGGTGGCCATGCCCACCACCACCCGGATGTTGTCCTCGTTGTTCTCCCGCACGTCCATCTGCTTTTGCATCTTCTCACGGATGGCCTTCAGTTCTTCCAGGCTCTTCAAATCAAATTCACTCCTTTAAGCATACCGGGACGGCGCCGCCGCCCGGGTTTGATTCTCTCCTTATGTGATCTCCGCTTCGTTTTCCGCCACGAAGTCCCGCACCCACATGGCCACATCCGGGGAGCTCAGGGGCACGTCCGGCCCCAGGATCTCCCGCACCTGCCGGGTGTCGAACCGGAAGCCGCCCTTCGGCGTGCTTCTGGTATAGGTGATCTCCAGGCCCTCCGGCGCACCCTGGACCAGCAGAGAGACGGTCCCCGGCATGTCCCCCAGCGGGGGGCAGTCGATGCTGGCAGTGTCGAACGCCGCCGTGACGGTGGTGCCCTCCCCCAGCCGGCTGTCCACCTTCATCTGCCCGCCGGTCTGCTCCGCCGCCAGCCGCAGCAGGGGCAGACCCAGCCCCACCTTGCGGGTGGTGCGGGTGGTGGTGAAGGGGTCGGTGACGGTGGCCAAAAACTCCGGCGACATCCCCCGGCCGTCGTCGGCCACGGTGATGGTCAGCCAGCCGTTTTCCTCCGCCAGCGTCAGGTCTAGGGCGCGGGCCCCCGCGGAAATCGAATTCTGGGCAATGTCCAGAATATGTAGCGACAGCTCCTTCACGGACCGGCGCTCCTCACTCGTATTTGTCCAGGATCGCCCCCACCTGATCGGGGGTAAGCCGGCCATACACGTCGTTATTGATCATGATGACGGGAGCCAATCCGCAGGCGCCCACGCAGCGGCAGGCGTCCAGAGAGAATTTCCCGTCCGGAGTGATGCCGCCAGGCTTGATGCCCAGCTTTTTCTCCACAGCCGTCAGCACGTCGGAAGCCCCCTTGACATAGCAGGCGGTGCCCAGGCAGACGGAAATCTGGTATTTCCCCTTGGGATTCAGCGTGAATTGTGCATAGAACGAAGCCACTCCATAGACTTCGGTCAGAGGGATATCCAGGCCCTCGGCCACCATGATCTGAACCTCCTCGGGCAAATAGCCGAAGATCTCCTGCGCGGCCTGGAGCACCGGCATGGTGGCGCCGGGCTGTCCCCTGTGCGCGGCAATCACCTGCTGCAGCCGTTCCTCCTGCTCCTTCGTTCCAGCATACGGAACAACCGTTTTGCAATTTGGCATTTTGCGTTCCTCCTTACTTACTGAATGGCATTTCAAAGCTCGCTGAGATACATTTTAGCGCGTTATCCTGGGAGATACGAGGCAGTCAGACGACAGTTTGTCTAACTTTTTTCGGCATAATGCCCTTTATTAGTTCCCGCAGATAGAATTGCGTTCTATTTTTCACCTCCATAAAGCAGCCAATCCAAGACTGCCCGCGGAGTCCATTCGGGCAGGTACAGGTATTGGCTGGCATCTGCAATCTGATCCAGGTAGTGGGCGTCGGAGCCGGTGATGGTCCGCACCCCGGCCAGATCGGGCCGGCCCGCCGCAAAATCCGGCGGGCAATGACGGGACAGCTCGGCCAGTGGGAAGCCCAGCGCGGGGTCCCAAAAGCCCAGGTTGGAAAGCAAAGCAAACGAAGGGCGGTCGATGTGGGCCGGATAGGCCACGCCGCCGAAGCGGGCCGCCAGCTCCCGGACCTCGTAGACGCCGATGGAGGAGGCTCCGGCCAGCATCCGCCTCTCTTCCCCCAGCACGTTGTCGTCGGCGTCCATATAGATCTGGGGGCCAAAGATATCCCGGTCGTTCTCCAGGGGGGGCAGCCGATCGTAGACCATCCGGCTGAAGGCGTCCGCCGCCGCCAGGTCTGGCAGGAGGCAGACCACGTGGACCTCCTCGGCAGTACACAGCTCCATACCGGGCAGTCCCAGCAGGCCATAGGCCTGACACGCCTGACAGAAGGCCGCGCAGTTGCCGCAGGTGTTGTGGTCGGTGAGGGCGGCCACGTCGAGCCCCGCCAGCTTGCACAGACCGGCGATGGTGGCGGGGGTCATGGCGCCGTCCCCGCAGGGGGACAGGCAGGAGTGGAAATGCAGGTCGAAGGCCGCTTTCATGGCCGGTATCCCCTTTCTCTCCCGCTTTGGGCGGAGGGAGCTGGCCGGTCAGAGCAGTTGCTTCAGCGCGGCCGCGGTATCATAGGTGGACAGCTCGGTGCCCATCAGGTTGATGTCCTGCTGCTGGGCCCGCTGGCGCAGGGCCTCGTCGGGAACCACCCCTTCGGTGAGAATTACGCAGGACACCTCGGCCATCAGCGCCACGGCGGCCACGTTTTGATTGGACATAATGGTAATCCAGGCGTTTCCCGCCTGTGCGCGGCCCATGACCCAGCTCAGCAGGTCGCCCACATACCCGCCGGTGACCTCGCGCTCGGGCTGGGGCAGGGTGAATTCCGTCAGGGCCAGCACATGAGACAGTTCCTTGACCGTCATGATAAGGTTCCTCCTTCTTCCGTATGCGGTTTCTTAGGTGGGATGCTCTGGGGCAGCTTCCGTTTCCGGAAGGGCGCGGGCAGGTATTCGTCGGCGTCTCCGGTACCCGCCATGTACTGCATCCGCTCCCGGACCTTAAAGATGCAGTCCTCCTCGCTGGCCCGGCCCAGGACCACATCCTCGGCCAGGGCGTGGCAGGAGGGCGCCCCGCAGGAGCCGCAATCCAGGCCCGGCAAGGCCCGGTAGAGTTCGTCGATCTTCATCAGCTTTTCCATGGCAAGGCTCCGGTCCTCGTCCAGCAGGAAGGCGGGGACATACTGAAGCTCCTTGTCGAAGCAGACCAGGTCCCGATCCTCCCCCTTCAGATTGAAGCGGTTGCGGGAGACCGGCAGGCCCTTCATCAGATTTTTGATACGCATCCGGGCGCCGTAAGGATTCTCCACCGTCAGGCAGCCCCCCACGCAGCCCTGGACGCAGGCGGACAGCTCGATGAAGTCGGCCTCGGGAAGCCGGCCGTCCTCGATCTCCTCCAGCATGCGGATGCAGTTGCCGATGCCGTCCACGGCCAGGTAGCTCTCCCCCAGCCGGGCGGCGGACTCGCCGCCGCAGTAGGCCCAGCCCACGCCCATGATGCCCGCCGAGGACAAGCTCTCCAGCTCCTGGAGCTCCTTCATGGGGCCCAGCAGCCGCAGGTAGATGTCCCGGATGGCGAAGGCCCCATCCAGCACCGGCTTGGCCAGGGTCTCGGGGTGGTGGGCGGCGGTGACCTGGGAGGAGCAGGGCACGATACCGAACACGCCGATCTGCTCCGGGGGCAGCCCGGTCCGGGCCGTAGCCTCCTTCCGGGCCAGAATGGCGGCCAGCTCCATGGGAGTGATGGTGGAGGTGACGTTGGGGATGAGCTTGGGGAAGCGCATCCGGATGAGGCGCAGAATGGTAGGACAGGCGGAGGAGATCTGGGGCATGACCCGCTTCTCCCCGCTGCTGATGTGCTGCCGGGCGTAGTCGGAGAGGATCTCCGCCGCCTTGGCCGTCTCATACACAGCCTGAAAGCCGATCTTCAGCAGGCCGTTGAGCACGATGTCGATGTCATCCAGGTGCTGGAACTGGCCATAGAGGGCGGGGTCCGGCAGCGCCACCCGGTACTGGAACGGGTCCAGCGCAGACAGGTTGTCGCTGACCGAGCGGATGGCCTTGTGGGGGCAGACCTGGATGCACTTGCCGCAGTCAATACAGCGTTCATTGAGGATCTTGGCCTTGCCGCTGCGGACCCGGATGGCCTCTGTGGGGCAGTTTTTGATGCAGGTGGTGCATCCGCGGCAGCGTTTGTACTCCAATATGACGGAATGCTTCATCATAGGGCGGCACACCTCCATTGGTTTTCGATTCAGCAGGATGGGCGCGGCGCACAGCGGCCCGCGTCCGTCGGATCAGATCCTGATTTTCATGGTCACGGTGGTGCCCACTCCGACGGTGGTGTCGATGTGCATCTCGTCGGAGTAGCGCTTCATATTGGGCAGGCCCATGCCCGCCCCGAAGCCCAGATCCCGGGCCACATCGCCCGCGGTGGTAAAGCCCTCCTCCATGGCCTGGTTCACGTCGGGGATGCCGGGGCCGTGGTCGATGAGGCGCAGCGTGATGGCGTCCATCCCCACGTCCACCTCCACCCGGCCGCCGTCGGCGTGGATGACCATGTTGATCTCGCCCTCATACATGCAGATGGAGGCCCGTCGGATGGCCTCGGCCGGCAGTCCCAGCTTTTTCAACGTCATCTTCATTTTGCTGGAGGCCTCTCCGGCCTGGATCAGGTCTCCGCCGTCCACCTGATACGTCAGTTTGATCTCTCCCATGGTCCCTACTCCCCCGCTAAGCCCGTCGTATACAGCAGGCCGCAGGCGATAAACATGGGCTTTTCCGAGGTCATCACCACGATGTCGCGCTCCCGCGCCATCTCCAAAATGGTCTCGTCAGGCACCTTGCCCCGGACAAAGACAATGCACTTCATATCCATCATCTCGGCGGTGCGCACCACCTGGGGGTTGACCATGCCCGTGAGCAGCAGGGCCTGATCCTTCACATAGGCCAGCACGTCGCTCATAAAGTCGCTGGCACAGGCGGCATGGGCCTCCCAGTCCAGATTCTCCTCGCCGCAGAGCACTTTCGCATCCAAAATCCTTCTGATTTCCCTCAGATACATAGATGTTCCCCCTTGGCGGAGCCGGGACCGGTCCGGTCTCGCCGGGTCTCCGCATGATACCAGTGATACTTCGCTACATATTTTAGCACAGCCTAAGAGAAATGGGAATGTCTTTTTTGTGCTACCCGCCAAACTTTCACAAAGAACGACTTCGGCCGCCCGCCGTTTTTGTCTTACCCTCTCATTGACGGGTCCCCCTTCCTTCTATATAATTAAATTTAACACAGTAAAGCGTTTGATGCTTTGCTGAATTTGCAAGGAGGCTAGCCAACTATGGGAAACGATCGAGTGTACAACTTCTCCGCAGGCCCGTCCATGCTTCCCCTGGAAGTGCTCGAAAGAGCGGGGGCCGAAATCACCAACTATCAGGGTTCCGGCATGTCAGTCATGGAGATGAGTCACCGATCTAAGGTGTTTCAGAAGATCTTTGACGACACCCAGGCCAAGTTCCGCCAGCTCTTCTGCGTGCCGGAGGGGTACAAGATCCTCTTCCTCCAGGGCGGCGCGTCCAGCCAGTTCTCCGCGGCTCCCCTGAACCTGATCGGCCGGACCGGAAAGGCCGACTACGCCGTCACCGGCAACTTCTCCAACATCGCCTATAAGGAGGCCAAAAAGTACGGCGCCATCCGTCTGGCCGCCTCTTCCGAGGACCGCAACCACACCTATATCCCCACCCAGGACCAGCTCCAGTTGGACCCCGAGGCGTCCTATTTCTACTACTGCGCCAACAACACCATCTACGGCACCGAGTGGCAGTACGTCCCCGACACCGGGTCCGTCCCCATTGTATGCGACATGTCCTCGGACATTCTCTCCCGCCCGGTGGATGTGAGCAAATACGGCGTCATCTTCGCCGGCGCGCAGAAGAACATGGCCCCCGCCGGCCTGACGGTGGTCATCATTCGGGAGGATCTGGCCGGCCACGAGCTGCCCTACACCCCCCTGATGATGAACTACAAGACCATGATCGACAAGGACTCCATGTATAACACGCCCCCCTGCTGGTGCATCTACATGCTGGGCCTGGTGCTGGACTGGCTGGAGGCCCAGGGTGGCGTGCCCGGCATGGAGGCCATTAAGCACAAGAAGGCCCAGATGCTCTACGACGTGCTGGACCGCTCCAAGCTCTTCACCTGCGCCGCCGAGGCCGGCTCCCGCTCCGACATGAACGTGACCTTCCGCTCGGTGAGCGAGGAGCTCAACGACAAGTTCGTCCAGGAGGCCGCCGCCGCCGGCTTCACCAACCTGAAGGGCCACCGCAACGTGGGCGGCATGCGCGCGAGCATCTACAACGCCATGCCCACCGAGGGCATTGAGAAGCTCTGCGACTTCATCCAGGACTTTGACAAAACGAATTAAATCGGGCCGCCGGGAGGCGGTCCCGTTCCGATGAAATGGGAGGTAACGAGAGATGTTTCGCATCAAAACCCTCAATAAAATTTCCCCGGCCGGCCTGTCCGTGCTGGATAAAAGCCGTTTCACCGTCTCCGACGACGCGGAAAACGAGGACGGCATTCTGGTCCGCTCCGCGGACATGCAGGACTACCCCTTTCCCGAGAATCTGCGCGCCATCGCCCGGGCGGGCGCCGGCACCAACAACATCCCCATCGCCCGCTGCTCCGAGGCGGGCATCGTGGTGTTCAACACCCCCGGCGCCAACGCCAACGCGGTGAAGGAACTGACGGTGTGTGCCCTGCTGCTGGCCTCCCGCGACGTGGTGGGCGGCGCCGACTGGGTGAAGCTCCAGGCGGGCTCCGGGGCCGACGTGGCCGCCGCCGTGGAGAAGGGCAAGAGCCAGTTCGTGGGCCCCGAGCTCATGGGGAAGACCCTGGGCGTCATCGGCCTGGGCGCCATCGGCGTACAGGTGGCCAACATCGCCACCAAGCTTGGCATGACCGTGTACGGCTACGACCCCTTCCTGTCGGTGGACGCGGCGCTGTCCCTGTCCCGGTTCGTCCACCGGGCCATGGACCTGGAGACCATTTACAAAAACTGCGACTACATCACCCTTCACGTGCCCCAGACCCCCGAGACCCGCGGCATGATCAACACCGACGCCATCAACATGATGAAGGGCCATGTGCGCATCCTCAACCTGGCCCGGGGCGGTCTGGTCAACGACGACGACATGCTGGCGGCTCTGGAGACCGGCCGGGTGGCGGCCTACGTCACCGACTTCCCCAACAACAAGATCGTCCAGGGCAAGCGGGTGGTGGCCATTCCCCACTTGGGCGCCTCCTCCCCCGAGAGCGAGGAGAACTGCGCCGTCATGGCGGCCCAGGAGTTGAAGGACTATCTGGAGAACGGCAACATCCGCAACGCGGTGAACCTGCCCAGCCTGGTCCAGGACTGGAGCGGCGAGACCCGGCTGTGCATCATCCACCGCAACGTGCCCAACATGCTGGCCTCCGTCACCACGGTCCTCTCCCGGGAGCATGTGAACGTGGAGAATATGACCAACAAATCCCGTGGAGAATACGCCTATACCATCGTGGACGTGAGCGCCCGGGTGGGCGACGCGGTGGCCAACGAGCTTCGGGCCATCGACGGCATCCTGCGGGTCCGCGTTCTGAATCACTGATGGAAAAAGGAGGCGCTTCCATGACCATCCATGAGACCGCCTGGATCGCCCCGGGCGCCCACGTCTCCGGCGATGTGACCATCGGCCCCGGCTGCGGCGTGTGGTACAACGCGGTTATCCGGGGGGATGAGTGCCCCATCTCCATCGGGGCGCGCAGCAACCTTCAGGACTGCGGCGTCATCCACGGCTCGGCGGGCTGCACCGTGGCCATCGGGGACGACGTGAGCATCGGCCACGGGGCCATCGTTCACGGCTGCACCGTGGAGGACGGCGCCATGATCGGTATGGGGGCCGTGGTCCTCAACGGGGCCCGGGTGGGCAAAGGGGCTCTGGTGGCCGCCGGGGCCCTGGTGCCCGAGGGCATGGAGATTCCGGCCGGCATGGTGGCCATGGGCAACCCGGCCAAGGTCCGCCGCCCTCTGCGGGACGCGGAGCGGGCGTACCTGCTCCACGCCGCCGCGGAGTATGCGGCCCTGGCCCAGAACAACCGCAGCAAAGACTAGGATGAGGCGCGGACGAATGTCCGCGCCTCATCTTTTACAGCTCTTTTTTCCCGTAAATCTGCAGGGAAACAGCGTAGGATACCATCAGGGCGGCCGCCGCCGCAACCGGCATCAGCAACGCCGCCGCCCCGGTCAGCCACGCGATGCCGGTCTCGGTGGCGGAGATCACCCCCATCAGGATCACCACACCCGCCGTGCCGACCCCCATGGCGATCATGAAAAAGATGCGGCTCTTCTGCGTCCCGAACCGAAAGATGAGGGGCAGCAGGATGGCGTTCAGGATACCGCCCGCGCAGACGGTGATCATAGACGCCTCCAGACACTCTCCCAGCGTACCGTCGCCGTGGATGCCAAAGGCGTACATACTCGCCTGAATGCCCGCGCACAGGGCCAGCCCGACCGCCAGCAACAGCACAGTGAAAAGGTATTTGGCCCCCACCACGCCCCGCCGTCCGGCGGGAGTCGCGGCCGCCAGCTTTTCCCACCCCGACTGCTCGTCGTAGGCGAAGGTGTTGATGGGCAGCAGGATGAGCATCATCACCGCCAGGAACGATAGGAAGGAGACCCCGTCGTATACCCCCATCATGGACAGGAACGCAAACACGCCGAACATGAACAGGTAGCTGCGCCCCATGCTCTTGACAACGTAGAAATCCTTCCGGACCAATCCGCTCATGCCTCATCCCCCCTTACCGTAAACAGCATGATGTCCTCCAATGTCACCGGGTCCACCGTCAGGCCGGGATACCGGCGGACAAAGGTCCTCCGGTCCTTCACCAGCGCCTCGCAGCCGAACTGGCCCCGGCGGACGCCGGCCAGGCAGGCCGGGTCCACCCGCTCCAGGTCGCCGCGGCCGCACACCAGCCGCCCATAGGCCTCCAGCAGCTCGTCCTTGGCCCCCTGGACCGCCACCCGCCCCTTGTGGAGGTAGGTGATGTAGTCCGCCGCCTTCTCCAGGTCGCTGGTGATGTGGCTGGAGATCAGAACGGCGTGGTCCTCCTCCTGGATAAAATCCAGGAATTCGTCCAGAATCTCGTTGCGCACCACCGGGTCCAGCCCTCCGGTGGCCTCGTCCAGCAGGAGCAGCTTGGGCCGGTGGCTCAGGGCGACGGCGATGCCCAGCTTCATTTTCATCCCCCGGGAGAATTCCTTGATCTTCTTGTCCCTGGGCAGGCCGAATTTGGCCAGATAGTGCTCGTACAGCGCCGGGTCCCAGGCCGCGTAGAGCCCGGCGAAGATCTTCCCCACCTGCGGGGCCCGGAGCACCTCGTGAAAGCTGCTCTCATCCAGCACCACGCCGATGTCCTCCTTGGCCTCCTCCGGAGCCCTGCCCAGCAGGGAGATCTCCCCGCCGTCGGGCCGCACCAGCCCCAGCAGGCACCGGATAACGGTGGATTTGCCCGCGCCGTTCTCGCCGATCAGGCCCAGGATGGTGCCGCCCGGCACCGTCAGGTCCACATGATCCAGCCGAAAGTCTCCGTAGTCCTTACACAGGCCCCTTACTTCAATGGCATTGTTCATGGTCACTCGTCTCCATATAGAATCGTCAATGTCTGTTCCAGCTCCTCCAGGGTGACGCCCCCGCCCTTGGCCAGATCCACCGCCTGGGACAGGTGCTCCTCCACCCTGCGCAGGGTCTCCTCCCGGACCAGCTCCAGGTCCCGGGCGGCCACAAAGCAGCCCTTGCCGGGAACGGTGGTGAGAAAGCCCTCCCGCTCCAGCTCCTCGTAGGCCCGCTTGGTGGTGATGACGGAAATGCGCAGGTCCTTGGCCAGCAGCCGCATCGAGGGAAGGGCCTCCCCCTCGCGCAGATCTCCCCGCAGAATGAGGCCCTTCATCTGCCGGGTGATCTGTTCGTAAATGGGCACGCCGCCGGAATTGCTGATAATGATGTCCATGTTCCACCTCGAGATGTGTTACTGTATATATCCAGCATGTACAGTATAAACGCAATGCCGCCCCTTGTCAATAGGGGCGGCATTTTTTGAGGCTGGTATCTTGGTCACCTGGTCTCCCGTTCCTCCAAAAACTCAACCAGCTTGGTCACCACCTGGCGGTCCGCGCCGGTCAGCACCCGGAGCTTGGCGATGAGGTCCTGCTCCGTTTGCGAAAGTATAACTGGCTTCTCTGGATAATCACTCAACCCGAGCAGATAATCCGCCGTCACATTAAAATAGATGGCAAGTTTTGCTGCAATATCACCCGGAATCTTGCTTACGCCTGTTACATAGTTGCTTAATGTACTTGGAGAAATGCCAATTTCGGAGGCAATCGCCTTTTGCTTTTTATCGCTGTCACTGATCAGCGCCTTTAGCCTTACATTGCTATCCATATCAATCACCCAGCGCCATTATTCTAAAATTTATGGCCCAGATGTTTAATATTCCAATATTTATATCAATTATTCCATTAATAAAAATAGTGCTTAATTTTATTCCATATTTTTGTTATTCTTTTATTGGGAGACCTTCCCAAAAAATCCCCTGTGCCCACAAACGGGGGATAAAGAAACCGGCCCCCGCCGATATGGCGGGGCCCGGTCTTTGTATCACTTTTTACTTGTGGTCCACGGAGCTCATATACTGGATGAGGTCCACGACCTTGTTGGAGTAACCCCACTCGTTGTCATACCAAGACACAACCTTCACGAAGGTGTCGGTCAAAGCGATGCCGGCCTTGGCGTCGAAGATGGAGGTGCGGGGATCGCTGATAAAGTCGGAGGACACCACATCCTCGTCGGTGTAGCCCAGCACGCCCTTCAGCTCGCCCTCGGAGGCGGCCTTCATGGCGGCGCAGATCTCGTCGTACTTGGCGGGCTTGGCCAGGTTGACGGTCAGGTCCACCACGGACACATCCAGGGTGGGCACACGCATAGACATGCCGGTCAGCTTCCCGTTCAGGGAGGGGATGACCTTGCCCACGGCCTTGGCCGCGCCGGTGGAGGAGGGGATGATGTTGTAGGTGGCCGCGCGGCCGCCGCGCCAATCCTTCTTGGAGGGGCCGTCCACGGTCTTCTGGGTGGCGGTGACGGAGTGGACGGTGGTCATCAGGCCGTCGGTGATGCCGAACTTGTCGTGCAGGACCTTGGCGATGGGGGCCAGGCAGTTGGTGGTGCAGGAGGCATTGGACACAAAGTTCATGCTGGAATCATAGGTTGTATTGTTGACGCCCATGACAAACATGGGGGTGTCGTCCTTGGAGGGGGCGCTCATGATGACCTTTTTGGCGCCGGCATCCAGGTGACCCTGGGCCTTCTCCTTGGTCAGGAACAGGCCGGTGGACTCCACCACATACTCGGCCCCGATCTCGCCCCAGGGAATCTCGGCGGGGCTCATCTTGGCGTAGACCATGACCTTGTGGCCGTTGACGGTGATGCTGCTGTCGTCATAGCTGATCTCACCGTTGAATCTGCCGTGGATGGTATCATACCGCAGCATATAGGCCATGTAGTCAGGGGTCATGCCGGGGTCGTTGATGCCCACAAATTCTACGTCGGGCCGCTCCAGGCCGGCGCGGAATACCAGACGACCGATTCTGCCGAAGCCGTTGATGCCGATTTTAATGCTCATAGCTGCAATCTCTCCTTTTCGAAGTCAAAAATAGTTTCATCTCTGACAGGAGCCATTATACATCATATTTTCGATTTTGCCAAGAGGGTTTTTCAATGAAATTTAGTTTACTTTCGATTGTAAGGTGCGCCCGGTGCAGATATTTCGACCAAATTCGACTTTTTCTCTTGTAGCGCCCCCCAAGATTTGGTACACTGAAGATAATTGGTTTTTCCGTTTCCTGCGCATGCTACTTCCATGACCCTTTAAGGAGGTCTTGTCTTGTCGCCCGTTGCCTTTGAAGTGGCGCAGTTGTTTGACGGCTTTCCCGAGCCGGTGCTGATCCTTCGGGATCGTGAGGTCCGCTACCGGAACCCGGCGGCGGAGCGGCTGTTTCCTGCTCTCCGGGACCGCGCCACGCTCCCGGAGGACCTCTCCGCCCTCCTCCCCGAGTGTGAAGCTCCCGCTGTGGTGACGGCCCGCATCGGCGGCGGCAACTACCGGCTGAGTGTCCAGAACACGTCTCTGGGCGCACTGGTCATCCTGCGCTCCGCCCCGGCGGCGGCCGCCGCCTCGTCCGAGCGGCTGTCCCGCTACCTGCGGCAGCAGACCGCCGGCCTGGCCGCCGCCCTCCAGCGGCTGGGCGCCGACCCGGAGGGGCTGGACCCCGCCCGGCAGGTCCGCTATCTCTCCATCGCCAACCAGGGGCTCTACCGCCTTCTGCGGCTGGCCGACCACCTGGACTTTCTGGAGCGGGACGACGCCTCCCTTTACCGCCCCGCCCCCATGGACCTGGCCGGGCTGTGCCGGGAACTGGGGCGCGAGATCTCCGGCGTGGCGGCGGCCGCCGGGTACGGCTTTGCGTATGAATCCGAGCTGGCCAGTCTGCTGACGCTGGGGGACCCCTCGCTGCTGCGCCGGATGCTGCTGGCCCTGCTCTCCAACGCCATGAAGGCCGCGGGCCCCGGCGGGAAGCTGGGCCTCCGGCTGGCCAGGTCCGGTCAGCGGGCCGTCCTCACCGTGTGGGACGGAGGAAACGGCCTTGCCGAGGGAGACCTGTCCCTGCTGTTCGGGGGGGAGCCCGACGGCGGCCGGGCCGGGACCGGGCTGGGCACGGGTCTGGAATCGGTACGGCGTATCGCCGCGCTCCACGGCGGCAGCGTCATGGTAGCGAGCCGGGAGGGCGACGGCCTGCGGGTCGTGGTCTCCCTGCCCATTCGTGACACCGCCGGGATGTTCCTTCGCGCGCCGGCGGCCTCTTACGACCCCTCTGGAGGCTTTTCACCCCTGTTGCTGGAGCTCTCGGATGTGCTTCCCGCCGAGCTCTACCGTCCGGAGGACGTGGAGTAGCCCCCCTACAACCGCCAAAGAGGCGGGCAGCAAATGCTGCCCGCCTCTTTTTCATCGAATCAGGTTGAGATATCCCCGCTTCTCCCGGGGCTCCACGGGGATCTGTGCCCGGCCAAGAGCCACCGCCTGGAGCAGCCAGGCCATGTTCTTGCCCAGGGCCCGGAGGTAAACCTGTCCCTCGGTATCCCGCTCCACATCGCCGGGCTTGAGGCCGTAGACCAGCGGCCAGTTGGTGGTGGAGGGAAGAAACATCTCGGCGCAGTTGAGGTACCGCTGGAGGCAGTCCAGCGTGGTGCGCCCGCCGGGCCGCCGGGCCACGGCCACCGCCGCGCCCACCTTGTACCGGAAGGCGCCGCCGCAGTTGTAGTCTCCAGCGAAGAACACCCGGTCCAAAAAGGACTTCATGGGGCCGGGCACGTCGCCGTAGTAGGTGGGGGCCCCCAGCAGGACTCCGTCCGCCGCCCGGATCTTCTCAATGGCGGTGTTGACGCCGTCTTCCGGCAGCACGCACCGGCTATCCTTGTTTCTGGCGCACTGGTTGCAGGCTGCGCAGCCGCGGATGGGCAGATGGCCCACCTGAACGATCTCAGCCGTGATCCCGGCGGCTTCCAGTTGCTCGGTGACGGCCCGCAGGGCGGCATAGGTGTTTCCCTTTTCGTGGGGGCTTCCGTTAAATGCGATGACATGCATGGCGGAGGTCTCCTTTCTGTCCGGGGCGCCGTTCATTCGATGACGCCGAAATCCTGGAAGGGCAGCAGCACGAACCGCGCCCGGCCCAGCACATACCGCACATCCACCGTACCTAAGCGGGGGTCCCGGCTGTCGGAGGACTTGTTGCGGTTGTCGCCCATGACAAAGATGGACCCCTCCGGCACCTCCACATGGGTGGCGTAATCCGGGGGCAGCTCGTACATGGCCTCGTTGATATAGTCCTCCTCCAGCGCAACCCCATCCACGGCGACGGTGCCGGCGGCATAGTCGATGTCCACGGTCTGCCCCCCTACGGCGATGACCCGCTTGACAATGGGTTGGGCCATAAAGGATTCTTTGGTCAGC
Source organism: Intestinimonas massiliensis (ex Afouda et al. 2020) (assembly GCF_001244995.1). NCBI lineage: Bacteria > Bacillati > Bacillota > Clostridia > Eubacteriales > Intestinimonas > Intestinimonas massiliensis (ex Afouda et al. 2020). The sequence goes on from NZ_LN869529.1 coordinate 2,094,273, forward strand.
ACCACGATGTCCCCCGGCTTGGGCTCGTAGCCGATGGATTGGAGCAGCAGCATATCCTTGTCGTGGAGGGTGGGCACCATGGAGGAGCCCTGCACCCCGATGACCCGGCCCACAAAGGTAAAGAGGAGGATGAGGCTGACCAGGGCCATGACCAGGGCCTGGAGCCAGAAGTACAGGTCCACCTTGAAGGCGTCGCCGCCGCTCAGGTTCTCCTCCCGGCCCTCAGGCGGCCGTTTTTGTTCTTCAGACATGGGTATCAACTCCCCGCGGAACACATTCATAATTGGAGTACATTATACGGCATCCCGCGCCGGAATGCAAGGGAAGGCGCCCGTGGTCCGCGGTATTTCCACCTCAGCCCCGCCCCTCCCGCCACGCCGCCTCCCGGCCGTGGCAGGTAAACAGCAGCACCTGCCGCCCCCGGGCGTATTCCTCCAGGGTCTCCAGGGCCAGGGCCATGCGGCCGTCGTCAAAGTCGGCCAGGGCGTCGTCCAGCACCAGAGGAGCCGGATCGGCGGCCGGCAGGGCCAGGTCGCACACCGCCAGGCGTACCGCCAGGTAGAGCTGGTCCACGGTGCCCCGGGACAGGCTGAGGGCCCGGCGGGGCAGCACGTCCCCGGCGGGGCGGACGCTGGCCTCCAACTCCCGGTTGAGGGCGATGGAGGCATAGCGGCCCCCGGTGAGGGCGGCGAAGAGCTCCCCCGCCCGGCGGTTGAGCTCCGGGGAAAACCGGGCCTGGAGCTGGGCGTTGGCCTCGTCCAGGACCTCCAGGGCCAGGCTCAAGGCCCGGTATTCCCCCTGACGGCGTTCCAGCTCCCGCTCCAGCGCGTCCCGGCCGGCCTCCAGCGCGTCCGGGTCCCCCAGGGCGGTCCGGCGGCCCTGGAGGGCGGCCAGCTCCCGCTCCAAGCGGGAGAGCTCTCCGTTCACCGCCGCCAGGGCGGCGGCGGTTTCGGCGGGGCTGTGGGGCTGTCTCTTTTACACAACTTGGTGGGGTTAAAAGACAGGCCAAGACACAACCTTCACGAAGGTGTCGGTCAAAGCGATGCCGGCCTTGGCGTCGAAGATGGAGGTGCGGGGATCGCTGATAAAAGGAGGAGGCGTCCCCTCCGCCGGGGCAGGGCCCTCGGGCATGGGAATGGAGGCCACCAGCTTCCGGGCCCCCTCCGCCTTCACCCGTGCGGTGGCGACGCGCTCGTCCAGGGACAGGGCACGGGACAGGGCGGCGGAAACGCCGAAGGGGTCGGTCACGGCGGGGGCAAAGCCGTGGACAAAAGCCAGCAGGCCCAGCCACAACCGTTCCCTCTGGGTGTCCAGATCCCGGATGGACTGTTCCACCGCCTCGGAACGCCGGCGGGCCTCCTCCACGTCCACCCACCTTTCCCGGTAGGCATTGGCCCGAGCAAGGATGTCGTCGGGGAATTGGCTCTCAGAGCGGGCGAGGATGGCCCTCCGTTCCCGGTCCCACTCCCGCCGACTCTTTCGGGCGGCCAGCAGGAATCCCACGCCTGCCGCCAGTTCCAGCCCGGCGGCCGCAAAAAACAGGTAATTCCCCTGGGAGAGCGCGCCGGCGCCCCCGAAGGCCGCGGCGGCCAGCAAAAGCAGCACCCCTGCCACAATTTGGGGCGTCGCCTTCTTTTGTTCCAGCGCCCGGACCCGCGCGGCGTCCTCATTGGCCCGCTTCCACGCCTGGTCCGGGTCCATACCGTCAAATACCGGGTCCGCCGCCGCCTGCTCGGCACGGTCCACCGCCCGCCGGGCGGGCTCCCGCTGGTTCTGCGCCTCCTTTTGACTGGCCTCCAGGGTCTTGAGATAGGCCAGCTCCCCCTGGGCCTGCCGCAGCTTCTCTTTGTCGGGCAGGGGCCCGGCCTCGGCCTCCAGGTCCGCCAGCTCCTTTCGGGCGGCCTCCAGCTCGGCCACGGCAGCCTTGTACTGCTCCCGCCGGGCCCATTCCTGCCGGGCCTTCTGGGCGGCGGCTTCCGCCTCCAGCGCCCCTTTTCGTGCCGTCAGCTCGTCCCGCTGGCTCTCCGCCTCGCCGGCCTGTCGGGTGAGCTGCCGCATCTGGGCCAGCTCCCCCTCTATCCCGGTTCGCTCCTCCTCCAGCCGGGGGATGAGCCCGGTCTTGTTGTGCCTGCGGCGGTTGAGCCACCCCCGCAGGGTCTTTTCCGTCTGGGAGTAGGACACGTCCTCCTCCCCGGAGGACACCAGGGCGGCGATGCGCTTTTCCAGGTCCGGGTCGGCGTCAATGGGCACCCCGGACTGACCCACGAAGGCGGTGCGCTGGAACGTCTCCCGGCCCACCCCCAGCAGGACCTCCCCGCAGTTTTCCGCCGTCAGACCGGATACGGCCTCCCCCGTGCCGGTATAGACCGCCTCGAAACCGCCGAAGGGGCTGGCCCCCTTGGCAAACCGGCGCAGGGTGATGTCCTGCCCCCTCCAGGTCAGCTCGATCTCCCCGGCCATGGGGGCGCCGGACCAGGGGGCGTAGCGGTTCTTCTCCGCCAGGGCGGTCCTGGTGTCCCGCTCCCGGGTGGGAATGCCGTAGAGCATGGCCCGCAGGAAGGCGCACCAGGTGGACTTGCCCGCCTCGTTGGGGGCGGTGAGAATGTTCAGGCCCTCCCTCAGCTCCAGGACGGCCCCGTCCAGCTTGCCGAAGGTGGCGGTCATTTTTTTGATCCTCATGCCATGGGCTCCTCCCTATGCTCCAGCGCCGCCAGCCCAAAGCGGACGGCCCGCTCCAGGTCGGCGCGCGCCCCGTCGTCGGCCGCGGCAGCCAGGCGCTCCTGCATCCGACGCAGGAACAGCCCCGTGAGGGTGTCCTCCCCGGCCCGATCCCACAGGTCCCGGGGGACCGCCGTCTCGTCCCGGAGCTCGGCGCGGTAGAACCGGGCGGCGGCCACCGCCTCCAAGGGCGCCAGGTCCAGCCCCTCCACTCCGCTCTCCCCGGTGAGCCGGATGCGCACGATGTCCTCCGCCCCGTCGTCGGGCAGGGCGGCGGCCAGGGCGGAGGCGGGGTCGGGGCCGGACACGTCGGCCTCCAGGACGCGGTAGCGGCGGCGGGCCAGAGGCACGAATTCCTCCTCCACTCCGCCGTCGTCCCGGACCGTGATCCACAAGCAGCCCTTGTCCCCCAGCTCGTCGAAGCCCCGCCCCTCGGGGCAGCCGGGGTAGGCCCAGAAGGTCTCTCCCGCCCGCCGGAGGCCCGACCGGGCGTGGATGTGCCCGAGGGCCAGATAGGTCAGGCCCGAAGCGGCGATCTCCTCCGGCCCGATGGGGCCGTAGCGCCCCCGGCCCTCCACGTCCCCGTGGAGGACCCCCAGGTGGAGCCGTCCGTCCGCCGGGGCGGCAAAGCCCGCCAGGGGTGAATCCTCCCGGGCGGGGGCGGTGAAGGCCGCCCCCCAGACGGTGCAGGCCTTTCCCTCCAGCTCCACCGGCGTCAGCCCGGCCCGGCGAAAGAGATGCACGTTGTCCGGCCAGGCCAGCCGGGCGTAAGGGGACCGGGCGCTGTAAAAGTCATGGTTGCCCGGGGCGATAAACACCGGGCAGCCGGTCTGCCCCAGGGTCCGGACCAGGGCCTGTCCGGTCTCGGCATAGAGCTCGCCGCCGTCGAACAGGTCGCCGGAGAGCAGCACCAGGTCGGCTCCGCGGCTCCGGGCCAGCTCGGCCAGGCGGGCGAGCAGCTCCCGCTGCTCCCCCCGGCGCTCGGCGGCCTGCTCGGCGTTCAACGAGGCGAAGGGCGCATCCAAATGGAAGTCTGCCGCGTGTAAGATCTGTATGGGCATACTTGCTCCTTTCCAGGCGTCATTCTGCGATGTCCACCCGCTCCACATGCACGCACCTTTTCGTCTCCGTGTCAAGGGAGAAGAGGACGGCCTCCAGCTTGCAGGGGCCGGGGGCAGGCTCAAAGCGCATGGGCAGCCCCCCCAGGAAGCGGTTGACGGCCTGCTCGTGCTTCATGCCCAGCACCGACCGGGCCGGGCCGGTCATGCCCAGGTCAGTGACGAAGCCCAGTCCCCGGTCCAACACCTGGCAGTCGGCGGTGGGCACATGGGTGTGGGTCCCCCAAAGGGCCTGCACCCTGCCGTCCAAATAGTAGGCCATGGCCCCCTTTTCGCTGGTGGCCTCTGCGTGGAAGTCCACCAGGCACAGGTCGGCGTCCAGGTGGCGCAGAAGCCGGTCCGCCACGGTGAAGGGGTTGTCGAAGTTGGAGTCCATCTCGCACCGGCCGATGAGGTTCATCACAGCCACGCGCAGGCCACGCGGCCCTTCGTAGATTCCCAGTCCCCGGCCGGGGACCCGGCTGGTGTAGTTGGCAGGCCGCAGGAGCCAGGACACATCGTCCAGCAGGTCCTTGATCTGGATGCGGTTCCAGGTGTGGTTGCCCAGGGTGACCACGTCGGCCCCGGCCGCATAGATGGCCCTGGCCTGCCGGGGCAGGATCCCCACGCCGGAGGCGTTCTCCCCGTTGACCACCGTGAAGTGGACGCCGTGGAGCTTCTGCACGGAGCGCAGGTGCTGCTCCAAAAAGGCCAGGCCCTGCTCGCCCACCACGTCGCCCACCGCCAAAACGTTCATGATCATGCTCGTTCCTCCAAAGATAAAATCGCCAGCTCGTCGTAGCCGGTCTCCCCGTCCCACTCCGCCCCGAAGCGGACTCCGTCCAGCTCCAGAAGCACCACCTCGGCGGTGGTGTTGACGATGCAGCCCTCCATCAGGTGGCCGCCCAGGACGGTCAGGTCCTCCCGGGCCAGGGAGATGTGCAGATGGGTCCGCGCCGCCGAGAGGGTCCCCATGAGGGAGACGATCTCCAGCGGCTCGTTCAGCTCCCGCACCGTGACGCCGGAGGCGTCCCGCACCCGGGCCCGGGTGACGCAGCCCACCCCCGAGACCACCGTCCCGGCGGCGATGCGGCGAGTCCGGGCATACTCCTGCAGGGCCTTCAGCAAATCACTCCCCCGGCGCAGCCGGAACACATGGGTCTTCATACGCTCCCCCCGTTCTCAGGGTTTTTATTATATGTCATTTTCGTGCAAAGGGCAAACAGAAAACGCCCCGCCGCGAAAGCGGCGGAGCGTTCCAGGGCTCGTTCTTCCCATTCCCCGCTCCGGCGGACCGGCGTTTACCGCACCGCCCCCAGCCGGGTGAGCGGGAAAACCACCCACTCCGCCCGGCCCAGCACATACCGGGCGTCCACCGCCCCCAGCGCCGGGTTCCGGCTGTCGTTGGAGACGTTTCGGTTGTCTCCCAGGACAAAGATGCAGCCCTCCGGCACGGTGAGGGAGGTGACGGTCTGCCAGTGCCTCTGGGTCATTGGCTCCAGGATATAGTCCTCCTCCAGGGCCCGGCCGTCCACGGACACGGCACCGGCGGCGTAGTCGATGTCCACCCTCTGGCCGCTCACGGCGACGATGCGCTTGACAATGGGCCCCTCCACGTCATCGAACTCCTTGGAGAGCACCACCACGTCTCCCTGCCGGGGCGTGTAGCCGATGCTCCGCACCACCATCCAGTCCCAGTCCCGGAGGGTGGGCTCCATGGAGGTCCCGTCCACCGGCGTCAGGCGGCCCAGGAACAGGAATACCAGCACCAGGGACACCGCTACGGACGCCAGAGCCTGGAGCCAGAAATAGAGGCTGACCGCCAGAGGCTCCCGGTCTGTCATGCCTCCTCCCGCTCTGCGTAGCAGTCCTGATGGACCCGCTCCTCCAGATAGCGGTCGTGGGGCTCTTTTACCTTTTCGGTCTTTCCGGCGGCCAGGATGCCCACGGGCCGGATATAGTCCGGCAGGGCGCACAGCTCGGTGATCTTGTCGATGCGCACCGGGTCGGGGTGGACCCCCACCCACAGGCTGCCATAGCCCAGCTCGGTGGCCTCGATGAGCATATTCTCCAAAGCGGCGGAGCCGTCCATGATCCACCAGTCCCCCTGAATCTTGCACTTGCGCAGGTCGGCGCACACCAGGATGTTCAGGGGGGCGGTGCGCATGGCGAAGGCGTTGGGGTGGACGGAGATAAACTGCTCGATGGCGGCCTTGTCCGTCATACGGATAAAGACCCACTCCCGGTTGTCCTTGGCGGACGGGGCGGCCATGCCGGCCATGAGGATCTTCTTCACGTCCTCGGCGGGGACAGGCGTATCCAGGAATTTACGGATGCTGCGGCGGCGGAAAATGGCGTTCATGTGATCGTTCCTTTCTTAAAAAAAGCGGGACCCCTTCGGGCCCCGCTTCCTTATTTGGCGTACTCGATGACCTTGGTCTCCCGCAGGACATGCACCTTGATCTGGCCGGGATACTCCAGCTCTTCCTCGATCTTCTTGGCGATGTCCCGGGCCAGCAGGACCATCTGGTCCTCGGAGACCTGCTCGGGCTTGACCATGATGCGGACCTCGCGGCCGGCCTGGATGGCGTAGGATTTTTCCACTCCGGGGAAGGAAGAGGTGACCTCCTCCAGCTTTTCCAGGCGCTTGATATAGTTCTCCAAATTCTCCCGCCGGGCGCCGGGGCGAGCGGCGGAGATGGCGTCGGCCGCCTGCACCAGGCAGGCCACCACCGTCTTGGGCTCCACGTCGTTGTGGTGGGCCTCGATGGCGTGGACGATGGCCTCAGACTCCTTGTACTTCCGGGCCAGCTCCACACCGATGGCCACGTGTGAGCCCTCCACCTCGTGGTCGATGGCCTTGCCCAGATCGTGGAGCAGACCCGCCCGCTTGGCCTCGGCCACGTTGGCGCCGATCTCGGCGGCCAGCAGGCCCGCCACGTGGGAGACCTCGATGGAGTGGTTGAGCACGTTTTGGCCGTAGCTGGTGCGGTACTTCATGCGGCCCAGCAGCTTGACCAGCTCGGGGTGCAGGCCGTGGACATTGGTCTCGAACACGGCCCGCTCGCCCTCGGCCTTGATGGTGGCGTCCACCTCCCGCTTGGCCTTCTCCACCATCTCCTCGATGCGGGCGGGGTGGATGCGGCCGTCCAGAATGAGCTTTTCCAGGGCGATCCGGGCGATCTCCCGGCGGACGGGGTCGAAGCAGGAGACTGTGATGGCCTCCGGCGTGTCGTCGATGATCAGATCCACCCCGGTGAGGGTCTCCAGAGTGCGGATGTTGCGGCCTTCGCGGCCGATGATGCGGCCCTTCATCTCGTCGTTGGGCAGGGGTACCACCGAAACGGTGGCCTCGGCCACGTGGTCGGCGGCGCAGCGCTGGATGGCCAGAGAGATCATCTCCCGGGCCATGGTGTCGGCCTCTTCCTTAAAGCGGGCCTCGATCTCCTTGATCTTCATGGCCGACTCATGGGTGACCTCGGTCTCCAACTGGGAGATGAGATAGTTCTTGGCCTCCTCGGCGGTGAAGCCGGAGATGCGCTCCAGCACTTCCATCTGGGTCTTTTTGACGGTGGCGACCTCCTCCCGGGCCTCTTCCAGCTCGCTGAGCCTCCGGGCGAGGGTCTCCTCTTTCTTCTCGATGTTGTCGGTCTTGCGGTCCAGGGTCTCTTCCTTCTGCTGGAGCCGCCGCTCCTGCTTTTGCAGGTCGCTGCGGCGCTCCTTGACTTCCTTCTCATACTCGTTACGGGCCTTCAGGATCTCTTCCTTCGCCTCCACCAACGCTTCCCGCTTTTTGCTCTCGGCGCTCTTGATGGACTCGTTGATGATGCGCTTGGCCTCTTCCTCCGCGCTGGAGATCTCCTTCTCGGAAATATTCTTGCGGATTTGGATGCCGGCGAAGATGCCTATGACCAGCCCGACTATGATGCCAATCAGGGCGTATAACCACGGCATAAGTTAGGGACACACCTCCTGTTTCATTTTTGTTGGCTCGGAATGGAATTGCATAAAATGAGTCGTGTAGGATAATCCCACACGATTTGTGAAAAACCTCCCCCGGAGTTCTTCAGTTTTAGCCATTTATATTGTAAAACGATGATGCTTTTCTGTCAAGAACTTTCGCACCCTAAAGAAGGACCTCATAGCCAGGAGCGCTGCTTCCCAGCCATGCCGGCATTCCTGGGTTTCCCGGCATTTTGCTTGACAGGAAGAACATGCCAAGCTAGAATGTATGTAATTTAATAGCAAGAAAGGAAGTGTACCGTGGCAAAGGAAGTAAGTCAAACCGTTGTCAATGCCCTGCGGTTGCTGGAATGCTTTGGACAGGAGGAGGAACTGGGCATTACCGAGCTGGCGGCTGACATCGGTGTGGGGAAGGCTGTGGCGGCCCGGTTGGTGAGTAGCCTGGTGGAATTCGGCTATCTGCGCCAGAACCCCCAGACCCGGAAGTACCGTCTGGGCCTAAAACTGGTATACTGGGGCAGTTTGGCTCAGGAGCGCAACGAGATTGTGCAGTTGGTAGAGCCCTACCTCTGGACCCTTAGCCAAGAATTCCAGGTTAGTGCCCATATGGCGGTCCTAGATCATTTCGCCGCTCTCATCACCTGCAAGGTAACGAGGGGCCCCATAGTCTATATGAATTCCCGTGTGGGAACCTCCCTGCCCATCCACGCCTGTGCCACAGGTAAATGCCTGTTGGCCTATAGCAGCGAGCAGTTTCTCCAGGAGTTTTTGGGCACACAGCCTCTGGTCCGTTTTACGGAACAGACCATCACTGATCCCGATGTCTTTCTGGAGGAGGCACAGCGCATCCGCCAACAGGGCTATGCGCTGGACAATGAGGAGTCCAACTTGGGGTTGTCCTGTATGGCCGTTCCGCTTCTGAATGCAGGCGGGCAAATCACTGCTGCCATCTCCCTCAGCGGACAGACCAAGTTCATGAAGAAGAACCATGTTGCCATTCTCCGACGACTCCGGGAAGTGCAGCATGAGCTTTCTTCCTACCTGTAAAGCCGCAAGCCCATTGCCTCCCAATGGTTTTGCGGTTTTACTGTTTCGTCTCGTCCCTCTTTTTTCGTCAAAATATATATTTTGCAGAAATAAAACAGGAATTTTTCCGTATGCATTGACATCCCAGAAAAGTTTTGCTATACTGGCGACGATTAAAAGAAAACCATTTTGAATTGGACCGCTTTGCGGCCTAAAAAAATAACAATTATCCGGAATATTGTACCGTTATTCGGAAAAATTGGGGGCAATGGCACGTTTTAGAAGGAAGACCGCCTATGCGGTCTAAAAAAAGTTAACTATATCGGAATATTATACCGATAATAGGAACAATTAATGAAAGGGGAGTTATCCATGTATCGCATCAAGTTCTACGGGATCGGTGGACAGGGCGCGGTCACGGCAGCGAAGGTACTTTCCCAAGCGGTCTCCATCTATCAGGACGAGTACGCCATCACGGTACCGGCTTACGGCCACGAGCGCCGGGGTGCACCAGTATACGCCCACATCATTGTGGACAAAGAGCCGGTGATGCTCAACTGCTATGTTTACGAGCCCGACATTGTAGTTGTATTTGACGAGACCATCATGGAGAAAAATGTAAACGTCGGCGAGGGCTGCCACGACGGCACTATTCTGGTACTGAATACCAACAGCGCGGACGTCGTGGAAAAGTACCGCAAGACGTACGGCTTCAAAGAAATCTACTGGAGCGATGGCACGGGCGCAGCCCTTCGGAACATTGGGCTATCCATTCCCAACAGCGCCATGCTAGGCGCTCTGGCCCGGACGGGCGTAGTGGACATCGCTGCGGTGGAGCACGCGATCAACGATAGTTTTGGAAAGGTAGGGGAGAAAAATGTCAAAGCCGCAAGAGACGCCTATGAGCACACCGAAAAATCGTAGAATCCTGGGCCCCTGTTCTCTGGTGTTTGCCGCTGCCAATACCGGGAGCTGGCGGCTGGAGCGTCCGGTTGTGGACGCAGAAGGTTGCATTCGCTGCGGCACCTGTGCCCGGTCCTGTCCTGCGGATATTATCACAATACACAAGACCGGGGACGTGCCGGTGGAGATCGACTGGCGCTATTGCAAAGGCTGCGGCATTTGTGTCAACGAGTGCCCTAAGCATTGCATGAAACTGGTGGATGAAAGGAGCGGAGAATAATGCCCATCAAAATGCTTGACGGCAACGGCGCAGCTGTAGAAGCCATTCGCCTGGTTAAGCCCGGCGTGATCGCCGCCTACCCCATCACCCCCCAGAGCTCCATCGCCGAGCACCTGTCCGACGAGGTGGCCGAGGGCCGTATCGACGCCGAGTATGTCCGCGTGGAGTCCGAGCACTCCGCCATGAGCGTCTGCGTAGGCGCCCAGCTCACCGGCGTGCGGGCCGCCACCGCCACCTCCTCCGTGGGCCTCGCCCTGATGCACGAGGTCTGCGGTGTCACCAGCGGCTGCCGCATCCCCATGGTCATGCCCGTGGTCAACCGCTCCCTGGTGGCACCCTGGTCCCTGTGGTGCGACCACCAGGATACCATGGCCGAGCGGGACACCGGCTGGCTCCAGTTCTACGCCGGAACCGTGCAGGACGTGTTGGACCTCTACCTGACCGCCATGCGCATCAGTGAACATCCCGATGTGCTTACCCCCTCCATGGTCTGTCTGGATGGCTTCTTCCTCTCCCACTCTATGCAGAAGGTACATGTCCCTGAGGATGCCGATGCTTTTGACTTCGTGGGCGAGTATCAGCGCATCAACATGTACCTGGACCCCATGGACCCCATGTTTGTCAACGACCTGACCCCCACCGACGAGTACACGGAGATGCGCTACCAGCAGATGGTGGGCTTCCAGGAGGCGGCCAGGCTGGCCCCCCAGGTCTTTGCCGAGTACAACCAGCGCTTCGGCAGCAGCCTGGACATCGTGAAGCCCTACATGCTGGACGACGCCGAGGTGGCCGTGGTCACCATCGGTTCCATGTCCGGCACCGCCCGCTACGTGGTGGACCAGCTCCGGGCCAAGGGCGTCAAGGCCGGGGCGCTCCAGATCGTCATGTTCCGCCCCTTCCCCACGGAGGCCGTTCGGAAGTATCTCTCCCACGTGCCCGTCATCGGCGTGATGGACCGGTCCGCCGGTCTGGGCGGCATCCAGCCCCCGGTGTGTACTGAGGTCACCGCCGCCCTCTACGGCGCACCGTGCGACATCCGCAGCTACATCGGCGGCTTGGCCGGGCGCGACATCTCCAATCACTCCTTTGAAAAGATCTTTGGGGAGCTGCTGGACATCAAGTCAGGCAAAACCAAGGAGCACGGCCAGTGGTTCGACGTCAAGGAGGACCCCATGGACATCCGGATGGAGATTTGGGAGGAGGAAGACTGATGTATAAGATGATGGCAGAATCCAAAGGCCTGGTCACCCACGGCGTCAGCACCTGTCAGGGCTGCGGCCTGGAGCTCATCATGCGTAATGTAATGGAGGCACTGGGTGAGGACATTGTCCTTATCATCCCTCCCGGATGCTCGGCCATGTTCTCTGGCAGCGGCATCGAGGGCAGCGTAAAAGTCCCCGGCATCCAGGGCAACCTGGAAAATTCGGCCGCCATCGCCAGCGGCATTGCCAACGGCTTCCGGCACCAGGGCAATACTCACACCAAAGTCGTGGCCTTCGCTGGTGACGGCGCTACTGTGGACATTGGCCTACAGGCGCTCAGCGGCGCCATGGAGCGCAACGAGAACATCCTCTACATCTGCTACGACAACGAGGCGTATATGAACACCGGCATCCAGGGCAGCAGCTCCACCCCCGCTGGCGGGTGGACCACCACTACCCCTGCGGGCAAGCTGGGACAGAGCAAGGATCTGATGCGAATCGTAATGGCCCATGACGTACCCTACGCCGCCTCCGCCTCCATCGCTAATCTGCCTGACCTGAAGCGGAAGGTGAAGAAGGCCCGGGAGACCGTGGGGACCAGCGTGCTCCACATCCAGTGCCCCTGTCCCACCGGCTGGGGCTATCCCTTTGCTAAAAGCATCGAACTGGCCCGCGAAGCGGTGCAGAGCGGCGCATGGCTGCTCATGGAGTTTGAGAGCGGTAAAGTGAAGATCAGCCAGGTCCCCAAAAAGCTGGGCGAGGTGGAGGATTATATCAAGCCGCAGCGCCGTTTCCGCGGCATGAGCGACGCGCAGCTCCAGGCCCTGAAGGAGCAGGTGGCCGCCCGCTACGAGATCATCAAGAGCAGGGCAGAAGCCTAGCGCCGGAACAGGAGGCAGAGATGAAATTTGCCGTATTGGGCGCGGGCGCCATGGGCTGCCTCTACGGGGCCCAGCTCAAGCAGTCCGGCCAGGGAGTCACCTTGATCGACGTGAACGTTCCCCACATGGAGGCCATCAATGAACGGGGCCTGCTGGTCAGGCGGGAGAGCGGGGAGGAGTCCGTGCCCATCTCCGCCTGCCGGGCAGAGGAGTACCGGGGCGTGGCCGATGCAGTCATCGTCTTCACCAAGAGCATCTACTCCGCCGGCGCGCTGAGCTCCCTGGCGGGGGCCATCGGGCCCGAGACCCAGCTGATCTCCTTCCAGAACGGGCTGGGGCATGAGAAGGTCATGGGCGCGTACGCCGATCCCGACCACATCATCATCGGGACCACCAACTTTCCCTCCGACCTGGTGGGAAACGGCGAGATCTCCACCGGCGGTGCGGGAGTCACCCGCATGATGACGGTCTCCGGCAAGACCACCCCCGCGGTCCAGGCCCTCTACGAGATCTTCCGGACGGCGGGGCTCAACCCGGAGCTCACCGCTGACGTGTTCCAGGCGATCTGGGAGAAGGTGGCCTTCAACGCCGCTCTCAACACCCTGACCTCCGCCACCCTTCTGCCCCAGGGCTACCTGGGCCAGACGAAGGAGGGCATGGAGTTGGCCCACACCATCGTGAGCGAGGTCATCTCCGTGGCCCACGCCAAGGGCATCCGGGCCGACGGGAACCACGTCCACAAAAACGTGGATGAACTTCTCACCACCCACTTCGAGCACTGTCCGTCCATGTTTCAGGACGTACTGAAAGGCCGGCAGACCGAGGTGGAGTTTATCAACGGCGCCGTGGTCCACGAGGCCGAGGCCCTCGGGATGGAGGTCCCCGTGACCAAGACCCTCTACTACTTGGTCAGCATTTATCAGCAGACCTACCCCCACCGCAAATACGAACTATAGTCTTCGACGAAGAATCAACAAATAGTATACACGGAGGGACGAAATGAAAAAGTTTAATCAGGTCCTTGCACTGATCCTGGTGGCCGCGATGATGGCCTCCCTGGCCGCCTGCGGCGGCGACGGCGGCAAGCAGCCCGCCGCCAACGACCCGAAGTCCAGCGCCAACGCCGGGGTCCAGAGCGGCGACCAGAGCGGCCCCACCCCCGAAAACCCCCTGATCCTGAAGCTGGGTCACATGGGCAACGAGACCAACCCCCTGAACACCTACACCATGCGCTTTAAGGAGCGGGTGGATGAGCGCACCAACGGCGCCATCCAGATCGAGGTCTACGGAGACCGCGTGCTGGGCGCGGACCGGGAGCTGCTGGAGGCCATCCAGATGGGGACCCTGGACATGGCAGTCACCACCACCTCCCCGCTGACCAACTTTGTCCCCGCCTACCTGACGCTGGACCTCCCCTATCTGATCTCCGACTGGGATCACTGCTACAAGTTCTTTGACAGCGACATCTATACCCAGATGCTGAGCGAGGGCGACAGCGTGGGTCTCACCGTCCTCTCCCTGGCGGGCCGCGGCTTCCGCCACGTCACCACCAACGACCGGCCCATCCGCAACCTGGACGACATCAAGGGCCTGAAGCTCCGTGTCATCGAGTCCTCCGTCTACGTGGATACCTTTACCGCCTTCGGGGCCAACCCCCAGGCCATGAGCTTCGGTGAGGTCTTTACCGCCCTGCAGCAGGGCACCATCGACGGCCACGAGAACTCCTACCTGGTCATCCAGGAGGAGAAGGTCTACGAGGTCCAGAACACCGTCTCAGAGACGGCCCACATGTTCGCTTTCTTCGACATGGTCATCGGCACCAAGGTGCTGGAGGGCCTGCCCGAGGATATGCAGGAGATCATCCGCACCGCCGCCCTAGAGGCGGGCCTTGAGGAGACCGAGTCCGAGCAGGCCACCGAGAGCGGCGTGAAGGACTTCCTGCGCGAGAAGGGTGTCACCATCGTGGAGGACGTGGACGTGGACTCCTTCAAGGCCGTCGTCCAGCCCGTGTACGACAAGTTCGGCAAGGAGTACGACACCACTTACCTCACGGAGATCCAGGCCCTCAACAGCTAGTCGTCCCTCCCAAACCGTGCCTCATCCCCCCTCATCCCCCCTATGGAGGAGGGATGAGGCCCCATTTCAGGATGAATGGTGGAATTGAATATGAAAACAGTCGATAAAGTCCTGGACTTCATTGAGAAGATATGCTTTGCGCTGGCGGCTGTGCTCCTCATTGGAATGCTATTCTCCCTCTCGGTGCAGGTCATCTCCCGCTATGTCTTTAACACCGGCTTTTCCTGGACGGAGGAATCCGCCCGGTACATGATGGTCGTCATGGTTTTTGTGGGAGCCGTGGTGTGTACGAAGCAGGGCATCCACGTGGCCGTAGACGCCCTGGAGGAGATGATGCCCAAGGTGGCCCCCGTACTCAAGGTCGTCCAGCTCCTCATTATGCTGGTCTACTGCGGCGTGGTCTTCAAATTCGGCATTGACATCCTGGAAACCGCCGCCATGCAGACCTCCCCCAACATGAAGATCCCCATGAACTTCATCTATATCATCTTCCCCATCACAATGGTCTTCATCGCAATCTACGCTCTGCGCCACCTCGTCGCCGTCTTCCGCAGGGAGAAGTACGGGGCGGTCAAGGATGAAGTCACGGAGGCCCTTGAGGCGGTAGAGGAGGAGATCCCATGATCGTTGTCTTCTTTGTCACGGCCATCGTCCTGCTGCTGCTGGGCGTCCCGGTGGCCGTCACCGTGGGCAGTGCGGCCATCGTGTTTATCCTGGGCAGCGGCATCAGCCCCCTGATTATCATCCAGCGGCTCTTCGTGGGCCTGGACTCCGTCTCCTTCATCGCCATCCCCATGTTCATCCTGGCTGGTGACATCATGAACCGGGGCGGTCTGGCCAAGCGCATCGTCCGGCTGTGCAGCAAGCTGGTGGGCAACATCCACGGCGGTCTGGCCATCGTGACCATCATCGCCTGCATGTTTTTCGCCGCCATCTCCGGCTCCGGCGTGGCCACCGCCGCCGCCATGGGCGCCATCATGGTGCCCTCCATGGTGGCCAGCGGCTACAGCAAGGAGTATGCCGGCGCGGTGGTGGGCGCCGCCTCCCCCATCGGCGTCATCATCCCCCCCAGCATCTCCTTCATCGTCTACGGTGTACTGGCCAACTGCTCCATCACGGGGCTTTATAAGGCCGGCATCCCCGCCGGCATCATCATGGGCGCGGCCCTGATGGCCGTCTCCTATATCATCGCCCGCCGCCGGGGTTATCGCGGCACCATCGCCGGGAACTCCGGAGAGGAGGAGCGCAGACACGTCTCCGCCTCTACCGGCGCGGCCGCGGAGGCCAAGGGCGGCGTGGCCGTCCGAGTGCAGGAGGAACAGAAGCCCATGGGCCTGTGGGCCAAGGTCTGCGACTCCTCCGTGTGGGCCATCCTGACCCCCGTCATCATCATCGGCGGCGTATTCGGCGGCATCTTCACCGCGACCGAGTCCGCCGTGGTAGCCGTACTCTACTCCATCCTGGTGGGCACCTTTATTTATAAAGGGATGCGCTGGCGCGACCTCCCCAAGGTGTTCCTAAACGCCGCCGTAGGCGCGGCCAAGATCATGTTCATCATCGCCAACGCCCAGCTCTTCGCCTGGGTCATCTCCTACGCCAAGATCCCCCAGATGATCCTCTCTGGCTTCGAAAGCCTCCAGATGCCCGGCTTTGTCATCCTGCTGCTCATCAACCTGATCCTGCTCATCGCCGGCACCTTTATGGAGACCAGCGCCATCATCCTGATCTGCACCCCAATCTTCCTGCCCGTCGTCACCGCCATGGGGATGGACCCGGTCCACTTCGGCATCATCATCACCGCCAACACGGCCATCGGCCTGTTGACCCCGCCCTTCGGCGTATGCCTCTTCACCGCCGCCGCCGTGGCCAAGGTGAAGATCCAAGCCATGTTCAAGGAGATCATACCGTTTATCGTGACCATGATCATCGCCATCCTGATCATTACCTACTGCGCGCCGCTGGTCATGTTCATGGTGTAGCGGCAGCTTGCAATCGGACGGAACATCAACAGGCGCGGAGAGGTCTTCTCTCCGCGCCCTAAGAAAAGGTGGGAATCATATGGCAAAGATCGTCTCCGCCCGGGAGGCCGTCTCCACGATCCGGGACGGCATGACCCTGGGCATCGGCGGTTTTGGCTCCTACGGCCCCTCTGACGAATTGCTGGAGGCGCTGGCGTGCCAATACGCCGAAACCGGCCATCCCAGTCGGCTGACGGTAGTGGCCGGCATCAGCGGCGGCAACAACAAGCCCGAGGACATCGGCTTTAACCGGCTGAAGGCCCCCGGCCTTCTGGACACCATCATCGCCGGGCATCTGGGCAACGCCCCCTGCATCGCCAACATGGTGGGCGGCAATGAGATCGCCGGCTTCACCATCCCCCTGGGCGTGGTGATGCACCTCTACCGGGCCATCGCCGGGAAGAAGCCCGGCGTCCTCACCCACATTGGCCTGGGCACCTTCGCCGATCCCAGGGTGGAGGGCTGCAAGGCCAACGACAAGGCCCGGGAGCAAGCGCGCGAGGTAGTATCTCTGGTCGAGATGGAAGGGCGGGAATACCTGTTCTACCCCTCCTTCCACATCGACGCCTGCCTGATCCGCGGCACCTATGCCGACGAAGACGGAAACATTACCATGTGGCACGAGGCGCTCACCGACGCCCAGTTAGAACTGGCCTCTGCCGTCCACAACGGCGGCGGTACCGTTATTGTTCAGGTGGAAGGAATCGTCAAGCGCGGCACGATTCCCCCAAAGGAAGTGCGCATTCACAACTCCCTGGTGGATTATATCGTCAAGGCCCGGCCAGGAAATCATCTGCAGGGCTACGCCTGCTCCCACTATCGCCCGGAACTCACCGGCGAAGTCCAAGTGCCCACTGACGCGCTGCCTCCCATGCCCTTGGATATCCGGAAAGTGATTGCCCGCCGGGCCGCCATAGAGCTGCGTCCGGGCTGCCTCATCAACCTGGGCATTGGGATTCCTTCCGGCATAGCCAACGTGGCCAATGAGGAGGGCATCGCCAACCAGATGACCCTTTCCCTAGAATCCGGCCCCGTAGGAGGCATTCCGGTGGACGGCGTGGGCTTTGCCGCCGCCGTCAACGCCGAGGCCATCTACAGCATCTGTGACACCTTTGACCTCTACGACGGCGGTGTGCTGGACATGACCTTCCTGGGCGCAGCGGAGATTGACCGCCGGGGCAATGTCAACGTCTCCCGGTTCGGTACTCGCTGCACGGGGCCCGGGGGCTTTATTAACATTTCCCAGAATGCCCGCCGGGTGTTCTATGTGGGGGCCTTCACCTCCGGTAAACTGGAGGCCGAGATCGCCAATGGAAAGCTGAAGATCGTCCAAGAGGGCACCGGCGTCAAGTTCGTGGACCAGGTGCAGCAGATTACCTTCTCCGCCGACTACGCCAACGAGAGCGGCCAGGAGGTCATGTACATCACCGAGCGGGCGGTATTCCGCCTGACCCCGGAAGGTCCCATGCTGGTGGAAATCGCTCCGGGCATCGATCTGGAAAGGGATATCCTCCTCCACATGGCTTTTCACCCCATCCTCTCCCCGGAGCTTAAGCAGATGGACGCGCGCATCTTCCGGGCCGAACCCATGGGGCTGCATCTATGAGCCCGGCCCGCCGTAAGAGGAGGTAGCCGTGTGACCGTTAAAAAACCTCTCTCCCTCCTGCTGACCCTGTTGCCACCCCTGCTGATTCTACTTCTGCGTCCCTTCGGCATGGACTGGCTTCAAGGCGGTATCTTGGCCGCCCTGATTTTAACCATCTTCTGGTGGGTCTCCGGCGTGGTGGAGCGCACTTTAGCCTCCAGCTTCCTGTTGCTGGTGTTCCTCCTGTTCAGCGGGGCGCCTGTCCGGTCGATCTTTACCTTTCCACTGTCGGAGAACTTCCTCATGATCGTGTTTTCGTTCCTATTCTCTCAGGGCATCTCCAACAGCGGTCTAACAGGCAAGCTGCTCCAGCCGCTTCTGGGGCGGTTCGCACGGACGCCCCTTCGACTCCTGCTGTCCATGGTGCTGTCCGCCTTCGTAATGATTTTTATCATTCCACAGCCCTTCTCCCGTATCATCATCCTCTCCTCCATCTATGCCAGCTATTTTGACACACTGGAGTGTGTACAGCGGGAAAAGGCGCTCAAGCCCATCCTGATGGCCGCACTGTTCATACTTTCCGTGCTGACCAACATGCTCCTGCTCCGGGGAGACATCATCCTCAACAATGCTCTTCTGACCATGGGAGGCATCTCAATGAGCGAGGGTGCCTGGATGCGCTATATGACCGTTCCTACGGCGGCCTTCCTGTCGCTGGCCACGGCACTGTTCTATCTGCTGTTCCGGAAGGAGCTGACCCAGTACAGCGGGGGTGTGGCCGGGCAGCAGGAAACGCTGCGCCTCACGTCTTGGGAGAAGAAGTATCTGATTCTGATTCTCGCCGTAGTGGTATTTTGGGCCGTGGAGGACCTGCACGGCGTCAGCGGCACTGTCACCGTTGCCATGGGTACTGCTCTGATGTTTGCGGTTGGGCTCTTAAGGCTTCCCGACTGCAAGTCGGTCAATGTCAAGCTGTTGGTGTTTCTGACCGCCGCCTTTGCCATCGGCGGTGTTCTGAAGGCCTGCGGCGTGGCCGATATCCTCTTCTCCCGTTTTATGGTCCTGTTTCCCTCCTCCTTTTCCTGGCGGTATGCAGTGGTGGTCCTCCTGACCGCGATGCTGCTCCACATGGTTCTGGGCAGCAATGTGACGACTATGTCTGTGGTGGTGCCCGGCCTGATGACCATCGGAGCAGGGGTTGCCCCTCCCGTGCCTCTGCTCCTGCTCATCTACATCGCCGTGTGCGGTCACTTCCTTCTGCCCTTCCACCATGTGGTCCTGCTGCTGGGCGAGGGCAAGGGCTATTATGGTTCGAAGCATCTGGCCCGCTTCGGCATCCCGCTGACAGCCCTGATGTTTTTGAGTGCTCTGTTGCTCTATATGGGTTGGTGGTCAGCCTTGTCCCTGCTCTAAGGCACAAAAGGCACAGTGCCCCGGCATCCGGATGCCGGGGCACTGTGCTTGGGGTCGGCCGCGCTAGAGCCCCTCCGGCAGAGAGTCGTCCTCCCGGATCCAGTCCTCCACGTGGACGACGGCATACTCGGCGGGAGTGCGCCGGATGACCACCCGGCAGATACCGGCGTTGATGATCAGCCTGCGGCACATGGAGCAGGAGGTGGCGTCTCCCAGCAGCTCGCCGGTCTTGGCGTCCCGTCCGGCCAGATAGAGCGTCCCCCCCAAAATCTCGCTGCGGGCGGCAGAGATGATGGCATTGGCCTCCGCGTGAACAGAGCGGCACAGCTCATAGCGCTGGCCCGAGGGCACCTGGAGCGCCTCCCGGGTGCAGTAGCCCAGATCGGTACAGTTCCGCCGGCCCCTGGGCGCGCCGTTGTACCCGGTGGCCACGATCTCGTCGTTTTTGACGATGATGGCGCCGTAGCACCGGCGCAGGCAGGTGGCCCGCTTGAGTACGGTCTCAGCGATGTCCAAATAATAGTTTTCTTTGTCAATACGGGCCATATGGCGCCTCCTCAAGTCGTTTTTATCAGTATAACGGCTTTCCCCTGTCAATGCAAGGGGCACAATTCACACATTGTTTACGTTTGATTTCTTGACGGTTTCCCCGTCAGGCGCTATCATTACTGGTGGTGGATGCGGTGCATCCAAATAGGGCGGAAGGGAGATTACGGGCGCCTATGAACTTCATACAACGTCTCATGTACGGCCGGTATGGCGTGGACCAGCTCTCCGTTTTCCTCTTCGCCCTCTACCTGGTCTTCTATTTATTGTCTGTGGTCTTCCACAACTCCTTCTTCTCCCTGCTGTCGATGGCGCCCATCCTGTGGGCTGTCTTCCGGATGTTCTCCCGGAACATCGTCCGGCGACGGGGGGAAAACGCCCGCTTTATGACGGTGGCCGGACCGGCCATCCGCTGGGTGAAGCTCCGGCGCACCATTCACCGGGATAAGGATCACCTCTACTTCAAATGCCCCAACTGCGGGCAGCAGCTTCGGGCCCCCAGGGGGAAGGGCAAGATCACGGTGAACTGCCGCAACTGCGGCGTCAGCTTCGAGGAAAAAACCTGATGGATTTCAGACAGGCGCGCGGCCAGGCCGCGCGCCTGTCTTTTCTGCCCCGAAACAGGAAAAACGCGGGTCTGTTATAACAGACCCGCGTTTTTGTCGTGCAGGGAATGGGAAAGAGAGAAATGAGAGGAGATTTTGTGTGATCGCTGTTCTTCATCCAGCCTGTCATTATCCTACTACAGCGGCCCGGAGAAAGGATGAATGAGCTGTGAACGAAACATAAATAAAATCTGAACAATTCCGCCGATTCCCTGCAAACAATGGAGGGAGGACCCTATTTCCCCACGCAGAACCGGGCAAAGATCCGCTCCACCACGTCCTCCCGGACGCTGCGGCCGGTGAGCTCCCCCAGCGCCGCCATGGCCCCCTCCACATCGGTGAGGACGGCGTCGGGGGTGATGCCCAGGGCCAGGCCCTCCGATGCGGCGCGCACGCTCTCCAGGGCCCTGCGGGCGGCCTCGGCCTGGCGGGCATTGGTGAGCACGGCTCCCGCCTCCCCGGCTGCGGGCTGGGGGAACGTGCCGGCCACCAACTCCCCCAAGTCCTCCAGGCCGGCCCGGGTCTTGGCGCTCACCGGGGTCGCAGGGGCCAGATCCAGGTCCTCGGTGAAATCCAGGCCCCGAGGCAGGTCGGCCTTATTGAGGACCAGAATGGTGGGGGCCAGGTCCACAGCCTGCCGGACCAGCTCCTTGTCCTCCTCCGTGGCAAGCCGGGACTGGTCCAGGACCACCAGGATGAGGCCCGCCTCCTCCATGGCCCTGCGGCTGCGTTCCACCCCCAACCGCTCCACCGGGTCTTCGGTCTTCCGCAGCCCGGCGGTATCGATGAGACGCAGCAGCACGCCTCCCAGCCGGACGGTTTCCTCCACGGTATCCCGGGTGGTGCCGGGGATGGGCGTGACGATGGCCCGCTCATACCCCAGCAGGGCGTTGAGCAGAGAGGACTTGCCCGCGTTGGGAGCCCCCACGATGGCGCAGGGCACCCCCTGCACCAAATACTTGCCCCGGTCGTAGGTCTCCAGCAGAGCCGACAGCCCGTCCGCCGCCGCCGCCAGCGCGGCGGCGAGCTCCGAGGCCCGGAAGGGGTCGATGTCCTCGTCGGGGTAGTCCAGCACGGCGTGAAAGTGGGCCATCAGGTCCACCAGGCCGTTATAGACCGCCTCCACCCGGCGTGAGAGGGCGCCCCCCAACTGCCCCGCCGCCGTCCGGACGGCGGCGTCGGTCCGGGCCTCCAGCAAATCTCCCACCGCCTCGGCCTGAGGCAGGTCCAGCCTGCCGTTGAGGAAGGCCCGGCGGGTAAACTCCCCCGGCCCGGCCGGGCGGGCCCCGGCAGCGCAAAGGGCCTCCAGCCCCAGCGTGAGCACCATGGGGGAGCCGTGGCACTGGAGCTCGGCCGTGTCCTCCCCCGTGTAGCTGTTGGGCCCCCGGGAGACGGTGGCCAGCACCTGGTCGATGGGGCTGCCCTGCCCGTCCAGCAGCGTGCCGTAGACCAGCTTGCGGTCGGGCGCGGCGGCCATAGGTCCGCCCCGGGCGGCGCGGAATACCCGGTCCACCGCCTCCACGGCCCCCGGCCCGGACAGGCGCAGGATGCCGATGGCGGCGGGCACCGGGGCAGTGGAGATAGCGGCGATGAGATCAGACATAAAGCTCCCTCCGGACCCTTTGGGGGTTCATAGAAAAATTTGTGTAAGTTGCGCGTCAATTTCCTCTTGACATCCTCTTATGTCAACCATTTCTGTATATGAGCCGCGTTGAAGTTGACATAACCGTCTGTGGAAAACCCTGTGGACAATGTGGAAAACCCTTGTGGAACCTGCATTCTTTACAAATTCGTTACATTATGCCGGTGCATATGGTGATGAATAACGGCTGTAAAAAGGAAACCGCGCCGCCCAGGGCCGGGCGGCGCGTGACCGTTTGCATCTCAGCGCTGCGCTCCCAGCCGGTCCGCGATCACCCGCGCCACCTTTACTCCGGACGCTCCTGCCTGAGCCAGGCCGCGGGTGATGCCGGCGCCGTCGCCCACGGCGAACATGCCCGGCAGCTCGGTCTCCAGCTCGGAGCTCAGGGACAGCCGGGAGGAGTAGAACTTGACCTCTGCGCCATAGAGCAGAGTATCGTAGTTGGCGGTGCCGGGGGCCAGCTTGTCCAACTGGTAGATCATCTCGATGATGTCGTCCAACTGCCGCTTGGGCAGAGCCAGGGACAGATCGCCGGGCACGGCGGCGGTCAGGGTCGGCCGGGTAAAGGACTTACTCATGCGGTGGTCGTTGGTCCGCACCCCCTTCACCAGGTCCCCAAAGCGCTGGACCAGCACGCCGCCGGCCAGCATGTTGGACAGGGAGGCGATGTGCTTGCCGTAGCGGTAGGGCTCGTTAAAGGGCTCGGTGAAGCGGTTGGACACCAGCAGTGCGAAGTTGGTGTTCTCGCTCTGGAGGGACGGGTCGGCATAGGAGTGGCCGTTGACGGTGTTGATGCCCTCCACGTTCTCCGCCACCACATGGCCGTAGGGATTCATGCAGAAGGTGCGCACCTGGTCCCCGTACTGCTTGGTGCGGTAGACCAGCTTGGACTCGTACACCACGTCGGTGATGTGCTCGAAGACCCGGGCGGGCAGCTCCACCCGCACGCCGATGTCCACCTGGTTGTTGATGAGGGCGATACCCAGATCCTTGCACTGGTTGGCGAACCACTCGGCGCCGGAGCGGCCGGGCGCGGCGATGAGCCAGCCGCAGGCCACCTCCGCGCCGCCCTCCAGCTCCAGGCGGTAGCCCTTCTCCGCCCGCCGGATGCCCCGCACGGCGGTGTTGAACCGGAACTCCACCCGCTGCCGCAGGTCCTCATAGATGTTCTGGAGGATGACCAGATTCTTTTCCGTCCCCAGATGCTTGACCTTGGCCTGGAGCAGGTGCAGGTCGAACTCCAGGGCCCTTTTCTCCAGCGCCCGGGCCTCGGGAGTATCGGTGGAGTACATCTCCTCCGTGGCCCCGTGCCCCACGTTGATGGAATCCACATACCCGATGAGGTCCATGACCTCCTTGGCGGGCATGAAATCGGTAAGCCAGCCGCCGAAGGCGGTGGTGAAATTGAACTTCCCGTCGGAGAAGGCCCCGGCGCCGCCAAAGCCGCACATGGTGTCGCACACCTTGCACTGGATGCAGTCCTTCACCCTGCCCGCTACGATGGGACAGCTCCGGCGGTAGATGTCGCGGCCCTGCTCCAGCACCACCACCTTCAGCTCGGGGCGCAGCCGCGCCAGCTCGTAGCCCGCATAGATCCCGGCCTCGCCGCAGCCAATGATGGCCACGTCATAACGTTCGCTCATTTTTTCCATACTCCTTTGCAGCAGGTGTGGGGGCATACTTCATCTATTCTAGTATAACATATTCTGTCAACACAATCGCACGCATCCTCGCAGAGCGGCGCGGCGGCCCCCATGGACCGCCGCGCCGTTTTCCCTACTCCTTGGCCTCGTCGATATAACTATATAAGGTATACTTGGAGATACCGAAGAACCTGCACACCTTGTCGCCTGACTTGGTGATGAGAAAGGCCCCCGTCTCGTTGAGGAACTGGATGGCCTTGACCTTGTCCTCCTTGGTCATCAGGGCCACCGGCTTGCCCACGATCTTGACGCTCTGCTCGATGAGCTCATCCAGCAGGTCCCCCACGTTGCGGGAAATGCGCTCCGGTTCCCGCTGGTCCTGGTCGGTGGCGGTGAACTGCTTCAGATTCTCCTCCATGGCCAGCATGAGGGTGATGTCGTAGTTGATGGCGAAAATACCGATGGCCTCGCCGTCGTCGTCCCGGACATAGATGGTGCTGGACTTGAGGATCTTGCCGTCCTTGGTGCGGGTCAGGTAGCTCAGATGGTCGGTCAGGTTCTCCCTGCCGCTGCGCAGGGCCTCCAGCACCACATGAGAGGGGCCGTCCCCCACCTTCCGTCCCGTGACATGGCCGTTTTCAATGGCGACGATGGAGCTGTTGGGGTCGTTGGAGTCCAGGTCGTGGACCACCACCTCGCAGTTGGGCCCGAACTGCCTGGAGATCCCCTTGGCCAACTGGAACAGAAACTGCAGCGTTGATGCACTCAGCATGGGGCCTTTCCTCCATTTCTTTCTTCCTCCTTTTAGCATATCACAAATCGGCAGAATTTCAACAAAAATTGTATGGCCTAAAAATTTTTTAGTTTAACTAAAAAGCGGGTTGCGTTTCTCTGAGCCCTGTGGTAAAATGAAGGCGACAGGTGGAAGATTCCTGTGGATATCCGCCAAAACTGCATCGGAATCATGGCTGCAACGGAGTGCTTTGCGCACGGGCTGAAGGAAGAGCTTCAGTCCGCGCGCGTTTTTTATATCCGGCTGTTCCAGAAACCCATCGGTAAGACTGATGCAAAAGGAGGACGACGCTATGCTGCTGATCGGCAACGGCAAACTGTTCACCCGGGACGAGGAGCGTCCCTACCTGCCCGACGGAGCGGTGGTCATCGACGGCGACACCGTCCAAGAGGTAGGGTCCCTGGCCGACATGAAGGCCAAGTACCCGGCTGCGGAATTTGTGGACGCCCGGGGGCAGATCATTCTGCCGGGCCTCATCAATGCCCACACCCACATCTACAGCGGCCTGGCCCGGGGCCTGGCCATCACGGGCAATCACCCCACCAACTTCCTGGAGGTGCTGGAGGGCACCTGGTGGAACATCGACCGCCATCTGACCCTGGACGGCACCCGGGCCTGCGCCTACGCCACGGTGCTGGACTGCATCCGGGACGGCGTCACCACCATCTTTGACCACCACGCCTCCTTCCGGGAGATTCCCGGTTCCCTGTTCGCCATCCAGGATGTGTGTCGGGAGGTGGGCATCCGGGCCAGCCTGTGCTACGAGGTCAGCGAGCGGGACGGCATGGAGAAGTGCAGCGAGGCCATCCGGGAGAACGCCGACTTTGCCAGATGGTGCAGGGAGCAGGACGACGACATGATCCGCGCCATGTTCGGCGGCCACGCCCTGTTCACCCTCTCGGACCGGACCTTTGAGAAGATGGTGGCGGCCAACGACGGCATGACCGGCTTCCACATCCACGTGGCCGAGGGCATGAACGACGTGTACGACTCCCTGCGCAAGTACGGCTGCCGTCCGGTGAACCGGCTGCTCTACAACGGCATTTTGGGGGAAAAGACCCTGCTGGGCCACTGCATCCACCTCTCCCCCGCCGAGCTGGACATCCTACGGGAGACGGGCACCATGGTGGTCAACAATCCGGAGTCCAACATGGGCAACGCCGTGGGCTGCTCCCCGGTGCTCCAGATGATGCAGAAGGGCATTCTGGTGGGCATGGGCACCGACGCCTACACCCACGACATGCTGGAGAGCCTGAAGGTCTTCCTCCTCATCCAGCGGCACAACGCCTGCCTGCCCAATGTGGGCTGGTGCGAGGCCATGGAGATGCTCTTCCAAAACAACGCCAAAATCGCCGCCCGTTTCTTCCAAAAACCCCTGGGCGTGCTGAAGCCCGGGGCCGCCGCCGACGTGATCGTCATGGATTACAAGCCCTTCACCCCCTTCTCGGAGGAGAACCTGGACGGTCACATGCTCTTCGGCATGATGGGCAAGAACTGCCGCACCACCGTCATCAACGGCAAGGTGGTCTACCGGGACCGGGAATTTGTGAACCTGGACGAGGAGGCTGTCAACGCTTGGACCATGGAGCAGAGTAAAAAGCTCTGGGGTGAGCTGAACCACCGCGCCTACTGAGTTTTATCGTCTTTTTCATCAAAAGGAGGAACATCCTATGAGCGACATCATGCGTCCCATCCCCTTCGGTCGGCTCATGGACTGGATTCTGACCGAATACCGCGCCCACGGCAGCGTGTTCGGCGTCACCAAGCTGGTCCGCCACACCAACGGTCAGGCCCTGCCCATCTTTACCGAGAAGATCGAGTCCCCCTACGGCCCCGCCGCCGGCCCCCACACCCAGCTTGCCCAGAACCTGGTAGCGGCCTACGCCGCCGGAAGTCGCTTTTTTGAGCTCAAGACCGTCCAGATCATGGACGGCGAGGAGCTGAGCAAGTGCGTGGCCAAGCCCTGCATCACGGCGGAGGACGAGTGCTACAACTGCGAGTGGTCCACCGAGCTCACCGTGCCCCAGGCCTACGACGAGTACGTCAAGGCGTGGTTCGCCTGCAAGCTGCTGGCCAGAGAGCTGGGCCTGGGCGACCCGGACGGCTTTGTGTTTAACATGTCGGTGGGCTACGACCTGGCCGGCATCCGCAGCGAGAAGATCGACGCCTACATCGAGGGCATGAAGGACGCCTCCGCCTCTCCTGTGTGGAACGCCTGTATGGACTGGACCCTGGCCCATCTGGACCGGTTCCAGAAGGTGGACGCGGCCTACGTGAAGGCCATCTCCCCCAAGGTGTCCGCCTCCATTACCGAGTCCACCCTCCACGGCTGTCCCCCCGACGAGATCGAGCGCATCGCCACCTATCTCATCACCGAGAAGGGGCTCAACACCTATGTCAAGTGCAACCCCACCCTGCTGGGTTACGAATTTGCCCGCAGGACCCTGGACGACCTGGGTTTCGACTACGTGGCCTTTGACGACCACCATTTTGTGGAGGACCTCCAGTGGGCCGACGCGGTGCCCATGTTCCGCCGCCTCACCGCCCTGACCCGGGCGCGAGGTCTGGAGTTCGGCGTCAAGCTGACCAACACCTTCCCGGTGGACGTGGCGGCAGGAGAACTGCCCAGCCAGGAGATGTATATGTCCGGCCGGCCCCTGTACCCCCTCACCCTCTCCCTGGCCCAGCGCATCGCCGCGGAGTTTGACGGCGGGCTGCGCATCTCCTACTCCGGCGGGGCCGACGCTGCCAACATCCGGGGCCTGTTCGACGCGGGCATCTGGCCCATCACCATGGCCACCACCATCCTCAAGCCCGGCGGCTACCAGCGCCTGAGCCAGATCGGCGGAGAGCTGATGGACTGCGGCACTTCTCCCTTCTCCGGCGTGGACGCCGCCAAGGTGGCCGCCCTGGCAGAGGCGGCCCGCACCGGGTCCTCCTGCCGCAAGCCCATCAAGCCCCTGCCCGACCGGAAGAACGGCCGGAAGGTGCCCCTCATCGACTGCTTCGAAGCCCCCTGCCGGGGCGGCTGCCCCATTGAGCAGGATATCCCCGCCTATCTGATGGCCGCCGGGGCGGGCGACCACGAACGAGCCCTGGAAATCATCCTCCAGCGCAACGCCCTGCCCTTCATCACCGGCACCATCTGCCCCCACCACTGCGCGGACAAGTGCATGCGCAATTACTACGAGGAGTCGGTCCACATCCGGGACGTGAAGCTGCAGGCCGCCCGGGGCGGCTATGACGCCCTGCTGCCCAGGCTGCACCCCAAAGCCCCGGTCCCCGGCAAGCGGGTGGCCGTGGTGGGCGGCGGACCGGCCGGCCTGGCCGCCGCCTTTTTCCTGGCCCGGGAGGGAATCGACGTCACCGTCTTTGAGCGCAGACAGGCCCTGGGCGGCATCGTCCGTCACGTCATCCCCGGGTTCCGCATCCCGGACGAGGCCATCGACAGGGATGTGGCCCTGTGCCGGGCCATGGGGGCCAAATTTGCCCTGGGTGCGGACGTACAGTCCGCCGACGCGCTGAAGTCCCAGGGCTTCACCCACGTCATCTTCGCCACCGGGGCCTGGAAGGCGGGCTCCGCCGGGCTGGAGTACGGCGAGGAGCGCGGCGTCCTCGCGTTCCTGGAGCAGGCCAAGTCCGACCCGGCCTCCCTGGATCTGGGGGCCGACGTGGTGGTCATCGGGGGCGGAAACACCGCTATGGACGCCGCCCGGGCTGCCAGGCGCATCCCTGGCGTGGAGCATGTCCGGCTGGTCTACCGCCGTACCCGGCGCTACATGCCCGCCGACGAGGAGGAGCTGGCCCTGGCCCTGGCCGACGGGGTGGAGTTCCTGGAGCTGCTCTCCCCTGTGGGGGTGAAGGACGGGGTTCTGACCTGCCGGGTGATGGAGCTGGGCGCCCCCGATGCGTCGGGCCGCCGCTCGCCGGTGGCCACCGGCAAGACCCGGACCGTCCCCGCCTCCGCCGTCATCGCCGCCGTGGGCGAGCAGGTGGACGGCGCGTTCCTGGCCGCCAACGGCCTCACCCTGGATCAGAAGGGCCGCCCGGTGGTGGATGAGACCATGCAGACCAGCGTCCCCGGCGTTTTTGCCGTGGGCGATACCAGACGGGGCCCCGCCACAGTGGTGGAGGCCATCGCCGACGCCGCCCGGGCCGCCGGCGCCATCGTCTCCCTGGACCTTGGCAAGTACGCCGGGGCCAACATCGGCCCCGACCATCAGGCTCCCCTGGCCGGGCGGGGGGATCTGTGCGCCGACTGCCACACCTGCGGCGACAGCCGCTGTCTGGGCTGCGCCACGGTGTGTGAAACCTGCGCCGAGGTCTGTCCCAACCGGGCCAACGTGGCGGTGGCGGTGCCGGGCAAGCGGCAGCGGCAGATCGTCCACGTGGACGGCATGTGCAACGAATGCGGCAACTGCGCCACCTTCTGCCCCTACGACTCCCGGCCCTACCGGGATAAATTCACCCTGTTCTGGAGCCGGGAGGACTTTGACCACAGTGAAAATGAGGGCTTCCTTCCCTATGGGGACGGCAGCGGGACCTGTCTGGTGCGCCTGGACGGCCGGGTGGCCGAGTACGACGCCGCCGACCCGGCCTGCGGCCTGCCCGCGGACGTGCGGGCCCTGATCCAGGCGGTGCGGGCCGACTACGGCTACCTGGTGCGGTAAAGCCCCACAAGGAGGGCGGCAGCGATGTCGGCAAGGGAAGGGCTCCGGCGTGATCGGATGCTTCCGGCGGAGGTTCTGACCTGCCCTGTGGGCAATGTCTTCCTCACCTGGCCGGAACCATCCCCTCTCCAGCGTCCCCCTTGTCCTCAGCCTGCCCGCGCCGTCCGGCGATCCCCTTGTCTATGTCAATCCCAACTTCTTCCCATAGGAAACGGGCCTCTCCCAAGCTTGGGAGAGGCCCGTTTCTCACGCCTTCTTTTTGCGGTAGGGGGTGTCCTCCAGGGGGAGGGCGGTGCGGAAGTTCCCGTCGTAATGGTAATAGGCAAGCTGTACCGCCGGCGGGGTGGGGATGGAGCAGATCTCCCCGATGCCCTTGGCGCCGCAGGCCAGCGGGTCGTGGTTCTTCTCCACGATGACCGCCTGCACCGGTGGAGTCTGGTTGGCCCGGAAAAGGCCCAGGGAGGCGTACACCGCCTTGGGGCGGCCGTTCTCCAGCGGAAAATCCTCGGTGAGGGAGTAGCCCAGGCTCATGACCACGCCCCCTTCGATCTGGCCCTCCACGCTGACCGGGTTGACTGCCCGGCCCACGTCGTGGGCGGCGATCACCCGCGCCACCTTCCCCTCGGCGTCCAGCTCCACCAGATGGGTGGCGTAGCCATAGGCGATGTGGCTGACGGGGTGCTCCTTGGGGGAGCCCAGCTTGTCGGTGATGCCGGTGTATTCGGCGTGGAAGTCCACTCCCTCCACGTCGGCCAGAGTGCGCCCTCCGGCCAGAGCGGCGCTGAGCTCCACGGCGGCGCGGCGGGTGGCCTCACCGGTAAACAGGGTCTGCCGGGAGGCAGTGGTGTTGCCCGAGTTGGGGGCGATGGAGGTGTCGGGGGCATCCCACACCACCTGCTCCGGGGGCAGGCCGGTGGTCTCGCAGACGATCTGGCAGGTGACGGTGCCCATGCCCTGGCCGATGCAGGCGGCGGAGGTGCGGATATGGACCGCGCCCTTCTCCACGTGGAGGGTACAGCGGCCGGTGTCGGGGATGCCCACGCCCAGGCCGGAATTCTTCATGGCGCAGGCGATGCCCGCCTTGGGGTTGGCCTCGTAGTAGGGCCGCACGGCGTCTAGCGTCTCCACCAGGGCGGTGCCCGCGTCGGCGATCTGGCCGTTGGGGAGGGTCTGGCCGGGTCGGATGGCGTTGCGGTAGCGGATCTCAAAGGGGGAGATGCCCACCTGCTCGGCCAGCAGGTTCAGGTTGCACTCGGCGGCAAAGACGCTCTGGGTGACGCCGAAGCCCCGGAAGGCTCCGCAGGGGGGATTGTTGGTGTAGTAGGCCTTGCCGTCGATGTCGATGTCCTGGTAGTTATAGGGCCCGGCGGCGTGGGTGCAGGCCCGTTGGAGCACCGGTCCGCCCAGGGAGGCGAAGGCTCCGGTATCAGTGAGCAGGACGGCCTTCATGGCGGTCAGAATGCCGTTTTCGTCGCAGCCGGTGGTAATCTCCATCTCAAAGCCGTGGCGCTTGGGGTGGCAGAGCATGGACTCCTTGCGGCTCCAGCAGACCTTGACCGGCCGCTGGGTCAGCAGGGCCAGGATGGCGGCGTGGTGCTGGACGGACATGTCCTCCTTGCCGCCGAAGCCCCCGCCCACGGACTTGGCCGCCACCCGCACCAGGTCGGGGTTGAGGCCGGTGGCATCGGCGCACTCCCGCTTGGTCTGGTAGATGCCCTGGTCGGCGGACCAGATCACCACCCCGCCCTTCTCCGGCGCGGCCACGGCGCACTCCGGCTCCAGGAAGGCGTGCTCGGTGGGAGGGGTGTGGTATTTCCGGGTCACCACATATTTGGACTGCCTCAGCTTCTCCTCGGCGTTGCCGCGAACCAGATGCTCGTGGGTGAGCAGATTGCCGTCGGGCTGGATCTGCGGAGCGCCGGGGGCCATGGCCTCCTGGATGGAGAGCACCGGCTGGAGCACCTCGTATTCGATCCTCACCAGGGCCCGGGCCTGGTTGAGGAGCTCGGGCGTGTCGGCGGCGATGAGGACGATGGGGTCCCCGCAGAAGTGGACCTCCTCCCCCACCGGCACCAGCACCCACTGGTCCCGCTTGAGGTGCCCCACCTTGACCTGGCCGGGCAGCTCGGCGGCGGTGAGCACCGCCCGCACCCCGGGCAGGGCCCTGGCCTCGGCCGTGTCAATGGACTTGACGATGGCTCTGGGGTACTCCGAGCGTACCGCTCCGCCGTGGAGCATGCCCGGCAGGTGGATGTCGTCGGTGTACTCGGCCACGCCCAGAGCCTTGTCCGGAGCGTCCACCCGGGGCAGGTTCTCCCCCACCCGGCCGGAGAAGTCCTCGTGGGGGACGGCCTCCCCCTCCCGGAAGATCCGGGCGGCCAGGAGCACGGCGTCCTCAATCTTCTTGTAGCCGGTGCAGCGGCAGATATTGTTGCGCAGGGCGAAGCGGACCTCCTCCCGGCTGGGGTCCGGGCTGGCGTCGATCAGGCCCTTGGCGCTCATGACCATACCGGGGGTGCAGAAGCCGCACTGGACCGCGCCGCAGTGGGTGAAGGCATAGGCGTACACGTCCTTCTCCCGCTCGGTGAGGCCCTCGCAGGTGATGACGCTCCTGCCCTCCATTTTGGAGGTCTTCTGGACACAGGCCTTTGTGGCTTTGCCGTCGATGAGGATGGTGCAGGTGCCGCACGCGCCCTCGGAACAGCCGTTCTTCACCGAGGTGAGCAGCAGCTCCTCCCGCAAAAAGGTGATGAGCTTTTCCTCTTTGTCTGTGGATACCGATTTGCCGTTTACCGTAAAGGTGAACATGTCGGGCCCTCCTTTTGTCCGGACGTATGCTTCCGTTGCCTCTAGCTTAACACCGAAAATACACAAAGGCAAGGAAAGAACATCCGTCAAAATTACCAAAAATCTAAAAAACTTTTTGGTGTAACAAAAATTTTTTAGTTTACCCCTTGACTTGCGGCGCAGGCGTGTTATGATAGGGCCAGAACGAACCAGAAAATTTTTTAGGTCTCATGATGATTGGGAGGAGACGACGGCATGAGAGAGCAAATCCGGTGGACCGACAACCATATGCCACCCAGCGGGGACCGGCAGTTGGAGATCATGTCCCTGGCCAATGTGGCCAAGGCGCGGTTTTTCCACAGCAGCTTTCCCCAGTACAGCGTGACCCCCCTGGCCCGGCTGGACGGCATGGCCCGCTACCTGGGGCTGGCCGGGCTGTTTGTAAAGGACGAATCCTTCCGGTTTGGTCTGAACGCCTTCAAGGTGCTGGGCGGCTCCTTCGCCATGGCCCGCTACATCGCCCAGCAGATGGGCCGGGACGTGTCCGAGATGACCTATGACTACCTGACCAGCGACCGGCTGAAGCAGGCGTTCGGCCAGGCCACCTTCTTCACCGCCACCGACGGCAACCACGGCCGGGGCGTGGCCTGGGCGGCCAACAAGCTGGGGCAGAAGGCCGTGGTACATATGCCCAAGGGCAGCTCCCGGGCCCGGTTCGACAACATCGCCCGCGAGGGCGCCGCCGTCACCATCGAGGCGGTCAACTACGACGCGTGCGTGCGCATGGCCGCCGCAGAGGCCGCGGGGACCGAGCACGGCGTCATCGTGCAGGATACCGCCTGGGACGGCTACGAGGAGATCCCCTCCTGGATCATGCAGGGTTACGGCACCATGGCCAGCGAGAGTGCCGACCAGCTCCGGCAGATGGGAATCAACCGGCCCACCCACGTGTTCGTCCAGGCGGGAGTCGGGTCCCTGGCCGGCGCGGTCATCGGATACTACACCAACCTTTTTCCCAACGATCCTCCCAAGTTCGTGGTGATGGAGGCCCGGGCGGCCGACTGCCTCTACCGGGGGGCCCTGGCCGGGGACGGAGCACCCCGGATCGTGGAGGGCGATCTCCAGACCATCATGGCCGGGTTGGCCTGCGGCGAGCCCAACACCCTGTCCTGGGACATCCTGCGCAACCACACCACCGCCTTTGTCTCCTGCCCCGACTGGGTCAGCGCACGGGGGATGCGGATGCTGGGCGTACCGGTGAAGGGGGACCCGGTGGTCATCTCCGGCGAGTCCGGTGCGGTGGGCATGGGTCTCATCGCCGCTCTGATGGAGACCGACGAGTACCGGGACCTGCGGGACGTCATCGGGCTGGACCGCTTCAGCCAGGTGCTGCTGTTCTCCACCGAGGGCAACACCGACCCCATGAAATTCCGCAAAGTGCTCTGGGATGGGGAGTACCCCACCGTATAAATCTGTGGTACAATTAAAATTGATACGATCAATGGAGGGCTTTCAAATGGACTTTGAGAAAATCAAGGCGGCTGCCGCAGGCTACAGCGCCGACATGAACCGTTTCCTCCGCGCCATGATCTCCCATCCCAGCGAGAGCTGCGAGGAGAAGGAGGTCGTGGCCTGCATCCGATCCGAGATGGAGAAGCTGGGCTACGACAAGGTGGAAGTGGACGGCCTGGGCAACGTCATCGGCTGGATGGGCGAAGGCGACAAGATCATCGCCATCGACTCCCACATCGACACCGTGGGCGTCGGCAACCGCGGCAACTGGACCCACGACCCCTACGAGGGCTACGAGGACGACGCGGTGATCTACGGCCGCGGCGGCTCCGACCAGGAGGGCGGCATGGCCTCCGCCGTTTACGGCGCCAAGATCATGAAGGATCTGGGCCTCATCCCCGCCGGCTACCGGATCATGGTGGTGGGCTCCGTGCAGGAGGAGGACTGCGACGGCATGTGCTGGCAGTACATCGTCAACCAGTTCTTCCCCGCCAACCGCATCCAGAAGGAGCAGGTGGAATTCGTCATCTCCACCGAGCCCACCGACGGCGGCATCTACCGCGGCCACCGGGGCCGCATGGAGATCCGGGTGGACGTGAAGGGCGTGTCCTGCCACGGCTCCGCCCCCGAGCGGGGCGACAACGCCATCTACAAGATGGCCGACATTCTCCAGGATGTCCGCGCCCTCAACGAAAACCCCGCCGACGACACCGTGGAGATCAAGGGCCTGGTAAAAATGCTGGACCCCAAGTACAACCCCGAGCACTACGAGGACGCCCGCTTCCTGGGCCGGGGCACCTGCACCACCTCTCAGATTTTTTACACCTCTCCCAGCCGCTGCGCCGTGGCCGACTCCTGCGCCATCTCCATCGACCGCCGCATGACCGCCGGCGAGACCTGGGACTCCTGTCTCCAGGAGATCCGGGACCTGCCCAGCGTGAAGAAGTATGGCCAGGACGTATCCGTGTCCATGTATATGTACGACCGGCCCTCCTGGACTGGCGAGGTATATGAGACCGAGTGCTACTTCCCCACCTGGATCAACAAGGCCAGCGCCGCCCATGTCCAGGCCCTGGCCGACGCCCACCACGCCCTGTTCGGCGCGGAGCGCATCGGCCATGCCGACGCCGATCCCGCCCGGGACGCCATGCACCTGCGCGCCGGCCGCCCCCTCACCGACAAGTGGACCTTCTCCACCAACGGCGTGGCCATCCAGGGCCGGTACGGCATTCCCTGCGTGGGCTTCGGCCCCGGCGCCGAAAGCCAGGCTCACGCCCCCAACGAGATCACCTGGAAGCAGGACCTGGTGACCTGCGCCGCCCTGTACGCCGCTGTGCCCGGCCTCTACAAAGAGGAGAACAAGACCGGCGACGCAACCCAGTTCCGCGCCACCCTCACCGACAACGACATCCGCTAAACAAAGAATAAAGGAGAATGCCATTATGGATCAGACCCTTCAGATGTATATTGACAAGCTCAACAAGCTCAACTTCCGGGAGATGTACGAGGGCGACTTCTTCCTGACCTGGGAGAAGTCCGACGACGAGCTGGAAGCCGTGTTTACCGTGGCCGACGCCCTGCGCTATATGCGCGAGCACAACATCTCCACCAAGGTGTTCGACTCCGGTCTGGGCATCTCCCTGTTCCGGGACAACTCCACCCGCACCCGTTTCTCCTTTGCCAGCGCCTGCAACCTGCTGGGTCTGGAGGTCCAGGACCTGGACGAGGGCAAGAGCCAGATCGCCCACGGCGAGACCGTCCGCGAGACGGCCAACATGATCTCCTTCATGGCCGACGTCATCGGCATCCGGGACGACATGTATATCGGCAAGGGCAACCAATACATGCACGACGTGGTGGACGCCGTCACCGAGGGCCACCGGGACGGGGTTCTGGAGCAGAAGCCCACCCTGGTGAACCTCCAGTGCGACATCGACCACCCCACCCAGTGCATGGCCGACATGCTGCACATCATCCATACGTTCGGCGGCGTGGAGAATCTGAAGGGCAAAAAGGTAGCCATGACCTGGGCCTACTCCCCCAGCTATGGCAAGCCCCTCAGCGTGCCCCAGGGCGTCATCGGCCTGATGACCCGCTTCGGCATGGACGTGGTGCTGGCCCACCCCGAGGGGTATGAGGTCATGCCCGAGGTGGAGGCGGTGGCCCGGGCCAACGCCGCCAAGACCGGCGGCACCTTCACCAAGACCAACTCCATGGCCGAGGCCTTTGCCGGCGCCGACATCGTCTACCCCAAGAGCTGGGCCCCCTTCGCCGCCATGGAGAAGCGCACCGACCTGTACGCCCAGGGCGACAGCGCGGGCATCCAGGCCCTGGAGCAGGAGCTTCTGGCCCAAAATGCCCAGCACAAGGACTGGTGCTGCACCGAGGAGCTGATGAAGACCACCAAGGATGGCAAGGCCCTGTACCTGCACTGCCTGCCCGCCGACATCAACGGCGTGTCCTGCGTGGACGGCGAGGTGGAGGCCAGCGTCTTTGACCGCTACCGCACCCCCCTGTATCAGGAGGCCAGCTTCAAGCCCTACGTCATCGCGGCCATGATCTTCCTAGCCAAGGTAAAGGACCCCCAGGCCACCCTGAAGGCCCTGGAAGAGCGCGCCGCCGCCCGCTGGTTCCAGAAGTAATTTCCTCTTGCTCCATCCATGACCCGCCCCTCCCTCCACCGCGCCGGGGCGGGTCATGTCTGTTTTTACTGCAATACAGGAGGTATTATCGAAATATGGGTAAACGAATCGTTATCGCCTTGGGCGGCAACGCGCTGGGCAGCAACCTGCCGGAGCAGATGGTCGCCGTAAAGCAGACCGCCCGGGCCATCGTGGACCTCATCCAGGAGGGGCACCAGGTGGTCATCGCCCACGGAAACGGACCTCAGGTGGGGATGATCCAGAAGGCCATGACCGAGCTGACCCGCTCTGACCCTGACAAGTATATTCCCTGTCCTCTGTCTGTCTGCGTAGCCATGAGCCAGGGCTACATCGGCTATGATCTGCAAAACGGCCTGCGGGAGGAGATGCTGGACCGGGGCATCTCCAAGGGGGTGGCCACGGTGCTGACCCAGGTGGAGGTGGACCCGGACGACCCCGCCTTCCGGCACCCCACCAAGCCCATCGGGGCCTTTATGACCCGGGAGGAGGCCGAACGCATGGTGGCCGAGCGGGGCTATGACGTCATCGAGGACGCCGGCCGGGGCTACCGCCGGGTGGTGGCCTCCCCCCGGCCCCAGTCCATCGTGGAAATCGAGTCCATCCGGGACATGGTGGAGGCCGGCCTGGTGGTGGTGGCCTGCGGCGGCGGCGGCATCCCCGTTTTTAAGACCCGGGGACACCATTTGAAGGGCGCGGCCGCCGTCATCGACAAGGATTTCGCCTCCTGCACTCTGGCCCAGCAGTTGGACGCCGACTGCCTCATCATCCTCACCGCCGTGGAAAAGGTGGCGGTGCACTTTGGCAAACCGGAACAGAAGTGGCTGGACCGCCTGACTCCCGACCAGGCCCGGATCTATATGGGCGAGGGGCACTTCGCCCCCGGCTCCATGCTTCCCAAGGTGCAGGCCGCCGTCCAGTTTGCCGAGTCCAAACCTGGGCGCACCGCGCTCATCACACTGCTGGAAAAAGCCAAGGACGGCATTGCCGGCCGAACCGGCACTGTCATTTCCCTTTGACCCCGCCTCCCCTTCCCTTCCCCATGCCACGCTTTCCCACATGCCGGAGGGCGGCCCCGCAGTGCGGGGCCGCCCTCCGGCACTCCATTTTTTCCCTCTTGACAAAACGCCTGTTCGAGTTATAATAATGGTACAAATGTTCTATTGGGAGGGGGCGCAGCCCGTGGAGCTGCTGGACAAGCTGACCATTCTCACCGATGCGGCCAAATATGATGCCGCCTGCACCTCCAGCGGCCTGGACCGGGCCGGGCGGCCGGGGCGGTTGGGCTCCACGGTGCTGGCAGGGTGCTGCCACTCCTTTTCCGCCGACGGCCGCTGCGTCACCCTTTTCAAGGTCCTGCTGACCAACGTGTGCGTCTACGACTGCCAGTACTGCGTCAACCGCCGATCCAGCGACGTGCCCCGGGCCGCCTTCACGCCCCGGGAGCTGGCCGAGCTCACCATCCAGTTCTACCGCCGCAACTACATCGAGGGGCTGTTCCTCTCCTCCGCCGTGCTGAAAAACCCGGACTACACCACCGAGCGCATGATCGAGACTCTGCGTATCGTCCGGCAGGACTACGGCTTCGCCGGGTACATCCACGCCAAAGCCATCCCCGGGGCGGACCCGCTGCTGACCTGGCGGCTGGGCCTGCTGGCCGACCGGCTCTCCGTCAACATCGAGCTGCCCTCGGAGCAGAGCCTGGCCCTGCTGGCCCCGGACAAGAAGAGGGACGCCATCCTGTCTCCCATGCGGCAGATCCGGGACGGGGTGGCCCGCTCCAGCCAGGAGCTCAAACAGTACCGGGGCGCCCCCCGATTCGCCCCGGCGGGCCAGTCCACCCAGATGATCATCGGCGCCACCCCGGAGACCGACCTGCACATCCTCCGCCTCACCGAGGCCCTCTACCAGAAATACCGGCTCAAGCGGGTCTTTTACTCGGCCTATCTGCCGGTGTCGGACAGCGCCCTTCTCCCCGCCCGGCGGGATTTTCAGCCGCCCCTGCTGCGGGAGCACCGGCTCTACCAGGCGGACTGGCTCCTGCGTTACTACCACTTCACCGCCGCCGAGCTGCTGGACGAGGCTCACCCCGACTTCGACCCCCGGGTGGACCCCAAATGCTCCTGGGCCCTCAACCACCTGGAGCAGTTTCCGGTAGAGGTCAACCGGGCCGATTATGAGATTCTGCTCCGGGTCCCGGGCATCGGCGTCCGCTCAGCCCGGCGCATCCTCACCGCCCGGCGGGTGGGGCCCCTCACCTTCGAGGGACTCAAGCGGCTGGGCGTGGTCCTCAAGCGGGCTCAGTATTTCCTCACCTGCTCCGGACGGATGCTCCCCGGCCTCAGCCGGGTGCGCCCGGACGGCGTCCTGCGCCGTCTGGTGGCGCTGGAGCAGCCCGCCCTGGCAGGCCCCGCCCCGGAGCAGCTCTCTCTGTTTCACCCCACCGGTTAGGAGGTGCCCCATGTCCCAATGGCCCCAGTTCCAGTATACCTACGACGGCAGCTTTGCCGGATTCCTCTGCTGCGTCTACGAGAGCTACGTCCGCAGGGAGCTGCCCGTCTGCTTCGCCATGGCGGAGGACCCCCGCCTCACCCTGTGGCCCGACCGGGCGGTGGAGACCTGCCGGGAGCACGCCGAGCGGGTCTACCGCTCCCTGGCCCGGCGCATCTGCCTGGAGGCCCAGCGCTGGGTGGTCCGCGGCTTTCTCACCTGCATGCCGGAGAAGGAACGGCGGCTTTACGACTTTATCCGGCTGGGCTACAGCGTGGGCCCGGCGGCGGTACGGGACCTGACCGATCCCCGGGTGGCCGCCCTGCACACCGCCCTGCTCCACCTGAATGGGGAGGTCCACCTGCTGCGCGGCTTTGTCCGCTTCTCCCAGCAGGAGGGGGCCCTGGTGGCCGAAATCGAGCCCAAAAACCGGGTCCTCCCCCTGCTGCGGCCCCACTTCTGCGCCCGGTACTCCGGGGAGCGCTTCGTCATCTACGACCGCACCCACCGGGAGGCTCTCTTCTACCAGCCCGGGCGGTGGGCCATCGTCCCCCTGGACCGGTTCGAGGTGGCCGCCCCCAACCAGGCCGAGCGGGACTACCGGCGGCTGTGGCGGCGGTTCTACGATACCATCGCCATCGAGGAGCGCCGCAATCCCAAATGCCGCATGACCCACATGCCCAAGCGCTACTGGAACACCATGACGGAATTTCAAACGGACCCGGCCCCCGCCGGGAGAAAGGAACGGATGGAATGAAGAATGTGAAAATCACCGTGCTCCGCAAACAGCTCAACGAGGACCTGGCGGAACGATACCTCACCGACGGGAAGGACGTGGAATGCGCTTTCTATCAGGTGGGCGACACCTTCCTCTACACCGGCGGAGCGGAGATGCCGGAGGGCTTCTGCCCCTGGGCCTGGATCGACGTCTACCGGAGCGTCTCGGCCCTCTCCGCCGGGGCCACCTGCACCCCCTGGCAGAAGCGGGACGGGGTGAGCGTGGTATGCTGCACCGACGGCATCCGGCCCGTTACCTTCCTGCTGGAGGCTCTGGAAGCGCTTCCCGGATAGAAAACATGCGCCCGCCCGGCTTTCAACCGGGCGGGCGCATGTTCATGCTTTTTTCAGGATGGCCTCCAGACGCTCCGCCGGGACCGAACCGATGGGGCGGAGGGGGCGATGTTCTTCTCAAACCAGGCCACATCGCGCCACCAGTCGCACGGGAAGCCTGTGCTGCGGTAGGTCACCAGCCGCCGGAATCCCATGGCCTGGTGGAGCCCCCCGCTCTTCCCGTTGGGCACCGTGACCCCGCCGCAGACCGTCTTGACCCCCTGGAGCGCCAGAATCTCCAGCAGGGCCGCGCTGTCGGCGGCCGCTACAAACCGGGATGTCATCCGCTTCTCTCCTCCCCTCACCTTACCAAGCGGGGGCCGACTGGGGCGCCGCTTCCGTCTTCCGGTAGGCCATGCCGCCGAAGTCCCGGTCCAGCCAGGGGTCCAGGGGGGCGCCCTCCTCCACTGCGGCAAAGAAACGGCCGATCTGTTCTGCCGCCACCGGGACCGCCCGCTCCAGCAGCCTCCCCAGGACTCGGCTGCTCTCGGCGCTGGCCGGAGCGGGGACGGCCTCCAGGATCATTCCTCTGGCCCCCGCCAGGACTGGGAGGCGCCCACACAGCCGGTCGGCCGCCCGACCGGCCCGGGTACCGCTCACCCGGGCCAGCAGCGCCGTGTCCCGCCGCATGGCCAGATAGCCCTTTCGGAACTCCGCCGGCCCCGCCGTACCATAGGCCAGCGCCGCGGCCTTGCAGACCGCCTCCCCGGCGGGGGGCGGCAGATGCGCCCGCCGGGCGTCCAGTCCGGCCCGCTCCATCAGCAGCCGGTCAAACTCCGCCTCCATGGCCAGGTGGGCCAGCTCCCCCCGGGCGGCCCGGGCCTCCACATAGGGGTGGCAGGTGCTGTCCAGCGCCAAATGGCACAAAAATCCGGCGGCGTAGCCCCGGCTCATGGGCACGCACTCCTCCACCGCCGCCCGCAGCCGCCGGAAGGCGGGCAGGGCGGAGCATTTGTGCATCTTCAGCCCCTCCCGCCGGGCCGGGTTGCCGGTGGCAGGATGGTAGAAAAACAGAGGGTCGGGGCCCAGGCAGCCCAGATCAAAGGCCGCCCGCTCCCCCTCCAGCGAGGTCCGGAGTTCCTCCGGGAGCTGGGCCAGGACCCTGGCGCCAAAGGTCAGATGTGCAAAGTAATTGGGCATGGGATTTTCTTCCTCTCCAAAGACAAACAGTCCGGCGGCCTGCGGCCCGCCGGACTGTCGAACGGGCGTCAGCCGCCCAGGTATGCTTTTTTGACCGCCTCGTCGGCCAGGAGCTCGGTGCCGGTGCCGGAGGTGACGATGCGTCCCGTCTCCAGCACGTAGCCCCGGTCGGCCACCGACAGGGCCATCTGTGCGTTCTGTTCTACCAGCAGGATGGTGGTGCCACCCGCGTGGAGGGTCTTGACGATGTCGAAGATCTCGTCCACCAGGATGGGGGCCAGACCCATGGAGGGCTCGTCCAGCATCAGCAGCTTGGGCTTGGACATGATGGCCCGGCCCATGGCCAGCATCTGCTGCTCGCCGCCGGACAGCGTGCCGGCCACCTGTCTGCGCCGCTCCTTCAGGCGGGGGAAGCGCTGGTACACCACTTCCATGCTCTCGTCCAGCTCACTCTTGGGCCGGGTGTAGCCGCCCATCTCCAGGTTCTCCTCCACCGACATCTGGGTGAACACCCGGCGCCCCTCGGGCACATGGGCCAGGCCCATCTCCACGATCTTGTGGGGCTTGATCCCCGCCAGGGGCCTGCCCAGAAATTCCATCCCGCCGGTCTTGGTGTGGAGCAGGCCGGAGATGGTCTTGAGGATGGTGGACTTGCCCGCGCCGTTGGCGCCGATGAGGGTGACGATCTCCCCCTCCTCCACGTGGAAGGACACGTCCTTAATGGCGTGGATGGCGCCGTAGTACACGTTGATGGTTTCCACATTGAGCATCATGGCGTCATCCCTCCTTGTTGCTGCCCAGGTAGGCCTTGATGACCTCTGGGTTGTTCTGGATGTCCTCGGCGGTACCCTTGGCGATGACCTGACCGAAGTTGAGCACGCAGATGCCCTCGCAGATGCCCATGACCAGGCTCATGTCGTGCTCGATGAGCATGATGGCGATCTGGAAGGTATCCCGGATCTTGACGATGTTGTCCATCAGCTCACTGGTCTCGGAGGGATTCATGCCCGCCGCCGGCTCGTCTAGCAGCAGCAGGGACGGGTTGGTGCCCAGGGCCCGGACGATCTCCAGACGCCGCTGGGCGCCGTAAGGCAGGCTGCCCGCCTCGTGGCCGGCCAGGTCCTGCATGTCAAAGATGCTCAGCAGCTCCATGGCCCGCCCCCGGGCAATCTCCCCCCCCCGCCAGTAGCCCGGCAGACGGAGGATGGCCGCCGGCAGGCGGTAGTCCATCTCATTGTGCAGGCCGATGAGCACGTTGTCCAGCACGCTCAGGCTCTTGAACAGGCGGATGTTCTGGAAGGTGCGGGCGATGCCCAGCTTATTGACCTGGATGGTGTTCAGACCGGCGGTATCGTGGCCGTCCAGCAGGATGGTGCCCCGGGGGGGGTGGTACACCTTGGTCAGCAGATTGAATACCGTGGTCTTGCCCGCGCCGTTGGGGCCGATCAGGCCGGCGATCTCGGTGCGGCCGATGGCCATGTTGAAGTCGTTGACGGCGGTCAGGCCGCCGAAGTCGATGCCCAGGTGGCGGCACTCGAGGATGGGGCTCTTGTCCACGTCCCGCTCTGGGATGATGTTGGGGTTGGGCACCGGCACCAGCTTGGCCTCGGGTATGCGTCGATTGGCGGCTGCACTCATTTCTGAGCCCCCTCCTTTCCCGTTCTGGTCCCGCCGTTCATCAGCTTCTCCAAGATGCGGGACAGGGAGAAGTCATAGGTGCCCATGAGGCCCTTGGGGCGGAAGATCATCATCAGCACCAGCAGCAGGGAGTAGGCCACCATCCGGTAGTCCGCCACCGAGCGCAGCAGCTCAGGCAGAATGGTGAGCACCGTGGCCGACAGGACGGAGCCCAGCATGG
Organism: Intestinimonas massiliensis (ex Afouda et al. 2020); assembly: GCF_001244995.1. Classification (NCBI taxonomy): domain Bacteria; kingdom Bacillati; phylum Bacillota; class Clostridia; order Eubacteriales; genus Intestinimonas; species Intestinimonas massiliensis (ex Afouda et al. 2020). The sequence goes on from NZ_LN869529.1 coordinate 2,136,891, forward strand.
AGCCCATGCCGCCCAGCACCACCATGACCAGGATCTCGATGGACTTCATGAATTTAAAGGTGGAGGGGTACAGGGAGCCCAGATATCCGGCGTACAGGCAGCCGGCGATGCCCGCGAAGAAGGCGGACAGAACGAAGGCCATGACCTTGTAATAGGTGGTGTTGACGCCGCAGGACTCGGCGGCGATCTCATTCTCCCGGATGGACAGGATGGCCCGGCCGTGGCGGGATTTCATCACCATGTGGATGATCAGGCAGGTAAGAGCCACGCAGAGGAACACCAGCGTGAAGCTGGAGATCTTGGGGATGCGCTTGAGGCCGGCGGCGCCGTAGGTAAACTTGAAGCCCAGCACCGAGTCGATGTTGGTCAGGACCACCCGGATGATCTCGCCGAAGCCCAGGGTGATGATGGCCAGATAGTCGCCCTTCAGCCGCAGGGCGGGGATGCCGATGATGAGGCCGAAGATACCCGCCATGATACCGGACAGCAGCAGAGCGGCGACGATATAAGGCAGGCAGCCGGCGGTATTGCCCGCCTTGAGCAGCTCGTCCACGGGGGTGGACTTGAGAAAGATGCCGCCGGTGTAGGCGCCCACCGCCATAAAGCCGGCGTGGCCCAGGGGAAGCTGGCCCAGATAGCCGGTGGCCATGTTCAGGGAGACGGCCAAAATGATGTTGATGCCCACGGTGACGAGGATGCCGGACCAGTAATTGGTGATGGACCCGCTCCGGATCAGGCCGAAGAGCACCGCCCACAGGGCGATGGTCAGCACCAGGTTGATCCCATAGCGGACGGGCATGGAAATGCGTTTTTGTTTCATGTCGCCCACCTCCTCAAACCTTTTCCGTGATGGGCCGGCCCAGGATGCCCGTGGGCTTGACCAGCAGGACCACGATCAGGATGGCAAAAACCACGCCGTCCTTCCACACGGACAGTCCCGCGGCGGAGACCAGCGCCTCGGCCATGCCGATGGCGAAGCCGCCGATGACCGCCCCGGGAATGGAGCCGATGCCGCCCAGCACGGCGGCCACGAAGGCCTTCAGGCCCAGCATGGAGCCCATGGTGGGGCTGGCCTGGGGGTAGGCACACATGTACAGCACCGAGCCGATGCCCGCCAGTGCGGAACCCACGGCAAAGGTGAAGGAGATGGTCTTATTGATGTTGATGCCCATGAGCTGGGCGGCGCCCATATCCTCGGACACGGCCCGCATGGCCTTGCCCAGCTTGGTCCCCTGCACCAGGAAGGTGAGCAGAAGCATGGCCGCCACCGAGACCAGGATGGTGATCAGGGCCGCATAGCTGATACTAATGCCGCCCACGCTCAGGTTGCCGGTGACCATGGGGTCCATGCTCTTGGAGTCGGCTCCAAAAATGAGCTGGGCCCCGTTTTCCAGCAGGAAGGAGATGCCAATGGCGGTAATGAGGAGGCTGAGACGGGGAGCGGAGCGCAGGGGGGTGTAGGCTACCTTCTCGATGACCACGCCCAGCAGGGTGCTTACCACCACTGCCAACACCACCGACAGCAGCGGGTGGAGGTGGAAGGTGGTAATGGCGTAGAAGGTCATGTAGGCGCCTACCATAATGATGTCGCCGTGGGCAAAGTTGAGCAGCAGGATGATGCCGTACACCATGCTGTAGCCCAGGGCCACCAGCGCAAAGATGGAGCCGGTCTGGAGCCCGTTGATGATTTGGGCGATCACGAGGGACATCCGTGCGTCACGTCCTTTCTTTCTCTTCAGACGGCGGGGCCTGGTCCGGCCCCGGCTGAGACCTTTGATACGGACGGCCAGTGGCCGCCCCCACGGTCCGGACACCGTGGAGACGCCCATTGGACGTCCGTGTTGCCTGTCCCGTATGCAAGGACAATGCGGGGGGAAGGAGCACTTCCCCCCGCACTGCAGTGGCTTGCGTCGGGCTTAGTACAGCTCGGTGAATTTCTCCTCGCCGCCCTGGAGCTGGATCATGGCGGCGGACTTGATGGGATTGTTGTACGGATCGAAGGTGTAGGAGCCGGTGATGCCCTCCGTGCCGTCGTTGGCGGCCAGAGCGTCAATGACGGCCTGTTTATACTCGTCGGTACCGGCGGTGAGGCCGGCGTCCTCAGCGGACTTCAGGGCATTGCACATCAGCATGGCGGCGTCATAGGCCAGAGGGGCAAACATGTTGGGCACAGGCTCGCCATAGGTGGCCTGGTAGTCGGCCTCGAACTGAGCCACGGACTCGGTACCGGGGGCGTAGCCGGAGCAGTAGACGGTGCCCTCCAGATCCTCGGGAGAAGCGTAGTCCCTGATGCCGCCGAAGCCGTCGCCGCCCAGGAAGGTGGCGGTGATCCCAGCCTGACGGCCCTGGGTGATGGCCAGGCCGGCCTCACCGTAGTAAATGGGGCAGAACACCACGTCGGGGTTCTTGGAGGCGATGTTGGTCATCTGGGCCTTGTAATCCTTGTCACCGGTGGCAAAGGCCTCGGTGGCCACCACCTCCAGGCCCAGCTCGGCGGCCTTCTCCACAAAGGCGTCCTTCAGGCCCTCAGAGTAGTCGTTGCCGGTCTCGAAGAGGATGCCCGCGGTCCTGGCGCCCAGCTTGTTGTAGGCGTAGTCAGCCATCTTCTCGCCCTGGAAGGGGTCGATGAAGCAGGAGCGGAACACGTTGGTGCGGATCTCGCTGTTTTCGTCCTCGGGGTCGATCATGGTCACGCCGGCCGCGGTGGCGGAGGCGGTGATCTGGGGCATGTTGACCTCGTAGGTGGCATCGGCCAGGGCGATGGTGGCGCCGGTGAGCACGGAGCCGATGACGGCGGTGATGCCGTTGTCCATGGCCAGGTTGAAGGCGTTGACGGTCTCGATGCCGTCGGCCTTGTCATCATACTCCAGGACCTTGATGGTCTTGCCGTTGATGCCGCCGTTGGCGTTGAGCTGATCAATGTACAGCTTGGCGCCGTTATGGACCGGAATGCCATACTGGGCATAGTCGCCGGTGGTGTTGGTGATCAGGGCGATGGTGATCTCACCGCTCTCGCCGGTGGAGCCGGTCTCGGCAGGCTGAGACGCCGCGGGAGCCGAGGCGGACGGCGAGGGGCTGGCGGAGCTACCGCCGCCGCAGCCGGCCAGCAGGGAGAAGCACATGGCAGCCACGAGAGCAAGAGACAAAACACGGAACTTCTTCATTTCATACTACCTCCTTTGGGATTGTTGACAATTATAAGCTCCCCTTCTAAAATTGTCAACCGTCGTTTCCGCCAAAAGGCCTTTTCCGCACAGAATATTTCAAGCAGAAATGACAAAGTTGCCCTTCCGTCCTTCATTTCCGGTCAGATCAGAAAGCCGCCGTCCACGCCCAGCACCTGTCCGGTAATAAAATCCGCCCCCTCGGAGGCCAAGAACAGCACTGCCCGTGCCACCTCCTCCGGGGCGCCGAGGCGGCCCAAAGGGGTCTCCTCCGCCAAAACGGCCAGGTCCCCGGGAGGCAGATGGGCATTCATGTCGGTGTCAATGACCCCCGGCGCCACGCAGTTCACCGTGATGCCGGAGGGCCCCAACTCCCGGGCCAGGGCCTTGGTTAGCCCTATGACGCCCGCTTTGGCGGCGGAATAGGCCGCCTCACAGGAGGCCCCGGAGCGCCCCCACATGGAAGAGACGGTGACAATGCGCCCCGTCTTGCGCGCCACCATATGGCGGTAGACTGCCCGGCAGCAATAGAATACTCCGTCCAGGTCCACTCCCATCAGCCTGCGCCAATCTGCATCACTTGTTTCACACAAAAGTCCCTGGGAGGCCACCCCTGCGTTGCATACCAAAATGTCAAGTTGACAAAATTTATCCAACACATTGTCAACCATACGCCGGACCTGCTCCGGGTCGGAGACGTCGGCCTGCACCGCCAGAGCTGGGCGGCCCTCCGCCGCCAGCTCCGCCGCCAGGTCCTCTGCCTCCCGTCGGGAGTGGTGATAGTTGATGGCTACCGCGTAGCCCGCCCGGGCAAGCGTCCGGGCCGTGGCGGCGCCTATGCCCCGGCTGCCGCCGGTAATCAATGCCGTTTTCATTTCCTTCACAGTCCTTTCAGCCACTCCAGGCACAGGGGGAACCAGGTGGCCACATGGGGGTCCTGCTGCTCCGGCCGCCCCTGCGTCCGCCGGTCGGCCAGGGCCATGGCGTGAGGGCCGTCGGGGTAGAGGTGCAGTTCAAAGGGGACCCCCGCCCGACGCAGCGCCGCCACATAGAGCAGGGTGTTTTCCGCCGGAACCCGGTCATCGGTCCCGGTACACCAAAGAAACGCGGGGGGATTTCCGGCGGTCACGCTGTTCTCCAGCGAGAGCTCCGGCGGTATCTCCGCCATGTCGTCCGCTCCCGTCAACGTGCGGAAGCAGTCTGCAGCCCCGAACGCCCCGGCGGTGACGACCGGGTAGCCGAGGATGGCCGCGTCCGGTCGGGCCTCCGCCGGGCGCAGGCCCAGGCGCTCCTCCAGCACAGGACTGCCCCAGAGGTTGGCCAGACAGCCTGCCAGATGGCCTCCGGCGGAAAAGCCGCACACCGCCACCCGGCCGCCCCGTCCTCTCCGGATGCGCGCCAAAGCCGCCCCAGCCTCCAGAAAGGGCTGAGGCCAGCGGTCGGGCGCCACACTGTAGTCCAGCACCCAGGCGTGGATTCCGGCCGCCGCAAAGGCGGCAGCCACCGGTGCCCCCTCCCGGGGAGCCGTCATCCGATAGGCCCCGCCGGGCAGCAGGAGCACACTCCACTCGCTTTCTTCCCCCGCCGCCGGAAATTCGGTCATGCGGAGCTCCGTAGCCGCCTCCGGCAGGTGTGGGTCCAGCTCCCAACGGCTCCAGACGCGCGTCCTCACAGTCATCCCTCACTTTTACGTCATTTTTCCCAGTATACCAGCTTTCACGCCGGTTGACCACCCTCTTGTGAAAAAAGCCTTGACAAGCCCTTACCAATCCGCTATAATGATTTTTGCGCTTCGGACGATTAGCTCAGCTGGTATGAGCATCCGCTTGACGTGCGGGAGGTCACAGGTTCAAGTCCTGTATCGTCCACCATGAAAAAGCCCAGGAACCATATGGTTCCTGGGCTTTTTACGTCTTTTAGCCGGAATTTGGGGGGCGAATGCGCTCCCACATACAAGAAACGGATGCGGGCGGCAAGGAATACGCCTTCACTGCCCGCTTCCCTTCAGAGAGAACATTCGGTAAGCGCGGGGTGTTTGGCCGGTGACGACCTAAAAACTGCGATTAAGATTTGGCAGGACGCGAGTGCGTTCTCGGCTATGTTCCGGCCGCTGGAGGCGAGCTGTTCCTCCACGCGTTTAATATGCCGGAACTGCACATACTTCCATAAAAAAGAAGGCTGTTCCGCTTTTTGAACTGCGCAGATAGCCTGGACGTGTGGGCGCCGACCGGTGCATGGAACCGGGCCTTCTCCAATGACCGGCTCTAGAGCTTATGGCCAGCCTCCTTACAAAAGGGCCCTGGAGAATGATTCTCCAGGGCCCTTTTGTGTATTGGCAGCACCAAAATGAGAGGACCGGGCAGCCACCCGGTCCTTCCTTGATGGTTCAGGGCTCATGGGATGCACATCTGACGGAGAATACCAGCTCCCGCAGAAAATCCTCTTCCTCAGTTACCTTGTCCGGCAGCCCGATCACCGAGCTGACCACAGCCCGACCGGAGTTCTCGTCATAGAAGGCCAACTGCATGGTCCGTACGGAACCGTCGGTCTTTTTTTTGACCAGACCCGGGCTGGCTCGGTATTCCGACACGATATAGGCGGCTTTCCCGTCCATGAAGTCAATGACCTCCATGGTCTCCACCTGGAACGGTGCTTTTTTCATCTGCCTTTGATACTGCATCAAAATGTTGTCGCAGTACTGGCGGGCAAAGCTCTCGTTGTCGCCGGGGACCTTCTCCCAATTGATACTCAGGGAAACCTGGGCTCCCTTTTTGGGGATGTAGTCCTCAATACGGAAAAAACCCGTGGTATAGTCAAAGGTGCGCTTTGGATTGAAAAAGATCTTCCAGTCCTTGGGGTGCTCGATTGAGACGCCATAGATGGAAAACAAGGTCTTCTCCGTCAGAGTGGTCATAGTATCCCTCCTATCAGCGCTTGCTGGCCAATTGCTCAGGACGGAAGGTGGAGGCTAAGATGGTATTGCCCACAATTGTATCCATATCGGTACCGGCGCTGATGTAATTTTCCACCCGGGTAATGTACTTGTCTGCAATCTCCTCCGGACATTTGGTGCACAGACTGACCACGATGTAGAGGACGGCGTTGATGAGCAGGCCCCAGGAGAGCGCAGACAAACCCAGAGGCAGATTTTTAATGAAGAACGTGCCAAGGGTGACGATGATGCAGCCCACGATGGTACCCGCCCAGGCCCCCTCCTTGGTCCCCTTTTTCCAGAACAGGCCGCCGATGGTGGCGGGCATGACCATGGCAAAGTAGGGGGAGGAGAGCTTGTAGGCGTAATCCACGATGGCAGCCGGCCGCAGCCAGACGATGATGAGCATACCGATCATCATAATGATTACCACGATGCGGGTCCAATGCACTACCTTTTTGTCGTCGGCAGGCAGTCCTTTTAGCAGGAAACGATGCCGAACAAACAGGTCCTTGGTCACCATGGCCGTACCGGACAGAAGCATTGACTCGCCGGTAGAGATAGCAAAGGCGAAGAGACACAGCATGGCGACGGCACTGACGATGGGGGGCGCGAAGTTTGTGGCCAGATAGGGCACTAGAGAGTCCGCCTTGTCAAAGCCGGAGCCCAGGATGCCGGGGCCGATGTAAATACCGATGAGAATCAGGCCGGTGAAGGTCATCAGGTAGCCCAGCGGCAGGCCCCACGCCATGACCTCAAAGTTCTTCTTGCTCTTTGCAATGTAGCAGCGGGAATAGATGTGGGGCCACACAATCGTGGCGACCGAGGCGGTAAGGGCCTGGTTGATGATGCCGGGGATGGTGAAGTAGCCGGTGGCACCCGGCGCCCCTAAGTTGGCCACGGACACTGGATCGTTCTTGATGGCCTCGTAAACCCCTACCATACCGCCGTCGAAGTTCCGCACCACCAGGACGACGACCAGCACCCACAGGGTACCCACACCCAAGATAAAGTTAAAGGTATCCATCCAGGCCACCGCCTTCATGCCGCCTCCGAATACATGGAAACAGATGATGGCGCAGGCAAAGAGTACCGCGAGGAAGTAGGGCACGAAGCCCTTGGTTGAGACGTTCATACCATCGCCAATGGTGATGAGCTGCAGAGCCACATAGGGCACAATCATGGCCACCATGAGAATCGCACAGAACACGCCGTACTTCTCGGAATAATAGCGGCTGCGCAGGAAATCAATCGGTGTTGTAAAGCCATACTCCTTGCCCAGGAGCCACAGGCGGTAGCCAATCACCGCGAACTCCAGGCCAACGCAGAAGGCGCCCATACCGGAGATGTAGCCGGCGCCCAGCTTATAGGACGAAGAAGGCCAGCCGTAGAAGGCCAGGCCGCTGAACACCGATACGGCAGTGGAGCAGACGAGCATAAAGGTGTTGACGCCGCGGTCGGCGTTGTAGAAGGTCTCGGTCGAGCCGCTGGTCTTTCGGTAGTTGGCCAGGCCCTGAATGACCATGAAGACGCCATAAACTCCGCAGAGCACCAGCGTAAAAACTGCGTACATATTCATATTGCGTTATACCTCCTCCATGTTTCGTTGGAACGGTGCAGGGGGTCAAATATCTTTCTGGCGGGCAAAAAACTGGATGAAGTAGGCGCCCCAGATGAGAGAGCCGATGGGGGCGGTGCCGAAAAACAGCAGATAATGCAGGCTCAGCCAGCCAAAAAGGATGGGGTTGGGCAGGATGGGAATGACCAGAAAGTTAAACGCAAAGAATATGATGTTGATGATGATAAACAGGGTGGCGTTGGGCTTTGGCTGATTCATGATACATCCTCCTTATCTCGTATTGCTGACGCGCAGGGGGATGGGGCGGGCATTATTTCAGAAGCTGGCCCGCAATGACCACGCGCTGAATCTGGTTGGTGCCCTCAAAGATCTGGAAAATCTTAGCGTCCCGAAGAAGCTTTTCCACCGGGTACTCCCTGGAGTAGCCGTAGCCGCCCAGAATCTGGATGGCATCCAGCGCAGACTTCACAGCGGTGTCGCCGGCGAAGCACTTGCAGATGGCGGCCTCACGGGAGTAGGGCAGGTGCATCATGATGCGGTCGATGCAGTAGATCACGGTCTGTCGGGCGGCCTCGGTCTGCATATCCATGTCGGCCATCATGAACTGGAGCGCCTGCTGCTTGGCGATGGGTTTTCCAAAGGTCACCCGGGTCTTGGAGTAGCTCACGGCCTCGTCCAGGGCCCGTTGGGAGATGCCCACGGCGATGGCGCCGATGAAGGGGCGGGACAGATCCAGGGTGCGCATGGCGATCTTAAAGCCCTCGCCCTCTTCGCCCAGCCGATTGGCCGCGGGCACGCGGACATCCTCAAAGATCACATCGCAGGTGTTAGACAGGCGGATGCCGAACTTATCCTCCTCCTTGCCGGTGCTCACGCCGGGGCGGCTGCGCTCGACAATAAAAGCGGTCAGGCCCTTCAGCCCCTTGGAGCGGTCCACGTTGGCAAAAACCACGTACACATCAGCGATCCCGCCGTTGGTGATAAAGCACTTGGAGCCGTTGATGATGTACTCGTCTCCATCGCGGATGGCGGTGGTGGTGCAGGCGCCTGCGTCAGAGCCGGCCATGGGCTCGGTGAGGCAGAAGGCGGCAAACTTCTTCTGTGTGAGGATGTCGGAGTACATCTGCTTCTGGGTGGCAGTGCCGGCCAGAAGGACCGGCTTGATGGCCAGGCCGGTGGCCCCCATGGTGGTGGCGAACCCCGCGTCTACCTTGCCCATCTCTTCACAGGCAGCCGCCACAGTCATATAGTCGATGCCGCCGCCGCCAAACTCTTCCGGAATCTCCATGCAGTGCAGCCCCATCTCCAGCGCCTTGTCATAGGCGGCCATGGGCAGCTCGCCCGAGCGGTCGCATTCGGCGCAGACCGGCGCCACTTCTTTTTCCATAAACGCCTTGACGGAGCTGACGATGGCTTGCTGGTCTTCGTTGAGCAGGTAACCCATATGATCTCCTCCATTTCAGTTTTGGTACTATGTGCGATGCATGCATTCATGGAATTTTAGATGCAAGATCTGTGCCAAACTACATTCCTGCGCCCAAAAAGACCCGCGGCCCACCTCTTCTATGCAAAGTCATGCGCCGTAGGGCAAGCCATTTACTATGAGTAATTTTGCCAAATATGAAATTACAACGGTTGACTTTTCTGGATCATCTGTGTATAATCGAGCCAAAAATTGCAAAAGTGAGACGGTTCTGATTTCGTGATTTTGCGAATCGTCGCAGAAGTGAGACGATTTTGCAGCCAAGAGGAGGGGCTCTCATGCGCCGTGAAGAATTCGGTTTGGAAAATTTGGTGAAGGCCCTGAACCACATGAAAGGGACCCTTCTAATCTGCGACCGGAACCGCAACGTGGTCTACTACAACGACGTGGTCTGCTCCGCCCTGGACATCCCCGAGGAACGCTTGAGCGGAGCCAACCTGATGGGTCTGGCGGAGGAGGGCTATATCCTCAACTCAGCCAGTATCCAGGCCTTTGAGACCCGGCAGTTGAGCATCAAATACGTCCGGGGCAAAATGAAGATGCCCATCCTGACGGTGTCCAATCCAGTCCTGGACGAAAACGGCGAGGTGGCGCTGGTGGTGGCCGTCAGTTTCAACGAGCAGATCACTGAACTGGTGGCCCGCGAGATGATGGAATCCAGGCAAAAATCCATAGAACTGCTGGACTTCTTGTCCTCCAAAATGTCCAATAACGCCACAGTAATTGCAGAGAGCGCGGCTATGAAGGGCATTTTGGCCTTTCTGACCCGGATCTCCCCCGCAGACAGCAACATCCTGCTGACGGGGGAGACGGGCGCCGGCAAGGAGGTGCTTGCCAAATACATCCACAACCAGAGCTCGCGTAGCGGCGGGGTCTTTATTCCAGTCAACTGCGCGGCCATCCCGGAGAGCCTGATGGAATCGGAGTTTTTCGGCTATGCCAGGGGGGCCTTCACCGGAGCCAACAAGGAGGGCAAGGCCGGTGTGTTCGAGTTGGCCGACGGCGGCACCATCTTCCTGGATGAAATCGGGGAAATGCCCCTTTTGATCCAGGCCAAATTCCTGCGCGTCATTGAAACGGGGGAGGTCACCCGTCTGGGCTCGGAGAGCAGCAAAAAGGTGGATTTTCGGCTGGTGGCGGCCACCAACCGGAACCTGGAGGAGATGTGCGCCCAGGGCCTGTTCCGCAGCGACCTCTACTACCGTCTAAACATCCTCTCCGTGGAAATCCCGCCCCTGCGGGAGCGGCGGGAGGACATCGTGCCGCTGGCCCGGTTCTTCCTCAGCAGACTCAATAAAAAATACAACAAAACAAAAATCCTGTCCTACTCCGCCATCCGGCGGCTGGAGCACTACCGCTGGCCCGGCAATGTCCGGGAACTGCGCAACGTGATCGAGCGGCTGTTCATTACCTCGCCCACCGATATTCTGGAATTCGAGAGCGGGGACAATACCCTGTCCTTCCGCGGCGCCGGGCCGGAGACCTCCTTGGAGGCGCAGGACCGTACAGACCCGGCCTCCGCTCCGGTCCGGGAGGGCGTCTCCCTGCGCGCCGCCGTGGAGGCCTATGAAAAGCAGCTCGTTTTGGAGACGCTTGACGCATGCGGCGGCAGTGTTTCCAAGGCCGCTGGACGCCTGCGGCTCCACAAATCGGTGCTGTATCGCAAGCTGGAAAAATACCGTGGCCAGGAGGCAATCTCCGGCCCGGGAACCTGACAAATGAATTGGGAGAAACGGGAACTCCGGTACGACGCCGGGGTTCCCGTTTTTTGCGGTTGGCACACGATTTGCTTATATCTTGGGCAGGCCGACAAATCCACTTTCCAAAAAATTAAACGGAGGTAACAGCATGAAAACGGGACAAGAGTATAGAGACAGCCTGCGCAACCGCAACATCAAGGTGTACATCAAAGGACAGCTCCTGGACAGCAAGGACGTGATCGACCACCCCTTCATCAAAGGCCATGTCAACTCTGCCGCCATGACCTATGAACTGGCGGAGGACCCCCAGTTTGAGGATCTGATGACCGCTACCTCCCATCTGACCGGGAAAAAGATCAATCGGTTCACACACATCCATCAAAGTGTAGATGATTTGGTGAAAAAGGTCAAGATGCTGCGCATGATTTCCCTAAACACTGGTACATGTTACCAAAGATGCGTAGGTCTGGACGCCGTCAACTCCATCTACAGCGTCACCTACGAGATGGACCAGAAGCTGGGCACCAACTACCACGAGCGCCTGAAAAAGTACCTGCTGCGCTGGCAGGAGGAGGACCTGATGGTGGCCGGCGCCATGACCGACCCCAAGGGCGACCGGAGCCTACGCCCCTCTCAGCAGGCCGACCCCGACCTGTTCGTCCACGTGGTGAAGAAGGACGACAAGGGCATTTACATCCGGGGCGCCAAGGCCCACATGACCGGCATGGTTAACTCCCACGAAATGCTCATCATGCCCACCTCCGGCTACGGCGAGGAAGATAAGGACTACGCCGTCTGCTGCGCGCTGCCCGTGGATGCCCCCGGCGTCATCCATATCTTCGGCCGTCAGACCAATGACGACCGGAAACTGGAAGGCGAGATTGATCAGGGCAACGCCCGCTATGGCGTGGTTGGCGGCGAGTGCCTGACCATCCTGGAGGATGTGTTCGTACCTTGGGAAAATGTCTTTATGTGCGGCGAGTATCCGTTCTCCGGAATGCTGGTAGAGCGCTTTGCCTGCTACCACCGGCAGAACTACGGCGGCTGCAAGGGCGGCGTGTCCGACATCGTCATCGGCGCCGCCGCCACCGTGGCCGACATGAGCGGCTATGGCAAGGCCACCCACATCAAGGATAAGCTCAACGAGATGATCCATCTGGCCGAGACCCTGTACTGCTGCTCCATCGCCTGCTCGGCTGAGGGCAAGCCCACCGCCGCGGGCAACTATTATGTGGACCCCCTGCTGGCCAACGTGGGTAAGCACAACGTTACCAAGCTGATCTACGACATCGACCGCCTGGCCCAGGATGTGGGCGGTGGTATTCTGGCCACGCTGCCCTCCGAAGCCGACTTCCGCAGCCCTGAGGTCGGCAAGTACGTGGAAAAGTACATGCGGGGCGTGGCCTCGGTGCCCACCGAGGACCGTATGCGGATGATCCGCCTGGTGGAGGTCATGACCGGCGGCGTGGCTCTGGTGGAGTCCATGCACGGCGCCGGCTCGCCCCAAGCCCAGAAAATCATGTACTCCAAGCTCTCCGGCCTGGAAAGCAAGAAGAAGGCGGCTATGAAGATCGCCGGTGTAGACCCCAGCAAATATTCAAAATAAGCAGGTCCCCGCCTTGAAGGTAGGCGTCAAGTTCTGCGGGCACTGCGCGCCCCGCATGGATATGGCGGAACTCTGCAAAACGCTGCGGGCGCGGGCGCCCGAGTTGGTCTTTGGTTACTATGCCAGAGACCCCGCCGTGGACGTGCTCCTGATTCTCAACGCCTGTCAGGCCGAATGCGCCAGCCGTCCTGATTTCCAGGGGCCAGTGATCCTGGTCTCCCCCGACACAGTGGATCACTGGCCCACCCCTCCTGAACAGCTCTGCAGCAGTATCCTCCGCCGGATTCAGGCGGTGTCCCGGTCCGGCTGAAGCGGCGTGCAGAGCGGTGCGAAACGAGCTGAGGCGGAGGAATCGTCAGCGGGCGGTTCCTCCGCTTTTTTCCAACGAAAGGAGCAATTCTGATGCGGGAAGCCATCGAACAAGCCCTGGACGAATACGCCCGGCCGATCCTGCGGGAGCACTGCGGCGAGGTGGAAGTCACCCGGATCCAGGGGGACACCGTTTATGTACGGCTTCTAGGCCAGTGCGCCGGCTGTGCCGCGGCCGATTACACGGCGGACGAGGTTCTGGAACGAGTGCTGCGGCAGCACGTGCCCGGCGTGGAGCATGTGGAGCTGGACACTCTTGATCTGGACCTTTATCAGTATGCCAGACAGTTGCTGCGGTGGGAGAGTCCGGGATAATCTCTCCTGCCCGCGCCAGATCAAAGAAGGGAGCGACTATATGAGTAAAATCGTCAGTATGGACACCGCGCTGGACCTGATCCGGGACGGTGCCGTGGTGGGCACGTCGGGCTTTATGATCGCCGGGACCCCCGAGTCCGTCTTTCGCGCCATGGGAGAACGGTATGCGCAGACGGGCCACCCCCGGGACCTGACTTGTGTGTTCTGCGCCAGCCAAGGCAATGCCGAGGGGCAGGGCTACGATCACCTGGCCCAGGACGGCATGATCGCCAAGATTATTGGCGGCCACTTCGGCCTGACACCCAAGCTGGGCAAATATATGGCGGAAAACAAGTGTCAGGCCTACAACTACCCCTTGGGGGTGGTGGCGGGTATTTTCCGGGCGGCCATCCAGCAGCGCCCCGGCGAACTGACCAAGGTGGGTCTCAAGACCTTCGTGGACCCCCGGTTGGAGGGCGGCAAAATCAATGCCGTCACCACCGAGGACCTGGTGAAGGTGGTGGAGTTTGAGGGGGAGGAGTGGCTGTGGTATCCCACTCCCAAGTTTGACGTGGCTATTATCCGCGGCACCACCGGCGACGAGGACGGCAACATTACCATCGAACACGAGCCGGTGAACCTGGAGATGCGCACCATCGCCATGGCGGTCAAGGCCTGTGGCGGCAAGGTCATCGTCCAGGTAAAGAACGCCGTCCGCGCCGGCAGCCTCACTGCCGACCGGGTGGAGATCCCGGGGATCTTTGTGGATGCAGTGGTGGTCTCCCCCGACCCCATCGAGGAGCACCGTCAGACCAAGGCTTATTTTTACGACCCCAGCATGTCCGGTCATATCAACGTCCCCGTGGACTCCATCCCGCCCCTGCCCCTGGACGTGCGCAAAGTCCTGGCCCGCCGGGCCGCCATGGAACTGACTCCCCATGCCGTCATCAATCTGGGGATCGGTGTGCCCGAGGGTGTGGCGGTGGTGGCTGCCGAGGAGGGCTTTGGCGATCAGCTCACCATGACCACCGAAAGCGGCGTGATGGGAGGCATCCCTTGCGGCGGCGGCGCCTTCGGCGCCGGGCAGAACGCCCTGGGCATCCTGGACATGCGCACGATGTTCGATTTCTATGACGGCGGCGGCCTGGACATGACCGTTCTGGGGTTGGCCGAGGTCAACGCCAAGGGCGACATCAACGTGGGGCGTTTCGGTCCCAAAACACCGGGCTGCGGCGGCTTCATCAACATTTCCCAAAATACCGGCAAGGTGGTTTTCTGCGGCTCCTTTACCTCCGGCGGTCTGGAGCTGGAGATTGGAAATGGTGCGCTTCACATCATCAGGGAGGGACGCAACCGCAAATTTGTGGAGAACGTCCAGCAGGTGACCTACAGCGGCGAATACGGAGCCTCCATCGGCCAGGAGGTGCTCTATGTCACCGAACGGGCGGTCTTCCGGCTCACCCGGGCTGGCATCGTTCTGACGGAGATCGCCCCCGGGGTGGACCTGCAAAAGGATGTGCTGGACCAGATGGGTTTTCTTCCCATCCTGTCCAAGGACTTAAAGCAGATGGACCCCCGGGTCTTTCAGGCGGAGAAGATGGGCCTCACCATCTGAAAGCCTTCCGGAGCCATTGGCTCCTAACCTTCACCAACGATGTTTGGAGGAACGCTATGCGAGAAGTTGTCATTGTCAGCGCCTGCCGTACTCCCATCGGCGAATTTAACGGGGCCTTTGCCTCCCTGTCCGCCCGTGACCTGGCCATCGCCGCCGGAAAGGAGGCCATCCGCCGGGCCGGTTTGGCCCCATCCCAGGTGGACGAGATCGCCATGGGTCAGCTCTACACCGCCATGCAGGGCTCTCTGCCCGCCCGGCAGGTGAGTATGCGCATCGGGCTGCCCGCCCGCAGCAACGCCGTCAGCGTAAACCAGAACTGCGCCTCCGGGATGCGGGCCCTGGAGATCGTCTGTAATGATGTGGCGCTGGGTAAGACCGACATTGGTCTGGCTGTGGGTGTGGAGAGCATGACCAACGCCCCCTATCTGCTCCCCAAGGCCCGGAATGGCTACCGGATGGGTCACGGCCAGATCACCGACTCCATGCTCCATGACGGCCTGGTGGATGAGTTGTCCGGAGGTCATATGGGCGTCACGGCGGAAAATGTAGCCAAGCGCTACGGCATTACCCGGCAGGAGTGCGATGAGCTGGCCGTCTTGAGTCATCAGCGTGCCTGCGCCGCCATTGATGCCGGAACATTTAAGGACGAGATTGTCCCGATGGAAGTCCGCAGCCGAAAAGGCACTGTGGTGGTGGATACCGACGAGCATCCCATTCGGGGTGCTGATCTGGCGTCCATGGCCCAGCTTCCCCCGGCCTTTCTGCGGGACGGCGTGGTCACCGCGGCCAACGCCTCCGGGATCAACGACGCGGCGGCGGCGGCGGTGGTCATGTCAAAAGAAAAGGCCGACGCGCTGGGCATCGCTCCCCTGGCAAAGATGCTCCATATCTGCGGTGAGGGAGTGGAGCCCGAGGTCATGGGCCTGGGTCCCGCCGTGGCCATTCCCAAGTGTCTGAAAGCGGTCGGCCTGGCATTTGAGGATGTGGACTACTGGGAGGTCAACGAAGCCTTTGCCGCCCAGTTCATCGGAGTGGAACGGATGCTCCAGGAAGAGCACGGCATTCAGATGGACCGGGCGCGGACCAATATCAACGGCTCTGGCATCTCCCTAGGGCATCCAGTGGGCTGTACCGCCCTGCGGATCGTGGTGTCGCTGATCTATGAGATGCTCCACTCAGGGCACCGGGTGGGAGGCGCCGCACTGTGCGTGGGCGGCGGTCCGGCCATGGCCTCCCTGTGGGAGCGCATCTGACCCATTCCGGATCATGCCCTGTGTGGATTGGGATATATCCAGAAGGAACCGGCTGGGGCCGTGGCCCCAGCCGGTTCCTTCTGAATAGTATGGGGAAGGGCAATCACTGGCACCGGCGCTGGAACTCCGAGGGAGAGAACCCCACCGCCTTTTTGAAGGTGCTGCTGAAATAAGTGATATCCCGATAGCCCACCTGCTCGGCCACCTCATAGACCTTGCTGCGGCAGTCCTTGAGCAGCTCCATAGCCTTGTGCATCCGGTAGCTGGTCAGGTAGCCGGACAGGGTATAGGAGGTTTCCTTTTTGAATACATGGCTCAGATGGCTCTCGCTGACGCCCAGATGGCCGGCGATGGAGCTCACCCCGATCTCCGGGTCGTTGTAGTGCTCGGAGATGTAGTTGAGGGCCTCCATAACATATTTGCTTTTGCCCCGGAGCTCCTCGGGACCGGCGGGGGACGCCGGATGCCGCTCCTCCCGCTCCCGGCGCTGGATACGCTCGACGACGGCCTCCAGCTCCCCGTCGCGGAAGGGCTTGAGCAGATAGTCCACCGCCCCCAGCTTCACCGCCGCCTGGGCATAGGAGAAGTCGCTGTAGGCGGTGAGGAGGATCACATAGGCCCGGTTGCCCTGGGCCCTGAGCTGCCGTACCATCTCCAGTCCATCCAGCCTGGGCATCTTGATGTCGGTAACGATGAGGTCGGGGCGGTAGCGTGCGATGACCTCCAGTCCCTCCTGGCCGTTGGCGGCCTCCCCCACCACGGCGCAGCCCACAGAGGCCCAGTCCACCGCCAGAACGATACCCTTGCGGACCAGCTCCTCGTCCTCCACGACGACCACCTTTAGCATGAGGGGACCTCCCTTCTCGTAATGGGCAGGGTAATGCGCACACAGGTGCCCCGGCCGCCCGTGGGGACGAAGCGCAGGCCGTTGTCCGGCCCGTAGTGCAGCCGCAGGATGGCGTCCACATTGTGCAGACCCAGGTGACGCCCCGGGCCGGGCAGGATCTGGGCCTGAAAATTGCGCAGGCTCTCCTCCGACATGCCGCGGCCGTCGTCGGAGACGGTGATCAGGAGGTGGCCCGGCTCCTCCCGGGCCGAGACCACGATCTCGCCGCCGTCGCTGTCCTCAAACCCGTGGATGATGGCGTTCTCCACCAGAGGCTGGAGCATCAGCTTGGGCACCAGCACATCCAGCAGGCCGTCGTCCACCTGGGTGCGGAGCTGGAAGGTGCCGGAGAAGCGGATGCGCTGGATCTCCACATAGCGGTCCAGCAGCCGCAGCTCCTGCTCCAGGGGGACAAATTCGTCGTTGGTGATGCTGCTGCGCAGGATGTCGGCCAGGTCAGCGGAGATGGTGGCCACCTCGGGGACCTGGTGGATCTTGCCCAGCCACTTGACCGTGTCCAGGGTATTGTAGAGGAAGTGGGGGTTGAGCTGGGCCTGCATCATCCGGATCTGGGCATCGTTGAGCTCCCGCTGCTGGCGCAGGGACTGCTCCAGGTTCTCCTCCAGCCGCCGGGTCATCCGGTTGAAGCGCCCGGCCAATTGGGCCATCTCGTCGGCGCCCCGGGGCTCCACCCGGGCGTCCAGATTGCCTCTCTCCACCTCCTCCATGGCGCTGTTGAGCGCACGGATGGGTGCAAAAAGCTGACGGCTCATGCCCATGGAGACGGCGGCGCACAGGCCCAGGCACAGCAGGATGGCCACTCCGGCCACCAGATACAGCAGGCGCATGACCCATCCGGCCAAGGGTTTTGGCTGCTGGAGAATCAAGCAGAGGCCGCCGGCGCCGCCGGGCCGGACGTAATAGGAGTACTCTCCACCCCCGTCCAGCGCCAGGCCGGCGAGCAGCCGCTCCCGCAGGACGGGAGCCAGCCCAGCGTCCCGCAGACTGGCGGAGGCGTACACCTCGTCCCAGAAGGCGTCCAGCACCAGTACGCCGCCGGCGGAGCCTGTCCGCTTCTCAAAGAGCCGCTCGAAGTGCCGCTGCGTCAGGTCCAGGACCACATAGCCCACCACCCGCTCCCCCTCCCGAACCGCGCAGGCGGCCTGGAGGAGGCTGCCCGCGCCGCCCTGGCCAAAGTCGTCCACATCCCGGTAGACGATATCCGGGGAGCGCCGGGCGGCCTTGAGCAAGCCCCAGTCTACGCTGAGGCAGCCGCCGCCGGAGAGGCTAGCGGTGGCGTAAAGACGGCTGCCGCCGGCGTCAAAGAGGGAAAAGGCGGCGTCGTTGAGCAGGGGGCTGGCGGTATCGTAGAGGATGGAGTAGATATCCTGAGCCATGTCGGTGTGGCCGGAGTCCAGGGCGCTGCGGACCCGTCCGCTGCTCCGGAGGCGGTCCATCACCTGAGCGCAGGCGTCCAGCAGGCCGTCCAGGTCGCCGCACAGGGCGTCCAACTGCGTCTGGGCGGTATCGGCCACGCTGCGGTGAAGGGAGGACTGGAAGATGCCCAGCATGAGGACGGTACACAGCAGCAATGGCACCATGCCGATCAGCAGGAAGCTCACCAGCAGCTTGGTGCGGAAGGAGCGGTTGAGAAAGTCCCTCATGCCCGTTCCTCCCCGCACAGTGCCAGCCACCGGGCGGTGAATTCCTCTTTCAGCCCCGCAGCCCAGTGGACGTCGTAGTCGATGACGTCCAGCTCCTCCACCGGCGGCAGACTGTCAGGGTCGTGGACGTCGGTGCGGACCGAGCGGCGGGAGAACTGGCTGACCACCAGCTCCTGCACGTCCCGGCTCTGGACGAACTCCAGAAAGGCCTTGGCGTTTTCCGCATGGGGGGCCCCGGCCACCAGAGCGCTGCCGTCCGGGACGGCGCTGGTGCCCTCAGCGGGGAGGAAGACGGCAATCTCCGCCCCCTGACCCAGCCCCTTGAGCGCGGTCTCCTCCAGGGTGACGCCCAGATACCGGCTGCCGTTGGCCACCGCGCCCACCACGTCGCCGGAGTCGGCCAGAATGTCACCGTCCAGGTTGGCCGCGAACTGCTCCAGCAGCTCCCAATCGTCGCCGGGCAGACAGGACAGCAGCGTGAGGGCCGCCGTATAGCTGGAGCCGGACACGGTGGGGTCGGCGAAGGCGATTTTGCCCTTCCACCGGGGGTCGATCAGATCGGCCCAGCCGGTGAGCTGGTCGGGCTCCACCAGCTTGGGGTTGTAGATAAAGACCAGGGGCAATGAGGAAAAGGGCGTCCATGCGTCGCCCTCCGGCCGCAGCCCCTCCCGCAGCCGGTCCGCCCCGGCGCAGGCGTAGGGCTCGAAGCAGCTCTCATAGGCACACAGGCTCTCCACCCCACCGCCGAACATCACGTCGCAGACCGGCTGCTCGGCCTCGGCAGCGATGCGCTCCAGCAGCTCGTTGGTGCCGCCGGTGATCACCTCCACCCAGATACCGGTCTCCTCCTGAAACTCCTTGACGATGGGGCCGTAGACCGCCTGCTTGTGGGAGGTATAGAGGGTCAGCCGGGCGTCCCGGCCGGGGGCCAGGGCGGCGGTGGCCTCATCCGCCGGGACGGCGCAGGCCGCGAGAGCTCCCAGAAGGGCCAGCAGCAGTCCGATCTTCTTCACGGTAGCGCCCCCTTTCTCTCATGTGGCGGAAACGAGCAGCGCTTCCAGCACCGCCGCCACGCTGGTACAGCGGCGGGGAAAACGGGCGGCCAGAGCCGGGTCGGCCCCCTCCATCAGCCAGGCCGTCCCCGCCGTCTCCAGCATGGCCGCATCGTTCCAGTTGTCCCCAAAGGCTACGACTTCCTCAGGGTGGATCCCCAGCCCGGCACACAGCTCCCGAAGGCCCTTGCCCTTGTCCGCCAGGCCGAAGTCTACCCAGTCGGGCCCGGCGGCGGCCATGTGGAAGGGCGCTCCCCACACCGGGCCCAGGACCCGCTGGGGCCCGTGGGTGCCCTGCGGGCAGTAGGCAGAGACCTTGAGGATCGCCTCGTCGATCTCACCCGGGTCAGCGATCCGGGTCACCCGGTTGCCCTTGCCCTCCCGCAGATAGGCGATATACCCCTCGTCGGAGTCGCAGATATAGCTGGTGTTGGCGCCGGAGAGCAGCACCCGGCAGCCCTCCAGAGTCTGAATGGCCCGGGCCAGAGCCAGGGCCGGCTCCCGGGGCATGGGGGTCCGGGACAGGACGGGGGCGGTCTCCTCCGGGCCGGGACCGTAAAGGATAGCGCCGTTTTCGCACAGGAAGCAGACCGCGTCGGCCACCGGGGCGAACAGCCCCCGCAGGGAGTGATACTGCCGCCCGGAGGCCGGGCAGAACAGGACGCCCCGGTCCCGCAGCCGCCGGATGAGTCCGAAAAGGGCGGGGTCCAGGGCGGCGGCGCCATAGGGGATGAGCGTGCCGTCAATATCGCTGGCGATGAGCCTGACCATAACATGACCTCGGTTCCAGGAGATAGAAAAACGGCGGGGGCCAGGCCCCCGCCGCGCTCACCGGGCGGACCGGACGGAGAGGGACCCCTGGGTGATGATTCGGCCGTTCTTACGGCTAAATAATACCATATGATCCCCCTCAAAGTCCACCCGCACCTTCTGGCCGATCTGATAGAGCACGCCGCCGAAGATGACGCCGGTGAGCAGATACTCCCCAATACGCAGCTTGACGGTGGTCTCCATGCCGGTGGGCATGGCGCTGTAGACCTCGGCCTCCAGCGCGCCGTGTTCCGAGATGGACAGGAACTCAGGCCGGACACCCAGCACGAAGTCCTCGTCGGAGAGGACGGCCTCGTCCCCGAAATCCTCCGTCTCGTTGACCTTGGCGATGTGGCAGCGGAAGGGGGTGTCCTTGTTTCCCTTCTCCACATGGCCCTTTTGGCTCTGTTTGGCCTGCTCTGCCGCCTTTTTCTCCGCGTCCTGGGCGTCGGCCCGGGCAAACCAGTCCGGCAGGTCCAGGGGCGTGCGGGGCGTGAAAGCGAGCCGGGTGCCCGCAAAGACCTCCAGCTCCACCGTGCCGTCGGGGGCCTGATGGCCTTTGGCCTCCATGAAGTTGATGGCCGGATTGCCCACGAAGTCGGCCACAAAGAGGTTGTTGGGCTTATTATAGACGTCCAGGGGGGCGTCGTACTGCTGGAGCACGCCGTTGTCGATGAGACAGATCTTGGTGGCCAGGGTCATGGCCTCCATCTGGTCATGGGTGACGTAGATAAAGGTAGAGCCGGTGTCGATGTGCAGCCGCTGGAGCTCCGAGCGCATCTCCAGCCGCAGCTTGGCGTCCAGATTGGACAGCGGCTCGTCCATAAAGAGTACCGCGGGCTCGGGGGCCAGGGTGCGGGCGATGGCCACCCGCTGCTGCTGTCCGCCGGAGAGCTCGGAGGGATAACGGTCCATGAACATGCCGATTTTGACAATGCGGGCCACCCGGCGGACCGAGAGGTCGATCTCCTCCGGGGAGAGCTTGCGCACGCCGGTCACAGGCACGCCGTCCTTGAGGTAGGCGAAATCCTCCCGGAAGGTGCAGCCCTGGGCGGCGCACGCCGCCCGGGCGCTCTCCAGCGCCTTTTCCAACTGCTCCAGTCTGGCCTTGGCCACGGTGACCGGCTCCATAGACTCGTGGAGCTTGTAGCCCATCAGGGTCTTGGCGGTGTGGAGGGAGATCTCATAGCGGTCGATGAGCTTGATATGGGCCTTGTTCACGTCCAGCCTGCCCTTTTTGTCCACACACTCCCGGATGGTCCGAACCACGTCGTCCGGCCTTTGCAGGATGCGGATGAGGGCGGCGGTCCGGCGGGCCTCCAGGTCAAACTTGGGCAGCTCCTCCTTGATGTTGCCCAGACCGAAGGCGATGTTCTGGTAGACTGTCATGTTGGGCCACAGGGCGTAGTTCTGGAACAGGAAGCCCACCTTCCGCTTATTGGGCGGGATGTTGATGCCGGCGTCGGAGTCGAACACCACCTTGTCGCCAATGGTGATGCGGCCGCTGGTGGGGGTCTCCAGCCCGGCGATCATGCGCAGCGTGGTGGTCTTGCCGCAGCCCGAGGGGCCCAGCAGCGTGACGAAGGCGTTGTCGTCGATGACCAGATTCAGGTCGTCCACGGCGTAGAATTTGTCCCAGCGCTTGGTCACGTGGGTGAGTATAATCTCAGGCATGGTTTAACCTCCTATCCCTTTGTCCAGGCTGGCGCCGGTCACTTTGTTGACAAGGGTGTTGCAGATGAGAATGGTGACGATCAGGATCAGATTGATGCCGCTGGAGAAGGCGTATAGGCCCATCTCGTCGAAGTAGTCCAGCGTGGTGGAGAGGATGAAGCCCTGCACGCACAGCAGCATAAACAGGCTCAGCTCCCGCAGACAGGTCATGAAGGGCAGCAGGTAGCCGCTGATGATGGAGGATTTCTGGATGGGGATGATGATGCGGGTCATCCGTTTGATCCAGGGCACATTCTGGATGATGGCCGCCTCCTCGATCTCGCCGGAGAGCTGGAGCATGGAGTTGAGGCTGGAGCGGCTGGCAAAGGGGATGTACTTGATGGTGCCTGCGAGAATGAGCAGCGTGTAGGTGTTGAACAGGTTGATGTGCTCGTTGGAAAAGAGGATAAAGAAGGCGGCGCCCACGGCAATGGAGGGCATCAGATAGGGCAGGAAGGCCACCGAATTGACGTAGTTGGCCCACTTGCTCCGTCGGTTTTTGGCCACAGCGTAGCCAATGAGGGTGCCGATGGTGCCTGCCAGCAGGGCGCAGGAGACCGACACCAGAATGGTGCCCCGGAAGGCCCGCCAGATGGTCTCATTGTGGAGGATACCCTTCTGGCCGTACATGCCGTTTTCGGTGACGTTCTCGCTGGTGACCCACCATTTGGTGGTCAGGTTGCCGGCGTCCCCCGTGTAGAGGAAGGAGTAGTCGCCGGGGTTGGGCAGGAAGGTCTCGAAGGCGAAGGAGACGATGGGAAAAATACTGGTGAAAAAGGTGAGGACCACCAGCACCAGGGCGATGACGTATTTGCCCGCCCGGCCCAGGTTGATCTTGGAGGTCTGCCCCGACTTGCCGGTGACGGTGGTGTAGCTCTTGCGCGAGCGCAGAGACATCTGGTTCATCAGCATGATGGCCACGCCGAACACCATCATGACGATGGCCAAAATGCTGGCCTCGCCGGTGTATTTGGAGTTCATGGACACATATTTGGTGGCCAGGGTGGTGAGTCCCAGGTAGTGGGGCACCGGATAGGAGCCCATAGAGGAGCCGAAGACCAGCAGCACCGTGGACAGGATGGCGGGCTTGACCATGGGCAGGGTGATCTTGCACATGGTCTTCCACTTGGGAGTATCCAGGATGGTGGCGGCCTCCTCCAGGTTGGCGTCCATGTTGCGGAAGATGCCGCCGATCAGGATATAGGCGAAGGGGGCGTAGTGCAGACCCAGCACCACCAGACTGGGGAAGAGCCCCTTGCACCACCACAGGGGCATGTTGATCCCCAGGGTGGCAGCCAGCAGCCCGTTGGAGGTGCCGGTGACGGCGTTGGAGTTGAACAGGTTCTGCCACACCACGGCCAGGGTCCACTGTGGCATGATGTAGGGGAAGATGAAGATGGAGCTCAGGTACTTGCGCCAGGCCAGGTTGGTGCGGGTGACCAGAAAGGCGAACAGGCCCCCGTAGAGGATGGAGACCACGCAGGTGCCCGCCGCCAGCCACAGGGTATTCAGCAGCGGCGTCCACAGGTTGGTCCGGGCCAGGCGGCTGGTGAACAGGTCGATGTAGTTGACCAGGGTGTAGCCGCTGGCCTTGCCGGTGAGGTGGGCGTCGATGGTGCCGGCGTGGATCTTGAAGGTGTCCTCCACAATGGCCACGATGGGAGCCACGGTGGTGACGGTAAGCACGATGCCCATCAGCAGCAGGATGACGTTGTGGGGCTTGGAGAAAAAGGTCCTGAGCTGATTGAGCAGGATGGCCGGCCGGCCGGCGGTCCGGGTGGACGACGGATTCATAGGGCGTTCCTCCTTCGTGGAAGCTGGAAGAAAAGGCGCCCCTGGATGCGGTACAGGACCCCGATCCAAGGGCGCTCTTATCTCATGGGGCGGCGCCGGAGCCCCTGGTTCAGCCGGCGCTGTACTTGGTCAGCATCTCGATCCAGCTACCCACGGTAAAGGACACGCCGGCGCAGTACTGGGGGTCCTCCAGGACCAGCTTGCCGTCGGTGGTCCACCAGTCGTAGCCGTGGTCGTTCTTGGCGGGGTAGGTGTCCACGCCGTCCACATAGCCGCCGGTCTCATGCTGATAAGTGGCCTCGGTGGCGGCGGCCACGTTGGGATTGGCGGAGTAGCCGCCCATGTCCTTGCCCCAGGCGGAGAAGCCGTCCTCGGTGCAGGTCATATAGGCGATGAAGGCGCAGGCGGTCCAGGGCAGGGGGGAATTGTCGGTGACGAAGAGGTAGTGGCAGTAGCCGTAGCCGCCGATGCCCTGATAGCCGTCCTGATAGGCGGCCACGTTGATGTTGTTGACGGACACGGAGGAGGACTCCTCCACAGAACGCAGCTTGGAGTATACCAGCAGTCCGAACTGGTCGGTGGCCGATTGATCCACCAGCGTGTTGCAGATGGGGCCGTCGTCGGTCTGGGCGTTGTAGGACTCCACCCACAGCTTGATCCAGGCCAGGGCGTACTTGCCGTCGGCGCCCAGCCCCAGGTCGGCGGCCTCGGACTCCATCTCGTTGATGACGGGCTGGAAGTAGGCCTGCTCGTCGGCGGACAGGGCCTCGAAGGACTCCTTCAGCCAGGCGGCATAGTCGTCACGGGTCAGCATATACAGGAAGTTCTTGCCCACGATCTCGGAGTCGATGTCCATGAACAGGCCGTGCTCACCCTCGGCCACAAAGTCCCAGCAGTTGTCATAGGTCTTGGAGCCGGTGTTGTTATACATAAAGACCTTGTTCAGCGTCTGCAGAGGCAGATAGCCGGTGTAGTCGGCGGCGGTGGTGCCGTTGGCGTCGGCCCAGTCCTTGGGGATGAAGGTGTCCAGCACGCCGGTCTGGACCATCTTGCTCTCGATCTGGTTGCCGTCCTGGATCAGGGTCATGGCAAAGGTGCCGGTCTCCTTCAGGGAGTCGGCGGTGAGCTGATCGAAGATCTTGTTGTTCTTGGGCTGCTGCCACTCAAACTCCATGGAGTAGGAGGGGTCAATGGTCTTTAAGTAGTCGATGAACAGGGGCAGCGCGCTCTTGCCGCGGCTGGAGTTGCCCACGCCGTAGAACATTTTGCCGTTGGATTCCTCGATGGCCTTCTTGGCCAGCTCCTCCAGCGTCATACCTTCGGCCTCGGCAATGATTTTCTGGGTGGGGGTGAGCTCGGCGGACTCGCCGCTTTCGGGGGTTCCCTCCGGGGTCTGGGGGGCGGCAGGAGCCGAGGCGCTGGGGGAGGGGCTGGAGGCGCCGCCGCAGCCTGCCAGCAGGGCGCACAGCATGGCCAGGGTCAGAATGACTGCAAGAAACCGTTTCATGTGAATCCTCCTTTAAGATAATTGAGCCTGCGACGCGGGAGTCAGGCGATTTGACGAAAAGAGAGCGAGCAACCGCGTCCTTCTATGTCTATTTTATACGTTGGTTTTGCAAAGTACCACTGGACAAATCTGCGGTTATTTGTGAAATCCCGGCTTTTTTAAGCAATGGGACGAATCAACCGGGCTGCCGATGGACAAAATAGGCGGTTATGCACAACGGCGATTGCGGGTTGCCCTCCCTCCGGCGCCCATCGGAGACGGGCGTGGCAAGAGAAGCGCTCCCCAGCCCAAAAAGCCGGGGAGCGCTTCTCTTGCGTTTGGAAGGAGCTTTGAACCTCCGGAAGGGGAGACCGGAGGCGCCAGGGGTATTGTGGAAAAAACGTGCAGGCCAGACCCAGGAGCGCCGGGGCGGGCGCTCAGACGAATACGGTGGGCTCCGCCCGTCGGGCGTAGGTCGTCTCCAGATCGTGCTTGTGGTATAGGTAGCTCTCGTCGTCGTAGTACCGGGCCTCCACGGGACATTTTTTGATACAGGCTCCGCATTTGATGCAGATGTTGATAAAATTCCGCACGTCCGCCGGGTCGATGGAGCCCATCGGACAGATCTGGGCGCAGTAGCCGCAGTCGGTGCAGGTGTCCCGGGTCTTGGGGCGCACCTTGCGGATGTCGATGGGGTTGCCGTCCTGATCCCGGGGCTGGTAATAGCCGCCCAGCGGTCCCTCGTTGTCCAGCCGTACCGGGGAGATGACCTGGCCGGTGCGCAGGACGGCAAAGATGCGGCGGGCGAACTCCGAGGCCACAGACAGGTCGGCGTAATCCGGCCTGCCCTTTCCCAGGGTGTAGGAAAAGGCGTGCTCGCCTACAAAGGCGCCTGCCGCCACGGTCTGGAAGCCGCGGAGCTCCAGCAGGTTGCGCAGCTCTTTCAGGGCCTCATCGTAATTGCGGTTGCCGAACAGGACCACCGGCACTGCCTGGGCGCCGTTTCCCTCCAGGGTGTTCAGGTACTTGAGCAATACGTTGGGGACGCGGCCGGCATATACCGGCACGCCGAATACCACCAGATCGGATTTCAAGAAGCGTTTTGCCTCCTGCCGGGCCGGGGGCAGTGTGAAGTCAAAATACAGCACCGGATGCTCGATGGGCTTGGCAAGGTGCTCGGCAAGGTGGGTGACGATCTTTTCCGTAGTGCCTGTCGGGCTGAAGTAGGCTGCCCAGACACGTTGAATTTCCATTTGATACACTCCTCTCAATGCGTTCAGAATGCCTTGGGCAGTCGTTTGGCGCAGCGCAGTTTACAGGTCTTCCTCTGCTATGGTGGCCAGCACGTCCGGTACGACTTCTTCCGTCAGAACATCCTCGGGGGACTCCGTCCCCATTGTCTCTTCTTCGTACTTCGCATTTTTGAATGCACCCATGATGAGGCACAGGCCCAGGCCGACGCACAGGCCCCAGGTCGCGCCCTTGGTCGCCAGGAAGATGGCAGTAATGCCGGCAATGGACATCTCCAGTCTGGTCTTGCACATCTCAATGGAGAGATAGAAGCAGCCCCACGCCTGTACCGTCATCGTAACGCTCATGGCCACCTGCAGACCTGGCTTGAACAGGCTGACAAATCCCATCCATATGGTGCCGATCATCAGCGTGCAGTTCATGGACCATAGTCCGCCAAAGAGACTGTCCATATCCTTCCGGCCGTGCTTATACCGCTCCAGGATGGACATATGCGTAGCGCCCCAGAGGGGACCGCTCAGCACCGCGCCGTAAGGAGCCACCAGGGCCAGCAACAGGTTGCGGAAACCGCAGATGATATTGGTGCGGTTGCTGTCGTAGTTAAGGAACTCGTCCTGGCGCACTGCGTCAGCTTCATTGATAACCGCCTCGGCAAAGACAAAGTCGCCAAAGGCAATGATATAGCAGGTGATGGCCATGGGGATGGCCTTGACAAAGGTCGAAAGGGGCGGGAACCCCAGCCCAAAGATGGTGTAGTTCTGAATGAGCTCGGGAACGCGGGAGAGATCGATGAAGCTGAAGTCAAAGGTGGGCAGAGGCACGGCCTTGGTCGCATAAGCAATGATGCATGCACCAACCAGACCCGGGAGCATCCCAAACTTGGCGATGAGCTTCAGCCCCTTGTTTGTATGGACCCGGTGGAGGAAATAGGGGGCGAACATGGTAATGAATGCGATGGCCATACCGCCAAGGACCGCGATTTCTATGCCCTTCATCCGCGTCCCCGCCACACTCATGACCGAGGACACGCCGGCACCCAAGACGATGCCGATGCGCAGGGGGCTGGGGATGATACGCACGACCTTTTTGCCCAGGCCCGTGATGCCAAGGACGAAGAAAATCAGCGCCATCAGAAGGCCCAGGGCAATGGTGGCGTGGATGCGCTCCGGGCCCGCGGCAAAATTTGCCACGCCCCATGCGCCGATCAGAGGGATGGCCGGGGTGATCCACCCGGCTGACACCGGGTCACCCAGGCAGACGTGCACATTGTACAGCAAGCTGTTCAGGGTGACCATGATAATGGCAAGTTCAAAAGGAATGCCCAGCATCTCCTGGTGCGCGGTGATGGAACTCATCGGAATAGCGATCAATAAGAATCCCTGCAGAAGCTCCGGAATTTCCGGCTTGAAATGGACAAATGGAATCCGTAATTTGAAGATGCCCATCTTAATATGCGGCTGTTCCTGTCCGTCGATGCGATAATATGCCATGAATACACCTCCGTTTGATTCGACTGCGTCACTTCCATTCCTGTTTTTGGTGAAAAGCCATGCGGCCGGGCCACAGTATCCGCTGCGGCCCGGCCACGGAGTTGGGGAGGAGGGTGATTACTCGGCCTTGGGCAGATCCAGGGTGGTGCAGATGCGGCCTTCCCGCTTGCCGATGTCGCTGATCAACTCATCGCACTTATCGGGGTCCTTGATGATGCCGGTAGCCACCTTGACCATATCCTGAAGGTGATTCCAGTCGGTGTAGGCGCGGGCCATGACGGTGGAAGCCTCCTGGTTTCCGCCACCGTGGAGGGCCATGGCCGTCCAGTTGGAGCCGCGGACCATATGCTCGATGAAGCGGGTGGCGCGGAGGCGGTCAAAGGCGTCGTAGTTGGGGTTGCCGGGGTTGAAGGCGGCCTGGCAAATCTCGCCCACGCCGGCGGAGCGCATATCCAGCTCGGAGGGAGCGGTCTCGCCAAAGCCGGCGATGATGTCGCGGGCGTAACGGACGGCCTCGAAGGGCATCTTGGTGCAGTTGTACTTGCAGGTGTGGGACAGCAGCGGGTTGGGAATCCAGAAGCCGCTGGGATGCTTGAAGCCTTCGATGCCGGAGGCCAGGGACAGGGCGTAGACCGTCTCGGCGGTCATGGCCATCTCGGTCAGCTTGGTCTTGATGTGACCGGCCTTCTGCACGCCCACCATCTCGGTGATGAGACTGGCAGCACCGCACAGCGCGGAGACGCCGCCCGCCTTACAGCCCCCGGCGGTCAGGCGGTGCACCGCTGTGAAGTAGCTGAGCAGCCGGCCCACGTACTCGGTCTCGCCGCACATAAACACGCGGTCATTGGGGACGAACACCTTGTCGAAGTAGACCAGGGCCTGGTGGTCCGCGTAGGGCTTGCCCAGGTCGATACCCTCGATGTCGCCGCCCACTTCGAAGAAGCGCTTATCCTGCGGGGTGCGGCCCAATACGAAGGTGAGGCCCGGAGTGTCGGAGGGGATGGCGCACGCCAGCGCAAAGTCCTTCTCCTCGGGCTTCATGTTGGTGGTGGGAACGATGATGATCTCGTGGGCGAACAGAATGCCGGTCTGGTTGCACTTATAGCCGCTGACGACGATGCCGTCATCCCGGATCTCATCCACGTGGATGTAGCTGTCCTTATTGGGCTGCTTGTGGGGCGGGAGGGTCCGCAGGCCCTTGACGTCGGTAACGGTGACGGTGCAGCTCAGGTCGTTCTTCTGCACATAGTCCAGGAAGTTCATAAAGCGCTTGTAGTAATTGGTGCCCAGGTCATGGTCCATGTCGTAGGTGCAGGGACCCAGACCGGCAAACGCCTCGGAGCCGGTGCAGCGGTGAGTGCAGCAGCCGATGACCTCGGCCAGGGCGCGGGCGGCGCGGGTCTTCTTGTTGGCGTCGGCAGGGGAGGCCAGAGGGGCGTTGTAGATGCTGACCGTCTCGCCGTTCAGGGCGGACTTTGTGGTGACCAGGTCCACCCAGTCGGGATGGCTGTGGAGCTCATAGACCTTGGAGATTGCGTTGAAGCTGGCCGCCAGTGGGGGGAATGCGGTGAGATCGTCAACCTTCTCCCCCAGGAACCACACGTTCATGGGCTTTCGGGCACGGATGCTGGCTTGGAACTGTTCCCTTGTCATGATCGCCATAATAAAATCCTCCTTTATATTTGTATATCCATACGGATACGGTCAACACAGTCGGGTGGGCGGTGAGATGGGGTCATACGATGAGGTGCATTTTCTGGGCGGCGCGGGTGAGTTCCTCGCGGAAGTTGGGATGTGCAATGCCGATGAGGGCCTTGGCGCGCTCGGAGCAGGTCAGCCCCTTCAGGCGGACCATGCCCTGCTCGGTGACGATGTAATCCACGTCGTTCCGGGTGGTGGTGACGCAGGAGCCCTCCGTGAGGACGGGCTTGATCTTGGAGATGGTGTCGTTCTTGGCCGCGGACTTGAAGGCCAGGAAGGACTTGCCCCCCTTGGACGCCGCGGCTCCACGGATGAAGTCCACCTGTCCGCCGGCCCCGCTGAAGTTCTTCGGCCCGATGGTCTCCGAGCAGACCTGACCGAACAGGTCGATCTCCATGCAGGAGTTGATGGAGATGACGTTGTCGTTCTGCGCGATGACGAAGGGGTCGTTGACGTAGTCCACAGGCAGGAACTCCACCCCCGGGTTGTCGTCGATGAAGTCATAGGTGCTCCGCGCGCCGAAGGTGAACGTGACGATGGTCTTGCCCCGGTGGATCTTCTTGCGGTCATTGGTGATGACCCCGGCGTTGGTCAGGTCCACGATGCTGTCGCAGAACATCTCGCTGTGGATGCCCAGATCCCGTTTGTCCATCAGGGCCTGGGCCACGGCGTTGGGGATGCCCCCGATGCCCAGTTGGAGGGTGGCCCCGTCGCAGATCTCCTGGGCGATCATGCCGCCGATGATCTGGTCGTCCTTGCTGATGGGGGCGGGGGGCACCTCGGTGATGGGCAGGTCGCTTTCCACCAGCGCATCCACTTCCGAGATGTGGATGTGGCTGCCGAAGGTGCGCGGCATGGTGGGATTGACCTCCAGAAACAGGCGCCCGGCCTTTTTGCGGATCTCGCTCAGATCGGCGGCGGTGCCGCAACTGAAGTACCCATGCCGGTCCATGGGCGAGACCGTGCAGTAGAACACGTCCGGCCCCTCCAGCACCTGCTTCCACAGTACGGGCACCTGGCTGTAGTGGCTGGGCAGGTAATCAGACCGCCCCTCCCAGATGGCCTCCCGGTCAAACCCGCTGACAAAGTGGGAGACGTGCCGGATGTGGGCTTCCATTCCCGCCGCCATGTACTTCTGGTTCCGCATGGGCAGCAGCAGGTAGTGCCGGATCCCCGTCAGCCCCTCCCGCTCCGCCCGGTCCGCCAGGGCGTGCAGGATGGCGATGGGCTCCGTGATCTGTCCGTTGCTCAGGCAGATGTCCCCCGCGTGGAAGAGCTTGGCGACTTCCTCCGGCGTCTTACGTTTCTCCTGGTACATCTTGGTCCAACGATCCATCGTGACCCTCCTTTCAATTTGCCTTTCTGGTCTGTCCGTTGGGTTCTGTTCTCTGCCCATAAAGATAAGCAACCCCCGTGCCAAGTTTAAAAACCGGAAAAAGTCCCTGTTTGCAAGGGGTGTCCAAAAAAAGCCCGTTCCCTGATTATGCATTTCTGCATCAGGGAACGGGCCATATGGAAGAAAAAGGTGCGGATATTCAGGGCTTTTGACAGGGTATGCGCAAACGCATCAGCGATGCAGGAGCGTTCCCATCTTGCGGGAGACGGTGGATTGGTCCACGCCGAGGACCTTGGCGATCTCCCGGGTGGTGGTGTATTTTTCCTGGGCGTGGCAGAGGAGCTGACTCTCCACCTGCTGGATGGCCTCCTTCAGCGGCATGATGCCGTGGACCGTGACCTGGCAGGCGCTGACCTCGGCGCCGGACTGCCGGTAGCGGGGCGGCAGGTCCTCCGGGTAGAGCACGTCCCGCTGGACCAGCACCACCATGTTTTCGATCAGGTTTTCCAGCTCGCGGATATTGCCCAGCCAGTCCAGGGAGCGCAGGATCTTGCCCAACTCCATGGACAGCTCCTTGTGCTTGCTGTACTTTTGGTTGTACTTCTCGATAAAGTGGACGGCCAGGGGGATGACATCGTCCCGCCGCTCCCGCAGGGGCGGCACCTCGATGTTGATCACGTTGAGCCGGTAATAGAGGTCCTGCCGGAATTTGCCCTCCTGGACCTGCTGCCAGAGGTCCCGGTTGGTGGCTGCAATGATGCGCACGTCCACATGAAGCGTCTTGGTGCCGCCGATCCGGGTGACCTCTCCCTCCTGGATGACCCGCAGCAGCTTGACCTGCAGGTCCAGGTCCAGCTCTCCGATCTCGTCCAGGAACAGGGTGCCCTCATTGGCCAGCTCAAAAAAGCCGGCTTTCCCCCGGCGGCGGGCGCCGGTAAAGGCCCCGTCCTCATACCCGAACAGCTCTGACTCAAACAGGGACGCGGGGATGGCCCCGCAGTTGATCTTGATGATGGGCTTGTCCCGGCGGTTACTGGAGCGGTGGACCTGGTTGACAATGACTTCCTTGCCGGTGCCCGACTCTCCGGTGATGAGCAGCGTGGAATCTACCTGGGAGATGGTCTTGATGGTGTCCATGATATGCTGCATTTCCTTGCTGTGGACCACGAAATCCGCACCGGGGGCATTCCGGCTCTGGATGAAGGTCAGCTCCCGTATGTAGCCCTCCGCCACCATGCGCTGGTGCTCCAGACGGCTTTGCAGGTCGTTTAGCTCGGTGATGTCCCGAATGTTTACCACCACGGAGGTGAAGCTGCCGCAGATGTCGAAGGCGGGGGTACCGGTGGCAATGAGCCGTTTCCCCTTCTGCTCCAGGACCACGGTGGCGGTCTCCCTGGTCTCCAGGACCTTGAGGGCCGCCGAATCCAGGTACAGGCCCTCGGCGATGAGCTCCGTGACGTTCCGGCCAATGACCTCCCGCCGGAGGACTGAAAAAGCCCGCTCAAAAGCGGCGTTGACCCGGATAACGACGCCTTGGCTGTCGGTGACCAAAATGCCGTCGTGAGAGGACTCTACGAAGATGTTGATCTCCTGAAGCAGGCTGTTGGTCACGTCCAGCTCCTGCATGATGCAGTTGGAGTGCATGGATTCGTGCAGGATAAAAATGGTGCCCCGCCGGACCCCGTCGATCACCCACGGGTGGACGTTGCAGACCACCTGCCTCCCCTCCAGCTCGATGATGTAGCGGCCCTTCCCGCTGATGAGGTCCACCCGCTCTGCCATCGGCTCGGAAAAGGCCTCAAAACGGGTAAAATACGCGCGCTCCGGATCAATGCCCAGTCCATGGAAAAAATTCCGGGCGGCGCAGTTGCAGTGGATCAGTTGTCCATTGCCGTCAAACACAAGAATGCTGCAAAAAATGGTGTCAAGAATTGCCCGGTAGCCATCTTTGATCCCGTCAACACCTACGGTAAGATCCAATGCCTCCTCGTTCATGCCGTCCTCCCTCCTTGAATGACGCCTGTTGGTTGTAACACGTTCTGGGCGGCAAACTGTGGGCTGCCTCCAGACCGGATGTGCGCAGACTAATTTTATTATAGTAGGAGGACCTGGAAAATTCAAGAATCTTCGCCGAATGGAAAGAACTGCCGCATCCATCCACGTTCTGTAACCGCGTCTCTGCCGGGGCCGACCGCCTCAGCTCGCCCGGAAGGGCAACGGCCGCCCGTGGTCCTGAGCCGTCTCAAACCCGGGCTTGACAACCGGGACGTATGCGCCTATAATGCACTTAATTGAATCAGGATCTTCAGGGCGGGGCGCAGTTCCCCACCGGTGGTATAGCCCACGAGCCGTAAGGCATGATTCGGTGAAATTCCGAAGCCGACCGTACAGTCGGGATGAAAGAAGATCGTGTACCGCAGGAGTTATCACGCCTGTGCGCATGGATTTGCTCTGGAATGGCTGCATTCCGGAGTTTTTTCTTTCCATGGGCGGGGTGTTTCCGTGGTCCCGTCGTGCCTTGAACCATCCGTTCAAGGCATTTTTTGTTGCTTGGAGGCGGACCATGAAGGACAGCGACTATATGCGTCTGGCCCTGGAGCTGGCACAGCGGGGCCAGGGCTGGACGTCCCCCAACCCGATGGTGGGCGCCGTCATCGTCAAGGAGGGCCGGATCATCGGCCGGGGCTGGCATGCCCGGTGCGGTGCCCTCCACGCCGAGCGCCACGCCCTGCAAAACTGCGCGGAATCCCCCCAGGGGGCGGTTCTGTACGTGACGCTGGAGCCCTGCTGCCATCACGGCCGGCAGCCCCCCTGCACCGAGGCGATCCTGGCGTCCGGGATCGCCCGGGTGGTGGCCGGCTCCGGCGACCCCAATCCCCTGGTGGCGGGCAAGGGACTGGAGCTCCTGCGGAAAAACGGCGTGGCGGTGGAGACCGGCGTGCTGGAGGCCGAGTGCCAGGCCCTGAACCAGGTGTTTTTCCACTTTATTCGGACCCGGCGGCCCTATGTGGTCATGAAATATGCCATGACCCTGGACGGAAAAATCGCCACCCGCACCGGGGCCTCCCAGTGGATCACTGGGGAGGCCGCCCGGCGGCGGGTCCATCAGGACCGGCACCGCTGCACCGCCATTCTGGCGGGGGTGGGTACCGTGCTGGCGGACGATCCCCTGCTCACCTGCCGGATGGAGGGAGGCAAAAATCCCCTGCGGGTGATTTGCGATACGCGGCTGCGCGCCCCCCTGACCAGCCGGATCGTTCAAACGGCCCGGGCCGTTCCCACCATCCTGGCCACCGCCTGCGGGGACGCGGCCCGGCGCGCCCCTTACGAGGCCGCCGGATGCCGGGTCTGGGTCCTCCCCGCCCGGGACGGCCATGTGGACCTGGACGTCCTGATGGAGCGGCTGGGCGCCGCGGACATCGACAGCGTGCTGCTGGAGGGCGGCGGTACGCTGAACTGGTCGGCGCTGGAGGCTGGAATCGTCCAGAAGGTCCAGGCGTACATCGCCCCCAAGCTCTTCGGCGGGGCGGAGGCCCCGTCTCCGGTGATGGGGCGGGGCGCAGCCCTCCCCGCCCAGGCCGTACGGCTGAAAAACACCGTCGTTACCCCCGTCGGGGAAGATTTTTTATGGGAAAGCGAGGTGGACGGCCCTGTTTACGGGAATCGTTGAGGAGATGGGCGTAATCCGCGCCATCCGGCGGGGGGCCCGCTCGGCGGTGCTCTCCATCGGCGCGGCGGCGGTGCTCTCCGACCTGAAGCTGGGGGACAGCGTGGCGGTGAACGGCGTCTGCCTGACCGCCTCCGGTCTGGATGACACAGGCTTCACCGCCGACGTCATGCACGAGACCCTGGACCGCTCCTCCCTGGGGAGCCTGACCGTCGGCAGCCGGGTGAACCTGGAGCGGGCCATGGCGGCGGGGGGCCGCTTCGGGGGGCACATCGTCTCCGGTCATATCGACGGCACCGGCCGCCTGGCCGCCCTCCGACGGGACGACAACGCCGTGTGGTACACGGTGGAGGCCGCCCCTTCCCTGCTGCGGTACGTGGTAGAGAAGGGCTCCATCACCATGGACGGCGTCAGTCTGACGGTGGCCCGGGTGGAGGCGGACCGCTTCTCCGTCTCCCTCATCCCCCACACCGCCGCCGTCACCGTGCTGGGGCGCAAGCGCCCCGGCGACGTGGTCAATCTGGAGACGGATGTGATCGGCAAATATGTGGAAAAGCTGCTGCTACCCCGGCCGAAGGCCGAAACGGACCCGCCTGCCGGCGGCATCACCCTGGACTTTTTAGCCCGAAATGGATTCTAAGGAGGAACCGTCATGTTTCCGTACAACACCATTGAAGAGGCCCTGGAGGAGCTCCGGCAGGGGCGTCTGATCCTGGTCACCGACGACCCGGACCGGGAGAATGAGGGGGACCTCATCTGCGCCGCCCAGTTCGCCACCACGGAGAACGTCAACTTCATGGCCACCCACGCCAAGGGGCTCATCTGCATGCCCATGTCGGCGGCGTACATCCAGAAGCTGCAGTTTCCCCAGATGGTCTCCCACAACACCGACAACCACGAAACCGCCTTTACTGTCTCCATCGACCACGTCTCCACCACCACCGGCATCTCCGCCGCCGAGCGGTCGGTCACCGCCCTGAAGTGCGTGGAGGAGGACGCCCGGCCGGAGGATTTCCGCCGCCCCGGCCACATGTTCCCTCTGCTGGCCAAGCCTCACGGCGTGCTGGAGCGCAGCGGCCACACCGAGGCCACGGTGGACCTGTGCCGGCTGGCAGGGCTGAAGGAGTGCGGGCTGTGCTGCGAGATCATGCGGGAGGACGGCACCATGATGCGCGCCTCCGAGCTGCAGCAGAAGGCAGCGGAGTGGGGGCTGAAGTTCATCACCATCCGGGATCTGCAGAGCTATCGCAAGCGCCACGAGAAGCTGGTGGAGCAGGTGGCCGTCACCCGGCTTCCCACCAAGTACGGCGACTTTACCGCCTGCGGCTACCGCAACAGACTCAACGGCGAGCACCATGTGGCTCTGGTCAAGGGGGAGATCGGGGACGGAGAGAACCTCCTGTGCCGGGTCCACTCCGAGTGCCTCACCGGGGACACCTTCGGCTCCCGGCGGTGCGACTGCGGGGAGCAGCTCGCCGCCGCCATGACCCAGATTCAGCAGGAGGGCCGGGGCGTGCTGCTCTACATGCGGCAGGAGGGCCGGGGCATCGGGCTGCTGAACAAGCTGAAGGCCTACGCCCTCCAGGACCAGGGTCTGGACACCCTGGAGGCCAATCTGGCCCTGGGCTTCGCCGGAGACCTGCGGGAATACTTCATCGGGGCCCAGATCCTCCACGATCTGGGGGCCAGGACCCTGCGGCTGCTGACCAACAACCCGGACAAGGTCTATCAGCTTGCCGACTACGGACTGGAGATCGTGGAGCGGGTCCCCATCCAGATGGAGGCCACCCAGGACGACCTGTTCTATCTGCAGACCAAGCAGCACCGCATGGGCCACATTCTGAATTATTAAACGCAGGAGGAAAAACACATGAACATCTACGAGGGCAAGCTGGTATCCGAAGGCATCAAGGTGGGCGTGGTGTGCGCCCGGTTCAACGAATTCATCGTCTCCAAGCTGCTCAGCGGCTGCGAGGACGCCCTGCTGCGCCACGGCGTGGACGCCGCGGACATCTCAGTGGCCTGGGTGCCGGGCGCCTTTGAGATCCCGCTGATCGCCTCCAAGCTGGCCCAGAGCGGCAAGTACGACGCCGTCATCGCCCTGGGCGCCGTCATCCGGGGCTCCACCAGCCACTATGACTACGTGTGCAGCGAGGTCTCCAAGGGCCTTGCCCAGGCCTCCCTGAGCAGCGGGGTCCCCGTGCTGTTCGGGGTGCTCACCACCGACACCATCGAGCAGGCCATCGAGCGCGCCGGTACTAAGGCCGGAAATAAGGGCGCCGAGTGCGCGCAGGGGGCCATCGAGATGGTCAATCTGATCCGCGCGCTGGAGCGGTAAGGGCGGCACGAGCATTTTCCACTTGCATCCGGAGGAATTCTGCGGTATGCTGAAGAGGCGCGGAGGCGGCAGCGCCGCCGCGCGGCGGCTGAATCAACGAAACAAAGGAGTATGTTTTTGAATTATTTCTACTGTGATTTGGAGCGTGTGGCAAGCCGGGAGGTTTGCGACTGACGCTCTCCGCAATCCTCCCAAAAGGAACTCAAATCACTTTTTGGAGGATCATCACCATGAACCGTGAACACAAGCGCAAGCAATACGAGACCGGTTACTATAAGACTCACCCCTGCCGCGAAGGCTTTACCTGCAAGGTCTGCGGGCGGCCCGTGACCCCCGCCGGGGCGGGCAGCGACCACCGCAACCACTGTCCCAACTGCCTTTCCAGCCTCCATGTGGACGTGGAGCCCGGAGATCGGGTCTCCGACTGCGGCGGCATCATGGACCCCGTGGCCGTCTGGGTCCGCAGGGGGGGCGAGTGGGCCGTCATCCACCGCTGCCGCCGCTGTGGCGCCCTCTCGTCCAACCGGGTGGCCGCCGACGACAACCCCATGAAGCTGATGAGCATCGCCATGAAGCCCCTGGGTCACCCCCCCTTCCCCCTGGAGCGCATCGAGGAGATGACCGCGCTCATGGGCGGAGACGGCTGCCTCCGGACTGTAGGAGGGACGCCATGAACATCCGTCTGGAGGAGCCCCGCGACTTTTCCGCGGTAGAGCGCCTGACCCGGGAGGCATTTTGGAACAAGTACCGTCCCGGATGCTCGGAGCACTATGTCCTGCACCAATTCCGCAGCCGTCCGGAATTTGTGCGTGAACTGGACTGCGTGCTGGAGGAGGACGGACAGATTGCCGCCCATATTATGTACAGCCGCGCCGAGATCGCGGCTGACGACGGGCGGACCATCCCCATTCTGGTCTTCGGTCCGGTCAGCGTCCATCCGGAGCGCCAGGGCCGTGGGCTGGGCAGCAAGCTGATCCGCTTTACCCTGGAGAAGGCGCAGGCGCTGGGCTGTGGAGCCGTAGCCATTACCGGCGATCCGGGCTATTATGCCCGCTTCGGCTTTGCCGGCGGTCATTCCAGGGGCATCTACTATGCCGGCCTTCCCCGTGGGGAGGAGGCGCCCTTCTTCCTGGTCAAGGAGCTGCGGCCCGGATTCCTGACAGGCGTCACCGGCACCTACCGGGACCCGGAGGGCTACCGGGTGGCGGACGCCGATGTGGACGCCTTCGACCGGACCTTTCCGCCCAAGGAAAAGAAGAAATTGCCGGGGCAGCTAAATTAGCTGCCCCGGCAATTTGCGCAAGAATGGCGAAACCCGCCGTGCGTTTGGCAAGAAACGTCGAGCCTTCCTGCGCGGGATGCCGTAGAATAGCCATACCCTGGAGGTGGTGAGAGGATGACGGAACAGATCCTGGCCGTACAGCGGATGCAGGAGTACATCGAGACCCATATGGACGAGGCCATCACCACAGCCGACCTGGCGCGGGTGTCCCGCTTCTCTCCGTGGCACTCCTACCGCCTGTTCCACCAGCATACCGGCCTTACGCCCGCCGACTACATCCGGCGCCTGCGGCTTTCCCAGTCGGCGCTGCGCCTGAAACGGGAGAACTGCCGGGTGATCGACGTGGCCTACGACCTGGGCTTCGGCAGCGTGGACGGCTATCAGCGGGCCTTCCTGCGGGAGTTCGGCTGCAACCCCGGCGCTTACGCCAGGCAGCCCGTTCCCATTCCTCTCTTCATCCCCTACGGCGTCAAATTTCGGGCATTGCGAAAGGAGTCAATCGACATGGAACCGATACGAAGCGTTTTTCTTCAAATCATCCACAAGCCGGAGCGCAAGGTGATCATCAAGCGCGGCGTCCAGGCGGAGGACTATTTCCCCTACTGCGAGGAGGTGGGGTGCGACGTATGGGGGCTGCTGGCCAGCATGGATTCCCTGTGCGGCGAGCCGGTCTGTCTGTGGCTGCCGGATGCCTACAAAACCCCCGGCACCTCCACCTACGTGCAGGGCGTGGAGGCGGCCGCCGACTATGAAGGGCCGGTGCCGGAGGGCTTTGACGTCATACGCCTGCCCGCCGCGGACTATCTGATGTTCCAGGGCGAACCCTTCCGGGAGGAGGACTACTGCCAGGCCATCTCCGCCGTCCGGCAGGCCATGGACCGCTATGATCCTACGGTCATTGGCCGGGTGTGGGACCCGTCCAGCCCCCGCATCCAGCTTGAGCCCCGGGGAGAGCGCGGATACATCGAGCTGCGGGCCGTGAAGGCCAAACAGGACCGGTAAGTCGGCCGTCCTCCCACTGGAGGCGTAGGGCGCTCCTGTTTCTGGTCAGTCAGTGCATCACTCTGTTCGGCTCCCCCCTGGTGCAGATGTCCATCGTCTGGTATGTGACTCTGGAGACCTCCTCCGGCGCCTGGGTGGCAGCCTTTACTGCCAGAAGTTGCCCTCTGCCCTGGCCCGGGTCAACCCCCGAATCAGGCACCACGCACCGCGATACCGCTGGCAGCCAAACGAAGTTCTGCACCGTCAGAACGCCGATGCAGCCCAATACGATCTCCACTGCGATTCCTCCTTTGTCTTTTTACGTTCCGAGTAGAGCGCCAAACGGATAAGGATATCGTTTGGACTGCCCTGCCCCCATTAAGGTTGCATAAACCCATGACAAAAGGCCCTGGGACCATAGGACCCCAGGGCCTTTGCCATGCAGGCGCGCTACGCGCCGAACCAGAGATTCATATCCACATTCCCCTGGATGCCGTCCACGCTTCCCTTGGAGGTATACTGCCACATCTGGAAGTGGTAGTAAAAGGTGGGCGCCGCCTTGTCATACTCGGCAAACCAGAAAGGATAATCCATTACGCGGCTCAGGTCGTACTTGACATAGCCCGCGTAGGAGGTGAGGTAGATCATGGGGGTGTAGCCCGCCTCCTCCACCAGCTCACAGAAGGCCAGGGCGCACCGGCACAGGGTATCGGTGTCCAGACCGTAGGTCCGGGCCTCGCTCTTCCCCAGCGCCTCCCAATCAAAAACCACGGGGCCGGTCAGCGCATAGCCCCGGATCTTGTCCAGCACGAACCGGGCCTCCTCCTCGGCCTCCTTCACCGTAATGGCCTGGGAGAAGAAGTACACCCCCACCTCCAGGCCGGCGTCCAGGGCCCCCTGGAGGTTCTGTTCGAACTTCGTATCGGCGTAGAGACCGCCCTCGGTATAGCCGCGCCCGCCCACCCGGAGGATGGCAAAATCCACGCCGTCGGCCTTGACCCTGGCCCAGTCGATGTCGCCCTGGTAGGAGGACACGTCCACTCCCAGGCGGGTCTCCCCGGCGGCATACTCCATCACGCTGCCCTTCCGGCGGAAGGCCGCCGGGTCATAGCCGTTGACAGGCACGCCCTCCAGCACGTCCACCGTATAGGCGCCGTAGGTGATCTGGGCCTTGCCGGTCTCCCCGGCCCGCAGGCAGTTCACCCGCCAGATCAGCGCGCTGAGCTCCGCCCGGCGGATGCCGTCGGCAGGCTTGTAAAGGCGCCGGCCGTTCTCCTCGCTGCCCTCCAGAATCCCCCATTCGTACAGGGCCGTCACCGAAGCGTCGTCAGCGTCGGCAAAGGGGGACGGGCCCGAAGCGGGGGCCAGCCCCAGGGCCCCGGCGGTCAGCCGAGCCACCGTCAGGCGGCTGACTGTCCCGTCCAGCTCGGCCAGCTCCCCGGCGGTGAGCAGTCCCTCGGTCCGGGCCAGGGCGGCATAGCCGCTGCTCCAGTGCCCCCCGGCGGGAGCCTGCTCCTCATATCCCGCCGCCAGCAGCACCAGCTTGAGGGCCTCCCCCAGGGTCACCGAGCCGGATGGGTCAAAGGTGCCGTCCGGATAGCCGGAGACGATGCCCTGCCCGCTGAGGGCACACACATAGTCGTAATACCATGCCCCGGCATCCAGGTCGGGGTAGGGGCTCTCGGCCGGGCCGAGCTTCCGCCACAGGGCCTCCACCGTCCCGCTCTCCCCCGCGGGCATGCCGGCCAGCAGAGCGCCCCCCTCCGGCCTGCGCCAGCCCTCCAGGGCATAGCCCTCCCGCCGGGCGTCGGGGAAGGCACCGTAGGGCTGGCCAGCCTGGTAAAACATCACGTCGCTGGCCATCTCTCCCTCGCCTGGGTCAAAGACCAGATAGGTGAAGTTCCCGGCCGCCTGTCCGCTGTAGTCCCCCCAGAGGAACAGGGCGGCCTCCTCCATGCGCCGCCGGGCCAGGCCTTTTACCACCTGTCCCCCGGCGTGGCACCAGACGCCGAAGGCATTGACGGTCTCCAGCGTGTCGTATGTATCCCCCGGCCCCGCCAGCAACTCCGCCAGATCGGAGCTGCCGGACAGCCAGCCGGTGCCCAGGCTGTAGGTGAAGCTGACCAGGGCGTCGAACTGGCTCTGGCCCACCGTCCGGCCGTGCTCCTCCAGAAAGTCCGCCACCGCCGCCGCGCAGACGGCGGCCGCCTCCCGCAGCAGCCGGTCGGCCTCCTCTTCAGTGATGCCTTCGGCATAGGCCCCGGCCTGACACTGGGTGCCGTAGCCCACGTACCAGTTGGTCCCGTCGGTGTAGGGGGTCTCGGAAAAGCTCTCCCGGGCCTTGAGAAAGTCCGCTCCCGCCTGGCTGAGGGCGCCGGGTCCCTCGGGCCCGGCAGCCAGGGCGGGGACGGCCGCGGGGAGGAGCAGGGCGAACAGGAGAAGCAGGGCGGGGATGCGCCGGAAGTGCGTGCGGTCGTGTGTCATGTGTCGTTCCTTTCTCTGCAATTGC
Source organism: Intestinimonas massiliensis (ex Afouda et al. 2020) (assembly GCF_001244995.1). Taxonomy (NCBI): domain Bacteria; kingdom Bacillati; phylum Bacillota; class Clostridia; order Eubacteriales; genus Intestinimonas; species Intestinimonas massiliensis (ex Afouda et al. 2020). The sequence goes on from NZ_LN869529.1 coordinate 2,178,846, forward strand.
GCGAATCTCTGACGTTCCTGTTCAGAATAACACAAGTTTCATCCGCCCGTCAACCGGGCTCGGAGGCCCTGCTGCTCCCCGCTATTTTGTGATATCGACGCCCCGGTCTCCCACCTGAACGCTTCCATCCTCCAGGGAAATGTATGGCGAGAATTCCACCGTTTCCGTTTCCCTGGTTAAGCAGATCGTCGCATCCGTGAAAATGTCGCTGACATTACACTGGAGGATGAATGGCCGGCACGCCATCTCCTCATAGATCAGGGTAGTCCCCATCGTCTCGATGTCGTTTCGGTACAGACGCACCTCCATGTCCGCATACCTCGGTATGATCAGATAGTAGTCTCCCTTTGACAGGTAATGGACCGGCAGATTCACGTCGTCCAGATAGTTCTCGGTATAGAAGGCGAGATCGTTGATCTCCCCATACCCCAGATATGCCACGGCATAGAGTTGATCCTCCTGAAATGGAATGGACGCGGTTTTGCTCCCTTCGGAACCGGAGTCGGGGGCGGCCCTGCACCCGGTCAGCGCCAACAGGCAGAGCAGGGCCGCGATCCATGCGGTGTGTTTCTTCATTTGTCGAGCCTCCCATCGCGGCCTTTCGACCGGCCAACATCCTTCCTCGCGTGTTGCAACTCATTATAGGGTATTTGCAGATGGATTGCAAGGCGGGGTCCGACGCCGGGACGGGCGGCGGATCAGAACCGGCGGAGAAACAGGTCGCTCTCCTCCAAAAAGGCGTCCACCGTCTCGAATCCCAGGCGGCGGAGCAGCTCCGGCACATAGGGGTTGTCCAGCGGGGTGGGGTATTCCGCCGCCTGCCCGTAGCGGTCCACGTTTTTTCGGCCCGTCTCCCGGTCCAGGACGGCCCTGGGTCCCCCGACGCAGCCGCCCACGCAGCCCATACCCTCGAAGAAGTTGGCGCTGCGCTCCCCCTTCCGGAGCTCCTCCATCATGGCCCGGCAGGCGGGCACGCCGTCGGCCTGCCGGGTACGCACCTGGATGCTCCGATCCGGGCGGAGCCGCTCCACGGTGGCCCGCACCGCCTCGCTGACGCCCCCCGTCCGGGCGTAGATCCGCCCCGCTCGGGAGGAGTGGTCCCGCTCGGCCTCCTCCATCGCGGCGGGATCCATACCCGCTGCGTCAAAAATGTCCTGCATCTCCTGAAAGGTCAGCACATAGTCCACCGCCCCCCGCAGGTCCGGCTCCCGGGCCTCCGCCTTCTTGGCCAGGCAGGGCCCCACAAAGACCGTCAGCGCGTCGGGGTGGAGGTGTTTCACCGTGCGTCCGGCGGCGATCATAGGGGAGACTGCCCCGGGGACATGGGGCATGAGCTGATGGTACACCTTCCGGATCATGGCGATCCACAGGGGACAGCAGCAGCTCGTGAGCTGAAAATCCGCCTCTGTGCAGACGTTGCGGTCGAACTCCAGCGCCTCCTTCAGGGTGAGCACATCGGCAAACAGCGCCACCTCCACCATACCGGAGAAGCCCAAGGCCTTGAAAGCGGAGCGGAGCCTGCCCGGTGTCACCTCGGCGGAAAACTGGCCCAGGAAGGCCGGGGCGATGAGGGCGTAGGCCGGTCCCGTGGCGTGCTTGAGGGCGTCCAGGGCGGGGAGCACGTCCCGGCTGGCGGTGAGGCGGCCCGAGCGGCAGGCCGCGATGCAGGCCGCGCATCCGGCGCAGCGGTCCGGGTCCACGGTCAGCTCCCCCTTCTCATCCCGGACGATGGCGTCGAACAGGCAGGCGGCGGCGCAGGGGGCCTCCCCCTCCCCACAGGTACACCGGCCGGTCCGCCACACCGGCGGGTGCGCCTCGGGGTGGAGCAGGCAGTCCAGCTCCCCGGGGTCCGCTCCCTCCGGGTCGGGCACACCATTGCCGGTGACGGCGGATTTCAGCAGGGTGCGGTACAGCTCTTCCAAGGTGGACATGGCGTTTCGCTCCTTTTGGTGATCTGGACCCTTAGCATGTGCAGGTCCGAAGCCGTCTATTCCATATTCTGGGGCACGAAAGCAAAACCCCCTGTCACTCCAGCAGCCCCAGCCGCTCCAGCGCCAGGGCGGCCTGCTCCCGGGTCAGGGCGGTGCGGGGCTTGGTACCGTCGAACACGCCCCGGGCCTCCGCCCGCTCCCACGCGTCCCTGGCCCAGCCGCTGGCGGACTCCTTCTCCGCCCGGGCGGTATACTCCGCCATGGCCCTGGCAAACATGGTATCAAATTGCTCCTGTGTCATGGATTCCTCCCCCTCTCCCCGCAGCGCCGCCCGCACGTCGCCGCGCAAATCGTCCATACGCTTGCCATGTCTGGGAAACCAGTGGGCCACGTCGCCGTGGTTGCTGGCGATCCCCCTGGCATACCCCTCGGAATGGTCCAGGATGTCCTCCATGGGGTCCAGGCCGTACCGCCTGCACAGCATGGCGCACAGCTCCACCGCATTGCGATAGACGGCGGCGAAATAGCCGGCGTTCCGCTCCGCGTCGTAGCCCACCATGGTACCGCCCCGGTAGGTATGCCCCGCAGGCTCCAGGATCTCAAAGCTGATGTGGGTGTTGTTGGCCGAGGTCCCCCCGGCCCGGGGCGTGCCCGCGTGCCAGCCCCGCCGGTCCCAGGGCAGAGTCTGCACCACACCGCCGGTATGGACGAAGGCGTGGACGCAGGCGTTCACGCCCGGCCGGTCCCAGCTTTTGAGAAAGACCTCCACGTCGGGCTGGGCCACCCCGGTGGAGTGGACCATGATCCCCCTGGGTACGATGGTCCGCCCTGCCTGATAGCAGTCGTTTTGGGTCAGAAAATGCTGTGTCAGTTTCAATTTGCTCCCCTCCTCACCCCTTCCGGGTCCTTCGGTGCGGGGTTGCACCTCTCCGTCCCCCTTGCAATCTCCTGCGGCGCATGATATAATTTTCTGTCCAACTTTTCTGCTGTTTGGAGGGTTTACCCGATGTAACGTGCGTCTGTAGCTGACTGAATTGAATCTAAATGGAGGGAAACCCTTTGTCCAAATATGAATCCGAAATCTCCCGGCGCAGGACCTTTGCCATCATCTCCCACCCCGACGCTGGTAAGACCACTCTGACCGAAAAATTCCTGCTCTACGGCGGGGCCATCGCCCAGGCCGGCGTGGTCAAGGGCAAGAAGAACGCCCGCGCCGCCACCTCCGACTGGATGGAGATCGAAAAGCAGCGCGGCATCTCGGTCACCTCCTCGGTGATGCAGTTCCAGTACGAGGGATACTGCATCAACATCCTGGACACCCCCGGCCACCAGGACTTCTCCGAGGACACTTACCGCACCCTCATGGCCGCCGACTCCGCCGTCATGGTCATCGACGCGGCCAAGGGCGTGGAGGCCCAGACCCGGAAGCTCTTCAAGGTCTGCGTCATGCGGGACATCCCCATCTTCACCTTCATCAACAAGATGGACCGGGAGGCCCGGGACCCCTTCGAGCTGTGCGAGGAGATCGAAAAGGAGCTGGGCATCGACACCTACGCTGTCAACTGGCCCATCGGCTGCGGCAAGGAGTTCCAGGGCGTCTACGACCGGAACAAGCGGGAGATCATCCACTTTACCTCCAACGGCGGGGCCCGGCAGGCCACGGCGGTGGAGGTGGGCTTGGACGACCCGGGGCTGGACGGTCTCATCGGCGCCAAGTTCCGCAGCCAGCTCTCCGACGATGTTGAGCTCTTAGACGGCGCCTCCTGTGAGTTTGACATGGACCGGGTGCGCCACGGCAAGCTCTCCCCCGTGTTCTTCGGCTCCGCTCTCACGAACTTTGGCGTGGAGCCCTTTTTGGAGGACTTCCTGCGCATGACCACGCCGCCCCTGCCCCGCACGGCGGGCGAGCAGTTGGTGGACTCCACGGACGACGATTTCTCCGCCTTTGTGTTCAAGATTCAGGCCAATATGAACAAGGCCCACCGGGACCGCATCGCCTTCATGCGCTTGGTCTCCGGCCGGTTCGACGCCGACAAGGAGGTCTATCACGTCCAGGGCGGCAAAAAGCTCAAGCTCTCCCGGCCCCAGCAGCTCATGGCCGCCGAGCGGGAGATCATCGAAGAGGCCTACGCCGGGGATATCATCGGCGTGTTCGACCCGGGCATCTTCTCCATCGGAGATACCCTGTGCGCCCCGGGCCGGAAGTTTCGCTTCGACCCCATCCCCACCTTCGCCCCGGAGCACTTCCGCCGGGTGCGGCCGCTGGACACCATGAAACGCAAGCAGTTCCTCAAGGGGATGGAGCAGATCGCCCAGGAGGGCGCCATCCAGATCTTCAAGACCCCCTACACCGGCATGGAGGAGGTCATCGTGGGCGTGGTGGGCACCCTGCAGTTCGACGTGCTGGAGTACCGGCTGAAAAACGAGTACGGCGTGGACCTCTATATGGAGGGCCTGCCCTACGAGTATCTGCGCTGGATCGACCACGACGGGGACGAGCCGCTGAAGGAGGAGGACCTGATTCTGGGCACCGACGTGAAGCTGGTGGAGGATTATAAGGGACGTCAGCTTCTGCTCTTCGCCTCCCAGTGGTCCATCAACTGGGTGGCGGACAAGAACAAGGCCTTGACCCTCACCGAATTCGGCGGGACAAGGGAGTGAGCGTATGACCCAGCGGGAGCGCATGCTGTCCGGCGGGCTCTACTCCGCCGCCGACCCGGAGCTTTTCCGGTTGCGGCAGGAGGCGCGGCGGCTGACCCGGCTTTACAACCAGACCGCCGAGGACCAGCCGGAGGAGCGCCGCCGCCTGCTGGAGGCGCTGCTGGGCGGCGTGGGGGAGAACGCCTTCCTCGAGCCCCCCTTCCGCTGTGACTACGGCGGCAACATCACGGTGGGGCGGGATTTTTACGCCAACTACGACTGCATCATCCTGGATGTATGTCCGGTCACCATCGGCAACCGGGTGCTGTTTGGTCCCCGGGTGGGGCTCTACGGCGCGGGGCACCCCCTGGACCCGGAGGTCCGGGCCGGCGGGCTGGAAAACGGCGGTCCCATCACCATTGGCGACGACGTCTGGCTGGGCGGCGGCGTGGTAGTCCTCCCCGGCGTCACCATTGGGGCGGGTGCGGTGATCGCCGCCGGTGCGGTGGTCACCCGCGATATTCCCTCCGGCGTTCTGGCGGCGGGCGTCCCCTGCCGGGTTCTGCGGCCCTTGAACGAGCGGGACCGCACTTACTGGCGCGGCCTCCAGAAGGTCTAGCGGCAGGACTGAGCTGCCCCGTCTATGCATTGAAAAAACCAGCGTCCCGGCTTGGGCCGGGACGCTGGTTTTTTTGTTTTTGCCCAAAAGATGCACCCCATCGCCCAATCTGGATAGAATGATAACAGGAATCAGGTGAAGGGAGACGGCGTGCCATGGAGGAGGATACCCTGCGGCAGCAGTTGGGGATCGTGGACCAGTCGCTGGGCTTCCTGCTCATCCTCATCGCGTCGGTGCTGCTGTCTTTTTACACCGTGGTCATCCAGCGTCGGGGGCTCTGCCTCACGATATTGGGAGATACCGAGGCCGCCGCCGGCCTGCCTGACGTCTATCCCATCAAGCGGAGAGCCTCCGCCATGGTGGTGGGCTCCCTCGGCTTCTTTCTGTGCCTGGCGCTCAACGCCTGGCAGCAGGCGGAGCAGGGGGACGACTGCGTGGCCCGGCGCTCCGCCACAGTCAACCTGTGGGCCTCCCTCTTTGTGCTCCTGGCGGGTATCATGCGGCTGATGGACCTGGATTTCGTGGCGTGCTGCTCCGGCGGCAGCGCGGCGGCGGAGCAGGAGGCGGAACCGCTGGAGGACAGTACACTGCCGGCTTAGATTATCCTTTCCAGGAGGCGACCCTATGACAGATCTGGAACTTTTGGCCCGCATCATCCAGTGCGAGGCCGGAGGCGAGGGCGAACAGGGCATGAAAGCGGTGGCCTGCGTGGTGATGAACCGGGTCAACGTGAGCTACGGCGAATACGGGCGGCTGGAGCCCACCATCCGGGCCGTCATCTACCAGCCCGGCCAGTTCGACTGCGCCCGGGAGACCATTCGGGGACAGTACAATGCCCAAAACATCTACAACATGTCGGTGGAGGAGATCCACTACGACATCGCCAACTGGGCCATAGCGGGAAACCGGCTGACCAACCTAGGCTTTGCCCTGTGGTACTTCAATCCCTTTGTCCCAAGCTGCCGCCCGAACTTTCCCTCCCGGGTGGGGGAGTTTGTGGTGCGCATCGGCAACCACTGTTTTTACAATCCCACCGAGGCTTACGCCGATACATAACAGGAGGAGAATGTGTCTATGAATCAATTTTATCCCGATGGTATGCGGGACATCGCCCTCAACCGCGCCAATGAAAACGGTGGGCTGGTGACGCCGCCGGATGAGAACTTCAACACCGACGCCATGCGCGGCTCCATGCAGCAGATTCTGTCCGACAACCTGGGCAACTTTGTGGTCTGCGAGTTTCTGGTGGGCACCCAGGCCATGACGCAGAAGGAGGGCATCCTCTACAGTGTGGGCCGCAGCTATCTGACCCTCTACGAGGAGCTCACCCAGACCTTTGTGGTCTGCGACATCTTCTCGGTCAAATTCGTCACCTTCTATCTGCCCGGCCAGCGACCGGGTCAGACCGGCGGCCCGCTGAGCGTACCCACCGTCAATGTCCCCGGAGTGGGGCAGGTTCCCGCGGGCCCCTATGGTCTGGGCACCGGCAATATTCCCTCATCCTCCGCATCGACTGTTCCCCGCTCCACCGGAAATCGCACCCTGAATTCCGGCCGGTAGCTCAAAAAGGCCGCCCCGTCTTGCGACGGGGCGGCCTTCCGTTTTTTACTTGACTTGCCGCTTAGGCGTACAGAGCCTGGAGCTTGACCAGATGCTCGTAGCGGGCCTTGGCGGACTCTTCGGACTCGGCAAACAGCACCTTGGCGCGCTCGGGGAAGGAGCGGGTCAGTGCGGAGTAGCGGGCCTCGTTCATCAGGAACTCCTGATAGCCGCCGGCGGGGGCCTTGGAGTCCAGGGTGAAGGGGCTCTTGCCCTCGGCCTTCAGAGCGGGGTTGAACCGGAACAGGTTCCAGTAGCCGCAGTCCACGGCCTTCTTCATCTCGCTCTGGCAGTTGGCCATGCCGCCCTTGATGGAGTGCATCTCGCAGGGGGCGTAGCCGATGATCAGAGAGGGCCCGTGATAGGCCTCGGCCTCGTTGATGGCCTTCAGGGTCTGGGCGGGATTAGCGCCCATGGCCACCTGAGCCACGTAGACGTAGCCGTACTGCATGGCGATCTCGGCCAGGGACTTCTTGGCGGTAGCCTTGCCAGCCGCGGCGAACTGAGCGACAGCGCCGAAGTTGGTGGACTTGGAGGCCTGACCGCCGGTGTTGGAGTACACCTCGGTGTCGAAAACCATGATGTTCACGTCCTCGCCGGAGGCGATGACGTGGTCCAGGCCGCCGTAGCCGATGTCGTAGGCCCAGCCGTCGCCGCCGAAGATCCAGATGGACTTCTTGGACAGGTACTCCTTGCTGGCCAGGATCTCGCGGCCCAGCGTGCAGGCCTCGCAGCCGCAGTCGGCCTTCACAACGGCCTCCAGAGCGGCCACATACTTCTTGGTCGCCTCGCCGTTGGCAGCGCCGTCGGCCATGGTGTCCAGCCACTCCTGGCCGGCCGCCTTGATGGCGTCGTCGGTGTAGTCGATGGCGATCAGGGCCTTGGTCTGCTCCGCCAGGCGGTCACGAATAGCCTTCTGGCCGTAGAAAATACCCAGGCCGTGCTCGGCGTTGTCCTCGAACAGGGAGTTGGCCCAGGCGGGACCATGGCCGCACTTGTTGACGGTGTAGGGAGAGGTCGCGGCGGGACCGCCCCAGATGGAGGAGCAGCCGGTGGCGTTGGAGATATACATCCGGTCGCCGCAGACCTGGGTAATCAGGCGGGCGTAGCTGGTCTCAGCGCAGCCGGCGCAGGAGCCGGAGAACTCCAGCAGAGGCTGGTTAAACTGGCTGCCCTTAACGGAGGTGGTGTCGGCCACGTCGGGCTTGTCGGCCACCTTGGCCACCATGTAGTCGAACACGGGCTGCTGAGCGGCCTGGGATTCCTGGGGCACCATCTCCAGCGCCTTCACGGGGCAGACGCTGACGCAGACGGAGCAGCCCATGCAGTCCAGGGGGCTGACCGCCAGGGAGAACTTGTAGACGCCCTTACCCTTGCCGGCCTTGATATCCACGATCTTGGCGGCCTCGGGGGCGTTCTTGGCCTCCTCCTCGGTCAGCGCGTAGGGACGGATGGTGGCGTGGGGGCAGACGTAGGAGCACTGGTTGCACTGGATGCACTTGGTCTCGTCCCACACGGGCACGTTCACGGCCACGCCGCGCTTCTCATAGGCGGCGGCGCCCTGCTCGAAGGTGCCGTCCACGTGCTTGGTAAAGGCGGAGACGGGCAGGCTGTCGCCGTCCATGCGGCCCACAGGCTCCATGATCTCCTGGACCATCTTCACGGTCTCGGCGCGGCCCTCCAGGCTCTCTTCCTTCTTCACATCCTCGGCGGTGGCCCAGGAGGCAGGAACATTGAACTTCTTGAAGGCGGTGGCGCCGGTATCGATGGCCTTGTGGTTCATATCCACCACGTCCTGGCCCTTCTTCAGGTAGGAGTGGGTGGCGGCGTCCTTCATGTAGCCGATGGCCTCTGCCTGGGGCATCACGTTGGCCAGAGCAAAGAAGGCGGACTGCAGGATGGTGTTGGTGCGCTTGCCCATGCCGATCTTGGCGGCCAGGTCGATGGCGTCGATGGTGTAGACGTTGATGTGGTGCTCGGCGATGTAGCGCTTGGCCACGGCGGGCATGTGCTTGTCGATCTCCTCATCCGACCACTGGCAGTTGATGAGGAAGGTACCGCCGTCCTTCACGTCGCGGACCATGGGGAATGCCTTGATGATGTAAGCGGGGACGTGGCAGGCCACGAAGTCGGCCTTGTTGATGTAGTAGGGGCTCTTGATGGGCTTGTCGCCGAAGCGCAGGTGGCTGATGGTCACGCCGCCGGTCTTCTTGGAGTCATACTGGAAGTACGCCTGGACGTACTTGTCGGTGTGGTCGCCGATGATCTTGATGGAGTTCTTGTTGGCGCCCACAGTACCGTCACCGCCCAGGCCCCAGAACTTGCACTCGATGGTGCCGGCCGCGGCGGTGTTGGGGCAGTCGTGCTCGGGCAGGGACAGACCGGTGACGTCGTCCACGATGCCGATGGTGAATTCCTTCTTGGGGGCGTCCTTGGCCAGCTCCTCATACACGGCGAACACGCTGCGGGGAGGCGTATCCTTGGAACCCAGGCCGTAACGGCCGCCGATGATGGTGGCCTGACGACCGGCGTTGGCGAAGGCGGTCACCACGTCCAGATACAGGGGATCACCCTGGGCGCCGGGCTCCTTGGTGCGGTCCAGCACGGCAATCTTCTTGGCGGTGGCGGGGATGGCGGAGAGCAGCTTGTCGGCGCGGAAGGGCCGGTACAGGCGGACCTTTACCAGGCCGACCTTCTCGCCGTGGGCGTTCAGGTAGTCAATGACTTCCTCGGTCACGTCGCAGATGGAGCCCATGGCGATGATGACGCGGTCGGCATCGGCGGCGCCGTAGTAGTTGAAGAGCTGATAGTCGGTGCCCAGCTTGGCGTTGACCTTGCCCATGTACTCCTCGACGATCTCGGGGACCGCCTCGTAGTAGCTGTTGCAGGCCTCGCGGTGCTGGAAGAAGATGTCGCCGTTCTCATGGGAGCCGCGCATGGTGGGATGCTCGGGGTTCAGGGCCCGCTCGCGGAAGGCCTTGACGGCGTCCATGTCCACCATATCCTTCAGGTCGTCGTAGTCCCAGATCTCGATCTTCTGGATCTCGTGGGAGGTACGGAACCCGTCAAAGAAGTTCAGGAAGGGGACGCGGCCCTTGATGGCGGCCAGGTGGGCGACGGCGCCCAGGTCCATGACCTCCTGGGGGTTGGTCTCGGCCAGCATGGCGAAGCCGGTCTGGCGGCAGGCCATGACGTCGGAGTGGTCGCCGAAGATGTTCAGGCTCTGGGCGGCCACGGTACGGGCGGAGACGTGGAAAACGCAGGGCAGCAGCTCGCCGGCGATCTTATACATGTTGGGGATCATCAGCAGCAGGCCCTGAGAAGCGGTGTACGTGGTGGTCAGGGCGCCCGCGTTCAGGGAGCCGTGCACAGTACCGGCGGCGCCGGCCTCGGACTGCATCTCCACCACCTTCACGGTAGTGCCAAAAATGTTCTTTCTGCCCGCAGCGGCCCACTGGTCAACGTTGTCGGCCATCGGGCTGGAGGGGGTGATGGGGTAGATGCCGGCCACCTCGGTAAACGCATAGGATACGTGCGCTGCGGCGGTGTTGCCGTCCATGGACTTCTTATTTCTTGCCATGTTTATCGTTCCTCCTTATTCAAATGGATGCCACTCCACTTTTCGTTCCTTATCTTATCACCACGGAACACATATGTAAATACAATTATCTTACCAGAATTTAATTTCGGCATTGAGCCCAAAATTGGTCCTTCCAATTTGGCGAAGTTGGTCCCTCGTTCTTGATTTGACGAAAATACGCGCTCTTTCGCCTTGAAAACCATGGATTAATCAGGTATTATAATATTTGTTGCATCAGCCGCCGGACGGTTGGTGCAACCCATTTCTTATGTTTAAAAAGAAAGCCTGCATGGGAAGAAGGGGTGGTGATCCGGGTGCTGTGCAAGCTGCGTTCCCTGGGGCTTCAGGGCGTGACCGGCTATGAGGTGACGGCGGAGTGCGACCTGTCCGGCGGTCTGCCCAACTTCGACATCGTCGGACTCCCCGACGCCGCCGTCAAGGAGGCCCGGGAGCGGGTGCGCTCGGCGGTGAAGAACTGCGGGTTTTCCTTCCCGGTCTCCCGCATCACCGTCAACCTGGCCCCCGCCAACCGGCGCAAGGCGGGCACGGTGTACGACCTGCCCATCCTGGTGGGGCTCCTGCGGGCCGGCGGGCAGCTCCCCGACGGGGACTGGACGCGGCAGGCCGCCTTTGTGGGGGAGCTCTCCCTGTCCGGGGAGCTGCGGCCGGTGCAGGGGATGCTGCCCATGGCCCTGGCGGCCCGGCGCGCGGGCATCGGGGCGCTGTACGTCCCGGCGGACTCCGCCCCCGAGGCCACCCTGGCCGGAGGGCTGGCCGTCTACCCGGTGGAGCACGTCTCCCAACTGGTCCGCCATCTGCGGGGGGAGGAGCCCCTCTCCCCTGCCCGGCCCTGGAAGCCGCCGCCGGAGGCCGGGGGCGGCCCCGACTTTGCCGACGTAAAGGGGCAGGCCCCAGTGAAGCGGGCACTGGAGATCGCCGCCGCCGGGGGCCATAACATCGCCATGGTGGGTCCGCCCGGCTCCGGCAAGTCCATGCTGGCCCGGAGGCTGCCCTCCATCCTGCCCGGCATGACCGAGCGGGAGGCCTTGGAGGCCACCGCCATCCACTCGGTGCTGGGCCTCACCGGCAGGGACCGGCCCCTGCTGACCCGGCGGCCCTTCCGCTCCCCCCACCACACCATCTCCGCCACCGGCATGTCCGGCGGCGGGACCCCGCTGCCCCGGCCGGGGGAAATCTCCCTGGCCCACAACGGGGTGCTCTTTCTGGATGAGCTGCCCGAGTTCCACAAGGACGTGCTGGAGGCCCTGCGCCAGCCGTTGGAGGACGGGCAGGTCCAGATCTCCCGCTCAGCGGGCAGCGAGGTGTTCCCCGCCCGGTTCATGCTGGTGTGCGCCATGAACCCCTGCAAATGCGGCTGGTACGGCTATTCGGACCGGTGCCGCTGCTCCCCCGGCGAGGTGGAGCGGTATCTGGGCAGACTGTCCGGCCCCCTGCTGGACCGCATCGACCTGTACGTGGATGTGCCGCCCCTGGAATATGAGGAGCTCTCCCGCCGGGGGCAGGCCGAGTCCTCTGCCGCCATCCGGCGTCGGGTGAATGCCGCCCGGGCCATCCAGACCGCTCGGTTCGGTCCGGACGGCCCCGACTGCAACGCCCACATGGGTCCCCCCGAGCTGCTGGCCTGCTGCGCCCTGGACGAGGACTGCCGGGCCGTGATGAAGGGGGCCTACGAGCGCATGGGCCTCACCGCCCGGAGCCACGACCGCATCCTGCGGGTGGCCCGCACCATCGCCGACCTGGAGGGCGGCGGCCCCATCCAGGTCTCGCACCTGGCGGAGGCCATCCAGTATCGGGCCAGCGGATATTTACAGCGCTGAAACATGTTAAAACATAAAGGAGCTTGTACCCATGACCGAAATGATCCTGCTCAAGCTGGGCGAGCTGGTCCTGAAGGGGGCCAACCGCTACACCTTTGAGGACAAGCTGAAATCCAACCTGGCCCGGCGGCTCAAGTCCCACGGCAAATTCCGGGTCTACTCCCGCCAGTCCACCACCTACATCGAGCCCCTCAGCGACGAGTGCGACATGGATGCCGCCTACGACGTGGCCAAGAAGGTCTTCGGCGCGGTGGGTGTCAGCCGGGCCAAGGCCTGCGCCAAGACCAAGGAGGCTATGCTGGAGACGGTACGGACCTATCTGGCCGGCAATCTGGTGGGGGAAAAGACCTTTAAGGTGGAGTCCAAGCGGGCCGACAAGTCCTTTCCCATGACCTCCATCCAGCTCTCCCAGTGGGTGGGGGGCGAGCTGGACGAACTCTACCCCAACCTGCATGTAGACGTCCACAACCCCGCGCTGACCATCCACCTGGAGGTCCGGGACTACGCCGCCTTTGTCCACGCCGACCCCGAGCCCGGCGCGGGCGGGCTCCCCGTGGGCACCAGCGGGCGGGCCATGTCCCTGCTCTCCGGCGGCATCGACTCGCCGGTGGCCTCCTGGATGATGGCCAAGCGGGGGGTGGCCCTGGAGATGGTCCACTTCTACTCCTACCCCTACACCTCCCCTGAAGCCAAGGAGAAGGTGCTGGACCTGGCCCGGCTGCTGACCCCCTGGACCGGGCGGCTCATCGTCCACGTGGTCCCCTTCACCCACATCCAGGAGGAGCTGCGCCGCGCCTGTCCGGAGGAGCTGTTTACCCTGCTGATGCGCCGGTTCATGATGCGCATCGCCGAGGGTATGGCCCGCCGCACCGGCTGCCGGGCCCTGGTCACCGGCGAGTCTCTGGGCCAGGTGGCCTCCCAGACCATGGACGCCATGGCGGTCACCGGAGCGGTCGCCTCCCTGCCCGTGTTCCGGCCTCTGGTGGGCATGGACAAGGAGGAGGTGGTCCGCATCGCCCGAAAAATCGGCACCTTCGAGACCTCCATCCTCCCCTATGAGGACTGCTGCACCGTCTTTACGCCCCGCCACCCCCGCACCCGGCCCCACCTGGACGAGATCGAGGCCGCCGAGGCCGTCCTGGACGTGGAGGCCCTGGTGCAGGAAGCCCTGGACGCCACCGAGCGGGTAAAGATCGGGTAGGGGCGGCCGGCCGCGGAGCCAATTCCCCGCGCGATCCCCGATCATGCAGGGCTCCCTTTGATTCCACATCCTCGGGCGGAATGAATCCGTCCTGCGGAAATGCTTTGCTGGCGCTGCACATTGGGCGGCGGCACTCGCCGCCGTCCCGGCGTTGGCATACGGAGGCTTTTATCATGTCCCACACAGCCGAACTCATCGCCGTGGGCACCGAGCTGCTCCTCGGCAACATCGCCAACACCGACGCCCAAATGATCTCCCAGGGACTCAGTGGCATCGGCATCAACGTCTTCTACCACACGGTGGTGGGCGACAACCCGGAGCGGCTGCGCGCCGCGGTGGAGATCGCCAAGCGGCGGGCCGACATCCTCATCACCACCGGCGGCCTGGGCCCCACCTGTGACGATCTGACCAAGAACGTACTGGCCGCCGCCTTCGGCAAAAAGCTGGTCTTTGACGAGGCGTCGGCCCAGCGCATCCGTGCCTATTTTCAAAAGCTCCACGCCCGCCGGCCCATGACCGAGAACAACCTCCAGCAGGCCATGCTGCCCGAGGGCTGCACCGTTCTCTCCAACGACTGGGGCACTGCCCCCGGCTGCGCCTTCGAAGCGGAGGGGGTCCGGGTGGTCATGCTCCCCGGTCCACCCCGGGAGTGCCGGGAGATGTTCACCCACCGGGCCCTGCCCTATCTGCAAAATCTGGCCGACGGCACCATTCTCTCCCGCTCGCTGCGGATCTTCGGTATGGGGGAGTCCGCCGTGGAGTCTCTGCTCCGGGACCGGATGAACGCCATGACCAACCCCACCCTGGCCCCCTATGCCAAGGAGGGGGAGGTGGAGCTGCGCATCACCGCCAAGGCCCCGGTGGAGGCCCAGGCCCGGGACCTGATCGCCCCGGTGGAGGCGGAGCTGCGCGCTCTGCTGGGCGACGTGGTCTACGGCGCCGATGTGCCCAGCATCCAGGCCGTGGCCTTCGCCCTGCTGGAGGCCCAGGGGCTGACCCTGGGCGCGGCGGAATCCTGTACCGGCGGGCTGGTGGCCAAGTGCATCACCGATCTGCCCGGGGCCTCCGGCGTGTTCAAGGGCGGCGTGGTGAGCTATACCAACGAGGTCAAGCACGGCGTGCTGGGGGTGCCCCGTGAGCTGCTGGACCAATTCGGCGCGGTGTCGCCCCAGGTGGCCGAAGCCATGGCCCGGGGGGCCCGCCGGGTGCTGGGCGCCGACCTGGCCGTCTCCACCACCGGCGTGGCCGGCCCCGACCCCGACGACCGGGGCAATCCGGTGGGACTGGTTTACGTGGCGCTGGCCGGACCGGACTTCTGCCATGTCCGGGAACTCCACCTGGGCGGCGTGCGGGAGAGCATCCGCATCCGGGCGGCGGGCAGCGCCTTTGACCTCGTCCGCCGGTACCTCACCGGGCTGGACCTGAACGAAAGCGACGGGCGGCGGTTTGCCGATCGCCTTCCCTGAACCCGATGGAAACGAGGTGATCCCATATCCCCCGAACGGCCGCTCACCGAAGGGGCCGTCCGCCCCACCCCGCTCCGCACCGGGCTGGCCGCCCTGGACCAAACAAAGGACCTCTGACCGGTGTCAGAGGTCCTTTTTCTGTGCTATTCTTCCCCCTCCAGGGCCTGAAACAGCCGGTGGACGGTGACGAAGGACTGTTCCCTGGTGTAGCCCGCCAGGGGGGAAAAGCGGTTTGCCCCGGTGCTGCCCATGACGCCCCGGTCGGCGGCAAAGGCCACCGCGTCCCGGAACCACACCCCCACCTGGTCATGGTCGGCAAAGGCGCTCTCCGCCGCCCCGGCCGTCTCCATGCCCAGGACCTTGGCGGTCCGGTAGAGGAAGGCGGCGGCCTCCTGCCGGGTGATGGGGGCGTAGGGATCGAAGGTCCCCTCGCCCCGGCCGCTGACGATGCCCAGCGCGTAGGCCGCCATCACGTCCGCCCCGGCGGTGTCGGCAAAGGGGTAGTCCCCCACCCAGTCGTAGAGGCTCCGGCCGGTCTCCTCCCGGACCACCGTCCGGATATCCTTTCCCTCCGACCGCTGGACCACCTGGACGATGAGGGTACAGAACTGGGCCCGGGTGATGTTCTGCCGGTACAGGCACTGGAGCTCCACCGGCACCAGGTCCGCCTCCACGGCGGCCACCACCTCGCCATAGGCCCAGGCGTCCATCTCTCCGGCCTCCGGCAGGGGGGGCAGGAACTCCAGGCGGCCGAAGCCGTACTGTCCCCCCTCCTCGATGACCACATACTCGCCGGGGTTGACGGCGGTCTTGGTGCCGTCCGCCCCCTCCCGGAAGTAGGTCTCGGTGTCCAGCTTGTCGGAGCCGGTCACCTCCCGGCCCCGCCGGTCGATGAGGAAGGCCCGCTCCCCGTCGTACACGGCGGCGTAGCCGCCCGAGAAGCCGGTAGCCCGCTCGTATCGGGCGGGGATGGCCGTCTGCCCGGATGGGTTCAGATAGCCGTACTTCCCGCCCAGCCGGAAGGGGGCCAGGCCCTCGCTGTAGGGCCACAGCTCCTGGTACTGGAAGGGCAGGGCGGTCCGGCCGGTCTTGTCGATGGCGCCGTAGAGTCCCGCCTCGTTCTGGACCATGGCCAGGCCGGTCTCACCAAATACCTCCCAGGCGGCGTCGGAGCCGGAGACGAAGCAGTTGGTGTAGGCGGGCAGGATGGCCCATTCCCCGGCCCGGTCGATAAAGCCCAGGCGATAGGTGACCGCCCAATTCTGGGAGGCATCTGCGGTGCCCTGCCATACGGGGGCCAGCCCCTGGTTGAAGGGCAGCACCCCGCTGACGAAGCGGTAGCTCTGGGCCCGCAGGCCGTCGGCGGTGGTGACGGGAGCGCCGAAGTACTCCGGCCCGTTCCAGTAGAGGACGGCCTGGCCGTCCCGGTCCACGTATCCCCGGCCCAGCCGGGCGGAGGCGGAGTAGCCGGGGGTCAGCCCCTCAGTCATGGTGTGCAGGGGGACAAGCTGGGCGCCCATGGCCTGCCCTGCGGCGTCGTACAGCGCCCAGCCGGCGCCGGCGGGCAGGCGGACAAAGCCGTTGTAGAAGTAGCAGTCGGTGTCGGCCTGCCAGTCCTCCGACTGGACCAGCAGGGGCTTGCCCCAGCCGGTGAAGGGGGTATAGTTTCCGTCGTGGTCCACGAAGCCCAGGGCCAGGCCGGTCTCCTCCTCCCGGCCCACCACGGCCTTGCCCTCGCTGAAGGGGCAGGCAAAGTCGTACGCAAAGGGGATGGCGGTCTCGCCGTCGGTGGCAATATAGCCCCACTTTCCCCCTTGGCGGACGGCGGCCAGGCCCTCGGAAAAGAGCTTGGCGGCCTCATACTGGGGGGCGATGGGTTCGGTATAGGTCATGGTCCCCCGCTCGGGCTCCGTCGTCTGCTCCGGCTCGCCCGAGGCGGCCTGGACGGCGGCGGCCATAGCCCCCGCCACCAGCGCCAGGGTCAGGCACAGAGACAGGATGCGTCTGCGCGTGCGCGTCATGGATCGTTTCCTCCTTTGTGCGCGGGGCGTATCTGAAAAGGTTCAGATACGCCCGCATAACAAAGGGATTTTAGCACATTTTTCCGTCGTTTGCAATCCTTTCGTGCCGAATGGGGCTCACAGGGCCCTCCCGTCCGCCACCGGGCCCACCATTTCCGGCTCGGCAAAGAGGGCGGTTGCTCCGCCGGTGTGCCAGAACACCACGGTGGAGCCCCGGGGGATCTTGCCCTGTTCGGCGTAGTCGATGAGCCCGGAGAGGGCCTTTCCGGTGTACACCGGGTCCACCAAAATGCCCTCGGTGCGGGCCAGACGCCGGATGGCGGCAGTGGCGGCAGGAGCGGGCGCCTCGTAGCCCGCGCCGTAGTAGCCCAGGTCGGTCCGGAAGTCCTCCGGCCGCAGGTTCTCGTCCGAACCGATGGCCCTCAGGGCCCGGGTGCCCAGCTCCGCCGTGCGGGCGGGGTAGCCCTCGTCCTTGGGGCTGACGTTGACGGCCACGATCTCCGGCCCGCCCATCAGCTTCCGCCCGGCGGCCAGCCCGGCCAGTGTGCCGCCGGTGCCGGTGCCCAAGAACAGATAGTCCGGCGCAATACCCTGGCCGCAGCACTGGTCCAGCAGCTCGGCCCAGCCGCCGATGAAGCCGGCGGAGCCCAGGGGCTGGGCGGCCCCCATGGGCACCTCGCAGCAGATGTGCCCCTCCCCCTCCAGGCGGGCCATGTGGGCCCGGCCCAGCCGGACGGCCTCCTCCTCGGCCTCCTCCTCCGTGCCGCCGTTCAGGGGGACCAGATGGACCTCGGCGTCCAGCACATAATCCAGCAGGAGGTTGGCCCGCAGCTCGGCGGGCTCCACGATGGCCACCAGATACAGAATAGGCCGCATCCCCAGGCGGCGGCAGGCGGTGGCCACCTGCATGGCGCAGTTGGACTGGGTGGCGCCGTAGCTGACCACGGTGTCGCAGCCCCGGGCCCGGGCCTCCCCCAGCACATACTCCAGCTTGCGGACCTTGTTGCCGCCGAACAGGCTCATGCCGGTCAGGTCGTCCCGTTTGATCCACAGATCGATGCCCAGCTCCCGGGACAGATTTTCCGCCCGGTGGAAGGGGGTGGGGAAAAAGCCCAGCGCCGCCCGGGGCAGGGTGGACAGGCGGGCGTGTACTTGCGCGGTGGTCTCCATAGAGATCCCTCCTATATGGTTTTGTGATGTTGCCAGTATAACACTTAAGGGCCCGCAGGAAAACGTCTGTTTTCCCGCGGGCCCTCAAGCTTCGCCGTTCTCCACGACCTCCAGGATGTCGGTCAGGTCGCAGTCCAGCGCGGTGATGATCCGCGACAGGTTATAGGCATCATATCGGACAACGGTATTTTTATAATACCCATCAATGGTCTGATATTTGATTTTTGACCTCTGCGCAAGCTCGTACCGACTTATGCCGCGCTCATCCAAATAGCGGTCCAGCTTCAGACGAACCTGCTTCATCCTATCACCTTCTTTTCGTATATACATCATATCGGTGATAGTAATGATTGACAATTTCCTGAACTCAGTATACACTGTTTATCGGATATAAAGGAGGTCTCGGTATGCCGGACTATCAAACCCTCTACACCTACCTGTTCAACCGGGTCACCGATGCGGTGGCCGCCCTGCAGGCCCGGGACTATGGCACCGCGGAAGACATTCTGAAAAGCGCCCAACAGGATACCGAAGAGCAGTACGCCGAAGGCGAGTAGAGCCCCGCGCCCCGCCCCTCAATTTCGCCGTGAGCCTTGTATTTTCCCCTGCCATCGTATATAATGTCAGGGCGAATCAACGGAAAAGAGGGTTCTGCCGATGAAATTAGGCATCGTGGGTCTGCCCAACGTGGGCAAATCGACCCTGTTCAACGCCATCACCAACGCGGGCGTCGAGTCCGCCAACTACCCCTTCTGCACCATCGACCCCAACGTGGGCGTGGTGGCCGTCCCCGACAGCCGCCTGGACTGGCTTTCCGCCTTCCATAAGCCCAAAAAGACCACCCCCGCCGTGGTGGAGTTTGTGGACATCGCCGGTCTGGTGAAGGGCGCCTCCAAGGGCGAGGGTCTGGGCAACAAGTTCCTGTCCAACATCCGGGCCACCGACGCCATCGTTCACGTGGTCCGCTGCTTCGACGACCCCAACGTCATCCATGTGGAGGGCTCCACAGACCCCCTGCGTGACATTCAGATCATTGATATCGAGCTCATCATGGCCGATATGGAGATGGTCCAGCGCCGCATCGACAAGTGCTCCAAGGCCGGCCGGACCGGCGATAAGAAGGCCGCCCACGAAGCGGAGGTCTTCCAGGGCCTCCAGGACTGGCTCAACGAGGGCAGGTCCGCCCGCTCCTACGAGTGCGACGAGGACGACGCCGCCCTCATCGCCACCTCCGAGCTTCTCAGCCTCAAGCCCATCATCTACGCCGCCAACCTGGACGAGGCGGGCTTCTCCGACTACCAGAACAACGCCTACTACCAGCAGGTGGCGGGTGTGGCCGCCGCCGAGGGCGCGCAGGTCATCCCCGTCTGCGCCCAGTTGGAGGCCGAGATCGCCCAGTTGGAGCCCGACGAGAAAAAGCTGTTTCTGGACGACCTGGGCATCCCCGAGTCCGGCCTGGACCGGCTCATCAAGGCCAGCTATGCCCTGCTGGGCCTCATCTCCTTCCTCACCGCCGGCGAGGACGAGTGCCGGGCCTGGACCATCCAAAAGGGTACCAAGGCGCCCCAGGCCGCCGGTAAGATCCACACCGACTTCGAGCGGGGCTTCATCCGGGCCGAGGTGGTCTCCTTCGACGACCTGGTAGCCAATGGCAGCATGAACGCCGCCAAGGAAAAGGGCCTGGTCCGCAGCGAGGGCAAGGACTATGTCATGCAGGACGGGGATATTGTCCTCTTCCGCTTCAACGTGTAATCGCTTAAAAAGGACCGGGGCGTCCGTCCAGTGGACGGACGCCCCGGTCCTTTTTTACTGCTTCCAGTACAGGCAGTAGCTGACGTGGGTCTGGCCCAGATAGACCCACACCGTGTCCCCCATATCCAGCTTTTCCTCAAAGACCAGGTCGGGGACAAACAGCTTCAGCGAGGTGCCCTTCATACCGGTGCGGATGTTTTTGCCCTCCGGCGTGGGCTGTGCCCGGAAGGCCTCTACCTGAGCGGGCAGATCGGGCAGCTTCACCTTCCGGCTGAACTCCGGCAGGAAACGCTCCGCCTCCACATAGACCACGTGCTCGGGCTCCTTGAACCAGTTGACATTCACGGTGATCGCTCCTTTCCCCTCCATAAAGGCCTCTCTGCAAAGCAATGCCTGCCGCTCCCTTTTGCTTCATCGGACCATGAGGCCCACCAGGCGCTCCAGAACGGCGGCCACCTCGGCGCGGCTGGCATTCCCGGCGGGGTCCAGCCGCCCGCCGTCCTTTCCGGTCAGCAGGCCGGTGGCCAAGGCCCAGGACAGGGCCTCCTCCGCCCACCCGGCGCGCTCGGCGCCGTCGGCAAAGGCGGTGAGCGGCTGCCGGGCGGAGGTATCCAGGCCGGCGTACCCGGCATAGCGGTAGAGCATGGCGGCCAGTTCCTGCCGGGTGATGGAGCGCTCCGGGGCAAAGGCCCCGCCGGAGACCCCGTTGGCGATGCCTGCCTCTGCCGCCCAGGCGGCGGCCGAGGCGTACCAAGCCTCGACCGCCACGTCGGAGAAGGCCGCCTCAGCCCCCTCCGGCTGGCCCTCCAGGCGGTAGAGCACCGTCACCAGCATGGCCCGGGTCAGCACCCCGTCGGGGTCGAAGCGGTCGCCGCCCACCCCCTGGAGCAGCCCGCGGGAGGCGGCGAAGGCCACCGCTTCCGCCCCCCAGTATCCGTCGGGCACGTCGACGAAGGTCTCTGCCCCTCGGATCAGGGCCACGGAGGCCGAGCCGGGCAGCAGCAGATAGGCGGTGCCGTTCGCCACCAGGGATTTTTTCAGCGGGGCGGCGGCGTCATCCGCCCCCACCAGTGCGGGCACCAGCCCCGCCTCCGCGGCGGGGAAGGCGACCCGGATGCCGCCGGGCAGGGTCTCCACCGGCTTGCCGTCCACCAAGACGGCGACGGTCCGGACCCCGTCCGCCCCCTGTCCCACCGACACCGACACCGTCCGGCCGCCTGCGTCGGCCAGTGCGGCCAGCGCCCGGCTGGAGAGGTCCACCTGCGCCAGTCCGGTCTCAATCCTCAGGCCGACCCCGGTCTCCCCGGCCAGCCGCTCCACCGCCGTCCGGGGCAGCTCCACGGTGACCTGGTCCGCCCGTCCCGAGACGTCGGGCCGGATGATAACACACCCTGCGCCGCCGTTCTGGGCGGCGTCCAAAGCGGCGCGAATCTCTTTTTCCGTCACCGCCGCCTTGGCCTCGCCGGTTTTGTCTGCCACCGCCTGAGGCTCCAGAACGGCGCTGGTGTCCGCCGCCCCTGCCGAGGAGCTGCCGCCCCAGGACTCCGAGCCGTACTCGTCGTGGTAATTGTCAGTGTAGAACCAGATCACCTTGGCATCCCGCGTCAGCGAATAATCCCGGCAGCCGATGTCGGCGGTGGTGCCGTTGACCATATACAGCCAGCCGGAATCCTTGCTGCCGTGCCCGAACTCCTCCTCGTCTCCAATGGAGCTGATGTACCCCGGCGTGCTCTCCACATAGTCCACCCCCGCCTGGGTCAGGGCGGCGTCCAGGGCGTCGAACACCGACTGACCGGCCCGCAGCGCCACAGACTCGTCAGCCAGGACCACCTGATAGGCCGAGGCGTTGTGCTTATAGGTGTATTTTCCGCCGCAGGCGCTGTCGTCGTGGGTCAGCACCTTGACGGAGACAGTGATGCTCCTGCCGCTGTCTGCGCCGGGCGCGGCGGCCAGCGAGACGCTGATCTTCTGGCCCGTGTGGGCCTCAGCCTGGGCCTCCGTCACGGTAAAGGAGCCGGTCTTGCCCACATACCCGCTCTTGCTCACGGTGTAGGTGTAGGTCCCGGCGGGCAGGTCATAGCGGAAGGGAGCCGCCGGCGTCTGCTCCGTCTCCTCCCGCAGGACGGTCACCGCCGCGTCATCCGGGATGACCGCGAAGGTCACCGGGCCGTGTTGGGCCCAGGTGGCCTCGGCCGTCTCCATGGCCCGGTCGGAGAAGTCAAACAGCCGGAAGGGCAGCCCCGTCTCCCCGTACCGGAGGGCGGCGATCAGGCCGCGGAAGCCCTGCTCGGTGGAGAAGGAGTTGGACGTGGGCCGGAAGCCATCCAGGGTGTCGCTGACATAGGTCAGCAGTCCGTCCACCAGGGAGGGCTGGCCCTCGCCTGCCGTCACTTCGGCAGGGTCGATACCCAGCGCGGCAAAGGCCATGGCGGCCAGGCCGGTGGAGGCGGCGTTCCCCATGCCGCCGTCCGCCCCCTGGCAGGCCCGCACCTTGGCCAGGGCCCCGTCCACGGCCTCCTTCACCAGAGCGTTGCCGTCACAGTAGGGGGCCAGCGCCAGCAGCATGGGCGTGGCCCCGTCGGGGCCCCAGGATGTATTGCCCCAGGAGTCCTGGCTGTCCACCGCCGCCTGGATCAGGTAATCCATCTGCGCCTGGGTGGCGTAGCCCTCCCCCTGCTGGAGCGCCAGAATGACGTAGGGCAGGGTATACGGATTGGTCACGCTGGCAGCCTTGCCGTCCACCAGGGCCGTCAGCTTGGCCACCACGTCCACCTCCCGCAGGTCGGCGGTAACGGTCTTCCGGGCGTCGTAGCCCAGGGCCCGCAGGGCAATGATGTATTTGGCCAGATCGCCGGGCGCGTCGGTAGCGTCAGCCTTGGCCAGGAAGGTATCCAGGCAGGCCTGCACCTGGTCCGCGGACAGTTTGTGGCCGCGGTCCGGCCAGGCGGCGGCATAGGCAGCCAGATCGGCGGCCAGCCAGGGGCCATTGCCGTCGCCCGCCACGCCGGAGGCCGCATACCGGGCCGCGATGTTGTCCAGGACCTCCCGGGCCCCAACCGGGGTGACCGTCACTGTAAATATCTTAGTCAGGCTTTCCAGCCCCGCAGCCGAAAGGGTGGCTGTCAGTGTAACGGTCTGCTCCTTGGCCCCCCGCCGGACCACGCCGCTGCCGCTTATAACATCCGGTGCGCTGGATGTCCAGGTAATGGAGGACAGCCCGCTGGCCCCGGTCTCCGGTAGATCCAGGTCCGCAGAGACCTCCACCGTGCTGTCGCCGCCCCCCAGCCGCAGGGCATCCCGGTCCGCCTCCAGCTCGGCTGCGGTCAGGGCACGGCTGATCCGGACGGTGTAGGTTTTGGCGGACAGCCCAGTGCCCTCCGGCGGTTCTACCACCATTCGCAGCACGTTGACCGTGCCGCTCCAATCCAGGTCCCTGAGTATAATCCAGCTATCCCCCTGCTGGCCTGTGACCTGCGCCGCCGGCTCCGCAGCCTCTCCCAAATAGATGGAGACCACCGCATTCCCAGAGGCGCGGGCTGCCTTCACCTTGACCATTGACAGCGTGGTGGGAAAATCGTAGAGGGCGTATTCTGTCTCTGCGGGATCAAAGTCTATGGACCCGGTGTAGCTCTCCATCAGGTCCGTCACGACCAAACTGGTCAGCTCGTTGGCCGGGCTGGGCTGCATCGCTGCGGCCAGGGCTGCCGCAGCCTTGATCAGTTTGTCGGCGTCCGAGCCGGGGCCATAGAGGGCGCTCCCCTTCTCCGCGACATACTCCAGCCAGAGCCCCATATAGGTCTCATCCAGCCCGCCGATCAGCGTTTCAGCTTCCGCAACGGCCTGCTCCAGAGCCGCTTTTTCCGGGTCGGAAAAGGCGGAGGTGTCCCATGCCTTGGCCTGCTCCAGGGCGGTCCGGGCCTCGTCCAGCGCATCTAGGAACTCGTAATCGTAATAGTGCATGGCATTCCCGCTCCAGACCCCATAGAGGCTGTAGCGGAAGGTATACGTATCCCCTTCTGTAACCGGATCTGCTCCGATGCCGGCCGGGGCGTCAAAGTCGCCATTGATGGCATAGGACCAGCCGGGGTACTGAAAGCTCCCCTCCTGGACCTCGGTCCCCAGCGTCTCGTTGATGGCGCTGATGCCCGATACCCAGCCGATGCCCGTCACAAAGCCCTTGTCCAGCCCAACGATATCCAGTCCCTGGTCCTTCTGGGCCTGGGTCAGCACATCCTTTACGGTGGACCCGGCCGGCACCGTCACTGTCACCGGTCCTGGCAACGGCGACTGCACGCCCAACTCCGCCAGCATTTCCGGCTCTGCAACGGCGCGGATATTGACCTCCAGTGTGACCGTCACGTCCTCCGCCGCAAAGGCGGCGGCGGGCAGCAGACTCAGGGTCAGCACCAGCGCCACCAGCAGAGCCAAAGCCTTTTTCATCCTGTTTTTCATCGCGCTCTCTCCTTTTTCGTCTGGGCGGAGCCCGCCCAAAATATAAAATGCCGCGGCAAGCATATGCTTGCCACGGCCGTTTTTCCGCAACACCAGAGCCCCGTCCCTCCACGGGGCGGGTCGTTTTTGTAGGTCTTCTGACTTGCGTTTAGGGAGCGTCTGCTCCTGCGCCCGCATCCCGCCTTCCCAGGTCTCCCCAGTGACTGGCTTTCGCCAACGGATGCGGCCTCCACGCTTACAGCGGCGGTTACCGTCCGGTCTGCACGGTCTCCCGTGTTCCGGTTCCCTTGTCCATCTCTCCCGGTGCCGGGCCAGGGCCCACGCCCCGAAAGAGCCACAAGAACATCTCTTTTTTCTTTTTCAATTGTCGGTCCAAGCGGGATGGGCCCAGAAGAGCCATCCATCCTTTTCCAGTATACACAGTCTGCGAAGGGATGTCAATGCCCTTTTGCGCCGCCTAGACCAGCAGAATATACAGCAGCATGGCGACCAATCCCACTCCCGCCAGCAGCAGGTCGAAGGAGAAGGTCTCCCCCACCAGGAACCGCCGGGGCTTGCGCTCATATGCGCCGAAATTCTCATCGTGCTTAGGCACAAAGATGCCGGGAGCCTTGGTAAAGAGGATGCGCTCCCCCAGAAAGACAATGACGTCCCCCACCGAGGCCGCGGCCCGGGCGCAGAAGGCGCCCAGGAAGGCCAGGGCATTCAGGGCGGGCCGGTACACCAGCTCCTCCAGGTCCAGCCTCTGCGGCCAGCGGTTGAGGTAGACCTCCCCGCCGCTCTCCCGCCGCATCAGTAGCCCCCGGATGACCGCCAGATAGACCAGCGCGCCGATGCCCAGTGAGATGCAGGCCCCCTTCAGATTGGTCAGGGAGAAGTAGTGGAGGGTCTCCTCCAGGTGGTCGCCGTGCAGGAACTCCGCCGCCCAGACGGCGATGGGCTGCATGGTAAGGGAGGGGGTCACGCCCAGCGCCAGCAGCACCCCCGCCCCGCCGGTCAGGGCCGCCGCCGTGCCCGCAGACCAGTAGGGCTTCGGCGCCGCGTGCTGGCCCCGGGCCTTGGGGGAGAGAAAGATGCACACAAAGAGCTTGGTCATATAGGCTGCCGTCAGGCCGCCGGAGATCAGGAACAGCCACTCCACCACACGGTAGACTCCGGCGTCCAGACCCGCGTGGGTCAGGGCGTGGATGTACTCCACAATGCTCTCGTGGAGCAGGGTCTTGCTGACGTATCCGGAGAAGCCGGGCACCCCGGCGATGGAGCAGGCCCCCACCAGAAAGACCGCCTTGAGCCAGGGCTTGTCGCGGCCCCAGCCCCGGATGTCGTTGAGGTTCAGGGAATGGGTCCCCAGATAGACCACCCCAGCCGCCACGAAGAGGACCAGCTTGATCAGGGAGTGGTTGAGCATATGCAGAATGGTGCCCCAGGCCGCCAGGGCGTTCTCCCCGCTGAGGAGGCCCTGCATGGCCACTCCCACCAGGATAAAGCCGATCTGGGACATGGATGAGCAGGCCAGAGTCCGCTTCAGGTCCACTGAGAAGACGGCCAGCACCGCCCCCAGCACCATGGTCACTACCC
Source organism: Intestinimonas massiliensis (ex Afouda et al. 2020) (assembly GCF_001244995.1). Lineage (NCBI taxonomy): Bacteria > Bacillati > Bacillota > Clostridia > Eubacteriales > Intestinimonas > Intestinimonas massiliensis (ex Afouda et al. 2020). Next base: position 2,204,693 of record NZ_LN869529.1, read on the forward strand.
CCAGCAAAAGCACCGCGTCCCCCCAGGGCGCGTCGGCCCGGAACAGGTTCCGGGCGATTACCAGAATGCCGAACACGCCGCTTTTGGTCAGGATGCCGGACAGCAGGGCCGAGGCCGGGGCCGGCGCCACCGGGTGGGCCTTGGGCAGCCAGATGTGCAGGGGGAACATGCCCGCCTTGGCTCCGAAGCCCGCCAGGCAGCAGCCTCCCGCCACATAGAGCGGGACCTTCTTCTCCTCCGGCAGGGCGGCGGCCAGGCCGGCCAGCGCCCCAATCTCCAGGGTGCCCAGCAGGTCGTACAGCAGGAACAGCCCCACCAGCAGGGTCATGCCGCCGATGACCGCCACCGCCAGATAGGTGTTGGCCGCCCGGAGGGCCTCCGGGGTCTCGTTTTGGGCCACCCACACGTAGGAGGTGAAGGACATCATTTCAAAAAAAACAAAGAGGGTGATGAGGTCAGCCGCCAGAAAGACCCCCATCAGGGCCCCCAGGGTCAGCAGCCAGAAAAAGTAGTAGCGCTCCTTGTGCGCGGCGGCGGCAAAGTATTCCCGGCTGGCCAGGCCGGTGGCCAGCCACAAAAAGCCCGCCACCAGGACCAGCAGGGTACGCAGGCTCCCCGCCGCCAACCGCAGTCCCAGGCCGCACACGCCGGGCAGGGCGGCCCCCGCCCCGTCCGCCGTCAGCAGCAACAGGGCCGCCGCCAGCTCCACAGCGGGCACGATGCGGACATACCAGTCCCGGCCCGCCGGGCTCCGCTTCCCCAGGGGAAAGACCGCGAAAGCGCCCAGAATAGGGAAAAGCACCAGAAACAGCAGCAGATCGGTTTGCATGTTCTCTTCCCCCCTTACAGCAGCCCCTGGCTGACCTGGGTCAAAAAGCCGATAACCAGGTTGGAGCACAGGGCCAGCACCACGCCCATGGACGTCAGGAGCACCAGCGGCACGGTCATGGTCTTGTCCGGGTCGTGGACCTTGGCCAAGGCCTCGGCGTCCAGCTTTCCCACCGGGAAGTAGGCCCGGACCACCACTGTCATCAGATAGAGGGTGGTCAGCAGCGTGGACAAAATCAGCGCCCCGATGCCCACGTAGGCCAGTTTGTTCTGGGAGGCCACGGCGGCGGTGGCGATCATCCACTTGCCCGCGAAGCCGCCCAGAGGAGGCAGGCCGATGAGGGCAAAGGAGGACACGGTGAAAGCGGCGAAGACCACCGGCATCACCCGCCCGAAGTTTTCCAGATCGTAGACGTACTCCCGACCGCTCTTGTGGAGGATGGCGCCGGCGCAGCAGAACATGGTGATCTTGACCACCGCGTGATAGACCATATGGGTCAGTCCGCCCAGCAGCCCGGCGGGAGTCATGATGGTAAAGGCGAAAAGGATGTAGGACAGGTTGCTCACCGTGGAGAAGGCCAGCCTCCGCTTCAGGTGGGGGGTGCGCAGGGCCCGGGCGGAGCCGTAGACAATGGTGACGATGGTGGCCGCCATGACCACCGTCTGGGCCCAGGTGCCCCGGAGAAAGTCGGCCCCGAAGCCGAAGTAGATGAGCCGCATGACGGCGAAGGCGCCCGCCTTGACCACCGCCACGGCGTGGAGCAGGGCGGAGACCGGGGTGGGGGCCACCGAGGCGTCGGGCAGCCAGCGGTAGAAGGGGTAGATGGCCGCCTTGACGCCGAACCCGAGGAAGGCCGCCACAAAGACCACCAGCAGCGTCCGCTCGTTGCCCGCCACCCGGGCGGCGTCCAGAATGCCGCCGTAGGTAAAGTTCAGGTGGCCCGCGCCGTAGTTGAGCAGGAACACGATGCCGATGAAGGCAAAGGCCGCGCCGGACAGGGAGTAGATGAGGTACTCCCGCCCGGCGTACCGGGCCTTTTCGTCGGCGGCGTGCATCACCAGGGGCAGGGTGGACAGGGTCAAAAGCTCATAGAACAGGTAGAGGGACAAAAAGTCCTCCGAGTAGGCCACGCCCAGCACCACGCCGTAGGCCATGAGCCAGAAGGAAAAGAACCGGTTCTCAGAGCCCTCGTGGGACATGTAGTCGATGGCGTACACCGTGATGATGGGCCACAGGGTGGAGACGATGGTCCCGAACACCATGGACGCCCCGTCGATCCGCAGGGAGATGGAAAACACGTCGTTGAACCGGACCATGATGCAGGCCAGGGCGTCGCTGCCCTGGACATAGGTGACGCCGATGGCGGCAAAGGAGAGCGCCGAGGTGATCAGCACCGCCGTCATCAGGTAGAGGTTGCGTGTTTTCCGGCTCTCCGGGTGCAGGATCAGCAGACCCAGGCCCATCAGCACGGGGAAGAGGATGGGCAGATTGAGAAATCGAAGCATGCGTGCGCCTCCTTTCCGGCGGAATTCAGAACATCTTGGGGATCAGCCCGCCCAGCCAGCTCATGAGGGGGCCGGGGAACAGGCCCAGCAGGACGGACGCCGCCGAAAAGCACAGCATGGGGGCCAGCATGGTTTTTCCCACTTCCTTCCGCTCGCCGCTGAAGTCTCGGCCGGGGAAGAAGCCCGCCGTGACGATGGGCAGCAGGTAGCCCGCCGTCAGCAGGGCGGAGAGGATGAGCACCACCAGCCCGGCGATGCCGAAGGCCCGGGAAGCCCCCTCCAGCCCCGCCGTCACCAGATACCACTTGCTGAGAAAGCCGGGCATGGGCGGGATGCCAATGAGGGACAGGGCGGCCAGGGTAAAGCACCACATGGTCACCGGCATGCGGCGGCCGATGCCCCGGAGCTGGTCCACCCGGGTACGGTTGGTGGCAAAGATGACGGCCCCCGCCGCCAGGAAGAGGACGTCTTTGGCCAGGGCGTGGAACACGAGCTGGAGCAGAGCGCCCAGCACGCCCGCCGGGGTGAACAGAAACAGGCCGAAGAGCACGTAGGACACCTGGCTGACGGTGGAGTAGGCCAGCCGCCGCTTGAGGAGCTTCTCCCGGTAGGCCAGCATGGAACCCACAAAGACGGTGCACAGGGCCAGAGTGAGCAGCACATACTGGGGCCAGGTGCCGGAGAGGAAATCCACGCCGTACATATAGTAGGTGATGCGCAGGATGGCCAGCACACCCCCTTTGGTGATGACGCCGGACAGCACGGCGGAGGCGGGAGCGGGGGCCACCGGATGGGCGGCGGGCAGCCAGGCCTGCATGGGCATCATGCCCGCCTTGCACCCGAAGCCCACAATCATCAGGAAGTAGACGACGAGCAGCATGGGCCGATGCTCCGCCGCCTTGACCGGGTCGATGGCCCCGCCGTGGATGAAGTCGGGGGTGGCCATGTAGTAGGCCACGAAGAAATAGCCCGCCAGGGCCATGCCTGCCCCGAACACCGAGTAGCCCAGATACTTAAAACCCGCCCGCCGGGAGGCGGCAGTGCCGCTGTGGAGCACCAGGGGCACGGTGATGAGGCTCATCATCTCGAAAAACATATAGAGCGTCACAAAATTCTTGGCCATGGCCAGCCCCGCCAGGATGCCCAGGGTCATGGTGTAGAAGCCGAAGAACTGCCGGTCCCGGCCCTCATGCCGGATGTAGGGGAAAGCAAACAGGGTGATGGGGGCCCAGATGCAGGTGATGAGCACCAAGAAGAACTTGGCCAGCAGGTCGCTGCGCAGGGCCAGGTGGAGCCGGCCCTGGATGGTCAGCAACTCCACCGTCTGCTCCGGCGTCAGGCAGACGGCGCATACCAGCCCGGCGGTGACCAGCATGAGGGCCAGCACCAGCCGGTTCCGGACCGATTCCTTTTTCTGCCGGAAGACAAATATGCCTCCGGCCACGGGCGCCAGGATGGGCAGCAGCAACAGCATGGACACTACCTCGCAAACCTCAGATCAGCCGGATTCCGGCCTCGATGATGTCGGTGATGGGGTGATAAAAGATCCCCAGGATAAAGATGCTGGCGGTAAAGACCGCGGCCGCCGCGGTAAAAGGCCGGTCAAAGGCCAGCATTTCCGGCGTGGCGTCGGCCAGAACGGCGCGCTCATCCGCCGGGTCCGGCCGCATCCAGATGGACAGCAGGGCCGGGATGTAGTACAGCGCGTTGAGCACCGTGGACAGGGCGATGGTCAGCAGCGTCACCGCCGTCCGGTTGGTGGGCAGGGAGGCGCTGGCAAAATACAGCTTGGAGACGAAGCCGCCGAACAGCGGGATGCCGATCATGGACAGAGAGCCCACCGTAAAGCCGATCCCGGCGGCAATGTCCCGATAGGCGCTGCCCCGCAGGTTCTTGAGGCTGCGGTGGTGGCCGCTGACGGCGCTCAGCCGCCCGGCGCAGCAGAACAGCAGGGGCTTACAGCAGGCGTGGACCAGAATGTGGAAGCAGGAGGCCGTCAGGCCCGCCGCGCTGCCCAGACCGATGCCCATAAAGATGTACCCGATCTGCGCCACCGAAGAGTAGGCCAGCATCCGCTTGACGTGGTACTCCCGCATGGCGCCCAGGGAGCCGAAGATCATGCCCAGCAGGCCGAAGAGCAGCACCACGTTGGTCACACCCAGCTCCACCATGAGCTCCATGGAGAACACCCGCACCATCAGGGTCATCATCAGCACGATGTATCCCTTGAGCACCAGCCCCGACAGCAGGGCCGAGGAGGCAGTGGTGGCCCCTCCGTGGGCGTCGGGCAGCCACAGGTGGAAGGGGAACATGGCGCTTTTGATGCCCAGCCCGGTGACCATCAGCCCGGCGCACACCGTCAGGGGGACCCGGTATTCTCCCGTCTCCGCCAGCCTGGCCACCGCCTCGGCCATGGAGGGCATCAGCAGGTAGCCGGTGATGGAGGTGAGGATGGCCAGACCGATGAGAAACAGCCCGGAGCCCATCAGGCTCATGAAGAGATACCGGATGGTGGCGATGAGGTTGGGTCCGTTGTCCTTGGCCATGACCAGGGCGCAGGCGGCGATGGTGCTGATCTCAATGAAGACATAGCCGGTAAAGGCGTCGTTGGTATACACCAGGGACAGCAGGGCGGCGTCGGTCAGGTTGACCATGACGAAATAGAACCGCTGCTTCTCCGGCAGCACGTCGTGAAACAGGTCCCGGGACCCGCCCACCAGGGCAAAGAGCAGCACCCCCGCGAACACGGTGCACAGCAGGGCCTGGAGGGGGCCGCAGCGGATGGCGTTGCCCAGGGGGATGGGGAAGCGGCCCATGGTGTAACCGAAGCTCAGGCCACCCTCCACCACATACCGCAGGGTCAGGGCGGACAGCACGGCGATGGCCCCGGTGACGGCCAAGGTCATGCGGTAGGCCGCCCGGCCGCTGCGGAAGGTGGCGGACAGGATGCCGGCCACCAGAGCCAGGAAGATGCAGAAGAAGGGGAAATTCTCGACAAACGGCCGCATCAGTCATCCTCCTTCTTGGCCCGCTCCAGCAGCTCTTTCATCTCGATGGTGCCGTAATGCTTGTGGATGCGCTGGATGAGGGCCAGGGAAAAGGCGGTGATGCTGACCGACACCACGATGCCGGTGAGCACCAGGCCGCTGGGGATGGGGTTGATAAACAGGCTGGCGTCCGGGGTTACGCCCTCGCCCATCACCGGGGCCACCCGGCCCTCGATGTAGCCCAGGGAGGCCAGCAGCATGAACACGGCGGAGTCCATGATGTTGAAGCCCACTACCTTTTTCAGCAGGTTCTGCTGGAGCAGCAAATTCATGAAGCCAATGCCGAACAGGAGGACGGCGGTGACCGCAAAGCGGTTGTGCAGGATGGTTTCCAGCATCACAGCTCCCCCCTTGCAAACAGGGCGTAAAACCCGTAAACCGTGCAGGCCACCACCAGGCCCACCGCCAGGTCGATGAGCAGGCTCATGCCCACCAGATAGTTGGGCAGGCCGTTGGCGCCCAGAAAGATGTTGATCCCGTACAGCACGGCGTACAGCATCAGGCCGAAGGTGCGCACTACGCTGTAGGTCCTGTGGTTCATAAAGGCCCGCAGCTTGTCGAAGCCGAAGGCGCAGGCGAACAGGACCAGCCCACTGCCTAGAATGGTACCGCCGGAGAAGCCGCCGCCGGGAGAGGTCTCGCCGTTGAGCAGCACATAGACGGCAAAGAGGAAAATGAAGGGGATGAGGATCTCCCCGGCCTCCTTGAGAATGACGTCCTGGTGCTCCCGCTGGATGGCGTCCTCCTGGGCCATCCGGCGCAGGTCCCGGCCATCGGTGTTCTTCTCGTCCCGAAGCAGCAGCATCATCACGCTGGTCACCGCCAGGAACAGCACACAGCTCTCCCCCAGGGTGTCGAAACCCCGGTAGGTGAGGATCATGGCGGTGACCACGTTGGCCGCGCCGGAATCCTCCTTGCCGTGCTCGATATAGTGTTCGGACACCTGGTTGTGCAGGGGATTGTCCGCCCGGCCGAAGCCCGGCATCTGGAGCACAGTGAACATCAAGACGGCCGTGAGCAGCAGGCAGATGAGCACCGCCGCTGCGGGATACCAGTTGAAAAACTCCCGCAGCCGATGCTTCTCCCGTTTCTCGTGCTCCTCCACCGTGGGCAGGCGGGACCGCCGGGCGCGGGTCTCCATGACAAAGAGCGTCCGGTCCTTGGGCCCCCGGTCGCCGTCCACCCAGGCCGTCAACCGCCCCTTCCAATCCCCTTTTTTCGCCGTCTTACTCATCGCGGGTCCCCTTCAGCGCGTGGATTTTCTTCAGCGTCAGGAAAAATAGGATGCTGGTGATGCCGGCGCCCACGGCGGCCTCGGTGATGGCCAGGTCGGGGCTCTGCAGCAGGCTCCACAGCACTGCCATCAGCAGCGAAAAGGCCATATACACGATGACGGTGGCCAGCATCCGCCTGCACAGGGGCGCAGCCACGGCGGTAATGACCAGCCCGGCCAGCAGCAGGTACTCCAATACGGTCATCGCACCTCCACCTCGCATTCCTTTTGGATGTCCGGGATGGTCAGGACCTCCATCTCGGCGATCAGGTGGCTGGACACCGGACTGGTCAGCCACAGAAACAGCAGGATGGCCAGCGTCTTGAAGGCCGGCAGGGACCAGCCGTGGAGCAGCATCAGCCCCAGCAGGATGCAGAAGATGCCCAGCGCGTCGCCCACGGCGGCGGCGTGCATCCGGTTGAGCACATAGTCAAAGCGGTATAGCCCCAGCACCGCCGTAAAAAAGACGAACAGGCCGAACAGCAGGACCGCCAGTCCTAGGCCCGTCACGATATTATGTACCACGCGCGCCGCCTCCTTTTTTCCGGGTGCCCCTGCACCGCTGCTCCCGCCGCTGGTCCTCCTTGTGCCTCTGCCGCCGGGTGAGCACCAGCCGGGAGACCACCACCACCGTCAGAAAGCTCAGCAGGGCGTAGATCAGAGCCACATCCACCAGGAAATCCTCGCTCATCCACACCGAAAGCACCACCAGCAGCGCCACCACCAGCGTGTTGATGACATTGACGGCAATGATGCGGTCGGTGAACCGGGGCCCCAGAATGGCCCGCACCAGAACTGCCAGGATCAGCACGGCCAGCACCAGGGCGGAGGCGACCAGAAGGCCGTTTCTCACCTGTTCCATGTCACTCCTCCAATTTCTCCAGCCGGCGCTGGAACTCGCAGTCCTCGATGCCCTCGGCCAGGGACCGGTCCAGGGCGTGGACGCAGAAGCGCCCGTCCACCGTCTCCACGGTGATGGTGCCGGCAGTCAGGGTAATGGAATTGGCCAGCACCGCCCGGCCGCCCTCGGTGTGGACCGGGCTGTCGTAAAACACCAAAAGAGGCTTCATGTTCCGCCCCCTGGTGTAGACGAGCTTCATGACCACCAGCCCGGCCTTGAGCATCTCCACGATCAGATAGCCCAGATAGCGCAGCCCGGGGCCCAACTTTTTGACCGCCCGCCTCTCATAGCGCCAGCCATAGCCCAGCACCCTGGTGCAGAAACAGTACAGCAGGGCGGAGACCACCGCGCCCCATACGCAGACGCGCAGGGTCACCTCTCCCGACAGCAGAAGCCAGAGCAGAAAAAACAGGACAATCACGCGTCCACCTTCTTCAAACGGAATTGGGTCCCGGTTTCCGGGCAAAAAACGGACGCCTCACGGGAGGCGTGTGGGAGCACTGCTGCACGGGGCAGGGGGGCACACGTTCGTTGGGCGTCCAGGGCCAACTGGGTGGCATGTCAGTCAAAAGCAACAAAACAGGCCTTTTTTTCCAGTTATTCTTATTTTAGAAGCTCCTCCAGGGAATGTCAACCGCTTCCGGTTGTTCCCGGGCCGGAATCGCCTGGATTCGGGTGTAGAAATCTTGGTATACGAATTATGCAATCTGCCAAATTGGTCCTACCATAGGTGGGCAGCGGTCCTCCTTTTGCGCCTTTGTTTTTCCTGTCCGCCCAAATTCAGGAACATATGGTTAAAAATATGCCCCATCTCCTGCACGGAGATGGGGCCATATGGGCGGTCCGGTTCAGCCCAGATAGGCTTTTTTGACCGCTTCGTTGCTCAAAAGCTCCCTGCCGGTACCCCGGAGGGTCAGCCGGCCGGTCTCCAGCACATAGGCGCTGTCGGCTGTGTGCAGGGCCATGTTGGCGTTCTGCTCGATGAGCAGGATGGTCACGCCCTGGCGGTTGATCTCCTTGATGATGTCGAAGATGCCCTTGACCACCAGCGGAGCCAGGCCCAGGGAGGGTTCGTCCATCATCATCAGCTTGGGACGGGACATGAGGGCCCGGCCCACGGCCAGCATCTGCTGCTCTCCGCCGGACAGAGTGCCCGCCGCCTGCCAGGACCGCTCCTTGAGCCGGGGAAAGAGGTCGTACACCCATTTGATGTCGTCCTCCAGGTTGTCCTTGCGGAGGTAGGCGCCGATCTTCAGGTTCTCCAGCACGGTGAGGTCGGGAAATACCCGCCGCCCCTCGGGCACCAGGGTGATGCCCTTGGAGACGATCTTGTCCGGGGACAGGCCGGTGATGTCCTCGGCCTGGAGATGGATGCGCCCCGAGGCCGGCTTTACCAGTCCGGCGATGGCGCGCAGGGTGGTGGATTTTCCGGCGCCGTTGGCGCCGATCAGGGTGACGATCTCCCGCTCAGGCACTGCAAGGGTGATGCCCTTGACGGCCTCGATGCCGCCATAATTGACCCGCAGGTCGTCAATCTTCAGCATCGTCTGCCACCCCCAAATAAGCCTCGATGACCCGGGGATCGTTCTGGACGGCCTCCGGGGTGCCCTGGGCGATCAGCCTGCCGAAGTCCAGGACGTAGATGCGGTCGGAGATCTGCATGACCAGATCCATGTGGTGCTCGATCATGAAGATGGTCAGGTCGTACTCCCCGCGGATCTGCTTGATGAAGTCGGTGAGCCCCTGGGTCTCCTGGGGATTCATGCCGGCGGCCGGCTCGTCCAGGAGCAGGAGCTTGGGATCGGTAGCCAAGGCCCGGGCGATCTCCAGCCGGCGCTGGAGTCCGTAGGGCAGGCTGCCCGCGATCTCGTCTTTCAGATGGGCCAGGTTCTGCTCCTCCAGCAGGGCCATGGCCTCCTGGCGCATCCGCTTTTCCTCCCTGGCGTTGAGCCGGAAGGTGGCGGACAGGAAATTCTGTCTGGCCCGCATGTGCTTGGCGATGAGCACGTTGTCAAAGACCGACAAGGCGCCGAACAGCCGGATGTTCTGGAAGGTCCGGGCGATACCCAGCCTGGTGATGTGGTCGGGGGTGGGGCTCAGCTTCTTGGTGTAAAGGCCCTGGTTCTCCCCGGCGTAGAGCTTCTGCATCTTGCCCTGGGGATAGTTCTCCACCATGGTCTCACCCAGGAAGGAAACCCGGCCGTTGGTGGGCTCGTAGACCCCGGTGATGCAGTTAAAGGCGGTGGTCTTTCCGGCGCCGTTGGGGCCGATCAGGGCCACGATCTCCCCCCGGTTTACCTCCAGAGAGAGGTCGTTGACCGCCACTACGCCGCCGAACTGCATGGTTACCTGTTCGACCCGGAGGACGTTCTCACTCATTTTACCGCCTCCTTTCGCTTGCCCGGCCGCCGCCGGATGAGGTCGGGGAGCTCCTTGTCCCCCATGATGCCCCGGCGGAAGAAGAGGACCACGATCATAATGATGATGGAAAAGACCACCAGCCGGAAGCCGTTGCGCAAAAAAGGCACCTTAAGACCGTTGGCCAGCACCATCTCGCTGTCCAGGAAGCGCAGCCACCACTCGGAGCAGGCCACGAACAAAAAGGAGGCCAAGCAGCTTCCGGTGACCGAGCCGATGCCGCCGATGACCACGATTAGCAGGATCTCATAGGTCAGGGCGGACTTGAACTGGGCGGCGGCCACGGTGGTCTGGAACATCGCCAGCAGGGCCCCGCCGACCCCGGCGAAGAAGGAGGAGATGCAGAAGGACATCTGCTTGTGCCGGAACAGGTTGACGCCCATGGCCTCGGCGGCAATCTCATCCTCCCGGATGGCCTTGAAGGCCCGGCCGTAGGAGGAGTTGATGAGCAGGACAATGAGCGTGATGCAAATGGCCGACACGGCAATGGGGAACAGGGTGGAGAAGAAGGCCATGTGCCGGCTGTAGAGGCCGTAGAAGGGGGACTCCTCCGCCACCAGGGTGCTGAAATTGGGAAAGCTCTTGAGCAGGTTGGAGCCGTTGGTGATGGGGCCCAGAGGCTTCCACAGGAAGATGGCCTTGATGATCTCGGCAAAGCCCAGGGTGGCGATGGCCAGATAGTCGCTCTTCAACCGCAGCACGGGCAGTCCGATGAGGAAAGCGAAGGCGGCGGCCAGCAAACCGGCCAGCACCAGGGCCACCGGCACGGGCAGGCTGAAGCCCACGGCGCAGTCGTAGTACTGGTACACCTTCTCCTTGGCCTCCAGCGGAATGGTAAAGATGGCATAAGTATAGGCTCCGATGAGCATGAAGCCCGCCTGTCCCAGGGAGAACAGGCCGGTAAAGCCGTTGAGCAGGTTCATGGAGACGGCCACCAGGGCATAGATGGCGCTTTTCCGCAGCACGGTGAAGAGCATGTGCCCGCTGGGCAGGGTACAATCCAGGACATAGAGGGCGGCGATGCAGACCACGGCGGCGGCAATGGGGACCCAAATCTGTTTCTGTTTTTTCATGGCGTTCACCTCAAACCTTATCGGTGGCCTTCTCACCGAACAGCCCGGTGGGCTTGGCGATGAGAATGACGATGAGCAGGGCGAAGGTGAAGGCGTCCGAGAAAGTGGTCAGCCCCAGTCCCGTCTGAAGGACACCCAATTGGACCAGCATGTCGTCCAGGCCCTTGATGATATTTTCGCAGATGCCGATGAGGAAGGCGCCCACCACCGCTCCGGGAATGGAGCCGATGCCGCCGAACACGGCGGCCACGAAGGCCTTCAGGCCGGGCATGGCGCCCGAGGCGGGCACCACGCCGGGGTAATTGGTGAAGTAGAGCAGCGACCCCACCGCAGCCAGGAAGGAGCCAATAATAAAGGTGACGCTGATGACCGAGTTAATCTTGATGCCCATAAGCTGACTGGTCTCGAAGTCCTTGGCCACGGCCCGCATGGCCATGCCGATCTTGGTGTGGTGGATGAGCTGCATCAGCACCGCCACCAGCACGATGGTGAGCACGGGGGTGACCAGAGTGACCACCTTGGTGGTTGCGGGCCCGATGGTGACCTGCTCGGAGATCAGGGGGATGGCGGGGTAGTTCTTGTTTAGGCCGCCGGTGACATACAGGGCCAGGTTCTGCAGCAGGTAGCTGACGCCGATGGCCGAGATCATCACCGACATGCGGGGTGCGGAGCGCAGGGGCTTATAGGCCACCCGCTCGATGACGAAGCCCAGCGCCACGGTGAGGAGGAGTACCAGAGGGACCGCGGCGTACAGGGGCAGGGCGGCGGAGAGATAGACCATCATCAGTCCCGCCACCATGAACACGTCGCCGTGGGCGAAGTTGATCAGCCGCAGGATGCCGTAGACCATGGTATAGCCGATGGCGATGAGGGCATACTGTCCTCCCACCGAGATACCGGCCAGCAGGTAGGCCAGATTCTTGCTCAAAAATTCCATAAGCGGACCTCCACTTTGGACTGTCTCGAAAAAGGCCCCGGGGCCCTTTTCGAGGCAGTCCAAATGATAATAAGGGGGACGTATCAGAGGACAGCGGGGGCAGCTTCTGCCCCCGCTGTCCCTTGACGCCGCGCTTGGATGATCTTGGGACGACGGCCTCAGCCGGCTTTCTGGACGGTGACGAAGTCCCAGGCGCCGGTCTCGGTGTTGGCCTGCTTGACGTAGGCCACGTCGCGGATGGCGTCGCCGTTTTCGGACTCAAAGGCGATGTCGCCGGACACGCCGGTGTAGGTGGTGTTCCAGAGCGCCTCGTTGACGGCAGCGGGATCGGTGGAGCCGGCGTTCTTCAGGGCCTCCAGCGCCACGAAGTAGGCGTCATAGCCCATGGCGGAGACGGCGGCGATCATGTCGTTGCCGTTGTTGTTGGACAGGCGGGTGGCATCGGCGTTGATCCACTCCTTGATGCCGGCGTCAAACTCGGCGTTGCCTCCCTCCTGATAGAAGGTGGTCACATAGATCTCCACATCCTTGCCCTGGGCGGCGCCGGTGATGACGTTGGAATCCCAGGTGTCGCCGGCCATGATGGGCATGCCCAGACCCTGGGCGGCGGCGTTGTCCACGATCAGAGCGGCCGCCTCGGTGGAGACGGGGGAGAAGAACACGTCGGCGCCGGCATTCTTGGCGGCGATGACGTAGGAGGTGAAGTCAGAGGTGCCCTCCGGGAACTCGGCGGACACGACTGTACCGCCCAGCGCCTCGAAGGCCTCCTTGAAGTAGTAGCACAGGCCGCCGGAGTAGTCGTCGCCCTGCTTGCTCAGGGTGTAAGCGGTCTTGGCCTGGAAGTTGTCCGCGGCGAAGTTGGCCAGAACGGTGCCCTGGAAGGGGTCCAGGAAGCAGATGCGGAAGTAATGGGTGTTGCCCTCGGTGACCTGGGGGTTGGTACAAGTGACACCGATGACAGGGATGCCGGCGTTCTTGAAGGTATCGGAGCCGGCAATGGACACGCCGGAGCCGTAGGAGCCCAGCACGATGGAGCAGCCCTTGCTCACCAGCTCGGAGGCGGCGGTGGCGGCCTTGTCGTTGGAGGACTGGTTGTCTACGATGGCCAGCTCCACCTGATAGGTCTCGCCGCCGATTTCCACGGTGGGCTGTACGTCGTGGGCGTACTGCATGCCCAGGACCTCCTGCTTGCCGCCGGCGCCGTTGTCGCCGGAGGCGGGCTCAAAGATGCCGATGGTGACCACCTTGTCGCCGGAGGAGGGGGCGTCGCCGCTGGCAGAGGGGCTGGGACTGCTGCTGCCGCTGCCGCTGCCGCCGCAGCCGGCCAGAAGGGTCAGGGCCATAGCGCCGGTCAGCGCGAGTGCAAGAAGCTTTTTCATGAATATGTATCCTCCTTAATCCTGAATCACGGGCCCATTCTGTCCGCGCGTTACGGACATATGTCCGCGCCCGTTGCTTTATTATAGCAACGCATTACAGAAAATGCAAGCAGAACTGGCTGTGGAACTCATTTTCTGCTATTTTGGATAAAAATTGAGCGGCGGACAAGCCCAGTCTCCATGGAAAACGCGCCGCGGACCTTGCAGCTCCGCGGCGCGTTTTGTTCATTTCCTATTTTATCCATCCGTACTGCTCCACCAACCGGGCCAGGATAACCAGGCTCTGCTCCCGGGTCAGGCGGTCCAAGGGGGCGAAGCCCCCGGCGGCATTGCCCTCCATGATATGGTTCTCATGGGCATAGTGCACATAGGGCACCGCCCACTCCGCGATCTGTCCGGCGTCGCGGTAGAAAGCCAGGCTCTGCATCCCGGCGGGGATCGAGATGCCCTCCATCCGGCCCACGAAGCAGCACAGCATCTTGGCCGCCTCCTGGCGGGTGACGCGGCGGTCCGGGGAGAGGGTGGTGCCTGACGTACCTCCCAGCAGCTCCAGGCCATAGGCTTTACGCAGGTCGGTCTCCAGCAGGTGGCCCTGAAGGTCGTTGAATTTGTTTGCCGCGCTAGGCGTCGGGGCCGTCCCCCGCACCTGCTCGTAGACGCTGACCAGCAGGTGGGCCAGTTCGCCCCGGGTAATGCCGGCCTGATAGTCGCCCCACAGCATGGGGGGCACCAGCCCGGTGGGATAGAGCTCCTCGGCATAGGGCCGGGCCCAATCGCTGATGCCGTCGGTCCAGGACACAGGGTAGGCGCCGCCGCTGCCGGTGCCGGTCAGGACCCGCACCGGGCTGTCGGCGTTCTCGTTCCTGCTGTTGCCGAGCTGGTAGCGCTGGTTCCGGCCCCAGGCGTAGAGCACGCCTCCGTTGGTGACGGCCAGATCGTGGTAGGCCCCGGCGGCGATCTGGGCCATGCCGCTGCCCGGCATGCTGATGGTGTAGGGCCGGCTCTGGGTGTTTTGCCGGCGGGAGCTCCCGAGCTGGCCATACTCCCCGCAGCCCCAGGTATAGACCGTGCCCCCCTGGGTCAGGGCCATGGAGCTGTCTGTTCCGGCGGCCACCTGGACCACCTTGGTCAGCTCCGCCACCTCCGACGGGGTCCGGCGGTCTCCCTCGGCATGGCCTAGCTGCCCGCAGTCATTGGAGCCCCATGCGTACACCCGCCCGTCAAAGGTGACGGCCAGAGAGTGGGCCGCCCCGGCCGCCACATCCACCACATCCACTAAGCCGGGCACCTTCACCGGGGCGGCGCGATCCACCGCCGTTCCGTCCCCCAACTGCCCCCGGTCGTTTTTGCCCCAGGCCCAGACCTCACCGCTGACGGTGAGGGCCAGGTGGTGCCCTCCGCCGGTAGCGATGGCCGCCACCCGGCTCAGTCCGCTCACCCGAGAGATGGCGCCGCCGTAGGTCCACTGCCACACAGTCCCGTCGGTCTTGAGGGCCAGGACCACCTCTCCGCCGGCGGCGATGGCCGCCACCTGATCAATGGCCGCCTGGACAGGGACGGCGTGGACGCCGTGGCCCCAGGTGTAGACCGCGCCGTCATACCGCAGGGCGGCGGAAAAATCCTCTCCCGCCGCCACCGATACGGCGGAGACTCCCTCTACCGCCGTGGGCTTTCTGATCTCGGCCACATCGCCGCCCAGCCCGAGCTGCCCGGCGGAATTGTCTCCCCAGACCAGTACGGTGCCGTCCTCCTGCACTGCCAGGGAATGGGCCTGGCCCCCGGCGGCCAAGGTGTTGGCCCGGTCGGTCCCGGTGGCCCGGGCCGGCAGCAGGGTGAGCAGCAGCAACAGCGCCAGGACCAGAGGCAGTCTCCGTTTGCCTTTCATATCCCATTCCTCTTTTCTTTGTAAGCTGGGCAAATACGCCCCTTCTTTTGCAAGTATACCATGGGCTCGCCCCGGGCTCAACGCCTTTTCCGTCGAGCCCGTCAAACTAAACAAAAAACCAGGTCCAGATTCTGCACCCATGCAAAAAATTTTTCTTGCTTTCTCTGGGTGGGAGGGCGTATAGTAGGTGTAACATAAAAAACATTTAGGTCTAAAAAAAAGTTGTAAGGTGATGATTGTATGCCAACGCACCCCAATTCCGCCGCCCTGTTCCAGTACAGAGGCGTCCCAGCTCCCGGCCAGCTCATCCCCCTGGGGCTCCAGCATGTGGTGGCCTCCATCGTGGGGATCGTCACCCCCGCCATTCTGATCTCCAACACCTGCGGCCTCAGCCCCGCTGACCAGACGCTGCTCATTCAGGTCTCCCTGGTCATCACCGCACTGGCCACGCTGCTGCAGCTCTTCCCCCTGTTTCGGCGCATTGGGGCGGGACTGCCTGTCATTATGGGCATCAGCTTCGCCTATGTCCCCACCCTCCAGTCCATCGGGATGCAGTTCGATCTGCCCACCATCCTGGGAGCCGAGCTGGTGGGCGGCATGGTGGCCATTGTGTTCGGCGTTTTTGTCAAGCAGATCCGCCCCTTCTTTCCGCCGCTGGTGACCGGAACCGTCATCTTTACCATCGGTCTCTCCCTGTATTCCACGGCCATCCGGTATATGGCCAGCGGCTCCAATCCAGCGGACCCGGCCCAGTTCGGCAGCGTCCAGAACTGGGTGGTGGCCTTCATCACCTTCGCCGTGGTGGTGTTCTTCAACAACTTTACCAAGGGCACCCTGAAGCTGGGCGCCATCCTCATCGGCATGGTGGTCGGTTACCTGGTGGCTTGGCTCATGGGCATGGTCTCCTTTGATTCCGTGGCCAGCGCCGGCTGGTTCCAGGTGGCCGCTCCCCTTCACTTCGGCCTCTCCTTCGAGCCCTCGGCCTGCGTCTCTCTGGCCATCGTCTACGTGGTCAACGCCGTGCAGACCATGGGCGACCTGAGCTCCACCACCCTGGGCGGCATGGACCGCCTGCCCACCGACCGGGAGCTGTCCGGCGGCATCATCGGCCAGGGGGTTATCAGCATTCTGGGCGCCTTCGTGGGGGGCCTGCCCACCGCCACTTACAGCCAGAACGTGGGCATCGTCACCGTCAACCGGGTGATTAACCGCCTGGTCTTTGCCCTGGCCGCCGCCGTGCTGCTGGTGGCCGGTCTGGTGCCCAAGTTCTCCTCCGTCCTCACCACCATCCCCCAGAGCGTCATCGGCGGAGCCACCGTGTCGGTGTTTGCCATGATCACCATGACCGGCATCCGCATGATCACCTCCCAGAAGTTCACCATGCGCTCCTCCACCGTGGTGGGGCTTTCCGTGGCCCTGGGTATGGGGGTCACGCAGGTGAGCGGCTCTCTGGCTGGCCCCGGCTTTCCCGGCTGGGTCACCACCGTGTTTGGCTCGTCCTCGGTGGTGCTGGCCACCATGATGGCCATCTTTCTCAACCTGATCCTCCCCAAGGACCCCCCGGAGGAGGAGGCCCAGGCCCATCGGGTGGAGGCCGTCATCGAGGAGGCGGCCCAGAAAGCCGAGCGCGAAACGCAGTGATTTCCCTCCCAGATGCTTGTTAACCGATTGTTTCAAGCGGCATGACGGACCAATTCTGTAGCTTTCCGCCTGTAGGGTTGCGGCGCCATTTTTGTCATAATAGCTAAATTCATTTGTCTACTCTCACCAAATCATTATTGACTTTGCACTATTTGTGTGCTACCCTATAGCTGCCCCGAGGATCAGCGCTCAGACCGACTCAGCACACCTGAAAACAACTACGTGAGAGGAGTCATCGACAAAATGGAACTGAAAAAGCTGATTTACACCGTGCAGGACGGCATCGCGATCATCACAATGAATTATCTCAAGAATCTGAACGCCATCGACGAACCGATGGCAGACGAGCTTCTGTATGTGGTCGACGCGGCGGAGAAGGACCCCGCAGTCAAGGTGGTCGTGCTGAAGGGCAGTCCAAAGGCCTTCTCGGCGGGCGGGGACATCGGCTATTTCTATCAACTGATTCAGGCCGGCGGAGAAGTCAATATGGACGGACTCATCAGCAAGGTAGGCGCCGTGGCGGATGGCATGAAGCGCATGAGCAAAATCGTCATCACTTCCGTCTGCGGCGCGGCGGCCGGCGCGGGGGTGAGCTTGGCTCTGGGCGGCGACTTCATGATTTGCGCGGACAACGCCAAGTTCATCTTAGCTTTTGTCAATCTGGGCCTCGTTCCCGATACAGGGGCTACCTATCTTCTCTCCAAAAGCATCGGCACCGCCCGCACCATGGAGCTGGCCGCCACCGGGCGTCCCATGAGCGCGGAGGAGGCCAAAGCCTTGGGTCTGGCCTACAAGGTGACCACGGTGGAAGAGCTGGACGAGGTCACCTTGACGTTCGCAAAGAAGCTGGCAGCCGGTCCGCTGATCTCTTATAAAAATATCAAAAAGCAGTTATATGATGCAAACTATGCTGATTACAAGAAGTGGCTGTCTGAGACAGAGGTTCCGACCCAGCATGAATGCTCGGCCTCCATGGACTTCCAGGAGGGCTGTAAAGCCTTTATGGAGAAGCGCAAAGCTACGTTTGAGGGCAGATAAGCCGTCGCTAGCTGAAGGTGGAAATCTTACTAGGAAAGGTGGCAACCAACTTGAAATCAAAGGTAGTGACCAAAGAAGAGGCCCTTACAAAATTCAGCGATGGCCAGACTATCATGTTTGGCGACTGGCACGGTGAACTCTCGGCCGAGGAAATCATTACCGGAATGCTGGAAAAGGGCGTGAAGGATATTGACGCGATCGCGGTTTCCGGCGGCATGCCCGACCAGGGGCTTGGCCGGCTTATCAGCGAGCACCGCGTCAAAAGTCTCATCACCACCCACATCGGCCTCAACCCAGTCGCCCGCGACCAGATGTTTGCCGGTGAGCTTGCTGTGGAATTTGTGCCCCAAGGCACCTTTGCCGAACGCATCCGTTGCGGCGGCGCGGGCTTGGGCGGCTGCCTCACCCCCACCGGCGTCGGCACCGATGTGGAGAAGGGCAAGCAGAAGCTCACCATCAACGGCAGAGAATACCTTCTGGAGTTGCCCCTGCGGGCGGATATTGCGCTCATCAAAGCCACCAAGGCGGATACCGCCGGCAACATCTCCTTCCGGCTGACCAGCCGGGCCACCAACAGCTATATGGCGCTGGCCGCCGACACCGTCATCGTGGAAGTGGAGGAGTTGGTAGAGATTGGCCAGCTAGGCCCCGACGAGATTGACGTTCCCGCGCCCATCATCGACATGGTGTATGTCAGAACCGGCGAAAAGAAGCCTTTCTGCCCCATGTGGCAACGCGCCAAGGCAAAAGCAGAAGCGAAGGCAAGGGAAGCGGCGGAAGGAGGGAAACAATAATGGCTGGTCTTACTGGACGCGCATTGATCGCATCTCGCTGCGCAAAGTTTTTTAAGGACGGTGATTTTGTCAATCTGGGCATCGGCCTGCCCCTGCTATGCGTAAACTACCTGCCCGAGGGCGTCCGTCTTTGGCTGGAGGCTGAGATTGGCATCGTCGGCTGCGGCGCCTCTCCCAAGTGGGAAGACGCAGACCCCGATCTCATCGACGCTGGCGGACAGCCCGCGTCGATAATCATGGGCGGCAGCGTGTGCGACCACGCCACCTCCTTCGCCTTCATCCGCGGCGGCCATATTGATGCTACGGTGCTGGGCACCCTTCAGGTGGACCAGGAGGGTAACATCGCCAACTGGACCGTTCCCGGCAAGCTGGTCCCCGGGATGGGCGGAGCCATGGACCTCTGCGCCGGCGTCAAAAAGATCGTGGTGGCCACTGACCACTGTGAGAAAAGCGGTCAATCTAAGATTCTGAAAAAGTGCACCCTGCCCCTCACCGGTGCGAAATGCGTCACCGATATCGTCACCGAGCGGTGCTACTTCGAGGTCACCCCTGACGGCTTGGTCATCCGAGAGCTGGCCCCCGGTTATACGGTCGACGATATCCGTGCTTGTACGGAGGCAGACTTCATCGTCCCCGATGAAATTGGCGTAATGGAATAAGTCCGTCCTCCGAAATCAGAACCGTCAGGCTTGCGAGGTTAAAATTCCGTGCGATAAACGATCAGGAGAATGTGTCATGCGGCGGCCGCCTATGGGTGGCCGCCGCACCTGCTTTCTACGCCGAAAACCGGTCGAACTCCTTAAGCGCTTCCCCATCACAAGGGCAAAATTATGTTGTGTAGGTTCCCACCGTCACCCCGGTGTAGTACCACGCCACGATCTCCTGCCAGGTCCTGCCCTGCTTGGCCAGGGCGTTGGCCCCGTATTGGCTCAGGCCCACCCCGTGGCCGTAGCCGGTGACGTGGAAGGTGATCCCCTCCGGCCCCGCCGACGCGGTAAAGTGGGTGGAGCGCAGGTCGAACAGGGTCCGCAGGGCCGTGCCCTTCACCGTCACGCCCCCCACGTCCACGGTCTCCACCCCTCCGTTGGAGGTGGGGACTGTATTTTGGAACCAGCCCGCCGCCTCTCCGGACAGGTCGGCCTGGGGGTACTGGGCCAGGAAGGCCGTTTTGAACTCCTCCAGGGGCACCGTCACCTGGCTGCGGTAGCCGGGAACCTCCTCCCCCTCGGGGGAGGCCACCCCGGTGAGGTAGGGCACGCTGCCCCCCCAGACCTCCACCGCATCCAGGGTGCTCCCCGCCGCCGAAGAGAAGAATACCGCGTCGATGGGCCGTCCGCCGTACAGGATGGCCTGTCCATCGGTGGCGGCCACGGCGTCGGCAATCTTCTGGGTGTAGAGGGGGGCGGCGTCCCCCCAGTTGGCCGCCGCCTGGGCCGGGTCGATGTACGCCTGGCAGCAGGTGATGTCAGTGCATACGTCGGCGTCGGTGTGGCCGGCCACCGGGCCGTTGAGCATCTTGTAGAGGGTGTACGTCCGGGCGGTGGCCGCCTGGGCCTTCAGGGCCTCCGGCTCGAAGGAGGCGGGCATCTCCGCCGCCACCACCCGCCACAGATAGTCGGCCATGGACAGGGCGGTCACCGTGCCGTCGGCCTGTTTCACCCGCACCACCGTCTCTCCGTCGCTCTTTCCCGCCCATTCCTCCGCCGGGCGAACCGACGCCCGGTCAATGGGGAGGGTGGCGGTGGGCAGGCTCTCGCTCTCCTCCGGCGCGGGGGTGGGTCCGCCCAGGAACACCATGGGCCAAAGGAAGAGCAGCAGCAGCAGCGCCAGAGCCGTGACTACCACTGGTTTCATGTTCGTTCCTCCGTTTCCTTTCCCCCGCATTTTGCAGGAGACATCTTTGGATGTTTCATGCTCCATCCATCCTCGTTTTCCTGTTAGTTTCTACAAAAATCCTGTAACAGTATGATTTTCTTGGGATTCAGCATTGACGTGCCCCCGGTTCCGTCGTACAATAGGAAAAATTAATTTGGGGCGAGGAGGCTTTCATCATGCAGAAAGGGCATGGCAATCATAAGCGTGGGAGCGCGGACGCTCTCTCCAAGGGCTTTATCCAAAGTCTATGCGGGGAGTTCCAGAAGCATAACTCCATTGACCCCGCCTACTATGAGAATATCGACGTCAAGCGGGGCCTCCGCAACGCCGACGGCACCGGCGTCATGGCCGGCATCACCCAGATCGGCAACGTCCAGGGCTACTATATGCAGGACGGCGAGAAGGTCCCTATGGAGGGCCGGCTCATCTACCGCGGCATCAACGTGGAGGACCTGATCCACGGCTTTGTGTCCGAGGGCCGCTTCGGCTTTGAGGAGACAGCCTATCTGCTGCTGTTCGGCGCCCTGCCCACCCGAGACCAGTTGGCCACCTTCGACCAGGTCCTGGCGGAGTATCGCCCTCTCCCTCCCGGCTTCACCGAGGATATGATCCTCAAGGCCCCTAGCCCCGACGTGATGAATAAGCTGGGCCGTTCGGTCCTGGCCCTGTACTCCTATGATCCCCGGCCGGAGGACACCTCCCTGGAGCACGAGCTGCTCCAGGCCCTGACTCTGGTGGCCCGGTGCCCCACCATCATCGCCCACGCCTTTGCGGTGAAGCGGCACTATTACGACGAGGAGTCCCTGTACCTCCACCGGCCTCAGGAGGGCCTGAGCATGGCGGAGAATTTCCTCTACTCCGTCCGCCACGACAACAAATTTACCGAGCAGGAGGCCCGGCTGCTGGACCTGTGTCTGGTGCTCCATGCCGAACACGGCGGCGGCAACAACTCCGCCTTCGCCTGCCGGGTGCTCTCCTCCTCCGGCACCGACATCTATTCCGCCATCTCCGCCGCCGTGGGATCGCTGAAGGGTCCCCGCCACGGCGGCGCCAACAAGAAGGTCATGGAGATGTTCCATTACATCCGCAAGAACGTCAAGGACTGGAAGGACGACGGCGAGGTGAGCGCCTATCTGGACAAACTGCTTCACCGGCGGGCCGGGGATCGCTCTGGCCTGATCTACGGCATGGGCCACGCCATCTACTCCCTATCCGACCCCCGGGCACGGCTGCTTAAGCAGTTCGCCCGCGGTCTGGCCGAGGAGAAGGGGATGCTGGACGAGTTTGAGCTGGTGGAGTCGGTGGAGCGCCTCTCTCCCCCTCTCATCAACAAGGCCAAGGGGGAGTACAAGCCGGTCTGCGCCAACGTGGACCTCTACTCCGGCTTCGTCTATAAGATGCTGGACATCCCCGAGGAGCTCTACACCCCCCTGTTCGCCATGGCCCGCATGGTGGGCTGGTGCGCCCACCGGTTGGAGGAGGTCTATAACCCCGGCAACAAGATCATCCGCCCCGCCTATAAGGCCGTGGCCCCGGTCCACCCCTTTGTCCCGCTGGAGGAGCGGGGCTGACCCCTGTATTCAAAGCGTGCCAGAATTCACCGTTTCTTCATAAAAAATCCGATCCTCTGTCACAGTTTTGGGATAGGCTCTTCTCAGAAAGAAAAAGTATCCCGGTCCGCCGGGGTAAAAGGAAGGGTTCTGTATGAGTAAGACATTTTCCCGTGTTCTGTGGATCATCTCCGGTGTGCTCCTCATCCTGTGTGGCATTCTGTGTCTCTCCCGGCCCGTGGTGGCCCTCGCCGCCATCTCCTTGTTTTTGGGCCTGTCTATGTTGTTCTCCGGCATCGTGGACATCGTCATCTTCGCCCGGGGGCGGGACCGGATGGTGGGCTCCGTCTGGTTCCTGGTGGACGGCATCCTGACCGTACTCCTGTCCCTGTTCGTTCTGTTCGACCAGGCCTTTACCGCCCTGTCGCTCCCCTTCATCTTCGGCATGTGGCTGCTGTTCTCCGGCGTCTCCAAGTTCGTCAACTCCTTTGACCTGCGGCGCCTGGGCGTCCGGGGCTGGGGCTGGTTCACCGCACTGGGCGTCCTGCTGGCGTTTGGTGGGTTCTTTTCCTTCCTGGACCCGGTAGCGGGCGCCCTGACCCTGAGCATCCTGGCGGGCGCCCTGCTGATCCTCCAGGGACTGTCCTCCATCCTGCGGGCCTGCTTCTCCGGCCGGTTTCTCCTGTAAGCTTCTTTGCAAAGCGCCCGGACTGACGTGTGTCAGTCCGGGCGCTTTTTCTTTTATGGAAAAGCCCAGAACATCCGTCCTTCGGACAGCTCCATCCCCACCCGGCGCTGGAGGGCCAGGGAGGCCGTGTTGGTGTAGAACACCTGGCCGAAAGCCAGTTGCCCCCGCTCCAGCGCCAGATTGACGGCGCTGCGCTGGAGGATCTCCCCCAGGCCCAGACGGCGGCGGTGGGGCAGCACCTCCAAAAGGCCGATGGAGCCCTCCTCGTGGAAGCCCACGAAGCCGGCCGGCTCCCGTTCTCCCTCCAGGAAGGCCCCCAGCATCCCCCGGCGCAGGGCCCCCTGCATATAGGGCAGCCCACCGAAGTCATTCTCATAGTGCTCCACCAGCCAGGGGGCCCACTCGGGGCCCAGACGCCGCACCGTCCCGTCGAAGGCAGGCACCGCCAGGGGCTCCACCCCCGGGTAAAGGGCGGAGTAGCAGATCTGCTTGGCGGAAAAGCCCAGCCGCGCTTCCGCCGAGCGCAGATAGAACATCTCATGGCCTACAAAGAGGTCGCAGCCGCCGCTCACCAGAGCCAGGAGCTCCCCCGCCGCCGCCTGGTCGGCGGCACTCATCATCCAGGCGCCGCTGGCCTCGTCGTACAGGAGGATGCCCCGCTCCCCCGCCCAGCAGACCCGGGCGCTGCCCCGGCGCAGCACCTCCAGCAGATTGGCGTAGAGGGCCCGGTCCCGGTTCAGGCGGGCCAGAGCCCCGCTCATGTCGTTTGTCATGTTCCCTTCCCTCCAGTGGGCAGGCGTATGACAAAGCTCGTCCGCCGCCCGTCGGTCTCCGCCCGGATGGAGCCGCCATGGCGCTCCACGATCTCCCGGGCGATGGCCAGGCCCAGCCCGGCCCCGCCGGTGCGGGTGGAGCGGGCCTGATCCAGCCGGTAAAACTTACGAAAGATGTTGGTCAGCTCCTGCTCAGGGATCTCCAGCCCCTCGTTGCGGATGGCGATCTCCACCTCTTCCCCCTCCCGGCGGGCCTCGATGTCCACCTGGCCGCCCACCGTGGAGTAGCTGACGGCGTTGCGCAGCACGTTGTCAAAAACCCGTGCCAGCTTGTCCGGGTCCCCCCGGGTGGTGAGCTGCGGGGTGATGTCGGTGCGGCAGGTCAGCTCCTTTTCCGCAAACAGGGGGTAAAACTCGTCGGCCAGCTGTTCCAGCAGGATGGACAGATGGATGACGCAGCGCTCCTGCCCCGCGCCCTGGAGGTCCATGCGGGTGATATCGAAAAACTCGCTGATGAGCTCCTCCAGCCGCCGGGCCTTGTCCAGGGCGATGCCGGTGTATTTGGCCCGCTGCTCCGGGGTGAGCCCCGGCTCGTCGTGGAGCAGGTTGAGGTAGCCCAGCACCGAGGTCAGGGGCGTTTTGAGGTCGTGGGCCAGGAAGGCCACCAGATCGCCGCGCCGCTGCTCGCTCTCCCGGGCGGCTTCCTCCCGTTCCTTGAGGGCCCGCTCGATGGCGTTCAGGTCCTCCGCCACCGGAGCCAGCTCCTTGGGCAGTACCACTGGCTGCCCGCTCTCGCTGACCACCTGGCGCACCGCCGCGCCGATCTGGTCCAGCCAGGTGGTAAAGCGGCCCAGGGCCAGATAGAAGGCGACGAGCATGAGCACGATGGTCCCCAGCGCCAACAGGCCGGGCTTCTGGTTGCGGACCGTCTGATGATACAGCTCCAGGGCGGCGGCCTCATCCTGCCCGAACAGGTTCTGGGCCACCCACAGGAAGGCCCGGGCAAAGGGGTCCTGCAGGACCCCGTCCACCACGGTGTGCAGCAGGAGCATCCCCACCGCCAGTGCCGCCAGGGTACCTGCCACCACCAGCAGGAGCATTTTCCGTTTCAGCCGGGCATAGCGCTTGTCCACGGGCGTCCGCCTCCTTCCTCCTGTCCGTCCATTATATCCGTCTGCTTCCGGAGCGTCAAGACGGGTAAAAAAGCCGATTCTGGCGTGTGAAGCCCCATTCTTCTGGGCAAGATAGCTTCCGAAAGGAGGGTTTTCCCATGCATGTCAGCATTGAGCGCTCGGGCTGCATCAGCTGCGGCCTGTGCGCCTCCACCTGCCCCGAGGTGTTCCGCATCGGTGACGACGGTCTGGCCGAGGTCCACCAGCAGCCCGACGGCGGGCTGGAGGACGGTGCCAAAGAGGCCGCCGAGAACTGCCCCGTCAGCGTCATCTACGTGGACTGAAAAAGTGAGAGGCCCAATGGGCCTCTCACTTTTTCTCCGCCCGCTTTTCCGCTGCGGTCTTTTGATACCAGGCCAGCGTGTCCGCCGGCGTGCGCTCCGGCGCGGCGTTCATGACCGCTGCCCGCTCCATCAGCCAAGCCCGCATGGCCTCGATACCATCCTCAGTGACGGGATACTGCCGCCGCTCCATCTCCTCGGCATATTGCCGGCAGAATGGGCCGTACCAGAGCACCACGGTCATGGTCTCCTCTTTCGGCTTTTCGATCTCATAGCACAGGACGCCGGAGCTGCCGCTCCAGCCGTTGTCGTTTTGAAAGTGGCTCAGAGTGGGCAGCCACAGCTTCTTTTCCATCCAAGATCCCTCCGTCTCAAATGATGGGCCTGTTTTCCTCCCGGACCTGGCCCACCGTGCCGGTGACCAGCAGCTCCAGAGGGTCCG
Organism: Intestinimonas massiliensis (ex Afouda et al. 2020); assembly: GCF_001244995.1. NCBI lineage: Bacteria > Bacillati > Bacillota > Clostridia > Eubacteriales > Intestinimonas > Intestinimonas massiliensis (ex Afouda et al. 2020). The sequence continues at coordinate 2,230,194 of NZ_LN869529.1, forward strand.
TCTCCAGCGTGACCCGGTAGCCGCCGCAGTTGGGCAGAAGCCAGTCGTAATACGACCGGTCCGGCCGGCCGTATTGGGCCAGCAGCCCCATGAACAGGCCGCCGTGGGCCACCACCGCCACCTTCCGCCAGCCCTGCTCCGCCGCGTCCCGCCCGATGGTCCGGATGGCCCGGACCGCCCGGGGGCGGCTGTCTTCCACCGCCTCGCCGGGGCCAATCTCGCCCCTGGTCCACCGGCGGTAGAGCTCCGTCTGTTTTGCCCGGCTGTTATCCATGCCCTCCAGGGGGCCGAAATCGGTCTCCCGCAGGTCGTCAATCACCGTGGTCTCCACCCCCGGCCATAGCAGCTCCGCGGTCTGTCTGCACCGGAGCATGGGACTGCGGTACAGGTGCTCCACCGGCTCCAGCAGGGGGGCCGTCTTCCGGGCCAGCGCCTCTCCCTCGGGGGCCAGAGGCTGGTCGGAGGAGCCCACAAAGCGGCGGGCCAGGTTGCCCGGGGTGATGCTGTGGCGCATGAGCAAGAGTTCCATCTCTCTGTGTATCTCCTTTCATTGACCAGTCCCGTCATTTTACCACAATCCCGCGCCCGATGCAAACGCCCCCGGAGCCCGCTGAGCTCCGGGGGCCGTCCATATCGTCTCAGCCCGCCGCATCCTCAAACTGGGAGTTGTAGAGCTCGGCGTAGAAGCCGCCCCGGGCCAGCAGCGCCTCGTGGCTGCCCTGCTCCACGATGTCGCCATCCTTCATCACCAGGATAAGGTCGGCGTCCTTGATGGTGCTCAGCCGGTGGGCAATGACAAAGCTGGTGCGCCCCTGCATCAGGTTGCCCATGGCGCGCTGGATGAGGTGCTCCGTGCGGGTGTCCACCGAGGAGGTGGCCTCGTCTAGGATCAGGATCTTATTGTCCGCCAGAATGGCCCGGGCGATGGTCAAAAGCTGCTTCTGCCCCTGGGAGATATTGGTGGCGTCCTCGTTAAGCTCCATCTGATAGCCGCCGGGCAGCGTCATGATAAAGTGGTGGACGTGGGCGGCCTTGGCTGCGGCCACCACCTCCGCGTCGGTGGCGTCCAGCCGGCCGTAACGGATGTTTTCCAGGATGGTGCCCTTAAACAGCCAGGTATCCTGCAGCACCATGCCGAAGGCCTCCCGCAGCTCGGAGCGGTTAAAGCTCCGCACGTCGTGTCCGTCCACCCGGATGGCCCCGGCGTTCACGTCGTAGAACCGCATCAGCAGCTTGACCATGGTGGTCTTTCCCGCGCCGGTGGGGCCCACGATGGCCACCATCTGGCCCGGCTCCACCCTGGCAGAGAAGTCCCGGATGACCGTCTTGTCCGGCGTGTAGCCGAAGTTCACATGGTCAAACTCCACCGCGCCTTTCAGATCGTCCACCCGTGCCGGGTTGACACAGGTCTGGTCCTCCTCTTCCTCGTTCAGGAACTCGAAGACCCGCTCGGCGGCGGCGGCCATGGACTGGAGCATGTTGGAGATCTGGGCGATCTGGGTGATGGGCTGGGTAAAGTTCTTCACGTACTGGATGAAGGACTGGATCTCGCCCACCTGGATGGTCCCCTGGACGGCCAGGACGCTGCCCAGAACCGCCACGGACACATAGCCCAGGTTGCCCACGAAGTTCATGATGGGCTGCATCATGCCGGAGAAGAACTGGCTCTTCCAGGCGGAGCGGAACAGCACCTGATTGGTCTCGTTAAACTCCCGGACGACCTCCTCCTCCCGGTTGAAGGCCTTGACCACGTTGTGGCCGGAGTAGGTCTCCTCCACCTGGCCGTTGAGAATGCCCAAATACTTCTGCTGGGCCTTGAAGTATTTTTGGGAGTGCTTCACCACCAGGCGGATGAGGAGCATGGACACCGGCAGGATGACGATGGCGACCAGGGTCATCAGGGGGCTGATGGTCAACATCATAAGGAAGACCCCCACCAGCATGGTCGCCGAGGAGATGAGCTGGGTAACGCTCTGATTGAGGCTCTGGCCCATGGTGTCCACGTCGTTGGTGATACGGGAGAGGACCTCGCCCACGGTGCGGGACTCAAAGTATTTCATGGGCATCCGGTGGATCTTTTCCGAGATATCCCGCCGCATCCGGTAGCAGATCTTCTGGGTAATTCCGGTCATGATCCAACCCTGGATAAAGGAAAAGGCGGCGCTGGCCAGATACAGGCCCAGCAGCAGGAGCAGGATGCGGCCGATCTTGTCAAAGTCAATGCCGCCGGTGCCCTGGACCTTGGCCACCAGGCCGTTGAACAGCTCGGTGGTGGCGTTGCCCAGAATCTTGGGCCCCAGCACCGAGAAGAGGGTCCCCGCCATGGCAAAGAGCATCACCACCCCCACAGCGGCCTTGTATTTCCCGATATAGGCCAGCAGACGGAGGATCGTCCCCTTGAAATCCCGGGCCTTCTCGCCGGGCATCATCCGGCCGCCGGGGCCGTGGGGCCCCCGCCGGCCCGGTCCGGCCGGTACATGCTTTTCGTGGTTCATGCGCCCGCACCTCCCAATTCTGCCTCGGAGAGCTGCGAGCGCGCAATCTCCTGATAGGTCTTGCAGGTTTTCATCAGGGTCTCATGGTCCCCGATGCCGGCCACCTTCCCCTCGTCTAGCACCACGATCTGGTCGGCGTGGAGGATGGTGGAAATGCGCTGGGCCACGATGATGACGGCGGCGTCCGCCGTCTGCCGGGCCAGAGCCCGGCGGAGGACCACGTCGGTCTTGTAGTCCAGGGCGGAGAAGGAGTCGTCAAAGAGGAGCACCTTGGGCCGCTTGGCGATAGCCCGGGCGATGGAGAGCCGCTGCTTCTGCCCGCCGGACACGTTGGTGCCCCCCTGGGCGATGGGACTGTGGTAGCCCTCCGGCTTGGCGTCGATGAACTCGGCGGCCTGGGCCACCTCAGCGGCCCGGCGCATGTCCGCGTCGCTGATGTCCGCCCCGCCGAACTTCAGGTTGGAGGCGATGTCCCCAGAGAACAGGACCCCCTTCTGGGGCACATAGCCCATCAGCGCGCGCAGCTTGTGCTGGCTCAGATCTCGGATGTCTACCCCGTCCAGGGTGATGCGGCCCTCGCTCACGTCGAAGAACCGGGGGATCAGGTTGATGAGGGTGGATTTGCCGCTGCCGGTGGAGCCAATGATGGCGGTGGTCTTGCCGGGCTCGGCGGTAAAGGTGATGTGTTCCAACACGTCCGCCTCGGCGTCCGGGTAGCGGAAGGATACGTCCTCAAAGGCCACCGCGCCGCGCCAGTCGGCGCGGCTGTCGTCTGCGGTCTGCACCCGGTCCCGGACGGTGGGCTGGGTACGCAGGACCTCGTCGATGCGCGCGGCGGCCACCCCTGCCCGGGGCAGGAAGACGGCGATCATGGAAATCATCAGGAAGGCCATGATGATGATCATCGTATACGTGATAAAGGCCATCATGTCCCCCACCTGCATGGTGCCCAGATCGGCCCCGTGGGCACCGTTCCAGACGATGAGCACACTGACGCAATTCATGATCATCATCATGGCGGGCATCATGAAGGTCATGCACCGACTGGTGAAGAGCTGGGTCCGCATCAGGTCCGTGCTGGCCTGGTCGAAGCGCTGCTCCTCGTGCTTCTCCCGGGAGAAGGCCCGGATCACGCTCAGGCCGGTGAGGATCTCCCGGCTGACCAGGTTGAGCCGGTCCACCAGCACCTGCATCTTCCGGAACCGGGGCAGGGCCAGGGCCATCAGCGCCACCACCACAGCCAGAACGGCCCCCACGGCCACCCCGATGATCCAGCCCATGCCGGTGCGGGTGGTGGAGACCATGAGGATGCCGCCGATGCCCACAATGGGAGCGTAAAGCACCATGCGCAGCAGTAGGACAGCCACCATCTGGATCTGCTGGATGTCGTTGGTGGAGCGGGTGATGAGGGAGGCGGTGGAGAAGCGGTCAATCTCGGCGCTGCCGAAGGAGACCACCTTCTCAAACACCCGCCGGCGCAGATTCATGCCGATGCGGGCCGCCGCCCGGGAGGCCAGCAGGCCCGTCAGGATGGCGGCAGCCACCATCACCAGGGAGAGGGCCAGCATCCGTCCCCCGGTGGCCAGCAGATACCGGGTCTGGATGGCGCCCAGGTCCATGCCCAGGGCCTGGTACTCCTGCCGCACAAAGAGCACCGTTTTCTGCCGGCTCAGGGTCTCGGTCTCCTGGGGCAGCGCCTCCAGAAGCGCCAGGCCCGAGCCCGGGTCCGGCCCGCCGGAAGGGGCCCGCTCCGGCGGCTCCAGGCCGTATGTTTCGCTGATGGCCTGGAGCCTGGACAGCGCCAGAATGGGCTTTTCCAGAAGGCCCTCCAGCCGCTCGAGCTCCTCGGTGCTCCGATCCGCCAGGGTGTAGCTGCCGTCGGCCTCTTGGGTGTAGGCCCCCTCCAGCACAGCAATCTGGTCCGGGGTCATATAGGCTTCCAGCTCCCGCAGCGTCTCCCCCCGCATCCGGTAGGGCACGGCGTAGGCGATGCCCCCCTGCTGGATGCCCACGTCCACAATGTCCGACGTGTAGGTGGGCAGAGACAGGTCGCACCAGGCCTGCACGATGAGCAGCAGGACGATGAGCCCCACCGTCCACCCGGCGTCCTTCAGGTACTTGAACAATTGGATCATGGCGTGTTCTCCTTTGCCCGTTCTTCGGTCATGACGTCGGCTAGGCGGTTCCACAGGCGGATGAGGGTCTCCATATCCTCCCGGCCCATGCGCTCCAGCACCCGGCGGGTGTAGCCGTCCAGCTCGCGGATGGTGTCCGCCCGGGCGGCCTCTCCTGCCGGCGTGAGCATCACATAGGTGTTGCGCCGGTCGATCCGGTCCACCGCCCGGTCCACCAGGCCCCGCTGTTCCAGGCCCCGCAGCATCCGGGACACCGCCGGCGGCGACACCCGCATCCGTCCCGCCAGCGCCGACACATACACCCCCCGGTCCCCCGGGTGGCTCTGCATATGCTCGCGAATCTGGGACAGCGCGTAAAATTCCGCCCGGGTCAGCCCGCCGCCGGCCCAGTGCCAGCTTCGGTCCTGCCGGAAGCGGTGGATGGTCCGGATAAAGGCCTCCTGGAGCTCTGTGATCTCCAAGTCGCATCCCCCTGTCTGTCTCAAATCGTTAACTATGTTAGGAATGAAACGTGTTAAGATCATAGCGCGCACGGCGGCTCCTGTCAACGGCAAACTGCACAAAAAAAGACCGGCGCGGCTTTGCCGCGCCGGTCTGACTGCGGGCCGCGTTCAGCCGCCGCCCCGCTCTCCGTCCCGCCGCTCGGCCGCCCGGTGCAAGGCGGACTCCACCGTCCGGGACTTCTCCCGGCGGTTGTTCCGGGCCAGGACGGCGGAGATCTGCCCCTCCACCTGTTCCACCTCCGCCTTGAAGGCGCCGGCCGACAGGCGCAGGGCCCCATGGCCCAGGATGATGAGCTGCTCGGCCCCGTCGGAGGTGGCCACCCGCACCCGGTGCTTTTTTCCCAGCTCGTAGGTGGTCTTTTCAATGTAGGCGTCGGCGGTCTCGGCCTCCTTGGTGTAGACCACGTAGATGTTGTGGTATTTCACCACCTCTCCCAGGCTGCGGGGCACCTTATAGGCGTCAAAGACCAGGATCACCTCGCACCTGCGAAAACCCTGATAGTTGCTCAGCAGGTCCATTAAAAGCTGCCGGGCGGCGTCCAGGCTGTCCCGGGCCACAGTCTGGAGCTCATCCCAGGCGAAGATGATGTTGTACCCATCCACCAGCAGGTACTCCGGCCCCGCCTGGCGGGCCTGGATGGCGTAATGCTCCCCGTCCAGGCTGGTGCGGGCGGGCTTTTTGGCGGGCTGGAAGGCCCGGGGCTCCACCTTTCCGTAAGTCCGCTCAAAGATGGCCTGGAGCTCCTTGTCCCGGGCCAGGGAATCGGCATAGGTCCTCCGCTGCGCCGGGGCAGGTTTTTCCCCCTCCGGCCCTGTTTCTCCCAGCCGCAGGCCGCTGTCCACATGGGCACGGGCCTTCACCTGGTTCCAGGGGACGGCGAAGCCCGCCCCGTGATCGCAGAACACCGAGTCCGCCGGATTGTCCAGGTCCCGCCGGGGGTCGTAGCCGGACTCCGCCACGACCCGCTCCTGTTCCCGGCAGGGCTCGTACCCCTTCAGGGTGCAAAACAGCCGTCCCCGGCCCCGGGTGTAGGCCGCCACCTCCCGGGCGTAGTCCCGCATCCCCGCCACCGGCGCCGCGCCGGTGAGCAGAGCGTCCTGACCCAGGATCTCGGGGGGCGAGGCGTCGCCCCCCATCCGCTGCACGTCGGACAGCCCCCGGCCCACGCTCTCGGCGGGGACCTCCAGCCGGAAGTCGTACCATGGCTCCAGCAGGATACTCTCGGCCTCCATCAGGCCCTGCCGCACCGCCCGATAGGTGGCCTGGCGGAAATCGCCCCCCTCGGTGTGCTTCTGGTGGGCCCGCCCCGCCGTCAGTGTGATCTTCAGGTCGGTGACGGGTGCGCCGGTGAGCACCCCCACATGCTCCTTTTCCTCCAGGTGGGTGAGAATCAGCCGCTGCCAGCTACGGTCCAGCGCGTCCTCCGGGCACCGGGAGGCGAAGTGCAGACCGCTGCCCCGCTCCCCCGGCTCCAGCAGCAGGTGGACCTCGGCATAGTGCCGCAGGGGTTCATAGTGGCCCACGCCCTCCACCGGGGCGGCGATGGTCTCCCGGTAGACGATGTTCCCCGGGCCGAAGCCCACCTCCAGCCCAAAGCGATCGGCGATCAGCCGCCGGAGGATCTCCAGCTGCACCTCGCCCATGAGCTGAATATGGATCTCCCGGAGCTGCTCGTTCCAGGCGATGTGGAGCTGGGGGTCCTCCTCCTCCAGCAGCCGCAGCCGGCCCAGCACTCCGTGGACGTCACACCCCTCGGGCAGCAGCACCTGATAGGTCAGCACCGGCTCCAGCACCGGAGGCTCGGAGGCCCAGGCGCTGCCCAGTCCCTGTCCGGGCCGGGTGTGACTCAGGCCGGCCACGGCGCACACCGTCCCCGCCGGGACCTCCTCCGCCGTCTGGAACCGCGCCCCGGAGTAGATGCGGATCTGGTCCGCCTTCTCTTCCCAGGCCTGGTCCTCGCGCAGGCCGGGCCGCCGGTTGGTCAGCAGGCTCTTGACCCGCAGACTGCCCCCTGTAACCTTGAGATAGGTCAGCCGCACACCCTGGGCGTCCCGGGCGATCTTGTAGACCTTGGCCCCGAACTCCGCCGGACGGACCGGTCTAGGGGCGTACCGCTCCAGCCCCCGGAGAAGTTCCTCCACCCCCTCCAGCTTCAGGGCCGAGCCAAACCAGCAGGGGAAGAGCTTCCGCCCGGCCGTCAGGGCGGCGATCTGCTCATCCGCTATCGTCCCCCGGTCCAGGTAGCCGTTCAGGGCGACCTCGTCGCACATGGCCACGTCTTCCAGCAGGGCCTCCCGGTCCCGCCCCGGCCCGAAATCCACGCAGCCCTCCCCCAACCGCCCCCGCAGCTCGGCCAGCAGTCGGCCCCGATCCGCACCCGCCAGGTCCATTTTGTTGACGAACAGGAAGGTGGGGATGCCATAGCGCTCCAGCAGCCGCCACAGGGTGAGGGTGTGCCCCTGTACCCCGTCGGTGCCGCTGACCACCAGAATGGCGCAGTCCAGCACCTGGAGGGTGCGCTCCATCTCGGCGGAGAAATCCACGTGCCCCGGCGTGTCCAGCAGGGTGACCTCCACCCCCTCCAGGGGGAGCACCGCCTGTTTGGAAAAGATGGTGATGCCCCGCTCCCGCTCCAGCGGTTCGGTGTCCAGAAAGGCGTCCTGGTGATCCACCCGCCCCAGCTTTTTCAGCCGCCCGCTGTGGTAGAGCAGGGCCTCCGACAGGGTGGTCTTTCCCGCATCTACATGGGCCAATATCCCTACGGCCAGTTTTTTCATATCCGCTTCCTCAAATGCAAAATCTCGTTTGCAGTATTGTACCACAGTTTTGCCGTACAGGATAGCGCTCTCCCCGTTTTGACTTCTGCCGGGCCGCTCCATTTTTGAAGTCTCTGCTTTACTTATACTCTATATTTTGTGTTTTATTTCTTGCAGATACAATATTTGGTTATTTTGCAAAAATTCCTCTCCAAATTTTGTGTAAAAAACGTATTTCATTTTTGTATCGGTCCTATATAATATGATTCTGTAAGTAAATTACAAAAAAGGAAGTGGATTTATGGCCCCGCCACATTATGAGATGGTCTCCCAGCAGTATGATGAGCTCTGCACGGTATACGGTATGATCTGTTCTGTGGACGGTCTCGCGGCGGAGACGTGCGGAGACATCTCAAGCAACGCCGGACTGGTGGGAAAAATGGTGGAACTGTTCAATCTGTGCGAGCTCCCGCCGGATCGAATGAAGCGCGTTATCATCGACCTGCTCCCTTAGACCGCAGAGCACCGGGCCCAGACGGGCCCGGTGCCTTTTTGACTGTTTGGTGGCTCGTTCGTCCCCCGCACACGCCCGGCGGGGCTGGCATAGCATGGGATAGCATATGGGAGGTGCGTCCATGAACGAATCATGCTTAAATATCGGGGACCAGGCCCCTGCGTTTACCGCAGCCACCACCTTTGGGCCGGTCAGCCTCAGCGATTACCAGGGGAAATGGGTGATCCTTTTCTCTCATCCCGGCGACTTCACGCCGGTCTGCACCACAGAATTCATTGCATTTGCCAAGGCGCAGCCACAGTTCGAGGCCCTCAACGCGCAGCTGCTGGGTCTGAGCATCGACAGCTCGGCCTCTCATCTGGCCTGGGTGTACGCCATCTACGCCGCCACAGGGGTCCAGGTCCCCTTTCCGGTCATTGCCGACCGGGATGGGAGCATCGCCCGTCTGTACGGAATGATCGCCCCCAACGCCAGCACGCAGGAAACGGTCCGGAATGTATTCTTCATCGACCCGGAGCAGACCGTGCGCGCCATTCTCGTCTATCCCCTCACCAACGGGCGCAGCATCCCGGAGATCCTGCGTCTATTGGCCGCGCTTCAGGCCACGGATCAAGATCACGTGGTCACCCCCGCAAACTGGCAGCCGGGCCAGCCTGCCATGGTTCCTCCCCCCAAGACCTACGAGGGGCTCTTGGAGCGGCAGGCCAAGCCCAATCCTCAGGGCCTGGAGTGCCGGGACTGGTATCTGTGTTACCGGCAGATGCCGCCGACCCAGGACTAGCGGCAAGCGCCCGCCTCCGCCCGCGCTGTGAAAGGCCGCGGCCCCAATTGGGGCCGCGGCCTTTCACAGAAATTTGGAAAGAGAAAAGAGGATGAAAGGAAGAGGATCTTGGCTGCCTGGCTAAACCTAGGATAGCCCATTTCCGCCTAAAATGGATGACTTGGCTTTGAACGAACTGTAAAGGATTTGTAAACCGCAGTCAAAGTCGGCACGGAATTATTTTCTCTGATTCTTGTCATCTCTCTCAAAACCTGCTATACTGGCCCCGAGGTGAACAATATGGATTTCCAGCATGAGAAAGGCCGTATTTTTGCGCTTGATGCAGACGGCAAGCTTCTGGCAGAGGTGACGTTCCCGGCTGAAAACGGCGTGGCCACGATCACGCATACCTTTGTGGACGACTCCCTCCGCGGTCAGGGCGTGGCATCTCAAATTCTGGCAGAGGCCGCCGAGCAGATCCGCGCCTCTGGACTGCGCATGAACGCGACCTGCCACGTCGCCGCCAAGTGGATCGCCAAGCATACGGAGTTCTCCGATCTGACCACCGCCCCCTGACCGGGGCGGTTTTCTTTTTGCAGGGCTGTTTTTCTGTTCCGGACCCGAACGGCCGCCCGGCAGCCTGTTTTTCCACCCACATCGGGCAGGAAGGGGGGATATGGGCTGGTCCCGCCGCCCCTGGTTCTGTCTCCAATCGCCCCCGGCCGACATATCCTATCATATATCCATAGGAGGTGCCGAGCATGATCATGCAGGCTGTTGTAATTGAAGTGCAGTGGGGGCGCCTGCTCGTACTGGACCTGGATGCACGACAGAGAGTCCTTGTCAACACACCGGATGCGTCCCGGTTTCGTCCCGGAGATACCATTCGTATCTGGTATGACGGCGTGATGACCGCCAGCATACCGCCGCAGATCAACGCATGGGGGATCGCCGCGATGCCGCCCCATGAATTCCCGCCCACCTTGCCTCCGCCTGGAGCAGGTCCGCCGGTCGTGTGCCCGCCCAATGGCTGCCTACCGGCGGTGCGCCCACCGGTGATCTTTCCGCCCGTCATATGGCCGCCCGTCCTCTTCCCGCCGGTGGTGCACCCGCCCCGTCCACCTGTGCGCCCGCCGTTCAGGCCCCGTCCGCCCCGTCCCAGGGGCAGGCCCAGGTGACGCCAGTCTCCCCCTGGGGGGGCATTTACTACATGCAAAAAACACCTGAAATCTTCGATTTCAGGTGTTTTTTGTTGGTGGAGACAACAGAACTCGAATCTGTGACCTCTCGCGTGTGAGGCGAGCGCTCTACCAGCTGAGCTATGCCTCCATGTCTGCCCCTGGTGTCGTTCCCCGTATGGGGTTGGTGACCCGTACGAGACTCGAACTCGTGTTACCGCCGTGAAAGGGCGGTGTCTTAACCACTTGACCAACGGGCCATGCTGCAGCACATCGGCTGCATGGTAGCGGCACCTGGATTTGAACCGGGGACACCGCGGGTATGAACCGCGTGCTCTAGCCAACTGAGCTATGCCGCCAAATGGGCTCTGTCCAAACAGGGCAAGAGTTAGTATACCCGATTTCGCCTGACTTGTCAACATTTTTCTGGAGAAATTCTCGGGTTTTTGGGCAGCCGTTCAGTCAACCTTATACCCCACACCCCATACGGTTTTGATGAACCGGGGATTTCGGCTGGGCTCCCCCATCTTCTCCCGCAGGCGGCGGATGTGGACCATAACGGTGTTGTTCCGGTCCAGGTACTTCTCCCCCCACACGGTCTCAAACAGCCGCTCGGCCGAGATGACCTGTCCCCGGTTCTCACACAGCATCCACAGGATATCGAACTCGATGGGGGTAAGGGTCAGTTCCTTGTCATAGAGCCAGCACTCGTGAGTGCCTCGGTTAATGACCAGCCCGTTGAAGTCGATGACGTCGCTTTCCGCCTTGTCCGTCCCATTGTAGCGGGTGTACCGCCGGAGCTGGGCCTTGACCCGGGCCACCAGCTCCAGGGGATTGAAGGGCTTGGTGATATAGTCGTCTGCGCCGATGGTCAGTCCCATGATCTTGTCCATGTCCCCCACCTTGGCGGTGAGCATGAGCACCGGAAAGCGGTGCTCCCGGCGGATCTCCCCGCACAGGGTGAAGCCCGACATGTCCGGCAGCATTACGTCCAGAATGGCCAGGTCCAGCCGGTTGTCCCGCACACAGGTCAGGGCCTCCGCCGCCGTGCCACAGGTAAAGACGGTAAAGCCCTCGCTTTTCAGATAGACCTCCACCAGATCGGCAATCTCCGGCTCGTCGTCCACGACCAGAATGTTGGCGTCCATATGCGTTCACCCTTTCCACCCGGATTATACCCAGATGGGAAGGGTGAAGTCAAGCAGCCGGGCAAAAGATAAGAAAAAGATAAGAAATCAGAAGATCCAGCCGATCAGGGCGGCCAGCAGGAATGCCCCCACCGCGGGCAGCAGGTTCTCCCAGCGGAAGGGCTGGTCCAGCAGGCCCTTGATAAGCAGGACTACGCCGGCGATCTTCAGCAGCCAGGGCAAAAAGCCGAACAGCAGGGCCAGGGGCAGGCCGATCACCGTCAGGATCACGCCGGCCACCAGGGCGAGCACCAGGCAGACCGCCCCCACCAGCAGGGCAAAGGCAAAAAACGTCAGGGTCAGCATATCGTGTACCTCCTCTTTTGGTTATCCCTATCCTACTACGGCCATTTAAAACCCTCCTGAAGGAAAGATTAAAAAAGGATAAAAAGCGCGGAGGTCCGACCGCCGGACCTCCGCGCCCCGCTTTACGGGCTTATTGGAAATACGCCGCGCCAGACTCGAAGATGGGCTGGAACTTATCGCCGGGGATGTTTTTTGCCACAAAATCCCCCCGCCGCTCGGAGTGGCCCATCTTGCCGAAGACCCGGCCATCCGGGGAAAAGATGCCCTCGACGGCCCCCACAGAGCCGTTAGGGTTGGCGTCGATGTCCATAGAGGGCTGCCCTTGGGCGTCCACATACTGGGTGGCCACCTGGCCGTGGGCAATGAGCTCCCGCAGGAGGTCGCCGGGACAGACGAACTTGCCCTCGCCGTGGGAGATGGGAATGGCGTGGAGATCGCCCACCTGGCTTTTCAGCATCCAGGGGGAGTTGACCGAGGCCACCCGGGTGGTGACATAGCGGCTCTGGTGGCGGCCGATGTCGTTGAAGGTCAGGGTGGGACAGGACTCCTCCATGGGCCGGATCTCGCCGTAGGGCGCCAGGCCCAGCTTGACCAGGGCCTGGAAGCCGTTGCAGATGCCCAGCATCAGGCCGTCGCGGTTTTTGAGCAGGTCGTGGACAGCGTCGGTAAGCCGGGGGTTGCGGAAGAAGGAGCAGATGAACTTGGCCGAGCCGTCGGGCTCGTCGCCGCCGGAGAAGCCGCCGGGCAGCACCACGAGCTGGGCCGACCGGATGGCGGTCTCCAGCGCCTGGGCCGACTGGGCCAGCAGGTCGCCCGTCAGGTTGCGCACCACCACGATCTCCGGCTCCATGCCCGCCCGCAGACAGGCCTGGGCGGTGTCGTACTCGCAGTTGGTACCCGGGAACACGGGGATCACCGCCTTGGGCCGGGCGATCCTGGATTTGCACACGGCGGGGGACCGCCGGTCCCAAGAGATGGCCTCCACCGCCCCCTTGGCCCCGGTCCGGGTGGGGTAGACCTCCTCCAGCACCCCCTCGTTCAGGGTCAGCAGCGCGTCGATGGGGGCGGAGTCGCCGCCGATGGTGACGACGGGCTCGGCCATGGTGGCACCGATCCTCGTGCACTGGGCGCTGTCCGGCTCTCCCTCCACCTCGGCCACAATGACGCCGGGCATGGGGACGTACCATATGGGCGCCTTTGCGGGGTCCTCGGCGGCAAAACCCACGCCGTTGCCAAAGGACATCTTCATCACAGCCTCCGCCAGGCCGTGCTCCACCGCCCAGGCGGCCTTGACGCGGCCATGGTGGCACAGCTCGTGGAAATACGCCCAGGATGCCTTGCAGGCGTTAGGCTCACCGGAGCCGAAGATGTAGACCCCGTGTCCCGCCTCTTTAAACTCGGGGGAAAGGACTTCGCCGGCCTTGACGGGAGCGATGGCAAAGGAGATGAGGGTGGGGGGCACATCCAGGTCCAGGAAGGACCCGGACATGGAGTCCTTACCGCCGATGGCGGCGGCCCCCAGCTCCAACTGGGCGTCCAGGGCCCCCAGCAGGGCGGCGAAGGGCTTGCCCCACCGCGCCGGCTCGTCCCGCAGCTTTTCAAAGAATTCCTGGAGGGAGAGATAGGCTTTTCGGTAGTCGGCGCCCGCGGCCACCAGCTTGGCCACCGAGGTATAGACCGCGCTGTGAGCCCCGGCGTAGGGGTCGGCGCACATCTGGTCCGGGTCAAAGGCCCAGGCCATCACGCTGGCCTGCTCGGTCTCCCTGCCCGGCTCCACGGGGAAGAGGGCGGCCATGGCCTGGGCGGGGGTCCGCTGACTTCTGCCGCCGAAGGGCATCAGCACGCTGCCCGCGCCGATGGAGCCGTCAAACCGCTCGGTCAGGCCCCGGCGGGAAGCGCACTCCAGACTTCCGGCCAGCTCCCGCAGGCTCCGGCAGCGGTTCCGCGCCCCGGCGGCGGGGTCCGGCTTCGCCACGGCCACCTGGGCGTGCTTCACCGCGCCGTTGGAGCTCAGGAAGGCCCGGGACAGGTCGGCCACCACCTTCCCCCGCCAGCGCATCACCATCCGGGGGTTCTCAGTGACCACCGCCACCGGATAGGCCTCCAGGTTCTCCGCCTGGGCGGCGGCGATGAAGCGGTCGGCGTCGGCCGCGGCCACCACCACCGCCATGCGCTCCTGGGACTCGGAGATGGCCAGCTCGGTGCCGTCCAGGCCGTCGTATTTCTTGTGCACGGCGTCCAGGTCGATGGACAGGCCGTCGGCCAGCTCGCCGATGGCCACGGACACGCCGCCCGCGCCGAAGTCGTTGCACCGCTTGATGAGGCGGGTCACGTCGCCCCGGCGGAACAGCCGCTGGATCTTCCGCTCCTCGGGGGCGTTGCCCTTCTGCACCTCGGAGGCCATGGTGTCCAGGCTCTTCCGGTCATGGCTCTTGGAGGAGCCGGTGGCTCCCCCGATGCCGTCCCGGCCGGTGCGGCCGCCCAGAAGGATGACCACGTCGCCGGGGGCGGGCTCCTCCCGCACCACGTGGTCGGCGGGAGCGGCCCCCACCACGGCGCCGCACTCCAGGCGCTTGGCCACATAGCCGGGGTGGTAGACTTCGGCCACATGGCCGGTGGCCAGGCCAATCTGGTTGCCGTAGGAGGAGTAGCCCGCGGCGGCGGTCTGGGCGATCTTGCGCTGGGGCAGCTTGCCCTCCAGCGTCTGGTCCATGGGGACCCGGGGATCGCCGCCGCCGGTGACGCGCATGGCCTGGTGGACGTACACCCGGCCGGACAGGGGGTCCCGGATGCAGCCGCCGATGCAGGTGGCCGCGCCGCCGAAGGGCTCGATCTCGGTGGGGTGGTTGTGGGTCTCGTTCTTGAACATCAGCAGCCAGTCCTGCTCCTGACCGTCCACCACAGCGGGGACATGGATGGAGCAGGCGTTGATCTCCTCGCTTTCGTCCAGCTCGGGGAGCAGGCCCCGCTTTTTCAGGGTCTTGGTGCCGATGGTGGCCAGGTCCATCAGGGTCTGGGGCCGCCGGGCGGCCTTCTCGGGGCCGTAGACCTCCACCCGGGCGGCCAGATACCGCTCATAGGCGGCCCGGACGGCAGGGGCTTCGATCTCCACCCGGTCCAGGTGGGTGGCGAAGGTGGTGTGGCGGCAGTGGTCGGACCAGTAGGTGTCCACCAGCCGCAGCTCGGTGACGGTGGGGTCCCGGCCCTCTTCGTCCCGCATATAGTCCTGGAAAAATTTCAGATCATTTCGGTCCATGGCCAGGCCGTATTGCTCCAGAATCTCCCCCAGCGCCTCCTCCGTCCGGGCGCGGAAGCCCTCCAGCACCGGCACGTCGCCGGGCACGGGATAGATCTGGGTCAGGGTGGCCGGCTTATCCAGAGAGGCTTCCCGGCTCTCCACCGGGTTGATGAGGTACTTCTTCACCTTCTCCAGGTCGGCGTCCGGCACCTGCCCCAGCAGGACGTACACGGCGGCGGCGGCCACCGCCGGCCGGTCCCCGCCGGTCATGAGCTGGATGCACTGGGCCGCCGAGTCCGCCCGCTGGTCGTACTGTCCGGGCAGCGCCTCCACCGCCGTCAGGGCGTGGGGCCCCTCCACCGGGGGCATGGTCTCGTCCCAGATCGCGTCCACCTGAGGCTCGGAAAACACGGCGGTCCGGGCGGCGGCGTAGACGGCGGCATCGACGCCCTCCACATCATAGCGGTTCAGGACCCGGACCCGCTCCAAGCCCCGCACGCCCAACTGTTCGGTCAGCTCCCGGCACAGGGCCCGGGCCGCACCGTCAAATCCGGGCTTTTTTTCCACAAAGCAGCGGAATACCATAACCATCTCTCCTCGTTGTCTCTGTCTCTGGGTGGTTTATCCTCCGGAGCCGACGCTCCAGTGTGCAAAGCCGTAAAAGGGGTTCTGCTGGGTGGGGGTCAGGCCGGAGACCATGCCCCACTGGGTCAGCACCGACTGGTTCTGGAAGCACAGCACGGCAAAGGGGGCCTCCTGGGCCAGCCGGGCCCACAAGGCGGCGGCCGCCGTCTCCCGGGCCGTGCCGGCGGCCGCCCGGTAGGCGTCCGTCAGGGCGTTGGTGTCGGCGTTCCAGTACCTCCCGTAGTTCAGCGCCCCGCTGAGCAGGGGCGTGGGGTCAAAGTCGGCGCTGAGGGTCACCGCCCCCAGGTAGAGGTCGAAGTCCCCCTGGGCCAGCGCCTTCTGGTAGTCGGTCCAACTGAGCTTCTGCAGCTCCACCCCGATCCCGGCCCGGGTCAGCTCCCCGGCCAGGTACTCCGCCGCCGTCAGGCGAAAGGTGTTATCGGTGCTGACCACGAAGGTGAGAGACAGGCGCTCCCGGCCCCTGGCCCACAGACCGTCCTCGCCCTTGGACCAGCCCGCCGCCGTCAGGCCGTCGGCCAGGGCCTGGGGGGCATAATCCAAGGCGGCGGCGGCCGTCTCATCGTAGCAGGCGGCGGCCGGGTGGACCGGCAGGGCGGAGGCCACGGCGTGGCGGGCGTAGAGGGCGGGGGCCACGCTGTTCCGGTCCAGGCCCCGGGACAGGGCCTGCCGCACCGCCGGGTCCCGGCAGGCGCCCGCATTGCAGTTGAAGCCCACATACAGCATGGTGGAGGTGGGATAGTCCCAGGTCTCGTAATCGCCGCCGAAGCCCAGGGCGTTGGTGCCGGTAAGGTCGGTGGACACCAGGGAGATGTCCCCGGCATCGAAGGCGTAGATCAGGTCGTCCGGCTCGGGCACCGTATACAGCGGGATGGTCTGGACGGGCAGGGGCTTGTTCTGCCACCAGTCCGACCGGGCGGTCAGCCGGGAGTCCTCCCCCCAGCCCTCCACCACATAGGGCCCGGTGCCCAGCGGCTCCTCGCTCTCCCCCTTGACGATGGGGATGTCCAGCAGGGCGGGCAGGGCCCCGTTGGGTCGGTTGAGGGTGACCACCACCGCGCCGTCCTGGCTGGTCACGCTCCAGACGCCCCCCATCCGGCCGGAGAACCGGGAGCTCTCCCCCATGGCCAGCCGCAGGGAGGCCGCCGCCTCGTCAGCAGTCAGGGGACTGCCGTCGGAAAAGGTGACGCCAGAGCGGAGGGTAAAGGTCCAGGTGAGGCCGTCCTCGCTGACGGTGTAGCCCTGGCACAGCACCGGCTGGGGCTCGAAGCTGCCGTCCAGGGCAAACAGCCCCTCCCACACCAGGCCGGCCAGGGCCACGTTGGCGGCGTCCTGGCTGAGGATGGGGTGGAGGGTCCCCTCCGAACGGGGCAGAGTAAAGGCCCGCGCCGGCTCCGGCCGGGCCGTCTGGGTTGGGGTGGGGGTGGTCTCCGGCGGAAGGACCTCCCCCGCCGGGGCGCAGGCGCTTAGAGCCAGGATCAGGGCCCCCGCCAGCAGCAGAGCCGTCAGCCGCGTTCCCATGGCCGGCCTCACAGCAGTTGGATGACCGCGGCCTGGCTGCCCCGCCGGCCCTGGGTGGCCCGGTGGGACCAGTATTTCTCCGGGTGGCAGGCGGTGCAGTCGGGAGAGATGTCGATGTGCTCCTCCAGCAGTCCCGCCCGCTTGAGCCGCATGGCGTTGAGGCCCTTCAGATCCACCTTGAACCTGCCCCCCTCGATGGGCTCGATGTAGGGGGTAGCGCATACGCCCAGGGCCTTGGTCATAGCGTTGGGCACATCCTCGTGGGTCTCGAAGCAGCACTTGGCGATGCCGGGACCGATGGCGGCCCGGATGTCCTCCGGTCGGGAGCCGTAAAAGCCCATCTTTTCCACCGCCCGCTGGGCGATGCCCAACGCGGTGCCCCGCCAGCCCGCGTGGCAGGCCGCCGCCACCCGGCGCACCGGGTCGTAGAGCAGGATGGGCAGGCAGTCGGCCCCGAAGATTACCAGGGACACCCCCGGCAGGTCGGTGACCAGGCCGTCCGCCTCATACCCCTCCGGGTCATAGAGGTCCCGCTTCCGGTCGGCGGAGGTGACCGGGCGCACCACGTCTCCGTGGACCTGGTTGGACATGGCCACCTGGGTCAGGTCCGCCCCTGCGGCCTGGAAGAACCGCCGGTAATTTTCCCGGACACAGTCCGGGTCGTCCCCCCGGGTGGAGCCCAGGTTCAGGCTGGCATAGATGCCGGTGGACACCCCGCCCAGCCGGGTGGAAAAGGCATGGACTGCCCCGCCGGCCCCGGCGATGCCCTGGGAATAGGTAACGGTCACTCCGTTTTTCGTGGTCTCAGCAAAGCTCATACATACCCCTCTAGCAGGAGAATACGGGTCCCCACGGCGCGCGGGGACCCGTATCTTTGTTTTTACTGCATATCCTCGGAATGGTACTCCTTACAGGTACACTTCTTCCACTTCAGCCCGCTGCCGCAGGGGCAGGGGTCGTTGCGGCCGATCTTGACGACCTTCTTGACCGGCTGCTTCTTCACGGTGCCGTCGCCGCCGCCGGACTCGCCGGTGACCTTGGCCACCCGCTTGCGCTCCACCTTGTTGGCCTGGACCCGGACCACAAAGACCCGGCGCACCGTCTCCTCCTGGATGGCGGCCACCATGTCCTCGAACATCTCATAGCCCTCGCGCTTGTACTCCACCACGGGGTCGTTCTGGCCGTAAGCCCGCAGGCCGATGCCCTGGCGCAGCTCGGTCATGTTGTCCAGGTGGTCCATCCAGTACTCGTCCACCACCCGGAGCATCATCACCCGCTCCAGCTCCCGCATGAGGGGGGCGCCCAGGGCCTGCTCCTTCTTGCCGTAGAGGTCCAGGGCCCGGTCCTCCACCAGCCTGACCAGCGCCTCGGCATCCTTGTCCTGGAGCTCAGCGTCGGTGAGCTTGAGCTCGTCAGCGGTAAGGAATACGCCGCGGAAGGGGGCCACGGCGGCCCGGAAGGACTCGGCGTCCATGTGCTTGCGCTCGCCCATGTGGCCGTGGACGGCGGTTTCGATCACCGAGTGGATCATGGTGAGCATGCTCTGCTTAAGGTCCTCCCCGTCCAGCACCTGGCGGCGCTGCTTGTAGATGACCTCGCGCTGGGTGTTCATCACGTCGTCGTATTCCAGCACGTTCTTGCGCTGCTGGAAGTTCTTGGACTCCACCTTCTTCTGGGCGGTCTCAATGGCGTTGGAGAGCATCTTCTGCTCAATGGGGGTGTCCTCGTCCACGCCCAGGTTCTCCATCATGCCCATGACCCGCTCGGAGCCGAACAGGCGCATGATGTCGTCCTCCAGGGAGAGGAAGAACCGGCTCTCGCCGGGATCGCCCTGCCGGCCGGCGCGGCCGCGGAGCTGGTTGTCGATGCGGCGGGACTCGTGGCGCTCGGTGCCCAGGATGAACAGGCCCCCGGCCTGCCGCACCTGGTCGGCCTCGGACTGGATGTCGTTTTTGTACTTGCTCTCGGCCTCGGTATAGCGCTTCCGGGCGTCCAGGACCTCCTGGTCCTGGGTATCGGCAAAGCCGGTGGCCTCGGCGATGAGCTCGTCGCTCATGCCCGCCTTGCGCAGCTCGGCCTTGGCCAGATACTCGGCGTTGCCGCCCAGCATGATGTCGGTGCCGCGGCCGGCCATGTTGGTGGCCACCGTGACGGCCCCCAGCTTGCCCGCCTGGGCCACGATCTCGGCCTCCTTCTCGTGGTTCTTGGCGTTGAGGACATTGTGGCGTATGCCCTTTTTCTGGAGCAGCTTGGACAGCAGCTCGGACTTCTCGATGGAGATGGTGCCCACCAGTACGGGCTGGCCCTTGGCGTGGCACTCCTCGATCTGCCGGATGATGGCCCGGTACTTGCCCGCCTCGTTCTTGTAGACCACGTCGGGGTGATCCTCCCGGGCCAGGGGCTTGTTGGTGGGGATCTCCACGATGTCCAGATTATAGGTGTGGCCGAACTCCTCCTCCTCGGTCATGGCGGTGCCCGTCATGCCGGAGAGCTTGTCATACAGCCGGAAGTAGTTTTGGAAGGTGATGGTGGCCAGGGTCTTGGATTCCCGGGCCACGGTGACGTGCTCCTTGGCCTCGATGGCCTGGTGCAGGCCCTCGGAGTAGCGCCGGCCGAACATGAGGCGGCCGGTGAACTCGTCCACAATGATGACCTCGCCGTCCTTGACCACGTAGTCGATGTCCCGCTTCATAAGGCCCCGGGCCCGGATGGCCTGGTTGATGTGGTGGCTGAGGGTGGTGTTTTCCGGGTCGGCCAGGTTCTCCAGGCCGAACTGCTGCTCGGCCTTGGCCACGCCCCGGGCGGTGAGGGTGACGGTGCGGGCCTTCTCGTCCACGATGTAGTCGGCGGTCTCGTTGGGGTCCTCCTCCTGCTTTTCGTCCACGCTGGCCACCTTCTTGCCCGTCAGACGGGCCACAAAGGAGTCCACGATGGTGTAAAGCTGGGTGGATTCCTCTCCCTGGCCGGAGATGATGAGGGGGGTGCGGGCCTCGTCGATGAGGATGGAGTCCACCTCGTCCACGATGGCGAAGGCGTGGCTGCGCTGGACCATCTCGGTCTTATAGATGGCCATGTTGTCCCGCAGGTAATCGAAGCCGAACTCGTTGTTGGTGCCGTAGGTGATGTCGGCGTCGTAGGCGGCGTGCTTCTCCGCGCCGGTGACGCCGTGGATGACCAGGCCCACGGTGAGGCCCAGGAACTTATACACCTTGCCCATCCACTCGGAGTCGCGCTTGGCCAGGTAGTCGTTGACCGTGACGATGTGGACGCCCTGCCCGGTGAGGGCGTTGAGATAGGCCGGGAGGGTGGCCACCAGGGTCTTGCCCTCGCCGGTCTTCATCTCGGCGATGCGGCCCTGGTGGAGGACCACGCCGCCGACGAGCTGCACCCGGTAGGGCTTCATGCCCAGCACCCGCCAGGCGGCCTCCCGGCAGGTGGCGAAGGCCTCGGGCAGCAGGTCATCCAGCGTCTCGCCGCCGGCGTAGCGCGCCTTGAATTCCGCGGTCTTGGCCTGGAGCTGGGCGTCGGTGAGGGCAGCGTATTCCTGCTCCAGCGCCTCTACCTTGTCCACAATGGGATAGATGGATTTCAGCTCCCTCTGCGAGCTGGTCCCAAAGAGCTTCTTCAAAAGACCCATATCTGATCGTACACCTTTCTTATTTCCACACGGGCCCGGCCCGTTTTTGAGCATTCCACAGGTAGGTGGTATTATATCACAACGGGTGCGAATAAAAAAGGGGAAATTGTGAACAAATACGGGCTTTCCCGCCCCCGCAGAGCCGCTCAAAAAAGCGGCGGACGGCTTGCTTTCCCCGCGGGCCGTGCTATAATTGGAGCATAGAAAACAGCCCTGACGGACAAACATCAACAAGGAGGCCGTTCCCCTATGAAAATCGTCCTGCTGGAATCCCTGGGCGTTCCGGAAGAGGTCCTGAACGCCTGCGCCAAGCCCCTGACCGACGCGGGGCACACCTTCGTCGCCTATCCCAGGGACACCGATCCCCAGGTGCAGATCGCCCGCGCCGGGGACGCCGACGTCATCATGATCGCCAACATGCCCCTGAGGGGGGAGGTCATCGCCGCCTGCCCCAACCTGAAGTACATCGACGTGGCCTTTACCGGCGTGGACCACGTGGACCTGGAGGCCGCCCGGGCCAAAGGGGTCCGGGTCTCCAACGCGGCGGGCTACTCAACGGAGGCGGTGGCCGAGCTGAGTCTGGGCCTGATGCTCTCCCTGCTGCGCAACGTGCCTCAGGTGGAGTCCCGCTGCCGCTCCGGCCAGACCAAGGACGGCCTGGTGGGGGTGGAGCTCCGGGGCAAGACGGTGGGCATCGTGGGTGTCGGAGCCATCGGCCTCCGGACCGCCGAGCTGTGCCATGCCTTCGGGTGCCGGGTGCTGGGCTATAAGCGCCATGTGAGGGGGGACGAGCCCGCCTTTGTCTCCTTCGTCTCCCTGGATGAGCTGCTGGCCCAGTCGGACATCGTCTCGCTCCACTGCCCTCTGAACGACGACTCCCGGGGCCTCATCGGCCGGGAGAACATCGCCAAG
This sequence comes from Intestinimonas massiliensis (ex Afouda et al. 2020), assembly GCF_001244995.1. Taxonomy (NCBI): domain Bacteria; kingdom Bacillati; phylum Bacillota; class Clostridia; order Eubacteriales; genus Intestinimonas; species Intestinimonas massiliensis (ex Afouda et al. 2020). The sequence goes on from NZ_LN869529.1 coordinate 2,251,979, forward strand.
ATGAAGCGGGGGGCCTATGTCATCAACGCCGCCCGCGGCCCGGTGGTGGACTCCCAGGCCCTGGCCGACGCGCTGAACAGCGGCTACCTGGCGGGCGCGGGCATCGACGTGTTCGAGGCCGAGCCTCCGCTGGATACCGCTCATCCCCTGCTCCACAGCAAGAACACCATCGTCACCCCCCATGTGGCCTTCGCCTCCGCCGAGTCCATGGAGGCCCGCTGCCGGATCGTCTTTGACAACATCCGGCAGTGGCTGGCCGGCGAGCCGGCCAACGTCGTCCTGTAAGTCCGTCCGGCTCTCAGCGGGACCGGCCCTTTGGGGGCCGGTCCTTTTTGTCCTCCGCCCCAATGGTGACAAAACGGTCTCAATTCCAATTTCCCGGTTTACGGCGCCGGCTTGGGATGTTAAAATAGAGCAGAACCGTTTGACATAAATCCGCCTTTTTCGAAGGAGGTCTCCCATGCGTATCCGAATCCTTCCCGCCGTTCTGGCTCTGACCCTGGTCCTGTGTGCCTGCTCGCCCGCCCCGGCGGAATCCACGCCTGCCCCCACGCCCACGCCGTCCCCCACCCCTTCCGAGAGCCTGCCCGCCCCCACGCCTGGGGAGCTGACCTGGACCGATCAGGTGTTTCAAAAGACCTGGACCACGGAAGACGGCGTCCAGCTCATGACCGCCCGGTATGTGCTGCCCGCCGCCGAGCACCCGGAGAACGATCCGGCCTGGGCCATCATCACCGAGTATTTCAAGGGGCAGGGGGAAGCCTATCTGGAGCAGGCTGAGGACACTGCCGGCTTTGCCGAGGGCGACTACGACATCGCCCAAGCCTCCAACTACGACTTCAGCCCCTACGCCGAGGAGGCCTCCTACACCGTCACCTACCAGAACGACAGCGTGGTCAGCTTTGTCCGCTCCTACTATTCCAACTTCGGCGCGGCCTACCCCACCGTCCTCCAGCTCTCCGAGCAGTTCAATCGGTACGACGGGGCCCGGCTCCACTTTTCCGACTTCTTCTCCGACCCGGAGGAGGCCCGCGCCCGGGTCCTGAAGGCCATCCACGCCGTCACCGACCCCCTGGAGGGCTACCGCTCCGCCGATGTGGACAGGCTCTTCCATGAGGACAACTTCTACCTTACCGACGAGGGCTTTGTGTTCTATTACCAGTCGGAGGCCATCGCCCCTCACGCGGCGGGCATCCCCGAATTTACCATTCCCTATACCGACCTGTCCGACCTGACGGTCCGCTGACAGACCCTGGAGGCACCTATGGAACCGTTTCGAAAAAATGACGTCGTCCGCCTGGATATCGAGCGCTTCGGCTCCGCCGGGGAGGGCGTGGCCCACCTGCCCGGGGGCATGGTGGTCTTTGTGGCGGGGGCGCTCCCCGGCGAGACCTGCCAGGTGCAGCTCCTGAAGGTGGGCAAAACCGCCGCCTGGGGCCGGATGCAGCAGGTGTGCGCGCCCTCCTCCGCCCGCCGGGCTCCCGACTGCGGCAGCTATCCTCGGTGCGGCGGCTGCCAGTTCCGGCACGCGGATTACGCCGCCGAGCTGGAGGCCAAGCGGCAGAAGGTGGCCGACGCCCTCCAGCGCATTGGGGGCGTCGATCTCCCCATTCCCGTAATTTTAGGGGCCGATTCTACTCAACGTTATCGCAACAAGGTGCAGTTTCCCATCTCCGCCGGGAAGGAGGGCCCCCGCATCGGCTTTTACCGCGCCCGGAGTCACGATGTGGTGGACGTGGAGGACTGCCTGCTCCAGCCGCCGGAGGCGGCGGCCATCGCGGCGGCCGTGCGGGCCTGGATGGCCGACTCCGGCGTTCCCGCCTACGACGAGGCCGCCCACTCGGGGCTGGTGCGCCACCTCTTTCTCCGCTTCGCCGCCTCGGGCGTCCTGTGCTGCCTGGTGGTAAACGGGGAGGCCGTCCCCGACCCCGACGGACTGGTGGACCGGCTGCGCCGGGCCGCCCCCGGCCTTACGGGAGTGGTGCTCTCGGTGAATCGGGACAGGACCAACGTGGTCCTGGGGAGGCGGCAGATCACCCTCTGGGGCCGGGACTGGCTGGAAGACACCCTGTGCGGCCTGACCTTCCGCATCTCCGTGCCCTCCTTCTACCAGGTGAACCGGGCCCAGACGGAGGTGCTGTACGCCAAGGCGGCGGAGTTTGCCGCGCTCACCGGGCGGGAGACCGTGCTGGACCTGTACTGTGGCATCGGCACCATCTCGCTGGTGATGGCCAGGACTGCCGGACGGGTCATCGGTGCGGAGATCGTCCCCGCGGCGGTGGCGGACGCCGAGGCCAACGCCCGGCGCAACGGCATCCGGAACGCGGAATTTTTCTGCGCCGACGCCGCCGACGCCGCCCGCCGTCTGGCGGGGGAGGGCCTGCGCCCTGACGTGGTGTGTGTGGACCCGCCCCGGAAGGGCCTGGCCGCCGGCGTGGTGGAGACCATCGCCGGCATGGCGCCGGACCGTGTGATCTACGTTTCCTGCGACCCGGCCACCCTGGCCCGGGACGTGGCCCGCTTCGCCCCGCTGGGCTACGCCCCCGTCCAGGCCGTCGCGGTGGACCTGTTCCCCCGCACTGCCCACGTGGAGACGGTCTGCCGGCTGGAGCGCGGCGGCTGATCTTGCGCTCCTATTTTACCCCCGGCCGCTCATACATTACTATTATTACCATCCCCTGCGGGCGGCCCGTCCGCGCCTGTAGAAAGGAGCCTTACGATGGCACAAAACACAGAAATGGTCCTTTTTTACGCCCCCGACCCCGCCGATCCCGCCATTTTGAGAGCAAAGGGAATCTTTTTCCGTATGAAGGTACGCCTGCGCCCGGTCTCTCCCGACCAGCTCCACCAGACGGTGGGACATCTGGCCGGGCTCAAAGACTGTCCCGCCCGGGAGGCCCCCGACCCCTGCCCTGTGGTGGACCAGCCGATGCTGGTGCTCTGCGGCTTTTCCGCCTCCCGGCTGGACACCCTGCTGAAGCATCTGCGGCAGGCCCAGGTCCGCTTTCCCTATAAGGCGGTGCTCACCGCCACCAACCGGGACTGGCCGCTGTGCGACCTGTACCGGGAGCTGGTGGAGGAGCACCGCCAGATGAGCGGCCAGGACCCGGAGGGCTGATTCCTGGTATTTCCTGTGGAAATCGCTTGCATCCCGCCGGAAAAGGCGGTATCATGGCTTGGCTTGGCGCCGGACGTCAGACCCGCCGGGAAGGAGGACAGGGGCCCTTTGGATTACGACAAGCTGCTCACCCTGACCGGGGAGCTGGGCTACCGCCTGATGATGAGCGGGGCGGAGATCTACCGGGTGGAGGAGTCCGTCCGCTACCTGCTGGGCGCCTACGGCGTGGACACCGGCGAGGTATTCGCCATCCCCAACTGTCTGATCGTCAGCCTGCGCGCTTCGGGGCAGCGGCCCCTCACTGTGGTCCGCCGCATCCCCGGCCACGGCACCGACATCTACCGCATGGAGGCCCTCAACGACCTGTGCCGCCGCCTGTGCCAGGAGGTCCCCGACCTGGACGAGGCCTGGGTCCGGCTGGACCGGGTCCTGGCCGACCACACCCAGTTCCCCACCGCCGGGCAGCTTTTCGGCTACGCCCTGGGCGCCGCGGCCTTCTGTCTCTTCTTCGGCGGCACCCTGCGGGACGCCCTGTGCGGCGGCCTGTGCGGGCTGGCCATCGGGGCCAGCCTGCTGTTCATGGCCCGGCTGGGCACCAACCTGTTCTTCAAGACCATCGCCGGCGGCTTTGTCTGCGCCCTGCTGGCGGTGGCGCTCACCGTGGTCGGCCTGGGCCAGCACGCCAGCCTCATCATCACCGGCGCCATCATGACCCTGGTTCCCGGCATCGTTATCACCAACTTTATGCGGGACATCATTGCCGGGGACCTGATCTCCGGCCTCATCAAGCTGGCCGAGGCCCTGCTGACCGCCACAGGCATCGCCCTGGGCACCGGCCTGGCCCTGGCCCTGACCCGTCTGATCTGGGGGGTGGTGTAGATGGGCCTTTCCGACTACCTGGTCCCCTGCCTGTCGGCCTTTGCCGCCTGTCTGGGCTTCTGCATCATCTTCAACATCCGGGCCCCCGGCATGGTCATCTGCTCCATCGGCGGGGGGCTGTCCTGGCTGGTCTATCTGCTGGTGGGCCCGCTGACGGGCTACAGCGATCTGCTCCAGTCCTTCTGGGCGGCTGTATTTCTCTCCGCCTATTCCGAGGGGATGGCCCGGGTACGCAAGTGCCCGGTGACCGGCTACCTGCTGGTGGCCTTCCTGCCCCTGGTCCCCGGCGGCGGCATCTACAGTACCATGGAGCACGCCCTCAACGGGGAGAGCAGCCTGTTTCTCTCCACCGGCGCCCACACCCTGGGGGTGGCCGGAGCCCTGGCGGTAGGCATCCTGATGGTGTCCTCCCTGGTCCGGATGTACTCCGCCCTGCGCCGCCGGCGGCGGTCCAACCTGTGAGATAAAGTGAGGTCCCCATATGCCCCGTTACGACTACGTTTTGCTGGACGCCGACAACACCCTGTTTGACTTCGATCTGGCCGAGCACAAGGCCCTGGGTCTCACCCTGGCCGGCCACGGCATTCCCTTTACGCCGGAGGCCGAGCAGACCTATATCGACATCAACACCGCTCTTTGGTCCAAATTCGACCGCGGAGAGATCTCCCAGGGGGAGCTGGTGGTGGAGCGATTTTCCTCCTTCCTGCGGGCCGTGGGCCGGGCGGGCGACCCTGCGGAGCTCAACCGGTATTACCTCTCCCGCCTGGGAGAGCAGGGCGACCTGCTCCCGGGGGCGGAGGCGCTGTGCCGGGCCCTGGCCACCCGCTGCACCCTGGCCATCATCACCAACGGCGTCTCTTCTGCCCAGCGGGGCCGCTTTGCCCGCAGTCCGATTCAGGACTGCATTTCTCACCTTTTTATTTCGGAGGACATTGGATTCCACAAGCCCCGGCGGGAGTTTTTCGACGCCGTGCTCCACGATATGGGCATTTCCGACCCGGGCCGCGCCGTGGTGGTGGGCGACACCCCGGGCTCCGACATCCTGGGGGCCAAGAACGCCGGCCTGGACGCCGTCTGGTATAACCCCAAGGGCCGCCCCGCCCGCCCCGATTTGTCCCCGGTGCTGATTGCGGCAAATTTCGACCAGATCGAAAACTTTATCCTGGACCGGGGCGTCTAAGACCTAGAATACCGAAAGGGGGCGGGGCCCATGCCTACCGGCCTGGACCAGAAACCAGAGATCAAACAACATCCACCCAAGGGCAGGCGGCTGTGGCCGGTCCTGCTGTTATGCTGCGGCCTGGCCGCAGTCCTGTGCCTGTGGGCCGTTGCCAGCGCGCGGCAGTCGGTCGCCGGACCTGTTCCGGCCCCTCCGCCCGCGCCGGAGACGCCGCCTGCGTCGGAGCCGCCGCGCCCCACCGAGCCTCCGGAGGAGACCGTCTCCGCCGCGCCCCTCTACGATTTTTCCCAGCCGGCGCCGGAGGGCGGCGAGGCGGAGGAGGACTACTTCTCCGACGCCGTCTTTCTGGGCGACTCCCGCACCGACGGGCTGCGGCTGTACAGCGGCATCCGCCCCGGCGGCGTGATCTATCACAACGGCCTGATGGTCTTTGAGGCCGCCGATCGGGAAAACAAGTGTATCAAGGGGGCCGACGGACAAAAGCACGCCGTGCTGGAGCTGCTGGAGCAGAACACGTACGCCAAGGTGTACGTCATGTTCGGCGTCAACGAGCTGGGCTACGGCGACGACCAGGCGTTCTACGACACCTACGGCCAGTTCCTCGACCAGATCCGCCAGCTCCAGCCCGACGCCGTGCTCTACCTCCAGGCCATCATTCCGGTCAACGAAGAGGTGGCCAAGAAATACGATGGCCGGGCCTACGTCACCAACGCCAAGATCACCGAGTACAACACCCTGCTCCGGCAACTGGCTGAGGAGAAGCAGGTAGTCTACCTGGACCTGGCCTCCGCCCTGGCGGGGGAGGACGGCGTGCTCCCCGCCGAGGGCACCACCGACGGGGTCCACTTCCGCAGGGAGTGGTATCAAAAGTGGTACGCCTACCTGCGCACCCACACCGTGGATGCGCAGACCTATTGGGGGAGCCTGTCGGACCCGGTGTCCTGAAAGGAGCTGTTTGCCATGAGAACGAGAACAAGGGTCTGCCTGCTGGCGCTGTGCGCCGCGCTGCTGACCGGCTGCGGGGGCCCGACGGAGGGGGCCAAGGCCTACGACCCCGCCGCCGCGGCCCAGGCTCTGCTGGACGCCAAGGTCTTTGACCAGGAGCTGGAGGTCCTGGACGCCGACCTGGCGGGGTCCTATCTGGGCCTGTCTTCCGAGCCGGAGGAGGCCGTGGTCTATACCTCCCTGGAGGGGGGCTACGAGGAGCTGGCGGTGCTGCGGATGGCCGATGCGGAGGCCGCCGCGGCCGCGCTGGGGGCCGTCCAGGCCCATGTATCCGACCGGCGGGAGAGCGAGGCCGAGACCCAGTACAAGCCGGAGGACCTCCCCAAGCTGGAGAAGGCTCTGACCGAGCAGGCGGGGAACACCGTGCTGCTGGTGGTGTGCGCCGACTATGACGCCGCCCAGAAGGCTCTGGACGCACTGGGATCCTGAGTGCCCATATCGGGCCCGGAGCGCGTCTCCGAGCCCTTTTTTCAAAACTTTTGCGGCCCCGGCAACTTTTTGACCCTGCGGCGGGTCTAAGTAACAGAACGCATCCAGGAGGTGAGCCCCGGCTTGAACATCCATACCGCCCACAACCGCCAGCTTTTGGTGGACTATATCACGGCGGGACAGGCCGACTTCTACCGCCTGGCCTACAGCTACGTCAAGAATCGGGACGCAGCTCTGGACGTGGTGCAGGAGTCCATCGTCAAGGCGCTGACCAAGATCGACTCCCTCCGGGAGCCCGCCTACCTCAGGACCTGGTTCTACCGCATCCTGCTCAATGAGAGCATGAACTATTTCCGCAGGAACCAGCGGCTCCTCTCCCTGGAGGACGCCGTCTGGGACCGGGGGGCCGAGGACCCGGACCCAGCGGAGCGGCTGGACCTCCACGCCGCCATCGAGGCCCTCAGCGACGCTGAGCAGGCGGTGGTGCGCCTGCGGTTTTTTGAGGACCTGAAGCTGGAGGAGATCGCACAGGTCACCGATACCAATCTGAACACGGTAAAGTCCCGGCTGTATAAGGCTCTGAAAAAGCTGCGGGACATGACAGGAGAGGAGGTCAGTGATGAACCGGCAGATGGAGCGCGCCAGGGCGCGCTATAAAGAAGTGGAGCTCCCGGCGGAGCTGGATTTTGCCGTAGCCTCGGCCATTCGGGCCGGGGACCGGAAGCGGCGCTCCCGGGATGGCCTCCGCCGCACGGCGGCGGTGCTGGCGTCCTGCTGCGCCTGCTTCGTGCTGCTGCTGAACGTCAGCCCCACCTTTGCCCAGGCGGTGGAGGCCGTCCCGGTGCTGGGCGCCCTGGCCCGGGTGGTCACCGTGCGGGAATACCGGATCGAGGACAAGGAGCACCTCATCGACGTGCGCCTGCCCGCCCTGGAGAACACCGGCAACACCGACCTGGAGCAGCGCGTCAATACCGAGATCTCCACCCGCATCCAGCAGGTGCTGGACGAGGCGGAGGCTCGGGCCCGGGCGGACAAGGAGGCCTTTGTGGCCACCGGCGGCCAGGCGGAGGACTTTATCCCCATCATCATCGACGTGGACTACGAGATCAAGTGCCAAAACGGACACTACCTGTCCTTCGTCCTCACCAAGACCGAGACCCTGGCCAACGCCTACACCGAGTATTACGCCTACAACATCGACCTGGAGACCGGCCGTGAACTGACTCTCCGGGACCTGCTGGGCCCCGACTGGAGGCGCATCGCCAATGAAGCTGTCCGGGCCGGTATCGACGAGCGCAGTCAGGACCCGGCCAACGTCTACTTTGACGGTTCGGACGGCATTGAGGGCTTCCAGTCCATCCGGGACGACCAGCCCTTCTACCTCAATGAATCCGGAAGCCCGGTGGTGGTCTTCTCGAAATACGAGATCGCCCCGGGCTACATGGGCATGCAGGAATTTGAGGTGGGTTCCCTGCTGCCGGACGACGCATAAAAAGCGCCGCGCACCCATTGGGTGCGCGGCTTTTTATCGCTATCTCCGGTACTCGAACTCCAGATTGTAGAGGGACACGGTGTCTCCGTCCTGAATGCCCATAGCCTCCAGCCGGTCGAAAAGGCCGGACTCCCGGAGCATCCGGTCGAACCAGTTCCGCGACTCGTAGTCCCCGAAGTTGACGTTGGCCATGAGCCGCTGGAGCCAGGGCCCGTCCACGATCCAGGTGTCGTCCTCGTGGACGATGCGGACCTCCCCGGAGGTGTCGATCTCCGGCGGGGCGGGTACGTAGTCCGGCTCGTAGACGGCGATGGGGGGCAGGTTCTCCAGCTCCCGGGCGGCGGCGAAGACCAGCTCCCGCACCCCCTGGCCGGTGGCGGCGGAGATCTCAAAGAAGGGCATCCCCCGGGCCTCCACGTGGGCGCGCAGCCGGTCCACCAGCGTCCGGTCCCCGGCGATGTCGGCCTTGTTGCCCGCCACCAGCATCCGGCGGGAGGCCAGCGTGGGGCTGTACTGCCGGAGCTCCTCGTTGATGGCCTCGAAATCGGCCACTGGGTCCCGGCCTTCGCTGCCCGACACGTCCACCATGTGGATGAGCAGGCGGCAGCGGTCGATGTGCCGCAAAAAGTCGTGCCCCAGCCCGGCCCCCTCGTGGGCGCCCTCGATGATGCCGGGGATGTCGGCCATGACGAAGGAGACCCCCTCCTCCACGTAGACCACACCCAGGTTGGGGAACAGGGTGGTGAAGTGGTAGTCGGCAATCTTGGGCCGCGCCTTGGACACCACGGAGAGCAGCGTGGACTTGCCCACGTTGGGGAAACCCACCAGCCCCACGTCGGCCAGCAGCTTCAGCTCCAGTACCACCTGGCGCTCCTGGCCGGGGAGCCCCGCCTTGGCAAACCGGGGCACCTGGCGGGTGGGGGTGGCGAAGTGCTTGTTGCCCCAGCCGCCGTTGCCCCCCCGGGCCAGCACAAAGGGCTGGGCGGAGGACATGTCGCAGATGATCTGATTGGTGTCGGCGTCCCGCACCACGGTGCCCAGGGGCACCTTGATGACCAGGTCCTGCCCGTCCTTGCCGGAGCAGCGCCTGCCCTGTCCGTCCATGCCGTTGCCCGCGGCGTATTTGCGCTTGTAGCGGAAGTCCATCAGGGTGGACATATGGCGGTCCACTTGGAGAAGGATGTCTCCTCCCCGGCCTCCATCGCCGCCGTCGGGCCCGCCGGCGGCCACGTACTTTTCCCGGTGGAAGGCCACGGCCCCGTTGCCGCCGTTGCCGGCCTTGACGGTGATTTTGGCGGTATCCACGAATGCTGGCATTGCCGCCACCTCCTTACATGATATGTGTCAAAGAAAGGGCCCCGAACGACGCGCGTTCGAGGCCCTTAGTATGCCCATTTTACTGCGCGATCTCCTCGATGATGGAGACCTGCTTGCGGTCCTTGCCCAGCCGCTCGAACTTGACCTTGCCGGTCTTGAGGGCAAACAGGGTGTCGTCGCTGCCCCTGCCCACGTTGACGCCGGGATGGATATGGGTGCCGCGCTGGCGCACCAGCACGTTGCCGGCCAGGACAAACTGGCCGTCGCCCCGCTTCACGCCCAGGCGCTTGGCCTTGGAATCGCGGCCGTTGCGGGTGGAGCCCACGCCCTTTTTATGGGCGAAGAACTGCAGTCCGATATTCAGCATGGTATTACACCTCCATGTCTAAGACGATGATATTTTCAGGGTACTCCTCGTGGAGCTGGACGCAGTAGACCATCAGGGCGGTCAGAAGGGTCTGACAGGTGCTCTCGTTGGTCTGTCCCAGTCCGCCGGGGAGCTTGAGGGAGATGGACGCGTCCTTTTCCTTCACCTTGACGGCGGCCTCCAGCCCCAGCACGTCGTTGACGGCGCACTCGGCAAGCCGGACGGCGCTGGTAACTGCGGCGCAGAGGACGTCCTCCCCCGGATCGGCCAGCCCGCTGTGTCCCTGGACGGTGAAGCCCGTCAGGCGGCTGCCCTCGGAATAAAATGTGACTTCGATCACAATTAAGCCTCGATCTTGCCGATGGTCACCTTGGTGTAGGGCTGACGATGGCCCTGACGGCGGCGGTAGCCCTTTTTGGGATTGTACTTGAAGATCATGACCTTCTTGCCCTTGCCGTTCTTCACTACGTTGGCCTCCACCTTGGCGCCCTCCACCACGGGAGTGCCGAAGGTGGCCTTGTCGCCGTCCACGACAGCCAGGACCTTGTCGAAGGTGACGGCCTCGCCGGCCTCGGCGTTCAGCTTTTCGATGAAGAGGGTGTCGCCCTCGGCCACCTTGTACTGCTTTCCGCCGGTCTCGATGATAGCATGCATGTTGTTTTCAACTCCTTCATAACGGGCTCGCTGTCGTAGGGGGAAGCGTGCGAGCTTCACTTTTTGTCACGCTTTGCACCCTCCACAACGGCCAATTGCTCCGGGATGCGCGGCGCCTCGTTGTCCCCATTCAAAGCGGCTTTAGCATTATATCAATGAAATATTCAAAAGTCAATCATTTTCCCGGATCTTTTCTTCCCTTTCCGGTCCCTTCAGGCGCCCGAAGTACCACCCGGTGACTCCGTCCTTTTTTACCAGGCGGCCCCGGGAGGTCTCCTCCACGATGGACAGCCGGTCCCCCGGCTCCACCGCCAGGCGGTAATCGCTGGTGTCCTCGCACCACTCCTGCTCCCCCCGCCTGCGCAAGTATTTGGTCAGTACCGGGAGGGTCCGTCCGGTGGCGGTGTGGCGGCACAGGGAGAACTCCGCTCCCCGTTCCAGCACCTCCACATCGTGGTCGGTCCAGTGGACGATGACCGGGTCGGCGCTCTCCGCCTGCCGGTCCAGAGCCACTCCCACCGGGCAGTCGTCGTAGCTCACCCAGGAAAAGTCCCGGCTGTCCCCCTCCGGAATCACCAGGGCATTGAGCTGGCCGTCGCTTTTGAGGACGCAGCCGCCGTCGATGCTGATGATCTTTCGCTTCCGGTCGATGATGGGGTTGCAGCAGGGGTAATCCGTCCGGTAGAGGGTGACGGGCCAGTGTCCCACCACGCAGTATTTGGGGAAGGAGTACCCCTGGCTCATGAAGTCGTCGTTCTTCATGCACCGCCAGGCGTCCAGCTCCTCCATGGCCTCGTAGGAGGGCACCCCGCCGTGGACAAAGACAAAGTGCCCGGTCTCTAAAATGGTGGGCAGGCCCCGCAGGAACGCCAGCTCGGGCCGGAAGGACTCCAGCAGCCTTTCCCGCAGTCGGGGCAGGTCCCCCGGGCCCTCTACCCGGATGCCGGCCTCGGCCGCCATCTGCAAAATAAGGGCCCGCTCCTTCCACACGCTGAGGTAAAACCGGTAGAAGTCCCGGCCCAGCTCCCCGCCGCCGTAGGCAAAGTCCACAGCCAGATTGTCGCAGTTGCCGCACAGGGCGTACACCGTGTGGGCGGCGGAGAGCTCCATGATATACCGCAGGGTGGCCAGGCTGTCCGCCCCCTTCTCCACCAGGTCTCCCACCAGCACTAGAATGTCGTCCCCGGTGTAGCCCGCCTTGTCCAGCAGGGCCCGGAACCAGGGCAGGTTGCCGTGGATGTCGCTGACGGCCAAAATCCGCCGTCCGGCGGGGAACTCCACCCGCTTGACCACTGCCTTCATGGACTTCACCTCAAAACAGGATAATAATGTATTATATCATTTCTGCGGACAAAAGAGAAGGCGTTCCCGGAAGGTCCGGAAACGCCCCGCGTCCTTTTTACCGTGTGGCGGCAAAGGCCACCCAGCCGTCCCGCTCCTTCTTCTCCGTCACCCGAAGCCCGTGGCTCACCAGGGCGGTGCGGACCTCGTCGGCCCGGGTGTCGATGATGCCGGAGCACAGGAACATCCCGCCGGGCTCCAGCAGGCCCGGCACTTGGGCGGAGAGGGGGATGATGACGTCGGCCACGATGTTGGCCAATACCAGTTGGTATCGCTTTTGGGCCAGCTCGGCAGCCAGGGCCCGGTCGCTGAGCACGTCCCCCGCACGGACGGTATAGCGGCCGGCGCCGATGCCGTTCATGGCGGCGTTTTCATAGGCCACGCCCACGGCCTTGGGGTCGATGTCCACCCCCGCGGCTTCCTCCGCGCCCAGCAGTAGGGCGGCGATGGAGAGGATGCCGCTGCCGCAGCCCAGATCCAGCACCCGCCCGCCCGGGCGGACGTAGGTCTCCACCCCCTCCAGGCACAGGCGGGTGGAGGCGTGGCTACCGGTGCCGAAGATGAGGCCGGGGTTCAGGTAGAGGGGGGTGCGCCCCGCCGGGACCGGCTCCCCCTTCTCCCACTCGGGCACGATGTAGAGCCGCTCCCCCACGGACATGGGCTTGTAGTATTTCTGCCAGCTAGTGGCCCAGTCCTCCTCTCGAAGCCGGGCGGTAGCATAGGGGGCGTCGATGCCCGCCATCCAAGTCTCCAACTGCTTTTTCCCATCCGCGTCGTCGGTGACGTAGAACTTGACCCGCGCCGCCCCCTTCATGCGCTCCAGGAGCTGGTCGTCCACATAGTCCCAGTACTGCCGGTTCTGTTCCAGAAAGGTCTTGAAGTCCTCCTCGTCCTCGATGACCAGGCCTGTGGCCCCGTTCATGGTGAGGCGGGCGGCCAGGGTCTCCAGTTCGGGCTCGGTGGTCTCCACCGTCACCTCCAGCCAGATCGGGTCCATCAGCGCGTCCCTCCCACGAAGAAGAGCGCCACGCAGCCCGGCCCGGTGTGGGCGCCGATGACCGGCCCGATGTAGTTGAGGATGATCTCTTTGGCGCCGTACTTGGCCTGGATCTGATCGGCCACATACCGGGCGTCGGCCTCGCAGTCGCTGTGGCTGATGAACATGGTCTGGCTCGCCGGGTCGGTGGCGGTCTCCCCCACCTTTTTCACCAGAGCGTCCAGGGAGGCCTTCCGGCCCCGGGCCTTGCTGACGTTAATGAGATGCCCCTCATCGTCCACGTGCATGACCGGCTTGATCTGGAGCATGGTGCCCACCACGGCGGTGGCGGCGGAGACCCGGCCCCCCCGCTTCAGGTACATCAGGTCATCCACGGTGAACCAGTGGCAGATGTGGAGCTTGTTCGCCTCGACCCAGTCCCGGACCTCCTCGATGCTTTTTCCCTGCTTCTGAAGCCCCGCGGCCAGATAGAGGATAAGCCCCTGGCCCAGGGAGGCGCACAGGGTGTCCACGGCGTACACCTTCCGCTCCGGGTACTTTTCAGCCAATTCGTCCACGGCGATCTGCATGGAGCTGTAGGTGGCGGACAGGCCGGAGGAAAAGGCCAGCGTCAGCACATCCTTCCCGGCCTGGAGCAGGGGCTCGATGCCCTCGATGGCCTGCCCTACATTGACGGCGTTGGTGGTGGCCACGGCGCCGGCCGCCAGCCGGCGGTAAAACTCCTTGGGGGCCATGTCGCGGTTATCCGTGTAATTGTAGTAGGTCTTGCCCTCCATGGTAAAGGCCAGGGGCAGCACCTCCACTCCCAGCGCCTGAACCATCTCGTGGCTCAGGTCGGCGGACGAGTCGGTGACAATGACAAATTGGCTCATTCGGTTGATTCCCTCCTGTATTATAAAAAGAACATTTGAGCTTTTGAAATCGGTCTACCCCTCTTTGACCCGCCGCTTCCGCTCCGCCTTGGTGGCTTCCTGGGGCGCGATCAGGTCCAGGATGCGCTGGCAGGCCAGTTGGTCGGCGTAGCTGCGCAGAGCCAGACTCAGGGCCAGCCCGGCCAGCTCCTCCCGGGGGGTGTCCGGGTCCAGGGCGTCGGCAGTGCGCTCCAGAGCCATATCCATCTGGCCCAAAAATTTGGCGTACAGGGCCCAGTCCTCCTCCCCCTCGGCGGCGGCGTGGAGCAGGGCCTTGGTCTCCCGGACGGAGAGCACCCGCTTAAGGGCGCAGATGGCGGTGAGATAGGCCAGGTGAGTGCGGCCGTATTTTTTCCCGTCCGCCCGGGGTAGCAGTCCGTCCTTGATGTAGTTGTTGACCATGGCCGGGGTGAGAGCATCTCTCCCGGCATAGGAGATGAGCTGCCGGGGCATGTAGGAGACGACCTGGTCCATATACAGCCCGATATCGGGCAGGTCCCGCCACTGGGCGGGCCGCTCCTGACTGAGCCGTTCCTTCAATTCCTTCAGTTCGTCCACGAACGGGCGCTCCCCTTTCCGATTTTAAATATCACATCACGGCATTTCTGGTGCATTATACCACATACCATCCGGCCCTGTAAAGGCGCAATCCCGCCGCATTTCAAGTTTTAAAGCGACATAACAATATTATGTGGACTTTCGTCAAAAGACGACGCGGGTTCGGCCTCAACGCAACAAGCGTGCGCCAGATTGCTCCGGCGCACGCTTGCTTCTTGGGCATGTTTTTCTTTTACCGGGGGAACTTGATGGCAGCCTGGGCGGCGGCCAGCCGGGCGATGGGCACCCGGTAGGGGGAGCAGGATACGTAATGCAGGCCGGTCTTGTGGAAGAACTCCACCGAGGTGGGGTCGCCGCCGTGCTCACCGCAGATCCCCAGATGGATGTCGGGGCGGGTGGTCTTACCCAGCTTGACAGCCATATCCACCAGCTTGCCCACACCCTTCTGGTCCAGGTGGGCGAAGGGGTCGGACTCGTAGATTTTGTTGTCGTAGTAGTAGCCCAGGAACTTGCCGGCGTCGTCGCGGGAGAAGCCGAAGGTCATCTGGGTCAGGTCGTTGGTGCCAAAGGAGAAGAACTCCGCCTCCCGGGCGATCTCGTCGGCGGTGAGAGCGGCCCTGGGGATCTCGATCATGGTGCCCACCTCATACCGCATCTCCAGCCCGGAGGCGGCGATCAGCCGGTCGGCGGTGGCCGCCACCATGTCCTTGACAAATTTGAGCTCCTTGACCTCGCCCACCAGAGGGATCATGATCTCGGGAACCATCTTCCACTCGGGGTGCTTCTTCTGCACGCAGATGGCGGCGTTGATAACGGCTGTAGTCTGCATCTCGGCAATCTCCGGGTAAGAGACCGACAGCCGGCAGCCCCGGTGGCCCATCATGGGGTTAAACTCGTGGAGGCCGTCGATGACATTGTGGAGCTTTTCCACGGTGATGCCCAACTCGGCGGCGATCTCCCGGATGTCCTCCTCCTTGGTGGGCAGGAACTCATGCAGGGGGGGGTCCAGGAAACGGATGACTACGGGGCAGCCCTCCATGGCCTCGTAGATGCCCTCGAAGTCGCCCTGCTGATATGGCAGGATCTTGTCCAGTGCCTTTTTGCGGTCGGTGGTGTTGTCGGCCACGATCATCTCCCGCATGGCCTTGATGCGCTCGCCCTCGAAGAACATGTGCTCGGTGCGGCACAAACCGATGCCCTGAGCGCCGAAGGCCCGGCCCTGAGCCGCGTCCCTGGGGGTGTCGGCGTTGGTGTAGACCTGGAGCTGGCGGTACTGATCGGCCCAGCCCATGAAGCGGCCGAAATCGCCGGAAGCCACGTCAGCGGGCACGGTGGGGATGGCCTCGCCGTAGATGCTGCCGGTGGAGCCGTCGATGGAGATCCAGTCGCCCTCGTGGTAGTCCCGGCCCGACAGGGTAAACTTTTTGTCCGCGTAGTCCACCACAATTTCGCCGCAGCCGGACACGCAGCAGGTACCCATGCCACGGGCCACCACAGCGGCGTGAGAGGTCATGCCGCCCCGGACGGTGAGGATGCCCTGGGCCACCTGCATGCCCTCGATGTCCTCGGGGGAGGTCTCCAGCCGGACCAGGACCACCTTTTTGCCCGCGTCATGCCACTGCTTGGCGTCCTCGGCGGTAAACACCACCTGACCACAGGCGGCGCCCGGGGAGGCGGCCAGGCCCTTGCCGATGACGGCGGCTTTCTTCAGGGCCTCGGCGTCGAACTGGGGATGGAGCAGGGAGTCTAGCTGCTTGGGCTCCACCCGGAGCACGGCCTCTTTTTCGGAGATCATGCCCTCGTCCACCAGATCCACGGCCACCTTCAGGGCGGCGGCGGCAGTGCGCTTACCGTTGCGGGTCTGGAGCATATAGAGCTTGCCGTTCTCGATGGTAAACTCCATGTCCTGCATATCCTTATAGTGCTGCTCCAGCTTATTGGCGATGGCGGCAAACTGGTCGTAGACCGCGGGCATCTCCTCATGGAGCTTGGAGATGGGGGAGGGGGTGCGCACGCCGGCCACCACGTCCTCGCCCTGGGCGTTGATGAGGTATTCGCCAAACAGGGCCTTCTCTCCGGTGGCGGGATTGCGGGTGAAGGCCACACCGGTGCCGGAGCTGTCGCCGGAGTTGCCGAAGACCATGGACTGGACGTTGACGGCGGTGCCCCAGTCGTAGGGGATCTCGTTCATGCGGCGGTAGACGTTGGCCCGGGGGTTATCCCAGGAGCGGAACACGGCTTTGACGGCCTCCATGAGCTGCACATGGGGGTCCTGGGGGAAGTCCTCTCCCTTTTCGTCCCGGTAGAACTTCTTGAACCGGACCACCAGGTCCTTCAGATCGTCGGTGTCCAGCTCGGTGTCCAGCTTGACCCCCTTTTCCGCTTTCTTGGCGTCAATGATCTCTTCAAAGCGCTTCTTGGACAGCTCCATGACCACGTCGGAAAACATCTGGATAAAGCGGCGGTAGGAGTCGTAGGCAAAACGGGGGTTGCTGGTAAAGGCGGCCAGGCCCTCCACCACGGTGTCGTTGAGTCCCAGGTTGAGGATGGTGTCCATCATGCCGGGCATGGAGGCCCGGGCGCCGGAGCGGACCGACACCAGCAGGGGGTTGGCGGGCTGGCCGAACTGCTTGCCGGTGATCTCCTCCAGCTTGGTCAGGTGCTCCAGGATCTCGGCTTGGATCTCGGCGCGAATGGCGCGCCCGTCGTTATAATACTGGGTACAGGCCTCGGTGGTGACGGTGAAACCCTGGGGAACGGGCATGCCCAAGTTGGTCATCTCGGCCAGGTTGGCGCCCTTGCCGCCCAGCAGCTCCCGCATGGAGCCATTGCCCTCAGAAAACTGATATACGTATTTTTTTGCCATGAAAGGGTCCTCCTTTTTCACTTCTACAGCCTCATTGCTTCAGCAGAAACTATTATAACATTCATACGAAAAAATGCAACAAATCTTTCGATATTTGTCTGAAAGTTTTTTGCATTTTCCCTATAACATTTTCTTATGCCGCACATCTGTCCTCCACCCGGAGAAATAGAGCCGGAGGCCCAACGGGCCTCCGGCTCTGTTTCCTACCATTCAATTCCTTTTCGGGCCGCCTGGCCCTGGTCGAAGGGATGTCTGCGCTTTTTCATCTCGGTGATGTAGTCGGCCCGGCGCTCCAGCTCGGCTGCGGGGTCCCGGCCGGTGATGACCACCTCCAGCTCCGCCGGGCGGCGGTCCAGAAAGGCGGTGACCAGCTCCAGGGGCACCATGCCGGTGGAGACGGCAGAGCACAGCTCGTCCAGCACCAGCACCCCCGCGCCGTTGAGCTCGGACAGCGCGGCGGCCTTTTCGAACAGGGCGGTCTGCCGCTCCCGCTCGGCCCGTTTTTCTTCCTCATTCATGGCAAAGACGAACTTCATCTCGTCGGGGATCTCCAGCAGGGTCACGCCCGACAGCTTGCCTAGAATCAGCCGTTCTCCGCTGTCGGCGCTCTTTAAAAACTGGGCGATGACCACCGGATTGCCCCGGCCCGCCGCCCGGACCGCCAGGCCCATGGCCGCGGTGGTCTTACCCTTGCCGTCTCCGCAATAGATCTGGATCATGACTCTTCCTCCTCAAAATCTCTCAGGTATTCCTCCACCGACCGGCTCATCTCCCGGGAGAAGTCCGAGTCGTATTTCCGCCTACAAAAAGCGCTCATCCAGGCCTCGAAGGACTGCCCGCCGGTGCGTCCGGCGAACATCTCCCGCAGCTCGGGCCCCGCCATCCGGCGATAGGCGTTCTCGTGGACAATGTGTTTTTGTGCAAACCGCGCCGGTTTGGGACGCTCGCGCTGCTGTCGGGTGGGCCAGCCCAGCACCAGCATACAGGCCGGGAACACCCATGCAGGCAGCTTCAGCAGGCGCCGGTGCTCTTCGTACTGCTCCATGATGTCCCCGATGTAGCAGGACCCCAGCCCCAGGCTCTGGGCGGCTACCACAGCGTTCTGGGCGGCAATGAGGGCGTCGTCCACGGCCAGCAGCAGGTCGCCCGCCCGGGGCTGACGGGGCGTGCAGCCCGCCTCCACATAGGCGTCGAACCACTTGAGGCAGTCGGCACAGAAGATCAGCACCACCGGTGCCCGGGCGATGAAGCTCTGGTGGTCGCAGGTCTCGGCCAGCCGCTCCTTGAGGGCCGGGTCGGTGATGTCCAGAATGGTATAGAGCTGCTGGCAGCCGGCGCTGGGGGCCTGGGCGGCGGCGTCCAGCACCATCCGCTTCTGCTCCTCCGCCACCGGCTGGTCCTCAAAGGCCCGCACCGACCGCCGGTCGTACAGGCTGTACAGGATTTCGTTCATTGGGCCGCCTCCCTCGGGTTGTCGTGCCTCCTATTTTACCTTATTTTCTCCGGCTTGTATAGTGGGTGCGGATGTGTTAGGATGGACAAAATGGGGGGTGATATTTTGGAGGCTCTTGTCTTTCGGGATCGGGACGGCATCTGCGCGGCCCGGTCCCTCACCCACCTCTACCTGCGCCCTCACCCGGCCCTGCGGCCCTTTGTGGCCCATTATACCCTCTGTCTGTCCGCACCCGTCCCCCCGCCGCCTGCCCCCGGAATGCTGACCCTGATCCCGGACGCCAGCGGCTGTCTGGTGTTTACCCTGGGGGAGGGGCTGTTGGACGCCCGGGCTTACGGCCCCACCACCCGGACCGTCACCGTGGCCAACGATCTGGGGTCCGGCCCGCCCCGGTTCTTTGTGGAGTTCCAGCCGGGCGGGCTCCGGGCCTTTACCGGCGTGCCGCAGTGGGAGCTGGCTGACCGGGTTTGGCCGCTGGCCCAGCTCTCCCCCGGGCTGTATGCCCTGGCGGAGGCGTGCTTTCTGCGGAGCCCCGACCTGGACGGCTTTGTGCAGGCGCTGGACCGGGGCCTGCTGGCCCTTTGCCCGGCTCTGTCCCCCGCCGTACCCCTGCTGGACCATCTGGCCGCCTCCCCCTGTTCCGCCCCCGCGGGGGCCCTGGCCCAGGAGACCGGCTACAGCATCCGCCACCTGTCCCGCCTGCTGCGGACCGAGGCGGGGCTGGGCGTCCATGCCTTTGTCCGGGTCCTGCGCATCAACCGGGCCGTCCGCTGTCTCCAGGCCGGCGCGCCCTCCCTCACCCGTCTGGCCCAGGAGCTGGGCTACTTTGATCAGGCCCACTTCATCCACGATTTCAAGGCGGTCTGCGGGGTGTCGCCCGGCCAGTACCGGGCGGGGATGTCCGCTTTTTACAAGGAACCGCTGAAGCTCTAGAGTATACTTGCTTTGTCTTATCACGAAGGAGGTGTGATCCCATATGGAATTTCAAGGCGTTTTGTTCGCCGTGCGCTCGATGGCCGTATCCCGGCCCTTTTATGAGACGGTGCTGGGCCGGAAGGTCGCCCTGGATCTGGGCGCCAACCTGGTGTTCGAGGGCGGCCCCACGCTTCAGGAGGGGTTTGCCGGGCTGGTGGGCTTTCCGGAGGAGCGCACGGTCTACCGCTCCCACAATGCCGAGCTCTACTTTGAAAGCGAATTCTTCGACGCCGACGTGAGCCGGGTCCGGGCCGCGGGGGTGGAGCTGCTCCACGAGGTGAAGGAGTACCCCTGGGGCCAGCGGGTACTGCGGTTCTATGACCCGGACGGCCACATCATCGAACTGGGCGAATCCATGAAGACGGTGGTCCTGCGGTTTTTGGACCAGGGTCTCAGCGAGGAGGAGGCCGCCCGGCGGAGCCAGTTCCCTCTGGAATTCGTCCGGTGGTGCCAAACGCAACGGTAATAAGAGCAGACGGACCGGCCGGCCCTCGGGGCCGGCCGGTCCGTCTGCTCTTTTGATCTGCTCTGCCGACCGGCATTTGCATTTTCCCGTCCAATCAGGTACAATCGACCTTAGGAAAGCGAGGTGTCCCCCATGACGCTCCCCCCTATGAAGAGCATCGCCCGTATTCGCAGCGATTTTCCCACTAAATTCGGCATTCCCCGCCAGAGTGGGCTGGTTCAGGCTCTGCGCTCCACCGTGGTGTTTGAGCCGGAGTTCCGCAATCCCGATGCACTGCGGGGGCTGGAGGGCTTTGATTACATCTGGCTGATCTGGCAGTTTTCCGCCAGCGTCCGGGAGGACTGGTCTCCCACGGTGCGCCCGCCCCGCCTGGGCGGCAATGTGCGCATGGGGGTATTTGCCACCCGCTCTCCGTTCCGACCCAACCCCATTGGTCTGTCCTCCGTCCGGCTGGAGCAGATTGAACTGCACCCCGAACTGGGACCGCTGCTCCATGTGACGGGAGCGGACCTGATGGACGGCACTCCCATTCTGGACATCAAACCCTATGTCCCCTACGCCGATAGCCACCCCCGGGCCGCTGGCGGCTTTGCCGGTCCCGACGGCGGCCCCATCCTGGAGGTCCGCGTGCCGGAGGAATTGCTCTCCCGGGTTCCCTTGGATAAGCGGGAGGCGCTGCTGGGCGTTTTGTCTCATGACCCCCGCCCACCCTACCAGCAGGACCCGGATCGGGTGTATGGACTGGACTTCGCCGGCCTCAACATCCGTTTTTCGGTGCAGGACCAGGTTCTGACCGTCCGGGCGCTCCAGCCACTCCCTAAATAATGGCGGGCCCTCTAACTTTTCCTTTCCACCCATGGAAAAATATAGTATAATGGCTTTATCAGGAGTTCGGAAGTCATCAAAAAGACAGATTAACTATTAGAAGTCAACCCCCAAAATGAATGGCGGTGGTACAAAAACAGATGGTTCAAAAAAAGTATATCAAAGTAGAGGTCCGTTAGGACCCCGGATGCCAGCAAGAGTAAGTTAGGCTACCAGACGGTACGGTTGTCTGGACTTCTCCAGAGCGAAGATGAGCCGTACCAGTTTCTTGGCCGCGTGGGAGATTGCAACATTGTAATGCTTGCCTTCCGCTCGTTTCTTGGCAAGGTAAGACGCAAAGGCCGGGTCCCATAAGCAGACATACTTGGTGGCGTTGTAAATGGCGTAGCGAAGGTATCTGGAGCCGCGTTTTTCCATGTGCGGATAGCAGTTCTTGAGCTGTCCGGATTGGTAGGTCGATGGTGAAAGCCCTGCATAGGCAAGCAGCTTGTCGGGAGATTCAAAGCGGGAGAAGTCCCCAACCTCGGCAAGGATCATAGCCCCCATGCGACAGCCAATGCCCGGAATGGTCGTGATCGGAGAGTGCAGTTCATCCATCATAGCTTGGATTTCTGTTTCGATTTCCTCAATTTCAGCGTCCAGTTCCCGGATAAGCCGGATGGTATGCTGCAATTCGAGGGACTTGGCAGGCATTCTGGAGCCTATGGAATTCCTGGCAGCATCCCGGATGTCCAGGGCCATGTCCCGCCCGTAACGGCCTCTGGAGGCGTCAGTCAAAAGGGATTTCAGTCGTGTCAGGTGCGCCCCGGCGATCTGAACGGCGCCAGGGAACTCTTCCAGCAAGGCATAGACAGAAGCCCCATGGAGGGACGGTACCAGATTTTCCAACTCTGGGAACAGGATGCAGACCAGCCTGGAAACAGAGCATTTCAGTTTGGCTCGTTCTTTCACCTTGTCGAAACGGTATCTTGTGAGTGACTTTAGCTCCTCATTGTGGTATGCTGTGTCTGTGTAGGGCTTGAGGCCTACATCGGACAGAAGCATAGCTGCAATCGTTCGTGCATCCACACGGTCAGTCTTTGTCTTTCTTAAGCTGAGACTTTTCCTGTAGAGATTGGTGCGCAAAGGGTTCAAGACATAGGTGGCCAGACCGTTGTCAAGAAGAAACCCAAGGATGTTGTAGCTGTAATGTCCGGTCGCCTCAAGCCCTACTCTTATTTTGTCCTGGGATGTGGTGCAGTCCCGGATTTTCTGAAGCAGGCAGGTAAAACCATCCATGTTGTTGGGAATGGTGAACACATCTGCCAGGACTTCACCTTCCGAGTTGAGAATGAAGCAGTCGTGCTTGTCCTTTGAGACATCAATGCCAACAGAAACTACCATGATAAAACCTCCAACGGTAAGATTGTGATGCTGCTCCACAGAACACTTTGCTCTTGTAGCCTTGTTCCACATAAACCGTCTGGCGGTATTTAACTGATTAACAAAACTGCAAAGGGCTGTGGTTGGAACCTTTCTTAAACCATCTTCTGGTAGGAGGACAACACCAATCCACAGCATCCCTTACAGTGTAGCACATAGCCCTTGGAGAGGGGCTCTAATAACTACTACTTTATAATACAAGGAGGACCGTGTATGAACGTGGAACAGAGGATCGAGGCTATTCTAGAGGAAAAGGTGCGCCCCATGCTGCGCAGCCATGGGGGCGAGGTGCGCTTGGACGGGTATGCGGATGGAGTCGTGTCGGTGGAATTGCTGGGGGCCTGCTCCGGCTGTCCCTCCGCTGATCTGAGCACGCGGGGGCTGATTGAAGATATCCTGCGGGCAGAGGTGCCGGAGGTAACGAGTGTGGAACTGACCCAGGCGGTAGACCCCGAGCTGCTGGCTTTTGCCCGTAAGCTGTTGGGCCATGAAACGGACTAAGTCGTTTCAACTGCAATAAAAACGCTCACATCAAACGATGTGAGCGTTTTTATGGAGCTGCTGGGCAGATTCGAACTGCCGACCTCATCCTTACCAACTGATTGAGGGCCTTCCAACCCTTAATTTTTAACACTTTCCAGTCCTATTTGCTCTGAAAATATGAACTATTCCGTCTTCTTGTGTCCATTATTTCCGCCCGCTCGTTTCCTCGTGTGGGTCAGGGTGTGGGTCAATCAAAGAACACTTTAATGGTATATGATAGATGCCTTTTGCGATCAACTCAGATTTTGCGTAGCAGTAAACAAAAAAGCGTCTACCCCAAATGCCAAACCCGTCACATCACGCTTTCATTAGACAAACTGGTTTTCAAATGCTATAATTTAATAAAATTGTTGTAGGTTTATGCTTGATGAACACATTGCATCAAGCAAGTAGAACAGAACCGTAAAAAACGGAGGAATTATAATGGATACAGCAGGTCTTGTGCTCGAACTGCTGAAACAGAAATGCACGATTACTCCTTTAGAGCAGGACATTCTCGATACATACCATGAGTTGAGCAAAAATCCTTTTAGCCGAGACTCTGCAATCAAAAAGATTACTGAAAACAACATAAATCACCCTGATATTTTCATGGCAATAGCCACAAGTCCCACTACAGTGCTGAAACCTTGGAATACTGTTCCGGATGAAGATGTATGCTCTAACCTGACGAGCCAGTTTGAATCATTGGTAAAAAAGGAGTTGGAGGTGTTGAAGGGTGGCCAATAAGCTGGAACTGACATGGTATGGCAAGGACGAACCTATTAAAGTGGAACCGCGTCTGCTGATTGAAAACACGGCGCTGTCCAATACCGCCTTTGACTCTAACACGGAGAATATGCTGATTCACGGGGACAATCTCCTTGCCTTAAAAGCATTAGAGAAAAAGTTTGCCGGGCAGGTAAAGTGTATCTATATTGACCCACCGTATAACACTGGTTCGGCGTTTGAAAAATATGATGACAATATGGAACATAGCATTTGGCTGAGCCTGATGAAAGCACGACTTGAAATTTTACGCCTATTACTCCACATAAACGGGACAATATGGATGCGAAACTTTTTTCCACTCGTTATGACCATACCCTTGTTTATGCGAGAAATATTGAACAAGTTTTGATTAACCAAGTTAAAACAGATGAGATTCCCGAACACTACAATAGGAAAGATGGGAATGGCCGGCAATATTATTTAAAGCCGCTTAGAGCAATGGGGAAAAATGATGCCCGGGAAGCTCGTCCAAATTTGTACTATGCCATGATTGCGCCCGATGGAACAGAAGTGTATCCTATTCGCACAGATGGTAGTGATGGCAATTGGCGTTGGTCTCAGGAGAAAGTTCGGGCAAATCCAGACTTAATCGAGTGGGTCAATGGTAGAAACGGATGGTCACCATACTATAAGATTTATGCAGACGAACATTCCTCTCGCCCGCCTGAAACTCTATGGAGTTTCCAATTTGCGGGCAGTAACAGAAATGCAAAAGCTGAAATAAAAGCCTTGTTTGAAGGCGATAAATCTTTTGACACGCCGAAGCCTGAGAGACTTGCAGAGGTTATTCTTGGCATTGGCTCTAACCCCGGCGACCTTGTGCTGGACAGTTTTCTCGGTTCCGGTACCACCGCCGCTGTTGCCCACAAGATGGGCCGCCGGTATATCGGCGTTGAGATGGGCGACCATGCCTACACCCACTGCAAACTGCGGCTGGACAAGGTGATTGCCGGTGAGGATAACGGCGGCATTACAAAGTCCCAAAACTGGCAAGGCGGCGGAGGCTACCGCTTCTACGAGCTGGCCCCCACGCTCATCAATGAAGACGCTTTCGGAGAGGCGGTCATCAATCCAGATTACAGCGCCGACGCATTAGCGGCGGCAGTCGCCTTACATGAAGGCTTTACCTATGCTGCATTTCCTGGCCAGCTATCCCGGGCAGGTATTTACACGGGAACAGCTCTATACCCGGATCTGGGGATGCGACAGCGATTTCAATGTGGATGAGTCGGTGCGCTCTCACATCAAGTTTCTGCGGAGAAAACTGGCTTCCTCCGGCAAAGACTACATCCAGACCGTCTGGGGGATCGGCTACCGCTTCGCGCCGTAGAGGCAGGACACAGCATCAAAAATTGCCCTGTGGTAAACAAAAGGGAGGATGATTTATTGGCGGGCAGATGGATCTGTGCGGGATACTACCGGCGCTATGACGGCAAGGTCGTCTATGTCATTTCCCTGGCCACGGACTCCGACAACGGCGAGGAAACGGTCATCTGGACCACCTACCCCTTCGCGGATGTCCCCAGGTACTACACCTCCAACAAAAAGTCTTTTTGTGCTTTTGTGGAGGTGAGCGGGGAGAGACGGGCCAAGTACAAG
This sequence comes from Intestinimonas massiliensis (ex Afouda et al. 2020), assembly GCF_001244995.1. Lineage (NCBI taxonomy): Bacteria > Bacillati > Bacillota > Clostridia > Eubacteriales > Intestinimonas > Intestinimonas massiliensis (ex Afouda et al. 2020). The sequence goes on from NZ_LN869529.1 coordinate 2,277,147, forward strand.
CGGCTGACCAACATGAAGATCTCAGAGGCCGCCATCGAGCGGTTGGAGGATGAGGGATTCTGGGGGCCGGTGCGCAAAAGTCCGCCCCGGCAGATGGATGAAGAATATGACTCCCGAGAGTATCAGCAGGCCGCCAACTACCACGCATACGCCAAGGAGCTCTGCGAGAACTACAGCTTCGATTCGCAAAAGTATCGCTTTTGTGTAAACCAAAAGCGGTATGCTGCCATTACCAAAAGCGATTTCGGTAAACTGAAGGAAGATTTGTGTTTTCTGGACAACGCTCTGAAAACAGTTCTGGCGGACTACCGGGATTACTTTCGGGAGCGGTTTGTAGACGGCCTCTCCATTCGCAAGTACGCATCTGCCCATCTACTCAACCGGGGCAGCGTGGATTACCTGCAAAAGAAGTTCCTCTCCGCCCTGGCACATCTGTTGAAGGAGCGGGACGAGGCGGAGGGCAAATGCCGCCTGCGGAAACCAGTAAAATTTTGAATTTACCCAGTCTCAAACGGAGCGTCTGCTGATAAAGCAGGCGCTCCGTTTTTCTGTCAAAAGTGTGTCAAAAGGATACATTTTCCGCAATAGAAAACAGAGAGTCAAAACGAGCGGACGAATGAGAGTATGTCAGTTCTATGTTGCGTGATAAGGGTCCTCGGCTTAAAGAAGAGAGGATAAGATTTGGAGGTTGGCATTATGAAAGAATCTACCTACAAAAACTACGATGACCTGCCGCTGTTTCTCAATGCGGAAATGATGGCAAAAGTACTGGGAGTATCCCCATCGTCAGGCTATGAGCTGATGCACGAGTCGGGCTTCCCGGTGCTGAAGATTGGTAGCCGCATGGTAGTACCCAAGGAGCAGTTTATCCAATGGGTGAATGAGCACACAGGAGGTGGACAATGAAGTACGGCAATTACAGGAATGGTTTCTTCCTGCCCAATGAGATTTTTCTCTGGGGACTGAACGCTGGTGGTTTGGCCGTGTATAGTTTCCTGCGGCGGTGCGAGAATCGCAAGACCCACCAGTGCTGGCCAAGCTGCAAAACTATCGGGAAGGCAGTGAACATGAGCGGGAACACCGTGCGCAAGTACATCCGTCAACTGGAGGAACGTGGCATCATTACCACCGAGCCGACTGAGGTCACCACCAAGACAGGAGAAAAACGCAACGGGAATCTGCGCTTCACTCTCCGCCCCATCCAGGAGATGATCGACGAACACTACGCCCGCCAGATGAAAGAATTGGAATTGGCGGCGGAGCGGCAGCGGGTGGCACAACTCCTGGCAGAGCGGGAAAGCCCCGCTTGACCGCCTGTGAGCCACTGTGCGGGCCTTTAACCGGCAGGGCAACACCCCCGCCGTGCACTGGCTGGCTTTCAACGCCGTGTTGGGGCTGTGTGCCGGAAATTGAAAGAGCAAAGGAGTAAGAGGTTTTCACCCCACCAAAGGGTGAACCGAGGGGTCGAAAATAGTGCAGGATAAAGGCCGGGGGTCGCTTGCGACCCCCGGCCGGGCCACACCGCCCCGCAACGCGGGGCGGGACAACGGTTTGCGAGATTTGCAGGGTGGGGATCATAGGTGGTCGGTTTGGCTCACTTCGGGGGTCACGAGTGGTCGGAATTGGAGGATTGCGCCCTCAAAGCCGCATGAAATCAGGGCTGTAAAGGTGAACCTGCGGGGTTCACCTCGGGGATAGCGGTCGTTTTTGGCATAGATTCAGGATACCAGGTCTCAGTGCGACATCCATCAAAAATTGCGCCGCAAAACAAAGAAAAAGACCCCGAAAAAATGTGAATTGTTTGATAACTCTGCGCCGTGCCCCTGGATAGTTTTCTCTTTCTGCGGTATGTTGTGTCGTTACAAAGGAGGCGAGCACCATGGCAAAGAAGCGAGCCAACGGCGAGGGAAATATCAGAAAAAGGAAGGATGGCCGGTGGGAGGGGCGGTACACCGCCGGATATGACGCCAAGACTGGCAAGCGGATTATCAAGAATGTGCTGGGTAAAACCCAAGGGGAGGTCAAGGAAAAACTCAAGAAAGCGCTTGAAGAAACCAACGGTTTAGACGTCAGCAGAGCAGCGGATGAGTACACCGTGGCAAGCTGGCTGCGGACGTGGTATGAACTCTACGCCAAGCCCAACGTCCGCAATCCGGACAGAAGCTTGGAGCTTACAAGACCCAAGACAGAGAATTCGGTTCGGCTGGTGTCTATCCCTCAAACTGCGGTAGATCTGCTGGTCCAAGAACATGCCCGGCATCCAGATAATCCGTATATGTTCCCCTCTCCCCTCACCGGAGAGTTGTACCACCCGGACAGCGTGGTAAACCTTCACAAGAAGATCCTGAAGGACGCCGGACTGCCTCACATTAGGTTTCATGATTTGCGGCATACCTTCGCCACCACAGCCCTGCAAAACGGCGTGGACGTGAAAACGGTATCCTCTATGCTGGGGCACTTTGATGCAGGCTTCACTCTCCGCACCTACACTCACGCCACAAGGCAAAAGCAGGACGAAGCCGCCCAGACCATGGGAATCTTCATGGAACAGGTCATGTAACGCAGAAGAAAAACAGGCACACCGGGCGGGTCATCCCATCCGGTGCGCTTGAATCCTTTCCAGCCCTTTCGGCGTGTGGGTCACGGTGTGGGTCAGGCGGTTGACCCACATTTTGACCCACACAGAAAATCGGAATTCGCAACAAAAAACACCTGAAATCCGAAAATTTCAGGTGTTTTCTGGAGCTGCTATCCAGATTCGAACTGGAGACCTCATCCTTACCAAGGATGCGCTCTACCGCCTGAGCTACAGCAGCATATGAGGCGCGATTGCACCCCACGATGGCGACGCGGAAGGGACTTGAACCCTCGACCTCCGGCGTGACAGGCCGGCGTTCTAACCAACTGAACTACCGCGCCATCTTTTGTATAGGACACAGCGTAGTGCTGTTTCTCTCTGGCAGGGGCAGAAGGAATCGAACCCTCGGCACGCGGTTTTGGAGACCGCTGCTCTACCTGCTGAGCTATACCCCTATGTGGTGGGCCTTCGGGGACTCGAACCCGGGACCGGCCGGTTATGAGCCGGCTGCTCTAACCAACTGAGCTAAAGGCCCATCTGCCGTGTTCCGTGTTTGATACAAATGGGGCTTGCCGTCACGGCTACGTGGCGGCAAGCCGCTTCATGGCTCCCCAAGTTGGACTCGAACCAACGACCCTGCGGTTAACAGCCGCATGCTCTACCGACTGAGCTATTGAGGAATATGAAAGAAGGTCTGGTCTGGTCAGACCAGACCTTCTTTTTTGTGTCGGCGTTACCTATCTTCCCGGGCCGTCGCCAGCCAAGTATTTTCGGCGCAGATGAGCTTAACTGCCGTGTTCGGAATGGGAACGGGTGGACCCTCACCGCAATCAACACCGACTTACTCTTCTTCGAAAAGAAAAGTAAGCAAAAGAAACTTTCAAAAACTTTCTTCTCCTTACCGTTCTTCTCAACGATAAGATATTATATTCATTTAAGAGGAAATGTCAAGGAAAACATTCTAAAAAACTGGTGACCCGTGCGGGAATCGAACCCACGTTTGCGGCGTGAGAGGCCGCCGTCTTAACCGCTTGACCAACGGGCCGCTTGGTGCGCCTTCACGGATTCGAACCGGGGACCCACTGATTAAGAGTCAGTTGCTCTACCAACTGAGCTAAAGGCGCATATCAATCTACACCTTCAAAACTGAACAACGAGAGAGTGGAACAAGCTAAGCCTTGCATAAACATGTTAAGGTCAAGCCCTCGGCGGATTAGTACCGGTCAGCTACACACGTTACCGTGCTTCCACCTCCGGCCTATCAACGATGTAGTCCACATCGTGCCTTACCTCATTTAGA